>NZ_JBLXFR010000070.1:0-16390 GCF_048261845.1 Stappia sp. | reverse complement strand
CAAGCATGGCGGCCCGATCATGCGCACGGGGCGCAAGGTTCCCGGAAACGACGGCTGAAGGATCCGGTCAGCGGCGCTGCTGGCGGGCGCGCGCGACGCGTCCGAGCGTCAGCAGCACGTCCCCGACAAGGGCCGTGGCGAGCACCGGGGCCTTGCGCGCGGAGGCGACCGCCCCGCCGAGCCGCTCGCCGGCCCTGGCCAGATCCTCGCCGGACCACAGCGACACCTGGCGGATGACCGCGTCGCGGCGCTTGTAGAAGACCGGCGGACGGGCCTGCTCGATGACCCGTGCCGCGGACAGGCCGCGATCGGCCTCGGCCCTTGCGCGGGCGAGAAACTGGAAATGGCGCAGCGCCGCGGAGGCGATCATGTCGGCGCGCTGGCCGCCCGCCTCGAGCCGTTCCAGCCCGTGGTCGAGCGTCGCAAGGTCGCCGAGCGCTGCCGCGTCGATCAGTTCGTCAACGGCAAAGGCAGAGGCATCGCCGATCACCGCCTCGACGTCGGCCACCTCGATCCGCTCCCGCCCGAGCGCATAAAGACAGAGCTTGCGCACTTCGCCGCGGCTCGCCAGCCGATCGGCGCCAAGCAGCCCCATCAGCAGCTGCCGCGCCTCGCGCGTGATGGCAAGCCCGGCCTCGCGAAGCTCCCCGTCGATGATCCGTTCCAGATCGCGCGCCTCGTCGGCGTAACAGGCAATGGCCACGGCCGAGCGGTCGTTCTCGAACTTCTTGCGCAGGCCGACGCCCTTCTTCAGGTCGCCCGCCTCGATCACCACCAGCGCGTTTTCCGCCCGGACCTCGCCGAACAACGGGTCGACGGCCGGCGCCAGGTTCTTGCCCGCCCCGTCCCGCAGCCAGACGACGCGGCGGCCGCCGAAGAGCGGCACCGTCGAGGCCTCGTCGATCAGCCGGGCCGGGTCGGAGACCACGTCCGCCGCATCGAGGCGCACCAGGGAGAAGGGATCGTCGACGCCTCCCGATGCCTTGTCGACCAGCGTGCGGGCACGCTCGGACACAAGGCCGGTGTCCGGGCCGAAGACCAGCACCAGCGCCACGCCGGCCGGCGGTTCGGCGATGAAACGGTCGACCTCGCCAGCCTTCAGCGCGACCATGGTTCAGCCTTGCGAGGCGAAGAAGCCGGCCAGCCGCGTCTGGATATTGCCAGCCACGACCTTCGCCGCCCGGTCCTCGGCATCGCGCTCGGCGCGCAGGTTGGCAAACCGCTGGCTGGAGAAGTCGAAGGAAGCCGAGCCGAAGGCGCGGCCGGTCATCACCGTTCGCCCGGTGCCGATCTCGCTGAGCACGTAGCTCGCGTTGACCGTCACGGAATAGGCGGACGGCACGTCAGCCAACCGCTCGACGCCGACCTCGTTCAAGGGCCGGTCGATGATGATTTTCAACCGGTAGCGCGGCGTCGCCGCCTCGCGGCCCCTCCGGAAGCCGAAGATGAGCTCGTTGCGCAGCACCTGGCCGACGCGCTCGAGATCCTCATCCGACGTGCCCTCGACCGTGTCGATGTCGATCGCCGCGAGTTCCTCCGCAACGGCAGGCGTGCCGGCGGCTCCGCCGACCGTTCCGTAGAGCGGGCGGACCTGGCAGGCGCCGGCGACAAGCGCCGCGCCGAGGGCCAAAATGAGAAGCGCGCGCCGCGTGGCGGGCTGCGATGTCGGATGATCAGGCGACGACATTCACGATCCTTTGCGGCACAACGATGATCTTGCGGGCAGGCTTGCCGTCCAGAGCGCGCTGCACGGCGTCGAGCTGAAGCGTAGCCGCTTCGACCTCCTCTTTGGAAGCCTCGCGTGCGATTGTCAGGTCGGCCCGCTTCTTGCCGTTGACCTGGACCGGCAGGGTCACGGTCGCCTCGACCAGCAGCTCTTCCTCGACCGTCGGCCACGGCGCATTGGCAAGCAACCCCTCGCGGCCGAGCACCGTCCAGCACTCCTCCGCCAGGTGCGGCGCCATCGGCGCGATCATCTGCACCAGGTACCCGATCCCCTCACGCAGGGCGAAGCGCATGTCGTCGCCCTGTGCGCCAGCCGGCACATCGGCCTGCTGGGCTCTCGACAAGGTGTTGACCAGCTCGTAGATGCGGGCCACGGCGCGGTTGAAGGAAAGCCCCTCGATGTCGGCGGATACGCTCGCACAGGCCTTGTGCGTTGCCCGGCGCAGCGCCGTCGCCGCCTCGCCGAACGCGTCCGGCCGGGCCGTTTCAGGCACACTGTCCGCGATATCCCCGACGAGCCGCCAGACACGCTGCATGAAGCGCCAGGCACCCTGCACACCGTCCTCGGTCCACTGCACGTCGCGCTCCGGCGGGCTGTCCGAGAGCATGAACCAGCGCGCGGTGTCGGCGCCGTAGGTCTCGATGATGTCGGTCGGATCGACGGTGTTCTTCTTCGACTTCGACATTTTCTCGATCGAGCCGATCGCGACCTCGGCGCCGCCCTCCAGCAGGAAAGCCTTGCGCGTTTCGCCGTCGCCGTCGATCCGCACTTCCGCCGGCGACACCCAGTCGCCGCCCGGCGCCTTGTAGGTCTCGTGCGTCACCATGCCCTGCGTGAACAGGCCGCGGAACGGCTCCTTGACGCCGAGATGCCCGGTGACGCTCATCGCCCTGGCAAAGAAGCGCGAATAGAGCAGATGCAGGATCGCGTGCTCGATGCCGCCGATATACTGGTCGACCGGCAGCCACGCATCGGCCACCGCCTTGTCGGTCGGCGTCGCCGCCTTCGGGTCCGTGAAGCGGGCGAAATACCAGGACGAATCGACGAACGTGTCCATCGTGTCGGTCTCGCGCCGCGCCGGCTTGCCGCAGCTCGGGCAGGCAACGTTGCGCCAGGTCGGATGACGATCGAGCGGGTTGCCCGGCTTGTCGAAGTCGATGTCGTCGGGAAGCTGCACGGGCAGGTCCGCGACCGGCACCGGCACGACGCCGCAATCCTCGCAATGGATGACCGGGATCGGGCACCCCCAGTAGCGCTGGCGCGAGATGCCCCAGTCGCGCAGGCGGTAGTTGACCTGCCGTTCGGCCTGCGGGCGGCCGTCGAGCATCGTCGCCTCGAGCCGCGCGGCGACCGCCTCCTTCGCGTCCGCGATCGGCAATCCGTTCATGAAGTCCGAATTGTAGATCGTGCCGTCGTCCGTATAGGCCTCGTCGCGGATCTCGTAGGTTTCCGGATCCGCACCCGCCGGCAGCACCACCGGGCGCACCGGCAGATGGTACTTTCGGGCGAAGTCCAGATCGCGCTGGTCATGGGCCGGGCAGGCGAAGATCGCGCCCGTGCCGTAGTCCATCAGGATGAAGTTCGCCACATAGACCGGCAGGGTGATCGACGGGTCGAGCGGATGCGTCACCGTCAGGCCCGTGTCGACGCCGACCTTCTCCGCCGTCTCGATGGCTTCCGCCGAGGTGCCGGTGCGACGGCAATCCTCGATGAAGGCGGCCAGCTTCGGATTGGTCTCGGCCAGCTTGAGCGAGATCGGGTGGTCCGGCGACAGTCCCATGAAGGACGCGCCGAACAGCGTGTCAGGCCGCGTGGTGAAGATCTCCAGCGCCGTATCGCCCGTCGGCGCCGGGGTCGAAAAGGCGAAGCGCACGCGCAGCCCCTCGGACCGGCCGATCCAGTTCTTCTGCATCAGGCGGACCTTGTCCGGCCAGCGGTCGAGCGTGTCGATGGCGGTGAGCAGTTCCTCCGACCAGTCGGAAATCTTGAAGAACCACTGGGTCAGTTCGCGCTGCTCGACCGGGGCGCCGGAGCGCCAGCCACGGCCGTCAATGACCTGCTCGTTGGCGAGCACGGTCATGTCGACCGGGTCCCAGTTGACCTTGGAGTTCTTGCGATAGGCAAGACCCGCTTGCAGGAAGTCGAGGAACAGGTGCTGCTGCTGGGTGTAGTACTCGACGTCGCAGGTCGCGAACTCGCGCGCCCAGTCGAGCGAAAGCCCCATGATCTTCAGCTGGCCGCGCATCGTCGCGATGTTCTGGTAGGTCCAGTCGCGCGGATGCACCTTGTTCTGCATGGCGGCATTTTCCGCCGGCATGCCGAAGGCGTCCCAGCCCATCGGGTGCAGCACGTTGAAGCCGCGGGCGCGCTTGTAGCGCGCCACGACATCGCCCATCGCGTAGTTGCGCACATGGCCCATGTGGATGCGGCCCGAAGGATAGGGGAACATCTCGAGCACATAGTATTTCGGACGCGGATCCTCGTTGCGTGTCGCAAAGACGTCCGTCTCGTCCCAGACCTTCTGCCAGCGGCTTTCCGCCTCGCGGGCGTTGTAGCGCTCCGTCGCCATGATTGTGATTGCTTTTCTCGTGACCATTGCAGGAATAACGTGGCGCGACTGTCACCAGAAATCCGCCTTGCGGTCAACCTGCAAGGCATCCCGCCCGTGCCATTGCCGCCGGCCGGGGCCGCATGGCCCCCTTGCCCCCGCGCCCGGCAAAAGGGTATCGGGAAGGACCGAAGCAGAAGCTCTCCGAGGAACCCCATGTCCGCGACCGACAAAGCCACATCCCCGACGGCCCCCGTCCGGGCATCGTCCGAAAGCGATGCGGCCAGCCGCCTTGCCGACATCCGGGAGGCGGTGGCCCGGGCCGGGGCGGACGCCGGGCGGCCTGCCGGGTCGACCACGCTCATCGCGGTCTCCAAGACCTTCGATGCCGGCGAGATCCGTCCCGTGCTCGACGCCGGTCAGTGCGTCTTCGGCGAGAACCGCGTGCAGGAGGCGCAAGGCAAGTGGCCGGAGCTGCGCGCCGCGTTTCCCGACGTCGAACTCCATCTGATCGGCCCGCTGCAATCCAACAAGGCGAAGGATGCCGTGGCGCTGTTCGACGTGATCCATACGCTCGACCGGGAGAAGATCGCCCGGGCGCTGGCGGCCGAATGCAAGGCCCAGGACCGCGCGCTGCGCTTCTTCGTCCAGGTGAACACCGGCGAGGAGCCGCAAAAGGCCGGCATCGCGCCGCATGAGACCGACGACTTCGTCGCCTTCTGCCGGGACGAGCTCGGTCTCGATGTGGCCGGGCTCATGTGCATCCCCCCGGTGGACGACACGCCCGGCCCGCATTTCGCGCTGCTGGCGAAGATCGCCGCGCGCAACGGTCTTGCCGGACTGTCGATGGGCATGTCGGCGGATTTCGAAGGCGCCATCCGCCTCGGCGCGACCCATGTGCGCGTCGGCTCGGCGATCTTCGGCTCCCGCCCGCGCCCCTGATCCAGACGCCTGATCCTGAAACTAGCGCTCGGTCCAGAAATCCGGCGTCAGCAGGATGATGCCCGCCAGGATCTCGAGCCTCCCGAGCACCATCTCCACGGCAAGCAGCGCCTTCACCAGCTCGGGCAGCGACTGGAACGTGCCCGCCGGGCCGATCACGTCGCCAACGCCGGGACCGACATTGGCAAGCGCCGTGATCGAGGCGCTGAGCGCGGTTTCGATATCGAGCCCGGCCAGCGCATAGACCAGCGCGAAACCGGCGAAGGTCATTGTGTAGAGCAGGGCGAAGATCAAGACGCCCTCGATCACCGAGGCGCTGACCGCCGTGCCGCCATAGCGTGCCTCCGCCACCCGGTGCGGCCGCACCATGCCCTTCAGGAGCACGCGGACATAGGTGATCAGCAACAGCATCCGGAAGGCCTTGAAGCCGCCGGAGGTGGAGCCGCTGCAGCCGCCGAAAAAGGTCAGCAGGAAGAACAGGACGATCGCCAGGTTGCCCCACTGCAGGTAGTCGCCCGCCGCATATCCGGTCGTCGTCACCACCGAAACGACGTGGAACACCGACAGGGTGAGGTGGTGGAACGGCATGCCCGTATCGTGCAGGTGCAGCGCGACAAAGGCGCACAGGCTGAAGGCGGCAACGAGGCGCAGGAAGAAGGAAACCTGCTCCGCATCGCGCCAGATCCGGCGTTCGACCAGGGTGATCAGGAACAGGAAGGGCAGGCTGGAGAGCGTCATGAAGACGATCGCGATCCAGTAGATCGCAAGGCTGTCGAACTGGCCGAGCGAACTGTCGGATGTCGAAAAACCGCCGGTGGAGACGGTCGTCATCGCATGGTTGACCGCCTGGAAGAAGGACATGCCCGCCAGATAGTAGAGCAGCGCACTGGCGCAGGTCAGACCGCCGTAGAGCAGCAGCAACCGCACCATGAAGGGCTCGAAGCGGCCATAGGGCTTCGACGAGGTTTCGGACGATTCGATCGAAAACAGCTGCGACCCGCCGGCCCGCAGGCCGGGCAGCAGCCAGATCCCCAGAACGACGATGCCGATGCCTCCGATCCATTGCAGCAGCGAGCGCCACAGCAGGATGCCCGGCGGCATCGCGTCGAGCCCGGTCAGCACCGTCGCCCCGGTCGTCGTCAGGCCCGAGGTGGCCTCGAAGAACGCGTCGACGAACGGGATCTGCAACCCGCTCAGCCAGAGCGGCAAGGCACCGGCAAGCCCGAACGTCACCCAGGCCGCGTTGACGAACATCAGCGTTTCGCGCGTGTTGAACCGGCCCGCGGAGCGCAGGAACGCGGCGGTCGCGACGCAGCCGATGCACCCCGTGACAAGGGCCGAGGCAAGAAAGGCGGTCCAGTCCGGATTGCCGGCCATGAGGTCGGCGGCGGCGGGAATGGTCATGAACAGCGAAATCAGGATCAGCAGGCGACCGATCGGCAGCGCAACAGCTCTGAGATCCATGTCACGGCGTCCTGGTTCCGGCGTGTTGGAATGCCCCTGACGGGAAAGGGATGCGCGGAGGGCGCGCGTGCCGCCGCGAACCTTTGCAAGGGCGCGGCCGGCTTGCCGGAGGCCGCATCTTCTCCCTTCTGCCGTCGATTTCAAGAGCCGGATATGCCGGGCAGGGCTTCCCGCCGCGCATATCCGGCAAAAGACAGCCGGCGATCCTTGACTTTGTGCACCGTTTTCGACTATGCCGCTGGCAACTCCGAAAGAGTTACGACACGACCATCCGCCGACCGGGACCCGTAAAGGTGTAAAGAGATCCCGGAGGTTCACACCCGACAGCGCGTTGCGCCCTCGGGTGCAAAACCGCTTTGCGTGATCGCGTTTCGGCACCATTTCAGGGGAAACGGCACCGCCATGGCGGCTGTGCCCGGGGATCAAGGGACCACGGCATGTTCGAAAGTCTGTCAGATCGCCTCAGTGGCATTCTCGACAAGCTGACGCGGCGCGGCGCGCTGTCGGAGGCTGACGTCTCCGAAGCGCTGCGCGAGGTGCGCCGGGCCCTGATCGAGGCCGACGTGGCGCTTCCCGTCGTCAAGTCCTTCACCGACAAGGTGCGCAACCGCGCCGTCGGCCAGGAAGTGCTGAAGTCGGTCACCCCGGGCCAGCAGGTCGTCAAGATCGTTCACGACCAGCTCGTCGAGATGCTCGGCAGCCAGGCGGAGCCGATCGACCTCAACGCGCCCGCCCCGGTCGCCATCATGATGGTCGGCCTGCAAGGATCGGGCAAGACGACCTCGACCGGCAAGATCGCCCTGCGCCTGACGAAGAACGACAAGCGCAAGGTCCTGATGGCCTCGCTCGACACCCGTCGTCCGGCCGCCCAGGAACAGCTCAAGGTGCTCGGCGAGCAGACCGGCATCGACACGCTGCCGATCGTCGCCGGCCAGACGCCGGTGCAGATCGCCGGCCGCGCGATGACCGCGGCGCGGCTCGGCGGCTACGACGTGGTGATGCTCGACACCGCCGGCCGGACGCATATCGACGAGCCCTTGATGGTCGAGATGGCGGAGATCAGGGCGGCGGCGACGCCGCACGAGATCCTGCTCGTCGCCGACAGCCTCACCGGCCAGGACGCGGTCAACCTCGCGACATCCTTCGACGAGCGCGTCGGCATCACCGGCATCGTGCTGACCCGCATGGACGGCGACGGGCGCGGTGGCGCCGCGCTGTCGATGCGCGCGGTCACCGGCAAGCCGGTCAAGCTCGTGGGCACCGGCGAAAAGGCGGACGCGCTGGAGGAGTTCCATCCCTCGCGCATCGCCGACCGCATTCTCGGCATGGGCGACATCGTCTCGCTGGTCGAGAAGGCCGCGCGCGAGATCGACCAGGAAAAGGCGGCCAAGATGGCCGCCCGCATGCAGAAGGGCAATTTCGACCTGGAGGACCTGGCCGACCAGCTCCGCCAGATGGAAAAGCTCGGCGGCATGTCCGGAATCATGGGCATGATGCCCGGCGTCGGCAAGCTCAAGAAGCAGCTCGACGGCGCCAATATCGATGACAGGGTGATCAAGCGCCAGGTGGCCATCATCCAGTCGATGACACCGCAGGAGCGGCGCAAGCCCGACCTGCTCAAGGCCAGCCGCAAGAAGCGCATTGCCACGGGCTCCGGCGTCGATGTCGCCGATGTCAACAAGCTGCTGAAGATGCACCGGCAGATGGCCGACATGATGAAGCAGATGGGCAAGGGCAAGGGCATGCTCGGCAAGATGATGGGCGGCCTCGGCATGCCCGGTGCCGGCGGCGGCATGCCGAACATCGACCCGAAGGAACTCGAACGCATGGCCCAGTCGGGCCAGCTTCCCGGCAACCTGCCGGGCGGCATGCCGGGCCAGATGCCCGGACTGCCGGGAGGTCTTGGCGGACTGGGCGGACTGGGCGGCCCGCGCCTGCCGGGCCTCGGCGGCATGCCGGGCATGGGACGGGGGAAAAAGAAGTGACCGACAGCGCCGACCAGATTCTCGACCCGGCGTCCGCCGCGATGGACGAGCTCATCCGCCTGCGCGGCTCCATCGACAATATCGACGCGGCACTCGTCCACATGCTCGCCGAGCGGTTCAAATGCACCCAGAAAGTCGGCGTTCTGAAAGCCCAACACGATCTTCCGCCCGCCGACCCGGCGCGCGAGGAACGGCAGATCGCGCGCCTGCGCGCACTTGCCAGGGACGCAAACCTTGATCCCGATTTCGCGGAAAAGTTCCTGAACTTCATCGTCAGGGAAGTGATCCGCCACCATGAAGCCATTCGCCGCTGAGCGCGGCGCGCAGTACAGGAGACCATAGAAATGGCATTGAAAATTCGTCTTGCCCGCGGTGGCGCCAAGAAGCGTCCGTTCTACCGGATCGTCGTTGCCGACGTGCGCTCGCCGCGCGACGGCCGCTTCGTCGAGAAGGTCGGCAGCTACAACCCGATGCTGCCGAAGGACAATGCCGACCGCGTCGTGCTCGATGCCGAGCGCATCCAGCATTGGCTCAGCCACGGCGCCAAGCCGAGCGACCGCGTTCTGCGCTTCCTCGACGCTGCCGGTCTGATGACCCGCGAAGCACGCAACAACCCGAACAAGGCCGAGCCGGGCCAGAAGGCCAAGGAGCGTCTCGCCGAGAAGCAGCAGGCTGCCGAGGACGCGGCCGCGGCTGCCGCCGAGGAGGCTGCCGCCGCTTCGGAGGCGCCTGCCGAGGAAGCTTCGGCCGAGTAAGCCGACGCCGGCCAAACGCCGCCGGGCAATACCCGGCGGACAACTGACAGGGACCCGCGCGATCCGCGCGGGTCCCGCATTGCTTTGCGGCTGCCGGTGTTTCGGTTGCCGGACCCGCTCCCCGCCGGACCCGTCCGGCTGTGGGCGAGGCGAAGCGCCAGGAGGTCTCGCGTGACGACAGATCGCATCCTCATCGCCCGTATCGGCGCCGCCCACGGCATTCGCGGAGAGGTCCGGGTCAAGCCCTTTGGCGACGACCCCCTGTCCTTCGCCGACTACGGCCCGCTGCAGACGGCGGACGGCAAGCGCGAACTGACCGTTGCCTCCGCCAGGCTGCAGAAGTCGATGGTGGTGACACGGTTCGAGGGCGTGACCGACCGCAACGCCGCCGAGGCGCTGAACGGAACGGATCTCTACATCGCCCGGGCAGCGCTTCCCGAACTCGACGACGAGGACGAGTTCTACCATGCCGACCTGCTCGGCCTGAAGGCGCTGGCAAGCGATGGCACGCTGCTTGGAACGATCGTGGCGGTGCCCGATTTCGGCGCCGGCGCGCTGGTCGAGATCCGCCCTGCCGGGGCCTCGTCCTTCTATGTGCCCTTCACCCGCGAAGCGGTGCCGCGGATCGATATCGCCTCAGGCGAGGTGACGATCGTGCCGCCGGAAGATCACGCCGACGAGGAATCCGACGAGGCGGAGACCTGATCCCGCCCGGGGGCGGACAAAGGCGCGGGCACGGGCACTGGCACGGGCGAAGACAGGAATGCGTCGCCCTCGATCGCCTTCTCGGCAAGCGCCGCGCGCGTTTCGGAGCGGATCAGTACGATGGCGGCGACAACCAGCGCGACGCCGACCGTGTTGGCGGCAACATCGCCGAGCGAGGCATGATGATGCGGTGTCAGCGCCTGGATCGCTTCTCCCCCGATGCCGGCAAGACTGGCAATTCCTGCGGAAATACGCAGCCGGCAGCAAAAGAACGCATGGACCGCCAGGGTCAGCAGCCCGAAAAACACCAGGTGCTGCAGCTTGTCCCAGGGATGGTCGATGCCGGTATTGAACACCAGCCCGACGGCGATGCCGTAGGCAAGCAGCAAGGCCAGCGGCGCGACCCGGCTGAACGACAGGTCGAGATAGTGCCGCTCGACGGTCTCGCGCAAAGCGGCGGCCAGTCGCGACAAGATGCCGGGCAGGGAGGGTTTCGGTGACATACGTCCTTTCTAGAAGGCAAACCGTTAAGCAAGGATTGCGGCAAACGCCGACCGACGCCCCTCGCCGCCACCCGGGACCAGACCTGCCATGAGCTTCGACGCCACCGTTCTCAGTCTCTATCCGGACATGTTTCCCGGACCGCTCGGCACGTCCCTTGCCGGCCGGGCGCTGGAGCGCGGCGACTGGTCGCTGGAGGCGCGCCAGATCCGCGACCACGCCACGGACCGGCACCGCTCCGTCGACGACACGCCGGCTGGCGGCGGCGCCGGGATGGTGCTGCGCGCCGACATCCTGGCAAGCGCCATCGACGCGGCGACGGGGGACGGCGACACGCGCCCGCGATTGCTGATGAGCCCGCGCGGACGCCCGCTCGATCAGGCCCGCGTGCGCGACCTCGCGGCCGGCCCCGGCGCCGTCATCGTCTGCGGCCGCTTCGAGGGCGTCGACCAGCGTGTGATCGAGACGCGGGCCCTGGAGGAGGTGTCCATCGGCGACTACGTCCTGTCCGGCGGGGAACTTGCCGCCATGGTCCTGCTGGATGCCGTCGTGCGCTTGCTGCCCGGCGTCATGGGCAATGCCGAGAGCGGCGCCTTCGAAAGCTTCGAGACCGGGCTGCTGGAGCACCCGCACTACACCCGCCCGCGGGAGTTCGAGGGACTTTCGATCCCCGAGATCCTGACCTCCGGAGACCATGCCCGCATCGACCGCTGGCGCCGCGAGGAAGCCGAGAGCCTGACAAGGGAAAGGCGCCCCGACCTGTGGCGGCGCCATCTCGGGCTCGAGGACGGCGACTGAGCGCCGGACAACCGGAAAATCGGGCGTTTCGGCGCGAAAAGGGCATGACAAACCGGGCGGCTTGCGCTATGCAGCGGCCACTCGGGTGCCGAATTGGCGCCGCGTGCCGGTTTTCCTTTGCACATGCGTGCGAGCCGCCCTGCCGGGCGGAACGGAAGAACGGACGGGCGACACCGGTGCACGAACCGGATTTCCACGACCGGACACGTTCCGGACTGGCCAAAACGCGGTGAATTCGCCCCTGCGGCTCGACCGTTAGCGGACGCTCTGACCGACACGAACCAAAAAGGCAGTGCCATGAACATCATCGAACAGCTGAACGCCGAGGAAATGGCGAAGATCGAAGCCGCGCGCAAGCTGCCGAGCTTCTCTCCCGGTGACACGATCCGCGTCAACGTGCGCGTGACGGAAGGCAACCGGACCCGTACGCAGGCCTATGAAGGCGTGTGCATTGCCCGCTCCGGCGGCGGCATCAACGAGAGCTTCACCGTCCGCAAGATCTCCTACGGCGAAGGCGTGGAGCGTGTGTTCCCGGTCTACTCGCCGATGCTGGAAGGCGTCGACGTGGTTCGCCGCGGCAAGGTGCGCCGTGCCAAGCTCTATTACCTGCGCACGCGTCGCGGCAAGTCGGCCCGTATCGTCGAGGCCACCAATGCCCGCGCCCGTGGCCTGAACGCGGGGATCAAGTCGGATCTGGCCGCCGCGAAGGCCGCCAAGGAAGTCGAGCGCGCCGAGGCCAAGGCCGCCGCAGAGGCATCGTCCGCCGAATAAGATCGCCATGGCGCAGCCGCACGGCAGCGCCGGGTGCCAGGCATCAATAAGCAGGCATCAACGAAACGGCCCCGGGCATCGCGCCCGGGGCCGTTTTCGTTTCAGCTCGGCCGTCGAATATTGCGGAAAAAGCCGATCGGCCGCCGCCTATTCGATCCGGCGCAGATGAGCGCGCACGGCAAGGCGCGACGTCGCCGCGGTCAGCACCGTGACCAGGAAGATCACCGCAAGCACGCCGAGATAACCGGCAACACCGACCGACACGCCGCCGAACATGTCCATGGCCCGGGCAAGCCCCTGCAGGCCGGTCCGGTCGTCGGCGAGAAAACCGAGCACGACGAAGACAAGGCAGGCGCCGAGCCCTCCGGCAAGCCCGCCCTGCAGGCCAAGCAGCAGGAAGTGGCGCTGGAATTCGCGGGCAACGAAACTGTCCTCGGCGCCGACAAAGTGCAGCACCTCCACCACATCGCGGTTGCCCGCCATCGCGGCGCGGGTGGCAAAGACCACCGAGAGCACCATCGATCCCAGCACCAGCGACAGAATCGCCATGCCGCCGAGAACGACGGCGCCGGCCATCGCCGCGAGCCGGTCGGTCCACGATCCGTGATCGTCGACGCTGGCACCGCGCACCACGGCGGACACCGCCGCGCGCAGGCCGCCCAGTTCGAACCGCGAGGGCTCGTCGATCTCGACCTGGATCAGGCGCGGCACCGGCAGGGTTGCAAGGTCCAGCCCCTCGCCCAACCAGGGCTGCAGCAGGCCGCGCGTTTCCTCGTCCGACAGCGCCCGCACGGCGCCGATCCCCGGTTGCTCCCGTGCCGCCGCGATCGCCTTCTCGATCTCGCGCAGCATGTCGACGCCTTCCGCCGGGCGGATCTGGATCGTCACCTCGCGCTGCAGGTCGTTCGACCAGGCATTCGCCGCCTCGTGGATGATGGCAACGCCGCCGACGGTCAGGCAGGCAAGAAAGCTCATGATGGCAACGACAAGCGTCAGCGCGCGTCCGGCGACCGCCTGCGAGGGCACGATCGGCGCCGGCGACCTGAGACCCGACAGCCCGCCCCGGCCCCTTGCCTTGCCGCGCAGCCGGGCCCGCATCGCGCTGCCCGCTCCGCTTGCCTTGCCGGCCCCCTTGCCGCTTCCGGCATTTGCGTCCGACCTGCCGCCGCGTCCCTCGCGCGGCGGGCGCGGGCCCTGCTTCGCGCCTCCGCTCGGCCGCGCCGGACGATCCTTTCCGCTACTGCCGTCAGTCATGGATGTGCAACCGTCCTTCGCCGAGTTCCATGCGCCGCGCGTCGACCTGGTCCATCAGGGCAAGGTCATGGGTTGCGATGACAACCGAGGTCCCCAGCCGGTTCAGTTCGATGAACAGGCGCAGCAGCCGGCGTGCCAGCGGCGGATCGACATTGCCCGTCGGTTCGTCGGCAAGCAGCAGTTCCGGCCGGGTGATCAGCGCCCGGGCAATGGCCGCGCGCTGTTTTTCGCCGCCCGACAGGACCGGCGGCAGCACATGCATGCGCTCGCCGAGCCCCACCCACTTGAGCAGCTCCACCACATCGGAACGATACTGGCTTTCCTCCTGCCCGACGACCCTGAGCGGCAGGGCGACATTCTCGTAGGTGGTCAGGTGGTCCAGCAGGCGGAAGTCCTGGAAGACGATGCCGATACGCCGGCGCAACGCCGGGATCTGGCTTTTCTTCAGGGCCGAAGTGTCCTTGCCGAAGGCACGGATGAGCCCGCGCGTCGGCGCCAGCGACAAAAACAGGAGACGCATGAGACTGGTCTTGCCTGCACCCGACGGGCCCGTCAGGAACTGGAAGGACTGCGGCCTGATCTCGAAGGTCAGGTCGCGCAGGACCTCCGGCCCCATGCCGTAGCGCAGACCGACATTTTCGAATCGGATCACGGCAACCTCTCGTTAACATATTGTCCCGACACTATCGCTTCGCCATTAACGCTTCATTAACGATATCGGGGCGTGATGAGGCCGTGACGATCCGTGTGCGGTCGGCGACGCGAAAAGCGCGCCGCCGTTTGCAGCATGTTTACGGACCATGGCCAATACTTGACCCTTACCCGGTCCGGTATCCATGGCGGCAAGCATGCCACGCCAAGCCGGAGGTTTTGTGGGCAAGACGAGGCCTCTTCCACAATGATGATAACCTGTCCGGACTGTTCGACCGCCTACCGGGTCAGCCCTGCCGCGCTGGGGCCGGACGGGCGCAGCGTGAAATGCGCCCGCTGCGGCACGCGCTGGCATGCCAGCGCCGAGCCGGACACGACCTCCATCGAGACCGAAGTGCCCGACGAGGCGGAGGCCGAGGCCGAGGCAGTCGCGGCCCGGAGCGTGGATGCCATGGCGACCGCCGGCGACGACCTTGACGGTTTTGTTGGCGACGGTGCGGTGGACGAGGGCGACGGCGATAGCGATGGCGATAGCGATGATGCAGGCGCGGATGCGGGCGGGAAGGATCCCGACCCGGAGGATGCCGGCGACGGTTTCAGCCAGGACCTGACGCCGTTCGACACGGCAGCCGAAGAGCGCGACGCCGAGACGAAAAAGCCTCCCGTCGACATTGAAAGTCTTGCCCGCAAGCCCAAGATTCAGGTGAAGACCAAGCCGCCCGAGCCCGGACTGAAGCGGATCGTCGACACCGTCGGCCAGCGCGCGCGGCGCGTCCGCCCCCAGCGTGTCGTCGGCGCGATGATATTTTTCGGCGCGATCGCTCTTTGCGCCTTCGCGATCACCTTCCGCACCCCGATCGTGGCGCGGATGCCCGACCTTGCCGGCCTGTTCACGCTGGCAGGCTTCGACGTGAACCTGCGCGGCCTCGAGTTCCGCGACCTGCGCAGCTTCCGCGAAATCGAGGACGGCACCATCGTCCTGGTCATCGAGGGCACGATCGAGAACATCAGCCAGGAGGCCATGCATGTGCCGGCGGTCCGACTGGCGCTGCGCAGCGAGGACGCCCAGGAAATCTACGCCTGGATCATGGAGCCGCGCTTGCGCCGGCTCGATGTGGGTGGCACGACGCGTTTCCGAACCCGCCTGTCGGCCCCGCCCGACCCGGCGGCCGACATCCAGGTGCGCTTTGTCGAGCGCGGACAACAGCAGGCCAAACTGAAATGAGTGACGACGCCGAGATTCGCACGCTGATCGACGAAGAGGCGATTGCCGCAAGGGTCGGGGAGATCGCCCGCGAAATCGCCGCATCCAGCCCGCAGCGCCTGCTGGTCGTTGCGGTGCTGAAGGGAAGCTTCATGTTCGCCGCCGACCTCGTGCGGGCCATGCACAGGGCCGACCTGCGCCCGGAAATGGAGTTCATCCATCTGTCCAGTTACGGCTCGGGGACCGAGTCAAGGGAAATCCGGGTTCTGCGCGATGTGGAGAGCGATGTTGCCGGACGGGATGTGATTCTCGTGGATGACATACTGGAAAGTGGCAGAACGTTAGCTTTCGCACGAGACCGACTCATCGGGCGCGGCGCAGGATCGGTGCGCATCGCGACCTTGCTCGACAAGCCGATGCGCCGCAAAACCGCCATTTCGGCGGACTATGTCGGATTCGACTGTCCGGACAAGTTCGTGGTCGGTTACGGGATGGACATGGGCCACAAATGGCGCCAGCTCCCGTATATCGGCTACGTCGTCCAGGATGCGCCGGCCCCGGCGACTGTTTGAAAAACGGAGTGGGACATGGCCCATATTCTGATTGCCGAGGACGATGAGGCGGTTCGCAGCTTCGTCAAGCGTGCCCTCGAACTGGACGGTCACACGGTGATTGCCCAGGAGGACGGCGCCGCAGCCGCGGAAACGCTCGCCCGGGAAAAGGGGGCCTTCGACCTCATCCTGTCGGACATCAAGATGCCCGTCATGGACGGCATCGCCTTCGCGCTGATTGCCGCGCGGGACTATCCGCAGGTGCCGATCCTGCTGATGACGGGCTTTGCCGACCAGCGCGAACGTGCCAACGGGCTCGACGCGCTGATCCACGACGTCGTCACCAAGCCCTTCTCGCTGGCCGAGATCCGCAGGGCCGTCAGCGATGCGCTGCTCGGCATCTGCCGCGAGGAAACCCGCCGGCGCTACGCCTGACGGCGACGGCCTGCCTCGCCGCTCCTGCATCGGCGCGCAGGCGGATCTCCCCGACCCGGCGCGACGTTCGCCCGGTTGCGCCGTGCGGCTGTCATCAACA
>NZ_JBLXFR010000069.1:0-16724 GCF_048261845.1 Stappia sp. | reverse complement strand
CCGGAAGGGCCGGCGAGACCCCCTCCTCGGCCCCTGCCGGGTCGTGGAGGCCGGCGCCGCCGGGTTCCGGTTCCGGAACAGGCAGTGCCGGCGCGGCTGCGACGTCGAAGCCCGGCGAGCAGAAGCCGGGCTCCGCTTCTGCGGGCGGGACCTCTGCGAAGGCAGGCGAACCCAAGCCGGCGACAACATCAGGCGCGCCTGCGTCCGGGACAAAGCCGCCGGAGGTCAAGGCATCCGCCGCGACGACCGCGCAGGCTGCTTCGGCCGCGCCAAAACCCGGTGATGCCGCAAGGCCAGGCACGGCGGGCACGGCGACAGCGGGGACGGGAGCGTCCGCCACCCCGCCGAAGCCGGCCACGTCGAGCTCGGGAGCGTCCGCCGCGAGCGAACCGGCCAAGCCTTCATCCGGAACGACGACCGATCCGAAAGCGGGGGCCGCATCCTCGGCGAGCGCATCCTCCTCCGCTGCGTCCTCCAAGGCGTCCGACAAGCCGGCAGCCGCCTCGTCCCAGACCCAGTCATCCCAGCCCCAGCCCCAGACCCAGTCCCCGCCGCGCCCGGGCTCATCCCCGACCCCGGCAAAGTCCGGATCGGCGACAGGCGGGGATGAGACGCGCAGGTCCTCGACCGGGATCGGCGGCCTGATCGCCGCCTCGCTGGTCGGCGGCGTCGTCGCGCTTGCCGGTGCATGGGGCGCGGGCAAGGCCGGATTGCTGCCGACACCTGCCCCGTCCGCGGAGCTGCAAACCGTGATGGCGGAGGCGCAGAGCCGCGTTTCCGGGCTGGAGACGCGGATCGCCGAGCTCAGCCAGAATCAGGAAGCGACGTCCGGCGCCGTGGCTGATCTGGCGGCGGTGCGCACGCGGATTTCCGAGCTGGAAACCACGCTCGAGGGGCTTGCGGACAGCGCGTCCTCTTCGATTTCGCAGGAAGCGTCTTCACGAATCGCGGCGATCGAGGAGGGGTTGTCGGAGCTGCGCCGCTTCGTCTCCTCGGGCGGTGCGGGCGAGAGCGCCGGGCTTGCCAGCCTCCAGGAAGCACAGGCAAAATTGGCGCGGACCGTCGAGGACCTGACGAAGGCGCAGGGCGAACAGGCGGCAACGCTTGAGGGGGTGAGCGGCAGTGCGGCTGATCTCGAGACCGTCAAGGGCGAGATCGCGAGCCTGACGGAGGGAACCTCCACCCTCGCGCAGACATTGGATGCCGTGCGTACGCGGATTGACGCGCTTGGCGGCGATCTCGACAGGCTGGGCAAGGGGCAGTCGGCGCTGGAAACGCGGCTGGACAGCGGCTTGAAGGATGCAAGCGCCCGTGTTGCGGCGCTGGAAGAGCGGGTCGCGCCGATCGAGGCGCAGATGGGCGACGCCAGTGCGCGCGAGACGGCGGCCCGCGCGGTGGCCGTGTCGGCGCTGAAATCGGCGATGGACCGCGGGGCACCCTTTGCCACGGAGCTTGCCGCCGTTGCCTCGGCGCTGCCGCAGGACACCGACCTTTCGGCCCTTGCGGCGCGTGCCGAGGCGGGCGTCCCGACGCGCGCCGCCCTGCGTGACGGATTCGCGGCGGCCGCGCGCCGGATGTCTGCCGCGATGGATGCGCCGGCCGAAGGCGATCTCGTCGATAGCCTGCTCTCCAATGCCCGCTCGCTGGTGTCGGTCCGGCAGCCCGGCGAAAGCGACGCGGCGACCCCGCAGGCAGCACTTGGCCGGATGGAAGCGCGTGTCGGGCGGGGTGACCTTGCCGCTGCGCTCGAAGCCTATGACGAGTTGCCGCAGGACGTGCGTGCGGAGGGTGCCGAATGGGTCGGCGATGCGCGGGCCCGGCTGGCTGCCGATGCGCTGGTCGACCGGGTGACCGACGATGTGCTCAAATCGATGGGGCAGACGGTCGCGCCGGCTGCCTCGAACTGACAGGTGACGACCGGCGCGGGCCCGCCCGCGCCGCCCTCAGCCGATCCGGACAGTGTCCGGGCCGACCGGACATTCGCCGGGGAGAGTAGACGACCATGATCCGCTTGCTGATTTTCATTGCCCTGCTGTTTGTCGTCGCGCTGGGAGCCGCCTGGCTCGCCGACCGGCCCGGCATGATCACCCTCGACTGGCAGGGATACCGGATCGAGGCCGGGCTGATGACCGCCGCGGTGGCGCTTTTCGCGCTGCTGGCCGTCGGCATCATCGTGTGGAACCTGGCGCTCTTCATCCTGCGCTCGCCCGGGCTCGTCGGCCGCTTCTTCCGCCGCCGCCGCAAGGACCGGGGCTATGACGCGCTGTCGCGCGGCATGCTCGCGCTGGGCGTCGGCGACGCCGCCACGGCTTCGCGCCATGGCAACGAGGCGCAGAAGCTCCTGAAGCAGGAGCCGGCAGCCGAACTGCTGCTGGCCCAGAGCGCGCAGCTTGCCGGCCGGCATGAGGAGGCACGGGACCGCTTCGAGGCGATGCTGGAGGATCCGGATCTCAAGGCCGTCGGCCTGCACGGGCTCTATGTCGAGGCGGAGCGGCTCGGCGAGCCGGTCGCGGCGCTTCACTATGCCGGGGAAGCGGCGAAGCTGGTGCCGGGCCTGCCCTGGGCCGGACGCGCGGTGCTCGGCTATCAGGCCGTGTCCGGCGACTGGGCCGAGGCGATCAAGTCGCTGGAGCGCAATTACGCGACCAAGCTGGTCGACAAGAAAACCTTCCGCCGCCACAAGGCGGTGCTGCTGACCGCGCAGGCGCTCGAATGCGAGGACCGGGATCCGGACGCGGCGCGCGGCCTTGCCGGCGAGGCGCACGGTCTTGCACCGGCGCTGGTGCCGGCGGCGGTGGTTGCCGCGCGGCTGGCGACCCGGCGCGGCGACATCCGCAAGGCGATGAAGGTGGTGGAGACCACGTGGAAGCTCAATCCCCATCCCGAGCTCGCCGATGCCTATGCCCATGCGCGCAACGGCGATTCGGCGCTCGACCGGCTGAAGCGGGTGAAGGCGCTGGCGGCGCTGCGCGCCCACAATGTGGAGGGCGCGCTGGCGCTGGCAAGGGCCGCGCTGGAGGCATCCGACTATACGCTGGCCCGCGCCCAGCTGAAGGCGGCGCTGACGCTGGAGCCGACGCGTCGCGTGTTCCTGCTGATGGCCGAGCTGGAAGAGACCCAGCATGGCGATCGCGGCCGGGTGCGCGAATGGCTTGCCCGCGCGGTGCGCGCGCCGGCCGATCCGGCCTGGGTGGCCGATGGCGTGGTCAGCGAGAGCTGGGCGCCGGTGTCGCCGGTGGACGGGCGGCTCGATGCCTTCGCATGGGGCCTGCCGCCGGCAACCCTCGATCACGAGGACACCTCGCTCGAGGCGCTGGACGAGGCCCTGTTCGAGGCCCTGCCGGCGGTTGCGGCCTCCATACCGGCGGAGCCGTCGCCCTCATTGCCCGAAATGGCGAATGACGGGGGCCGGGCATCGGTTGGAGAGACGCGCGCGCCGGTGCCTCCTGTGGAGGAGGCCGAGGTGATCGTGGACGCGCCGGGCACCGCGGCGCCCGATCCTGCGGCGAAGACGCCGGCGAAAGCTCCGGCCGCCGGGCCGGCTCCTGTCGCGGCAGACGGGGGCGTGTCAGAAGGCGGGACGTCAAAGGACGAGCCGGCGATGGCCGGCACGCGGGCGGCCGGGAAGACGGCAACAGACAAGACGGCGCCGGAAAAGAAAGCGTCAGACAAGAAGACCTCAGACACGGGGGCGCCGGCTTCGGCCGGGATCACCCGTGACGCGACCGGCGAGGCCGGGAAACCGTCGGGCGAAGCGGGCGCAAAGAAAGCGGAGGAGCCTGCCTCGGCTCCCGCCCCGGCCCCGACCGGAGGGACGGCTGCAAAGAGCGCCAAGGCGTCGCCGGACCTTTCCCGGCCGATCGAGTTTCCGCTGAAGCACATGCCCGACGATCCCGGCCCCGACGGGGATGACGAGGAACCGCCGAAGAAACCCGGCTACCGCTTCTTCAACTGATGCGCGGCGTTCCGTCACTGGCCTGCCCTGCCCTTGCCCGGCAGGTGCATGGCGGGTGTCTGGCGGGTCGTGACCGGTCGTCTCGCAAGGTGTCCCGAAAAGCGTGCGCGGGGGGCGCAAAGCCTCTTGCGCGGCGCGGGCTTGTCCGCTATCACACGGCCACCCTGGCGGTACGGCGTCGCACGGCCCACGCGGCTGTTGCCACGTCACGCAAGCGACAGGGATACATACGGGGACCCGATCCGCTCGGAACCAAGTCCCCGGTCTGGTGCGCCGGTGTAGCTCAGTTGGTAGAGCACGTCATTCGTAATGATGGGGTCGGCGGTTCGAGTCCGTTCACCGGCACCACTTTCTCGCTTCGCGCTCCCGCCCAGCGTTCTGGTGAGCCACCTTGGCTCCGTTGGTAGAGCATCGCGTTCGCAGTGATGGGGCCAGGTGTTCGGGTCGCGTGGCGGCACCACTCGCATGACCATCAAAGAATTCTGGCAAGCTCGGCCTCGATGGTGGCAATCTCATTCTCCAACAAACGCTCGGAAATGTTGGTAGGTGTCCTGTATACCTTGTTTCCGAAGGCGTCGAGAATTCCAAACTTCTCGTTCCCGGAACCTTGATAGCCTCGACCCAACAATATCAGACCTGCGCCCGCCTGATCGCGATTGATGCGTACCTCTTTGCGCGGATAGACAGCGATGACATGCTGCATGTTCTTGGACTGGTACGAGATTTCCGGCTCAATATGTACCGAAAACATCTTCTGTGGTGACCGCCAAACTCCGCGGTTCGGCATAGCCGCCTGACCGGGATGATCGGCGAACCATGACGATACCTTTCTGAATATCTCCTTGTTTCTTTCGACAGAGTTCGCCGTGGACGACGCCTCAATGTCCTTGAGCACGCGATCTTTCGTTCGGCCGTGCGCACAGTGCTGCACAACGCCATCACGCGATGGCCGGTAGAAATCAAACCCGCCTGGTTTTGCGTATCTTTCGAGGTTCCGAATCTTGTCGCCGGTGTTCAAAGTCAGGAGCTTCAGAAACGTTGCAAAATGCATAACTACGGGCATCAGCGGCTCGCTACTATTGCTTGGATCTTAGTGTTCCCTGTCGCGTGGGGGATTCGGATCGTTACCCGGCGCGATGGTGTCTTTGCTGCGAATCTGGCCGTGGATACCCTTGGTCGTTAGTTCGCCGCCGCCTTGATTCTTGAGCATCTCGCGCGCGGCTTTTTCCGCCTCACGTTGCGTCCGGTGGACACTGGAAGCCCGGTCTGCGTCGTTCCGCTTGTTCGCCCAGCTTCCGTCAGTGCGGCGATACACCATGCGATCTCTATCTTTGCTCATCGGCTACCCCCCGAGAATCGAACATATCAAGAACATACCGCAAGTCGTTGTCGAACAGGAGTCATGGCGTACTTGGTGGACAAATAAAAGTTTTCGGACAATACCCTCAGCGACCTCCCAGCCGTCGCCTGACAGCCTTCCGCACCGTATAATAAAAGGTTTGCTCCGCGCCGTCGCTGAGGTATCTGGCACGCTCGTGTCGGGCGAACGCCTCAAACTCCGGCTCGGGATAGTAGCCGATAATGTCGGCGGTCACGCGACCGGCGTCTCATGCCGCGCCGATCCGCCGGCCGTTCGGCGTCGTCGCATCTTCCCTATCCCCCCGCCTGCCGGATCGCGTCGCGCAGCACGTCGAAGACCTTTGGCGGGCATTGCGAGACGTTGAAGCGCATGTGGCTGGTGGCGGAGCGCGAGACGCTGAAAACATCGCCCGGCGCCAGCACCACGCCTTGCGCGAGCGCTATGCGCGCCACATCGGCAGCATTGATCCCGCCCGGCAACTCGCACCACAGGAACATGCCGGCCTGCGGCTCGATCCAGGGGGTGATGCCGAGTGCCCGCAGCCGGGGCGCGACATCGGCCATGGCGCGGGCGAGGCGTTCGCGCAGCGTCTCGAGATGGCGACGATAGCCGCCGTCGCGCAGCACGCCGAGCACCAGTTCCGCATTCAGCCGGCCACCGCCGAAACTGGTGGCGATCTTCAGGTCGGCCAGCCCGTCGATCCAGTCGGGCCGCGCGGCGATATAGCCGCAGCGCACCGAGGCCGACAGCGTTTTTGAGAAACTGCCGATCTGGATCACCCGGTCGAGCCCGTCAAAGGCGGCGAGGCGGGGAGCCGCCACGTGCTCCATGTCGGCGAAAATGTCGTCCTCGATGATGGTCAGGCCGTGCTGTTCGGCAAGCTTCAGAACCCGGTGGGCGGTCACCGGCGACAAGGTGGCGCCGGTCGGGTTGTGGATCGCCGAATTTGTGATGTAGAGGCGCGGCTTGTGCGCGGCGAGGACGGCCGCCAACCGCTCGATATCGGGGCCTGTCCGCGTGTAGGGAACCCCGACGATCCTGACGCGATGGGCGCGCAGCAGCGCCTGGAAGTTGAAATAGCAGGGATCGTCGACCAGCACCGTGTCATCCGGCTCGACCAGCAGGCGGCACAGAAGGTCGATGCCCTGGGTGCCCGATTCCGTCAGCAGGATCTGTTCCGGGGCCGCCTCGACGCCCTTTTCGGCCAGCCGCCGGGAGACGAGCTGTCGCAAGGGGAAAAGACCGAGCGGCGAGCCGTAATCCGCAAGCGCGCCGGCATCGGCGCGGGAGAGGGATCGCAGCGCCTTGCGCAGGCTCTCCTCCGGCAGCCAGGACGGCGGCAGCCAGCCGCAACCCGGCTTGAGGTCCGTGTCGCCGGCCTCCAGCGACTGGCGGGAGACCCAGAGCGGGTCGATGGCGCGGTCGCGCTTCGGGCCGACCTGCGACAGGGCGAGCGGGGCTGCATGGCTGGTGACATAAAAGCCCGAGCCAGGCCGCGCCGCGATCTGCCCCTCCGCCACCAGGCGCTCATAGGCCTCGACCACGGTCGAGGGCGAGACCTGCATGTGGCCGGCCATCCGCCGGATCGAGGGCAGCTTTGCCCCCGGCGGCAGGGCGCGACCGGCGATGCGCTGCCGGATCACGGTCATCACCTGCTCCGTCAGGGTGCCGTCCCCGGTCGCCGCCACGCGCGTCATCTTCCGTGTCTTCCCTTGCAAGAGATCATCTGTGCCGGTGTCGTTGGCATAACAGTTTGTTTCAACTGTATCGGACTGTCTCTGGTTGCGACAGCCCCGGCGCGCGATAGCGGCACGGCAAGCAAACGGAGGCTGACGTGGACAAGACGACAAGCGGCTGGATCAACGGTTTCATCGGTGTGGTGATCTTCAGCGCGTCCCTGCCGGCGACGCGCATGGCGGTGATGCAGTTCGACCCGGTGTTCTTGACCGTCGCCCGGGCTGCAATTGCCGGGTTGCTGGCGCTTCTGCTGCTGCTGGCCTTTCGCGAGAGGCGCCCGGCGCGGGCCGACCTTGTTCCGCTGGCGATCGTGACGCTCGGCGTCGTTGTCGGCTTTCCGCTGCTCACGGCGCTGGCGCTGCAATATGTCACCTCGGCGCATTCGATGGTGTTCATCGGCCTGCTGCCGCTTGCCACCGCCGTCTTCGGCGTGATCCGCGGCGGCGAACGGCCCCGGCCGGCCTTCTGGCTGTTTTCGCTGGCGGGCAGTGTCGCCGTCGCAGGCTTTGCGCTGATGCAGGGGCTGTCAGCCGGAACGGGAGGGGGGACGGGGCCGGTCGTCGTCACCTCGTCCACCGGCGACCTTTTGATGGTGGCCGCCATCATCGTCTGCGGCCTCGGCTATGCGGAAGGGGCGAGCCTGTCGCGCAGGCTGGGCGGCTGGCAGGTGATCTCCTGGGCGCTTGTCATGGCGCTGCCTGTGATGATCGTTCTCGCCGTCGTGCTGATGCCGCAGAGCTTCGCCGGCATTGCGCTGCCTGCCTGGACGGGCCTTGCCTATGTGTCATCCTTCTCGATGCTGATCGGCTTCGTCTTCTGGTATCGCGGATTGGCGCAGGGCGGCATCGCGGCGGTCAGCCAGCTTCAACTGCTGCAGCCGTTTCTCGGCCTGGCGCTTGCGGCCTGGCTGCTGCACGAGCCGGTGACCTGGGAGATGCTTGCCGTCACCGTTGCTGTCATCGCCTGCGTGGCCGGCGCGCGACGTTTCGCCCGCTGAGCCGGACTTGCGCCCGATGACAGACGCCGGCGGCCCGTGAGGGTGGCCGGCGTCATGCGTCCGGCTGCCCCGTTTTCTCACAAGGGGGGACCTGCGACCGCGACCATGACCCCGCCGACGGCCGGCCCGCGGCGGCACCGTCATGGCGCGCACGGAAAATTAAACCTCGGCACGCTAGGCTGGCCCCGGTCGACCGAAAAGGAGCTGCCGACTTTGCGCCTGTCCCTGCTGACATGGGCCGAACGGGTCTTGCCCGCAACCGTCTTGACGCGCGCGCGTCCGGTGCTTGCGCGTCTTGAGGCGGTGCTGACCGGCGAGCCGGACACGTCGCGGGCGCAGCGCATGGCGCTGATCGTTTTCGGCGTTCGTGTCCTCGGCGCGGTGATGGCCTATGTGCTGCAGGTCATCCTGGCGCGCATGATGGGCGGTCACGAATACGGGATCTATGTCGTCGTCTGGACGATGGTCATCGTGCTTGGCATTTTCGCACCGCTGGGCTTCTCCTCTTCGGTGTTGCGGCTGATCCCGGAATACCGCGCGCAGGGCGCGACCGGGCGGCTGAACGCGCTTCTCATCGGCAGCCGGCTCGCCGGGGGGCTCTCCGCCACGGGCATCGCGCTTGTCGGCGTTGGCGTGGTCTGGCTCGCCGGTGACCTCATCGCCTCCTATTACGTGCTGCCGCTGCTGCTCGGCGCGATCTGCCTGCCGCTGTTCACCATAGGCAGCATTCAGGACGGCATCGCGCGGGCCCATGACTGGCCGCTGCTGGCAATGCTGCCGCCCTTCATCTGGCGGCCGCTGGCCATCCTGTCCGGCATGGTCGCCGCCGTCTGGCCCGGTGCCCCGGCAACCGCCACCGCCGCCTGCATCGTGACGATCGTCGCCACCTGGCTGGTCACGCTGGCGCAGATGTTTGTGCTCGGCCGCTCGCTGAAGAGCCAGCCGCCGCGCCTGCCGTCCCGTGAAAACTGGGCGATCTCGACCTGGTTGAAGATCTCGTTGCCGATCCTGCTGGTCGAGGGGTTCTTCCAGCTCATCACCAGCGCCGACGTGATTCTCGTGAGCCTGTGGCGGCCGCCCGACGAGGTGGCGGTGTATTTTGCCGCCTCGAAGACCCCGGCCCTGGCGCATTTCGTCTATTTCGCGGTCCGCTCGGCGACCGCGCATCGCTATTCCCAGCTCTACCAGAGCCGCGCGCATGACGAGTTGGCAACGCTGGTCAGCGACACCGCACGCTGGACCTTCTGGCCGACGCTCGGCCTGTGTGCCCTTCTGGTGGTGATCGGCCCCTTCCTGCTGGCGTTGTTCGGGCCGGGCTTCACCAGCGGCTATCCGGTCATGCTGATCCTGCTTGCCGGCGTTCTGGCGCGCGCCTCGGTCGGGCCGGTGGATGCGCTGCTGACGATGGCCGACCAGCAGAACCGCTGCGCGATGATCTACGCGCTGGCCTTCACGCTGAACATCGCGCTCAACGTCTCGCTGATCCCGGTCCTCGGCATTGTCGGGGCGGCGCTGGCCACGGCGACGGCGATGATCTTCGAGGCTTGCGCGCTGTGCCATCAGGCACGTGCGCGGCTCGGGCTGAACCCGTTCATCCTGGCGGGAGCGGGCCGCAAGTCGGCGTCCTGAGCGCCGCGCATGTCACGGCCTTGTGTCCGCAAGGTTAACCAAAGACTAACGAAATACCTACAATCGCGGGATGGTTGTGGCATGGTCGGGCTTCATCCTGGCGTGCGACGGGATCGCGCCGGGCTTGCGTGACGGGACATGTCGATGGCGATTGCCGAGAGACAGGAAAGGCCGCATCCTGCAACGCGCGGCAGGACGGTGCCGGCCGGAACGGATGCGGCAGGGGTGCGTGGACGCGACCAGGCCGCCGCATCGTGGCGGGAGGCGAACGGGCGACAGGTGACGACCGGCAGCAGCATGATCGCCACGGTCTTCGCGACCGGCGAGGCGGGACCGCATCTGGGTGCGTGGCGGGCGCTGGCGGGCGTGACCCTGGAGCCGAACCCGTTCTTCGGCCCGGAATTCCTGATTCCCTATCTGCAACACATGGAGCCGGAGGATGTGGCGATCGTCGCCATCCGCGATGCGGTCGACGGCGCCTTTCTCGCGCTGGCGCCCTTTGCGTGCCGGCGCGCGGGCCTGCTGGCGCGGCGGGTCACCATGCTTGCCGGCGACTATGGTCCACTTGGCGCTCCGCTTGTTGCACCGGATGCGGATCCGCAGGTTCCGGCCGCCCTGCTCGACGCGGCGGCGGGTCATTTCGGCGGGCGCCTGGCGGTGCTGCCCTACCTGCGGACTGATGGTCCGGTTTTCGAACTCCTGCAGGACATGGGTGCCGAGACGGACTGGCGCCTGACCCGCGACAATGACAGCCTGCGCGCAGGTCACGCGACCGGGGCAACCGGGCGCGAGCAGTATCGCATGCTCGGCACGCGCCGGCGCAAGGAACTCGACCGGCAGTTCCGTCGGCTGGGCGATGCCGGCACGGCGGAGTTGACGAGCGTGACCGACCCTGCAGGGGTCGCCGAGGCGTTCGAACGGTTTCTGGAACTGGAAGCGGCGGGCTGGAAGGGGCGCCGCGGGACGGCGCTTGCAAGCGAACCGTCTCGCGCGGCCTTCGCCCGGGCGTTCGTCCGGGACATGGCGCGGGTCGGCAAGGCACGCATCGACGTGCTGACGCAAGGCGGGACCGCGGTCGCCATGCTGGTGATGCTGCGTGACCGGGACCGGGTTTTTTCCTGGAAGATCGCTTTCGATGAGGCATGTGCCCGTCTCTCGCCCGGAGCCCAGGTCACCCGGTATGCGATGCGGCGCAACCTGGAGGAGGCGGGCGTCGCGGAAGCGGATTCGCTTGCCGTTCCCGACCATCCGATGATCACGCCGCTGTGGCGCGGCAAGGTGCCCTACGCCACGCTGCTCGTTGCGCGCGGCCGGGCGGCGGGCGTGGCGCTTGCATTCGCCCGGGCCGATCTGGCCGCCAGGCGGGGTCTTCGCCGGATCGCCAAGGCGGTTCTTCGCCGTTTGCGACCGTCGGCGGATGCGAGTTGAGGGGAAACCCGTTCCCGGACCGTGTCAGCCGCCACGCAGCAGCCGGTCGACCGCCGCCTTGCAGCGTGTCGTGACGAAATCGATGAACAGGCGGATTTTCGGATCCTGATAGCGCTTGTGCGGATAAAGGCAGGCAAGCTGGACCGGTGGCGGCGGGGTCGCGCGGCACACCTCTTCCAGCTGTCCGGCGCGCAGGTGATGGGCGACCTCGAACAGCGGCTTGTTGACGATGCCGCAGCCGGCAAGCGCCCAATCCGTGAGCACGTCACCATCGTCGGACTCGTAGGGGCCCGTCACCTCGTGGCGGACCGGGCCGTCGGGGCCGACAAGCGTCCAGTTGAACTCGCTGGTGCCGGGAAAGCGCAGCAGCAGGCAGTGGTGACGATCGCGCACAAGGGCCGCGCCGTCGGCGGGATGGCCGTGCCGGTCGAGATAGGCGGGCGCGGCGCACAAGACGCGTGCGCAATCGAGAACCGGACGCATGCGCAACGCCGAATCGGCCGGCTGGCCGAGCACGAAGGCGATGTCGAGCCCCTCTCCGAGCACGTCGACCTTGCGGTCCGACAGGCGCAGGCGGACGTCGATGTCCGGATAGGCGGCCTTGAAATCGGGGATGAGCGGGGCGATCAGGCGCCGCCCGATGCCAAGCGGCGCCGCGACGAAGATCGAACCGCGCGGGTTGCGGGCAATGTCGGCGACGGCGGCCTCCGCCTCCTCGATCGTGTCGAGGATCTTGACCGCGCCCTTGTGGAAGATCGCCCCGTGCTCGGTTGGCGTCAGCTTGCGGGTGGTGCGGTTGAACAGGCGCACGCCGAGATGTTTCTCCAGCTCGCCGATGCGGCTGGAGACGACGGCGGGCGACACCCGCTGGTCGCGCGCCGCGGCCGACATGGAACCGAGGTCGACGACGCGGACGAACACCTTGAGATTGTTCACGTAGGACATGAAACGCTCGTACCATTTTCAAGAAAATCTTGATAGTGATCGAAGCGCTGTCCGACTTTTTTGCAAATGAGGGATCTGCGAAGGTTTCGGCCGCTGCCGCGTCACACATGTCGCGCCGCACATGTCGAGACTGGCACGTTTCGTGATTGAAGACGAAGGGAGGGGGCCGGGGTCCGGCCCCTGCATCGATCCTGAAGGGGGACGCAAGATGGAACTGCTGATCGCGTGGGACTGGCTGTCCTTTGCCTTGCGCTGGCTGCATGTGGTCACCGCCATCGCCTGGATCGGGTCGTCCTTCTACTTCATCGCCCTCGACCTCGGCCTGCGCAAGGCGCCGGACCTGCCGGCCGGCGCCCATGGCGAGGAGTGGCAGGTGCATGGCGGCGGCTTCTATCACATCCGCAAATACCTGGTGGCGCCGGCCAGCCTTCCCGAGCATCTGACCTGGTTCAAGTGGGAGAGCTACGCGACCTGGCTTTCGGGCTTCGCGCTGATGGCGGTCGTCTACTATGTCGGCGCCGATCTCTATCTCATCGACGCGAACGTCCTGGAGATGACGCAGCCGGTGGCGATCGGCGTGTCGATCGCCTCGATCGCCCTTGGCTGGATCGTCTACGACCTGCTCTGCCGCTCGCCGCTCGGCAGGAGCACGACCGGCCTGATGCTGCTGCTCTACGTGGTGCTGGTCGCCATGGCCTGGGGCTACACGCAGCTCTTCACCGGGCGGGCCGCCTTCCTGCATCTGGGCGCCTTCACGGCGACGATCATGTCGGCCAACGTGTTCATGATCATCATTCCGAACCAGAAGAAGGTGGTCGCCGCATTGGTGGCCGGCGAAACGCCCGATCCGGCTCTGGGGGCGCAGGCCAAGCAGCGGTCGCTGCACAACAACTACCTGACGCTGCCGGTCGTCTTCCTGATGCTGTCGAACCACTATCCGCTGGCCTTTGCCACGCAATACAACTGGGTGATTGCCTCGCTGGTGTTCCTGATGGGGGTCACCATCCGCCATTTCTTCAATACCACCCACGCCCGCAAGGGCACGCCGTGGTGGACCTGGGCGGCAACGGCCGCGATCTTCCTTGCCATCGTCTGGTTGTCGGCGCAGACGCCGACCGCCGAGATCGACAGCGCCGAGGCCGGCCCGCTGCCGCCGCGCCTTGCCCGGTTCGTCGAGAACCCGCATTTCGAGACGGTGCGCGACACGGTGCTCGGACGCTGTTCCATGTGCCATGCGGCCGAGCCGCTTTGGGAGGGGCTGGCCGTCGCGCCGAAGGGCGTGCGGCTGGAGAGCGATGCGGAGATCGCCGCGCATGCGCGCGAGATCTATCTGCAGGCGGGTCGCTCGCATGCGATGCCGCCGGCCAACCTGACCTACATGGAACCTTCCGAGCGCGCGCTGCTGGCAGCCTGGTACGAAAGCGTCGCCCGCTGACGCGGCGTCGCACAGGCGCCAAATCGCTCAGTCTGCCCAAAATGCGGACATCTGCCCCTGCTGCACTGGATTGCCGCGCGCTTTCGTATTATCAAGTGCCCATCGCCACCAACAAGCCTGTGCAAGCGAAGCGTCGCTGACGTTTTTCGTTTCCGGATCGTATTGCCGTGCATCGGACATTTCCGCGCGTGCATCGGGATCAGGCAGGATTTGCAAGAGGAGACGGGACACACATGACGGTTCTGACAGAAGCCGAGGAAATCTCGGATATTGCTTTCGGCTACATGGGATCGAAGGCATTGTTCGCGGGACTTCACTTCGGAATCTTCACGAAACTCGATGAGGGTCCCGCATCGGTCGACGAGATTGCCCCCAGGCTCGGGCTGCCGCGCGAGCGCTGTCGCACCTTGCTGACGGCCCTGACCGCGCTGGGCCTGACCGAGACGCGCGAGGGGATCTATGCCAATTCGCCGGCGGCGGAGCGGTTTCTGGTCAAGGGCGCGAAATACGACTTCGGCGACTATCTGCGTCTGCAGGTCGGCCAGCAGATGTATCCGCTGATGGACCAGATCGAACCGGCGCTGGCCGGCGAGCTGCCCGAGGAGGCGACAGCCTCCTATGCCGACTGGTTCTCCGACGCGGAAGAGGCGCGCCTTTATTCGGAAAGCCAGCATGCCGGTTCGCTCGGCCCGGCGCGCGGTCTGGCGAAACGCGTCGACCTGTCGAACGCGAAGACCCTGCTGGATGTCGGCGGCGGCACGGGCGCCTTCGCCATCACCTTGTGCAAGGCGTTTCCGCAACTCGCTGCCACCGTCGTCGAGTTTCCCAATGTGGCGGATCTGGGCGAAGCCTTCGTCGCGCGCGCCGGTCTCTCGGACCGTATCGGCTATCTGAAGGGCAACGCGCTGGAGGCGGACTGGCCCAGGCAACAGGATGCGATCCTGATGTCCTATCTTCTGTCCGGTGTGCCGGATCACGCGCATGAGGCGCTCTTTGCCCGCGCCTTCGCGCATCTGGCCCCCGGCGGCGTGCTGATGATCCACGATTTCGTCGTCGACGCCGACAGGAGCGGGCCGAAGAACACCGCGCTCTGGCAGCTGCAGCATACGGCATTCACCCCGGAAGCGCGCTCGATCGCCGACGACTGGCTGGAAAAGCGCCTTGTGGCGGCCGGCTTCGCGGATGTCGGCGTGGAGGTCCTGATTCCCGGCATGACCAAGCTGGCGACGGGCCGACGCCCCTGAGCGGCCGCAACCCGGGCGATGCATCGTTGCAACAGGGTGAGGCGAGGCGGTCACATCGCTGCGAAATCGCTTCGCCGTAAGGGAAGTGTCAGGTAAACCGGATTATAGAGTTCGGTATCAGATGCCGACAGCCGGAACAGGTACGACCGCCATGCGCAAAAGCACGTTTGCCTCCGTCCTTGCCGCCGCCGCTCTTCTGGGCGGGGTGGCCCTGGCCGCCGCACCGGCCCGGGCGCAGGACGGGATGTCGCCGCCGGAAGACCTTCCGCTGCCGAGCAAGCAATACGTGATCGACATCGGCGTCGGCGCGCTTGTCCAGCCGAAATACGAAGGCGCGGACAAGCTGCTGGTCTCGCCGCTGCCGATCATCTCCGTCGGCCGCTTCTACCTGCCGGGCTTCGGTCAGGTGGCGGAAGGAGGAACCACCAAGCGCGGTTTCTTCATGTTCCCGTCGATCAACTTCATCGGCGAGCGCAAGGCGTCCGACAGCGTTTCGCTGACCGGCACGCGCAAGGTCGACTGGGCGCTGGAGCTGGGGCTCGGCGCCGGGTTCCGTTATGACTGGTTCCGGGCCTTCGTCGAGCTGCGCCAGGGTATCAACGGGCATAACGGCCAGGTCGGCCAGGTCGGCGCGGATATCATCGTCAATCCGATGGAGCGGCTCGAGCTGAGCTTCGGCCCGCGCGCCGATTTCGCCAGCGGCAGCTACATGGACACCTATTTCGGCGTGACGGCCGCCGAGGCTGCGGCCTCGGCCGGCAACCTGACCGCCTATAATGCCAGCGGCGGCTTCAAGTCGCTCGGCCTTGTCGGCCGCGCCAGCTACGCGGTCACCGATACGACCGCGCTGCACCTGCAGGCCGGCTGGGACCGCTATATCGGCGATGCCAGGAACAGCCCGATCGTGCGCGGCGGCAACGAGAACCAGTTCAGCATCGGCGCCGGCGTCACCTACCGTTTCGCCTTCGACCTGTTCGACTGAGCTGCCGGCAGACCTGTGGCGGAGGCCCGCGTGGGCGCTGCCCCCGATCTCCAGCGGATCGACAACGAGACCGATCTCGCGGCGGGGCTTGAGGCCCTGCTTGCGCTCGACCCCTCGCTTGCCGGGATCGCCGCAGGCGCCGGGGCGCTGCCGTTGCGGCGGCATCCCGCGACTTTTTCCGAACTGACCCGCATCATCACCGCGCAGCAGGTGTCGCTCGCAAGCGCGGCCGCGATCCAGTCGCGGCTCGAGGCGTTGATCGTGCCTTTCGAGGCGGCGACGCTGGACCGTCACACCGACGAAGAGCTTGGCTCCGCCGGGCTGTCGCGGGCCAAGATCGCCAGTTTCCGGGCCGTTGCCGCCGCCGTTGAGGGCGGGCTCGACCTTTCCGCACTTGCGGGACTGCCGGGAGAGGAGGCGGCGCGGGAACTGGTTGCGATTCGCGGTGTCGGGCCGTGGACGGCCGAGGTTTTCCTGCTGTTCTGCGCCGGTCATGTCGACATCTTCCCGGCCGGCGACGTTGCCCTGCGCGCCGCCCTGCATGATGCTCTCGGCCTGCCGGAGCGCCCGGATGTGCGCGAGGCGGCGGCGATCGCGCGGCGCTGGGCACCGCTCAGGGGCGTGGCCGCGCGGTTGATGTGGGCGCATTACCGGGTGGTGACCGGTCGCGGGACCGGGCTTCCCGTCTGAGAGCGTCGGTGCGCGAAGACTTGACGTCGATGCCGTGCATGTGAAGGATGGCGGCCGGCGGATGGAGACCGCCGCCCGGCCCACGGAAAGCGACCGCATCTCCCTTGACGCCTTGCGCATGATATCGACCGGATCCGTCCCGCCGGTGGGCCTTGGGGACTACGGAGATGGTCCATGCCTGACGTCAATTCCATCAAGAATTCCGCCCTCGATACCGCCCGCCGGGCCGCCAAGGCCTTGAAGCGCGCCGCGCGCGCGGGCGAAGCGCACGCCTTGTCGCGTCTCGACGCGGTCTTCGACCTGCGTCCCGATCCCGTTCGCC
>NZ_JBLXFR010000068.1:0-16756 GCF_048261845.1 Stappia sp. | reverse complement strand
GGCGCGAGGCGCGCAGCCTTGGCTCGGCGTGCCGATCGCCCTCGCCGGCAGTGTTGGCTTGGATACCGAGGGCGACGCGCTGCTGGCGCGCCTTGCCGCAGAGGGTATGGACATCACCGCCGTGCAACGCGCGGCATTGCCGACCGGCCGCTATCTCGCCCTGCATGATCCCGACGGTTCGCTTGCCGCCGCTGTGGTCGATGGCCGCATCACCGATGCACTCACCCCCGACAGTTTCCTGCCACTGTGTGCGCCGGTCGAACAGGCGGATCTCTGGTTTCTGGACGCCAACCTGCCGGCGGGCGCGATTGCCGGCCTCGCATCGGCGGCAGGCCCGCGCCGCCTTGCCGCCGATGCGGTCTCGCGAGCCAAGGCTGCGCGCCTCGCGCCCGTTCTTCCCCGGCTCGACATGTTGTTCTGCAATGCGGCCGAGGCAGCCGCGATCCTTGGCTGCGGCAAACCGGATACGGACAGAACAGACCCTGAAAGGGCGGACGCGGACGGTCTCGCGCTGGCGCTCCACGGAAATGGCGCCCGCGCCGTGATCCTTTCGCAGGGCGCCCGACCTGTTATCCTGGCGACCAATGGCAAGGTTGTCCGGATCCCGGCCCTGACAACGCCGGTCATCGACGTAACGGGGGCCGGCGACGCGCTGATCGCGGGCACCCTGGCGGGCCTGGAGTTCGGCCTGTCTCTCGCCGCGGCCGTCAAGGCCGGTGTGAATGCGGCGGCCCTGACCCTGTCGCAGGCCGGTGCGGTTGCCGATGCGCTGTCCTGGCCGGCAATCGCTCCCGCACCGCAATGACATGACCGCGACGGCAGGCATCGACATGTGACCGCACCAGACAACGGGCGCTCGACAGGACAGGCGAACGCAGCTTATAGGACAACCAGATCCGGCCGGCCCTGCGATCCAGGTCCTGCCTTGAAACATCCGGCGAGCGACGCCGGGCGCGCCGTCGCAAGGCCTTCACCACGGCGGGCCGCCGCCGTGGATCGCCATTACGGATCGCCAGGGAACGGACCCGCATCATGCAGCAGAACACCGCGCCACAGACCGGCATGCCCATTGCCTTCGGAGAGGAAGTCGAAGCCGCAAGGACGGCCGGCCGGCCTCTCGTGGCGCTGGAATCGACCATCATCACCCACGGCATGCCGTGGCCGAGAAATGTCGAGACGGCACGACTGGTCGAAGCCGATATCCGCGCCGCCGGCGCTGTTCCGGCAACGATTGCAGCCCTGGACGGATCCCTTCATGTGGGACTTTCCGATGCAAGGCTGGAGCAGCTGGCGAAGGCCGAGGGCGTGATGAAATGCTCCCGTGCCGACCTTGCCATCGCGCTGGCTTCCGGACGCCCCGGCTCGACCACTGTCGCTGCAACGATGATGGCGGCACACGCGGCCGGCATCCGCGTCTTCGCCACTGGAGGCATCGGCGGCGTGCATCGCGGCGCACAGACCAGCTTCGACATCTCCGCCGATCTCGACGAACTGGCGCGCACCCCCGTTTGTGTGGTGGCCGCCGGCGCCAAGGCGCTGCTCGACCTGCCGAAGACGCTGGAAGTGCTGGAGACGCGAGGCGTGCCGGTGATTGCCTATGGCAGCGACACCTTCCCCGCCTTCTGGTCGCGCGACAGCGGCATTGCCGCGCCCTACCGGATGGACACGGCCCGTGAGATCGCGGACCTGCTGGACATGCGCACCCGGTTTGGCGGCCATGGCGGCGTGCTGATCGCCAATCCGGTGCCGGCGGAGGCGGAAATTCCTCCCTCGCAGATCGCGGCCGCGGTCGATGCCGCGGTCGGTCAGGCCGCCCGCGAAGGGGTTGCCGGCAAGGATGTCACGCCTTTCATCCTGTCGCGGATCTTCGAGAGCACCAGCGGTCGTAGCCTGGAAACCAACATCGCGCTGGTGCGCAACAATGCGCGCCTTGCGGCGGAGATTGCCTGCGCCCTTGCCGAGCGGGCGGCAACCGGCATCCGTTGAATTCGCGAGGCAGTCAGGTTCCGTCCCGGAGACGTGTAACTGTCGCATCTTATGTGCTTAAATTGCCCGCCCCGGGACGGGATGCGGCCTTGTTCCGGTCGCTTTTCCCCCGGACAAGATCGGGTACAACCTGAAGGCGCCCCAAAACGCAAGCGACGTTGCGTGCCCGGCGACAGAGTCAATACAGAGGACGGACGATGGCTGAAACAGTAGCGCAGACCGGACTTTCCCCGATGCAGTATCTCGACAAGGCGATGACCGCCCTGCGCGACATGGGCCTTATGCCGGACGGCACGGCCGAAGCGCCCATCAACGCGCTGCTCGAGAAGATCTCCGACCTCTCGCCGGACAAGATCGCTGTCATCACCCGAACCCTCGGCCAGTCGCAGACGTTCAACGAGGTGGTCCGCAACGAAATTCAGGGCATGTCGATCGGCGAGCGCTACGAGGCGATCACCGAGGCGTTCAATTCGATCCGCGACGATGCCAAGGGCATGGTCGACCAGCTTTCCGACGGCAAGATCTCCTTCTTCGAGAACATCTCGAACAAGTGGCGCGACATGACGCGCGGCACGGTCTCCGACCGGTTCGGCAAGATCCGCGACATCTATATCGACGTTGCCCGCGACACCAAGGACCAGATCGAGCGCGAACAGCGCATCCTAGAGGCCTATCGCGACTTCCGTGGCGCGCTGAAGCAGGCCGAGGTGCTGGCGCTTGAGGTGCTGTCCACCGCAACGACCCGGCTGGACGCTGCCAAGGCGGACCTGGAAGCCGCCAACAAGCAGGTCGAGGCCTACCAGGGCACCGACCCGGCCGGCCGCGCCCGGCTCGAGCTCGGCCGCGACGAGAAGATGCGCAGCATGCAGGACGAGGAGAAGCGCTACCAGATCGCCAAGGACCTCTCCGACAACCTGACCATCGGTTACAACACCTCGGAAGTCATCATGGCGCGTCTGATGCAGACGACCAACGCCAAGGAGCGCGTCTACGCCCAGGCGGTCAGCTTCTTTTCGACCAACGATTCGGTGCTCACCGCGCTCAATGCCTCCTTCACCGGGTTGCAGGGCCTGCATGAATCCACCGAAACGCTGAACGCGATGAAGGACGGCGTCTCCAAGTCCCTGGAAACACTGGCGGAGATCGGTGACGCGGTGCAGGAAGCGGCGCTGAAGGCCGGTTACGGTCCGACCGTCCAGGCGGCGGCCGTGAAGAAGCTTGTCGATTCCGTCGTCAATTTCCAGGTCAACTCGCGCGAGATCATCAACGAGATGCGCGTCATGTCGACCAAGAACTCCGAGGAGATTCGCGACGCGGTCGAGGACGGCAAGCGCCGCCTTGCAAAGCTCGCCGCGCAAGGCAACATGATCGGGGCCTGACAGCCCCGGGGGCAACATGATCGGGGCCTGACCGGTTCCGGCGACACGATGACCGGCGCTTTCCGGCGCCGGTCGAACCTCGACACCGGACAATCCGGTTCCGCTTGCCGGAACCGGTCACCCTGACCAGGGACCGCAGGGGAGCGATTGGATGGTCTCCGACACCGCCTCGACCAGGGCGCCGCTCGACGAAGTGATGATGGCGATGGACGTGGTCGACACGCTGCGCCACGACGAACGCATAGCGCTCAAGGAGCTTGGCACCGAACAGCGCGACGCGCAGATGATCGAGCGGCTGCGGGAGATCTACCGCAGCCAGGGGATCGAGGTTCCCGACCGGATCCTGCTCGAGGGCGTCGAGAACCTCAAGCAGAACCGCTTCGTCTATGCCCCGCCCACCGCCGGCTTCCAGCGCACCCTGGCGCTGATCTACGTGACGCGCATGCGCTGGGCGAAGGTCCTGCTGGTGCTGCTGCTGCTGGCGGTCGCCGCCTTTCTCGCCTGGCGGTTTCTCGTCGTGGCGCCGCGCGAACGTGCCGCCGAAGCCCTGCGCATCGAACTCACCCGTACCTTGCCGGCGGAGTTCGGCGATGCCCTTGCCCGCATCCGCGACGTGGCCGAGGTCGACGAGGCGGTCCAGCGGGCGGAATCGCTGGCCGCGATCGGCCGGTCCGCCACGGCCTCCGGCGACGTGGCGGCGGCGCGAAAGGCGCTCGCCGACATGCGCAAGCTGGAAGCGCGCCTGCTCCAGGTCTTCTCGGTCCGCATCGTCTCGCGCCCCGGAACTCCGACCGGCGTTACCCGCATCCCGCAGGCAAACGCTTCGGCCCAGAACTACTATCTCGTCGTCGAGGCGGTGGCGCCGGACGGAAGCGTGGTGCCCCAGGAGATCACCTCGGAAGAAGATGGCGCGGCGTCCTCCGTTGCCATCTGGGCCCAGCGCGTGCCCCGCGCCACCTTCGACGCCGTGCGGCGTGACAAGGAAGACGACGGCATCGTCCGCGACGCGGTGCTCGGCAGCAAGGCACGCGGCCGGCTGGAGCCGGATTGGCGCGTGAGGGTTGACGAAGGTGCGATCACGCAATGGTAGCCAGGACTGAACGACAGCAACACGAACCTGCGCGAGGGCGGCCGGCATGGTGAGTGGACGGCAGACGCTCGGATCCATCGAACGTGCCCTGAACGAGTTGCGGCACGAGGAAGACCAGCTCAAGCGGCGCGTGGAAGGGGCGATGCGCGAGGTCAACGACCTGCGCTCGGCCGAGCTCGACGCCTATCGCGAGCTTGCCCGCTTTCGCATGCGCGAGGGCGGCGACAGGATCTTCGGCCAGCGCATCGACCGCGACGAGGCGGAGGCCAAGCGGCGACTGGAGCAGCGGGAACTGGCCCTTTCGACCCTTCGCGCCCAGCATGACCAACTGGAGAGCGACATTGCCGAACTGACCGAGCAACGTCGCCGGCTGACGCGCGAACGCGACGGTGCCAGCGACCGGCTTGACGGAATCCTCGGCGCCGTCGACGAAAAACTTGCCAAGGACGAGGTCTACACGGCCCAGCGGGCGGCAGCTGAAGCTGCGGAACAGACGGCGATCGCCGCCCGCTCCAAGGCCGAACTGGCCCTCGCCGACCGGCAAAAGAAGGGTGTCGCCTACGAGAGTGACGCGCTGTTCCTCTATCTCTGGCGACGCGGGTTCGGAACCTCGGCCTATGCATCGAAGGGCATCATTCGCATGCTCGACCGGTGGGTGGCGCGGATCATTCGCTATGACGATGCCCGGCCCAACTACGCGATGCTCGTGCAGATCCCCGAAAGGCTCGAGGCCTACGCGCTGGACCGGGAGGCGGAAGCCGAGGCGGAGAAGGCAAGGCTCGGCCAACTCTCACGCGCCGCAGCCGCCGAAATCGCCGGCGAGGACCTTGCCAAGACCATCGAGACGGCGGAGGTCGGCATCGCCGAGGCAACAGCGACGCTGGAAAAGCTGGAGACGGAACTGGAGGATGTCGCCCGCCGCGAGCAGCCCTACCTTTCCGGCGAGGACGCCGACTACCGCACCGCTGAAGAAGCCCTGCTGCGGTCGCTGCAGTCGGAAGAACTCGGCACCTTGTGGCAAGAGGCGCTCGCCACCCCTTCGCCCGACGACGAACGCATTGTCCGACGTCTGCAGGATCTCGATGCCCGCATCACCCGCAGCACCGGCTCAATCGAGGCCGACCAGCGGGACCTGCGCGACATGGGACGGCGGCGCGACGAACTGGTCAAGGTGACCCGCCAGTTCCGCCAGAAGCGCTATGACACGTGGGATTCGACCTTCGACAATGACAGCCTGACGGGCGTCCTGCTCGGCGAACTCGCCAAGGGCGCGCTGTCGGGGGCCGACTACTGGGCCAAGGCGGAGAAATCCCGCCGCAGGCGCAAGCGTCAGGGCGGCGGCATCGGCTTTCCCGGCGGCGTCGGCCTGCCCGGATCGATGGGCGGTTCCGGCCATGGCGGCGGCGGTTTCGGCGGCGGTGGCTTCGACAGCGGCGGTTCCTTCGGCGGCGGCGGCTTCACCACAGGCGACACGTTCTGATCCGCCTCGCGCCGGACGCCTCCCATGTCCTTTGCGCGGACCGGGTTGGCAATATCGCCGGGATGTCGCAACACCCAGTCTTTGTTAACCTTGGTCGCGCATGTTGATTTGCGACCGAAAGCCGGTGACTGGTATCCCGCCCGTCGCCAAAATGGTTCGTCCTGTTCCAGTCCGTCCTTGTCCTTGGGGAATGCTGCAATGCTGCTCCGCCTGACTCTCGTGCTCGCCGCCGCACTTCTGCTCACCGCCTGCCAGTCGGGCCGGCGCAGCAATGTCGCGCTTCAGCCGCAGCAGGAAGTGCTGACCGTGCCGGCCGGCGCCCAGTCGATTTCGGTACGTGCCGATGCCGCGACGATCCGCCGGACCATCGTCGCCAACGCGACGGAGCGTGGCACGCCGATCGCCCAGAACCAGCCCAACATGGTGGTACTGGAACGCACGGTGACGGAGGCCAATCCGGCGCTCGACAGCGAATTCGGCCCCTCGGACAATGGCCCGCGCAAGTTCCGCATCCGTATCCGGTTCCAGGGCACCGGCTGCGACACGCTCGTCGTCCAGGACGTCGCCGTGGTCAACAATGCCGGCACGGCGCTGGAGCAGGTCTTCACCCTGACCCAGCCGCAATACAATTCGCGCGACAGCCTCGTCGGGATGAAGGGCAAGGCCGAAGCCGGCGCCCGCTGCGCCTGAGTTGCGGGCGGCCCCGCCGCCCCTCGTCTCCTCCCGCATACCGGACGACAGAGGGCTTCAGGGCCCTCGCTCGGTCCCGCATCCGCAAACCGGTCGTGTCCGACCGAAGGGCGGTCGCGTCCAGGATGCCGGCCTCTCCGTGAAGGAGTTGAAGGCACATAAAGGACACCCCTTCCGGCCTGACCAGAGAAAGCGGCCCCTGCCGGCGCAAACGGGACTGCCCTCTTCCCCATTGCGCGGAAGGTGAAAACACGCTTGTCTCGCGGTCGGGTTGAATCGCCCGCCTTGCACAAGTCCCGCCACATCCCGCGAATCCGGCATTGCCATGGCCTCCGTCTACGAGCTGAAATCCCGCTTCCAGGATCTGTTGCGCCCGTTGGTGCGTCGAATGGCACAGGCCGGGATCACAGCCAATCAGGTGACGCTCGCCGCGATCCTGCTGTCGCTGGCCGCGGGGGCGGCACTCGCGGTCTGGCCGGGCCATCCGCTGCCTTTGATCCTGCTGCCGGTCATCCTTTTCCTGCGCATGGCGCTGAACGCCGTCGACGGGATGCTGGCGCGCGAGCATGGGCAGAAATCGCGTCTCGGCGCGATCCTCAACGAGCTTGGCGACGTTATCTCCGACACCGCGATCTATCTGCCTTTCGCGCTGCTGCCCGGCATTTCTCCGGCCGCCGCCGTCGTCTTCTGCCTGCTCGCCGTGATCAGCGAGATGACCGGGGTCGTCGCCATCCAGATCGGTGCCTCCCGCCGCTATGACGGGCCGATGGGCAAGAGCGACCGCGCCGCCCTCATGGGCACGCTCGCCATGCTGACCGGACTCGGGATCGTCAGCCCGGGTCTTGCCGGCTGGGTGATCGGCCTGGCCGCACTGCTTGTCGCGCTCACGATCCTCAACCGCGCCCGCAAGGCGCTCGCCGAAGGCCGACCCGCATGACAAGCATGTTGCCGATCCACATCGCGCTTGGCGGCATCTGGGCGCTGCTGATCGCCGCCAGCCTGATCGTTTTCACCCTGACGAAAGTACAGCCCTCGCGCGACCATTCGGAACTGGTGCAGCGCACGACGAGCTGGTGGGCGATGATCGCCGTTTTCACCGCCGCCTTCCTGCTCAGCCGGACGCTGTCCATCGTCGTCTTCGCGCTGGTGAGCTTCCTGGCCCTGAAGGAATACCTGTCGATGATCCCGACGCGCCGCGCCGACCGGCGGGTGCTGTTCTGGGCCTATCTGGCCATCCCGGTGCAATATTACTGGGTCGCGGACGAATGGTACGGCATGTTCGCCGTCTTCATCCCGGTCTACATGTTCCTGTTCCTGCCCTTCGCCATGCTCCTGTCACAGCAGACGGAAGGGTTCCTGAAAGCGGTCGGCACGCTCAACTGGGGCCTGATGCTCTGTGTCTTCTCGCTGAGCCATGCAGCCTTCCTGCTGGTGCTGCCGATCGAAGGTCCCGGGTCAATCGGTGGAACGGCCGCGTCGGGAGCCGGGTTGCTGCTCTTCCTCGTCTTCCTGACCCAGTTCAACGATGTCGCCCAATACACCTGGGGCAAGCTCTTCGGTCGCCGCAAGATCGTGCCACAGGTCAGCCCGAAAAAGACCTGGGAAGGGTTTCTCGGCGGGATGCTGACGACAACCGTGCTTGCCGTGCTGGTGGCGCCGCTGGTGACGCCCTTTTCCGCGCTGCATGCCGGTCTTGCCGGGATGATGATCGCCGGGGCCGGCTTCATCGGCGACGTCACCGTGTCGGCCGTCAAGCGCGACCTCGGCGTCAAGGACACCGGTGCGCTGATCCCCGGTCATGGCGGCATCATGGACAGGATCGACAGCCTGACCTTCACAGCGCCGCTGTTCTTCCACTTCACCCGCTATCTCTATACCTGAGGACGCGGGCCGATGACGCGGGTGCTGCAACTGGTGTTCTTCCTGCTGGTCAGGGTGGTCGTCCTGTTCGTCCTCGGCCTCAACGTGCGCCGCCGCGAATGGCTGCCGGAGGACGGCCCGGCGATCCTCGTCGCCAACCACAACAGCCATCTCGACACTTTGGTGATGATGAGCCTGACGCCACTCGCCAGGATCGCAAAACTGCGCCCCGTCGCCGCCGCCGACTACTTTCTCGCCAACAGGGCGATGGCCTGGTTCTCGCTCAACATCCTGCGCATCATCCCGATAGACCGCCAGAAAGGGGCAGCCGGCGGCGATCCGCTGGCCGAGTGCCACGAAGCGCTCGCGCGCGGCGAGGTCCTGATCCTGTTTCCCGAAGGCAGCCGGGGCGAGCCCGAGGAAATGTCGGGGCTCAAGAAGGGCATTGCCCATCTTGCCGGGAAAAACCCGGATGCGCCCGTCGTCCCGGTGTTCACCCACGGCCTCGGCAAGGCGCTGCCCAAGGGGTCGTTCCTGCTGGTCCCCTTTTTCTGCGACATCTTCGTCGGCGAGCCGATCGCCTGGCCGGGCGACAGGGCGACCTTCATGAACATCCTCACCGCGCGCTTCGCCAGCCTGTCGGCGGAGAAGACCTTTGCTCCCTGGGAATAGGCTCGCAGCGCCGGTCGCAGCGCTCTGGGGCTTCGCCGAAGCAACGCTGTTCTTCATTGTTCCCGATGTGCTGCTGACCTTCCTCGCGCAGACCTCCCTGCGCCGGGCCCTCGTCGCCAGCCTCGCCGCGGCGGGGGGTGCCCTCACCGGCGGAGCGGCACTTTATGCCTTCGCGGCGGCGGATCCCGAAACGGCCCGTGCGGTGTTGCTGGCCGTACCCGGCATTTCGCCCGAGCTGGTCTCCCGCGTCACCGTGTTGCTACGTGGCGACCTCTTCGCCGGTCTCGTGGCCGGGGCGCTCAGCGGCGCACCTTACAAGCTCTTCGTCGCCGAGGCGGCGATGACGGGCGTGTCGCCGGTCACCTTCCTGATCGCAAGCCTGCCGGCCCGGTTGCTGCGCTTCACGCTTGCCGCACTCGCCAGCTGGCTGATCTTCGCAAAGCTGCTCGGCGAGCTCTCCTTGCGCACGCGGCGCTGGCTCCTCGCGGGCTTCTGGGCGGTGTTCTACGCAGGCTACTTTGCTGCAATGGGATGGTGAGTTGTCAGCTCGCCAGCACGTCCTTCACCACGGTCGCCAGCTGCTTCAGCGTGAAGGGCTTGGGCAGGAACGAGAACTTCTCGTTTTCCGGGAGGTTCTTCTCGAAGGCGTCCTCGGCATAGCCGGAGACGAAGATGATTTTCAGGTCCGGCTGGGTCTTGCGCAACTCGCGCAGGAGCGACGGTCCGTCCATCTCCGGCATGACCACGTCGGAGACGACCAGATCGATCTCGCCGTCGGTCTCCTCCATGATCTCCAGCGCCTCGGCGCCGCTTGCCGCCTCGTGCACGGTGTAGCCGCGTGAGGTCAGGGCGCGGGCCGCGAACGCACGCACCGCCTCCTCGTCCTCGACAAGCAGGATCGTCGCCGAGCCGGTCAGGTCGGTCAGGGGCTGCTGCTCGACCTGCTTGACCTCCACCTGTTCCGCCTCGTTGCGGATATGACGCGGCAGGAAGATGCGGAACACCGTGCCCTTGCCGACCTCGCTGGTGCAGAAGATGAAACCGCCTGTCTGCTTGACGATGCCATAGACGGTCGAAAGCCCGAGCCCCGTGCCCTTGCCCACGTCCTTGGTGGAGAAGAACGGCTCGAAGATCTTTTCCATGATCTCCGGCGTCATCCCGGTGCCGGTGTCGCTCACCTCCGCCAGCACGTATTCGGCCGCCGGCATGCCACGCGTGTTGTCGAACTCCTTCGACTGCTCCTCGGTGACGTTGAGCGTGCGCACTGTCACCCGGCCGCCATCGGGCATCGCATCGCGCGCATTCACCGCCAGGTTGACGATCACCTGCTCGAGCTGGTTGAGGTCGGCCATCACCGGCCACAGGTCTCGCCCGTGGACGACATGGAGTTCGACCTTCTCGCCGAGCAGCCTGTCGAGCAGGATCGACAGGTCCGCCAGAACGTCATTGAGCGCCAGTTCCTTCGGCCGCAGCGTCTGCCGCCTCGAGAAGGCGAGAAGCTGGCGCACCAGGCCGGCGGCCCGGTTGGCGTTCTGCTTGATGTTCATGATGTCCTGGAAGGACGGATCGCTCGGCCGGTGACTGGCGAGCAGCAGGTCGGAGAAGCCGATGATGGCGGTCAGGACGTTGTTGAAGTCATGCGCCACGCCGCCGGCAAGCTGACCGATGGCCTGCATCTTCTGCCCTTGAGCGAACTGCGCTTCCAGCACGCGCTGCGCCGTCGTCTCCAGCACATAGACGATTGCCGCATCGCCGTCGTCCTCGCCATCGCGCACCGCCGACACGTAGACGGTCGCCGAGCGCCCGTCGTCGCGTTCGTCGAGACGCACGTCGACCGGCGGGATCTCGCTGCGTCCCTCGGTCGCCGCTGTCAGCGCCTCCATCAGCGCCGGGCGCGAGACCGGCTGGACGTAGTCGACGAGCTTCAACGCCCCGTCGGCGGCCTCCGGCGTGCCGAACAGGCGCACGAAGGGGGCGTTGGTCTTGCTGACGCCGCCGTCCCGGTCGATCGAGGCAATCGCGATCGGCGTGTTGTTGAAGAAGCGGGCGAAGCGCACCTCGGAGGAGCGCAGCGCCTCGGCCGAATCCTCGCCGCGCGAGCGGTTCAGGACCAGGGTGCGGCTTTCGCCGGGCAGTCCGCCGGCGCCAAAGGGAACACGGTGCAGGATGCGCACCGGAACCGAGCGGCCGCCACGGGTCGTCAGGTCGAGATCGAAGCTCTCGCTCTTCACCTCGCCGGCCTTGCCCTGCATCGACAGGAGCAGTTCCGCGCCGTCGCCACGGATGAACTCTCCAAGGCCGAGCGATCCGGCGACGAAACTGACGAGATCGTATCCCAGCCAGTCGGCCAGCGTGGCGTTCAGATAGACAACGCGACCGGCAGCATCGCACGAGAAGAAACCCGCGGGTGCGTGATCGAGGAAGTTGATGACCCGCTGTAACTCCTGGAAGGAGGTCTCCTGCTCGGTCCGGTCGCCGCTGATGTCGGCGATCTGCCAGACCGTGCAGGCACGTTCCTTCCTCCCCTGCCCTGCAAGCGCCAGCGGCCGGACGCGAACCCGGTACCAGCACGGCTCCCCCTCATTGCGGCCAAGCGGATGCGGAAGGCGGATTTCCTCTTCCGCGCTGCGCTCGGCTTCGGCCGCACGGGTCAGGTGAAAAATTGCCTCGGTCGCGGACGGATCTGAGGAGAACACCCTCTCCACGCCGCGTACGTCCGCGGTGCTCTGGGCATCGACGAGCCGCGCATAGGCATCGTTCGCATAGACGATGCGCCCGTCGCGCTCTGCGATCAGCACACCCTCATCCAGCGTGTTGAGAAAGGCGGAGGGCACCGGACTGGCCGGCGCGCGTGCGGAAAAGCGCAGCAAGCCGATAGCCCCGGCAAAGAGCGAGAAGACACCGATGACGGCAAGCACCCCCAACAGCGCCAGCACATACGGCTCTGCCTCGTCCTTGCCCATCATCGAGAACGTGACTGCCGCGGCGATGAGCCCGATCGCCAGCGCAATCAGCAGGCCGATATTGCCGGACCGTTCGGCGCGTTCGACAGCAGGTGAGGACGGACCAGGTTCAGTTCTGCTCATTCAACACCCCGTGACGCGCCACACGCGCCGCCTCCCGCTTCTCGTCGGACAACCATGCCCGCGTACCGCCACGACCGGTAGGCCGGCCGCATACGGCAATGCCTGCTGTATCCTAGCCCCGCCAGGAACCACGTTCCCGCTTTCGATAAACGAAACCGATCACTTCTGCCACCGCCCGATACTGCTCTTCGGGAACTTCCTGGTCGATGTCGATCAAAGCATACAATGCACGGGCAAGCGGAGGGTTCTCGATTACCGGCACGTCACTGTCGCGCGCAATCTCCCTGATCTTCAGCGCAACCTGGTCCGTGCCCTTGGCAACGCAAAGCGGCGCCTGCATGCCCTGCTCGTATTTGAGCGCCACCGCATAGTGGGTCGGGTTGGTGACCACAACCGTCGCATCCGGCACCGATGCCATCATGCGCCGGCGCGAACGCTCCATGCGCAATTGCCGGATCTTGCCCTTGACCAGCGGGTCGCCCTCGGTCTGCTTGTACTCTTCCTTGATTTCCCGCTGGCTCATCTTCTGCTTTTCGAGCCAGCGGTTGCGCTGATAGAGGAAGTCGGCGGGCGCCACCACCGTCATCACCGCCAGGATCGCGGCGATAAGCTGCAGGATCAGCTCGCGCGTGATGACCAGGATCGTGCCCGTCTCACGCAGGATCATCGTGTCGATCTCGTCGCGCTGCGGCCACAGGACCGCGACCATCAGGCCGCTGACCACGCAGATCTTCACCAAGCCCTTCAGGAAGTTGACGAGGCTCTCGGAGGAAAACAGCCGCTTGAACCCGGCCAGCGGCGAGATTTTCGACAGCTTCGGCTTCATCCGCTCGGCCGACCAGATGAGCTGGTGCTGGACCATGTTGCCGGCAAGCGCCAGCGCCAGCAGGATGAGCAACGGCAGGGCGAGTATCGCGCCGATGCGCAGGCCCGTGCCCTGCCAGAGCTGGCGCAACCCGCCGCTGTCGACAGGAATCTGGTGGGAATTGGCGAGATAGCCCGCCAGCGCCTCCTGCAGGGCGCCGGCGGCACTGGGCGCCATGATCGCCACGACGAGCCCGGTGCCCAGCATCGCGAACCAGGTGGAAACCTCCTGGCTTTTGGCAACGTCACCCTTCTTGAGGGCGTCCTCGAGCTTCTTTTGGGTGGGGTCTTCTGTTTTTTCGGCGTCGTCGTTCTGTTCGGCCACCGCCTTACCCCGCGATAAACCGGCCGAGCGCCGTCTGGAAATGCGCCAGGTACCACATCATCATCGTGGTCAGCAGGGCGAACAGCATCAGCCCTCCGACCGCGATGTTGAGCGGCATGGCGATGAAGAAGATCTGCATCTGCGGCATCAGCTTGTTGAGCAGCCCGAGGCCGAAATAGAAGACGAGCCCGACCACCAGGAAGGGTGCCGCGATCCGGATGGCGATGGCGAAGACCTCCGCCGTCATCATCGTCACCATCTCCGCCATGTCCCCGACGGGCAATCCCGCACCGGGGGGAAACAGGCGAAAACTGTCATGCATTGCCGCGATGACCAGATAATGCAGGTCGAAGGAGAAGATCAGGGTGACGCCGAGCAGGCTCAGGAACGAGCCGATCACGGCACCCTGCTGGCCGTCCATCGTGGGGTCGGTCGCCATCGCGAAGGCAAGGCCCGACTGGTTGGCGATGATCATGCCGGCGATGGACAAGGCATAGGTGATGATGCGCGAACTCAGGCCGATGAAGAAGCCGATGGCGAACTCCATCGCCAGCAGATAGCCGATACGCGGCAGCGACGAGGTGGCGTCGACCGAATAAAGCGGCGTCACCAGCGGGTAGAAGGTCAGCGTCAGCAGCAAGGCCACACCGAGACGGACCTGCGGCGAGATGGAGCCTTCCCCGAGCGCCGGCATCAGCATCAGCATCGTGCCGATCCGGGCAAACAGCAGCATGAAGAGCAATGCGACCTGCGGCAGGATGGAGACGTTGAAAGTCATGGTCAACCGCCGCTGGCGATGATCATCTCGGCGATCCGCGCCATATAGGCCTCCAGCGCCTGTCCCATGAACGGCAGGGACAACAGCAGTGTCACGAAGATTGCCAGGATCTTCGGCACGAAGACCAGCGTCATCTCCTGGATCTGCGTCAACGCCTGAAACAGGGCGATGACGACACCGACGAGAAGACCGACAACCATCGGCGGCGCGGACACGATGATGAGGGTCCAGATGCCCTGGCGGGCAAGATCAAGCACTTCCGGCCCGGTCATTTCCGTCTTCCGATCCCCGCGCTGCGGACTTGGAGCGGCAGACCGCCGCCGCCGCTCATGCTCAGATCGGCATGCGCATGATCTCCTGATAGGCGGAAATCACCCTGTCACGCACCGAAACGAGCGTTTCCATCGCCACCTCGGTCTCGGCGACCGCAGTGACGACATCGACCACGTTTGCCTTGCCCTGCGTCAGGGCCAGCGCCTGCTGGTCGGCCTTGTCGCCCTGTTCGACGACCGTTTCCACCGCCGACTTGACCATGTTGGCGAAGTCCGGCGTGGCCGTCGACGAAGTTTTAACCTGTTTATCCTGATTCGCGCCCGCAAGCGCGGATGTCATGCGATAGGCGCCGGCTGCGATCGATGGCGTGGACATGTGTCGGGGGCTCCCGGAATGGAAATCAGGTCAGGACTGCGTGACTGAAGGCCGCGCCGTCAGGCCCTCAGGATATCGATGGTCTTCTGCAGCATGCGCCGCGTAGCCGAGATCAGGTTGAGATTGGCCTCGTAGGAACGTTGCGCTTCGCGCATGTCCACCATCTCGACCAGCGTATCGACATTCGGCACGCGCACATTGCCGTTCTGGTCGGCGGCCGGGTGCCCGGGTTCGTACCGTGTCTTGAAGTCGGACTTGTCGAACTCCACCCGTCCAAGCTCGACGACCTCGGCCTTGAGCTCGCGATCCAGCGTCGCGCTGAAGGTCGGGATCTTGCGCCGGTAGGGATCCTCGTCCGGCGTACGCCCGGTCGAATCCGCGTTGGCGATGTTTTCCGCGATGATCCGCATGCGTCCGTTCTGGGCCTTGAGGCCCGTGGCGGCGATGAAGATCGACTTGACGAAATCCACGGTGAAACTCCCGGATCAGAGAAAGAGAATGCGCCCGCACCCGGACGTGCCCGCCGTCACGACGGGCAACCGGCCATGCCTCAGCCGTTGCGCGACAGCGCAGTCCGTATGAGGCCAAGGCCCTTTTGGTAGAGCGAGGCGACCGTCTGGTAGTCCATCTGGTTCTCGGTCACCTTCATCATCTGCTCCTCGAGCACGACCGAGTTGCCGTCCGGCGTGATCTCGAAACCGGTCGCCTCGTCACGTTCGACATTGCCGCTCTCGCGCATCATCGATCCGACCAGGTGACTGGTGCTGGTGCGCGATGTCTGCAGGCCGGCGGAATGCTGCGCCATGACATCCTCGAAGGAAAAGGCCTTCAGGTCCTTTCCGGCGTAACCGGGCGTATCGGCGTTGGCGACGTTCTCCGCCAGAACGCCCTGCCGGCTCTGATGCCACTGCATCTTGGATTTCAGCGCCTGGAACAGTTGCAGGTCCGAGATCGACATTGCCGTCCTTGCCTTCGCGACTCTTGAGTAGTGCTAGGCAGATCCTGCCGGGTAGATGGTTAACGGGCGGTTAACGATTAACGGATCGGTAAGTTTCACGCCCGCATTTGTGCGCCTTTCCGGCAGCCGCACATCGCTCCCTTGCAATTCGCGGCTGCAATTCGGCATTTTTTGCCGATCCGCGTTAACCTCCCTCTTTGAGAGAATCGCGCAAAACGGCTAAACAGGTTGGAGCAAGTTCGGATTCGCAACGCCCCTCCTGCAACGGAGCAGGCCGCGCGGGGCCGCAGATCAGGGGATTCCGGGACCGGCCAGATGGCGCGCGCCCCGGAAGCGAGGCAGGGATGGACAGGCAACGGACCGCATGAGTGCGGCCCTTCCAGACCATGCTCGAAAAGGAAAAGGCCGAAGGGCATGACAAGTTGGCTGGTTGACACCTTCCAGATGGAGCCCGGCTGGGCGCGCGGTATCGGCTTCTTCATCGCCGTCGTGATTGTCCTGGCGCTGATATCCATCTTCGTCTGGGTCTTGCGGCGCATCGCCGGAACCCGCGCCCTCGGAGGTCGCTCGCGCCAGCCGCGCGTGGCCGTCATGGATGCCGCCGCCCTCGACACGCGCCGCAGGCTGATCCTGATCCGCCGCGACAATGTCGAGCATCTTCTGCTGGTCGGCGGACCGAGCGACGTCGTGGTCGAGCGCAACATCGTGCGCGGTGTACCGGTGTCTCAGGCCTATCCGCGCCAGCCGGCAGCGGCCTCGGAGACCACGGTGACGATGGCGCCGCTCGACACCGAGCCGCAGCCGGTTCCCGTGGCACCGCCTCCGGTGCAACCCGCCATGCGTGAGGCTGCGCCCCCGCGCCCCGCTCCCCAGCAAACCCCTCCCGCCCGGCGCCCGGCACCCCCGCCGGCACCAGCGCCCCAGCCGGCGCCGGCTCCCC
>NZ_JBLXFR010000067.1:0-16880 GCF_048261845.1 Stappia sp. | reverse complement strand
AGGCCCCGCCCCCCTCGGTGAGGTCGGCAATGAGGGGCGCGGCCGCCGCCTTCAGATAGGCCGCGCGGCGCTCGCAATTGCCGCCGGTGCAGTTGGCGGTGTCGAAGTCGCTTGCCGGGCGGTTGCCGGCGCCCTTGCCGGTCCCGTTCAGGTCCTGCCCCCAGAGCAGGAACTCGACCGCATGGTAGCCGGTCGCCACGTTGGCCTCGATCTCGCCGGCTTCCTGCAGCTCCCCGGCCAGCAACTCCGGGGTGATTTCGGTGGCGTCGATCTCGCGCCCGCCGACCGAGAGCTTCGGGTTGGCAATGACATTGGCCGTGTAGAACGGGTTCTCCGGATTGTCGGCGCCGTAGCCGGCATCGACATAGTCGATCAGGCCCTCGTCCAGCGGCCAGGCGTTCACCTTGCCTTCCCAGTCATCGACGATGGCATTGCCGAAGCGGTAGACCTCCGTCTGCTGATAGGGCCGGCGGGCGGCGATCCAGGCCTGGCGCGCGGCGCCCAGCGTCTCGTCATTCGGCTTGGCGACCAGCGCGTCGACGGCGGCGGACAGGTTGCGCGCGGCGTTGAGCGAATCGGCATAGGCCGCCTCGGCGATGTCGCCATAGGTCTTGACGACAGCGCCGCCCTCGACGGCCTTCGCATGGGTGGCGGGCATCAGCGCGATGCCGGCGAGCGTTGCCAGCAGAAGGGTCTTGTTCATCGGTGTCGGTCCTCGTTTGAAGTGTGTGAAAGGCTCAAGGGGCGGATCCCTAATGGCGCGTGGCCGATGCCTCGTGGGTGGCAAGCCGTTGTCCGTGCGGACAGGCAAGACAGGGGTGGTCGGGAAGGACCAGATCGAGCCGGCGCAACGTGTCGGCAAAATTCGCGGCCGCCTCCAGCGTGAAAGGCAGTCCGCCGGCGATCACCAGTTCCTCGGCAATGTTGGTCGCGGTCTCGCGGTCGCCGCGCTGCCAGGCGGCAACAAGCGCAACCGCCAGACACTCGTGGGCACCGCGATGCGGGCAGTCATAGGGCAGAACCGACAGGCCGCATTTGGCCCAGCCGTTCAGCGCCCGGGCAAAGGCGGATAGCCCGGACACGGCATGGCGCGCACGGGTCACCCCGAGCCGGCCCACATAAAGGGTCCAGGCCATTTCCCAGCATTCGATGCTGCCCGACTGATATCCGGCAAGCCAGCGCCGCAACCCCTCGACGACGAGGTGCTCGGCCTCCGCACCCCGCGCCGGATCATCGGTGCGGGCTTGGTCAGTTCCGGTCACGTCAACCTCCAATCGACAGGGGTCAAGGTCCCGTCATCAAAGGGAAGGCCAATGCGGCCATGGCCGAACTAACTATAATCGGAGTTTGATAGTCAAGTTATTATTCCAGCAAAATCAATATATTAGAAAAACTCTAAACTGGATTATTCAAGTCATGTTTCTGCATTTTCAGGACTTTGCGACACGCAGCCAACCCGGGAGGCATTCTGCCGCGACCGCCTGACGCGGCGCCCCGATAGGCCGCCGGTGCGGTCAACCTCGGCCCGCGCCGACGATCAGGGACCGTGCATGCGCGGCGGCGGAGGTGTTGGTTGCAAGCAGTGCCTGCCGGGTTCCCTCCAGCACGCCGGCAACCGGCGGGGGGGCCGCAAGCATCAGCTTGAGCAGATCGCCGGCCGGAACCGGCCGGGAGAAGAGAAAGCCCTGGATCGTGCGGCATCCGGCCCCTTGCAGGAAGACGAGCTGCTCGTCCGTCTCAACGCCCTCGGCAAGCACCGGGGTGCCGAGCGACTGGCCCAGCATCAGCACGGAATGAACGATGGCGCGCGCTTCGTCGGAAGTGGCGAGGTCGGAGGTGAAACCCCGATCCAGCTTGATCCTGTCGAACGGATAGAGCCTGAGGCTTGCCAGTGCCGAATATCCGGCGCCAAAATCGTCCAGCGCGATCGACACGCCCAGGCTCTGGATCTGACGAAGAACGGCAAGGCTCAGGTCGAGGTCCGCCATGAACGAGGATTCCGTCACCTCGACCTCAAGGCGGGCAGGCTCGAGGCCCGTCTCCTTGAGGATCTCGGAAATTCGCTCGGCGAGATTGCGCTGGCGCAGCTGGACTGCGGAAATGTTGACCGCGACCTTGATCGGTTGCGACCACGAGGCGGCCTGCCGGCAGGCCTGCATCAGCACCCAGTCGCCAATGGCGATGATCTGGCCATTCTCCTCGGCAATCGGGATGAAGACCGCCGGGGAAACCGCGCCATGTTCGGGATGTATCCAGCGCAGCAGCGCCTCGGCGCCCGAAAAAACGCCGGTTTCCAGGTCCATCTGCGGCTGGAAGAAGAGCGTGAATTCGTTTCGGTCCATGGCCCCGCGCAGGGAGAGCGCCAGCTCGCGCCCCCGACGCTCCGCCTGATCCATGACGCTGTCGCAGAACTGGGTGCGCTCGAGCCTGTCGAGCTTGGCACGGGCCAGCGCCATGCCCGCATTGGCCAGGAGATCGGAGACCGACAGCCCGTGTTCGGGATAGATCGCCACACCGATGCCGGCGGAGCATGACAGAACGGTTCCCGAGGCACGTACAGGCGAGCGGAACAGCCCGTCGAGCCTGTCGAGAAACAGCTGCAAGTCAGCCTTGCTCTCGAGCCGCTTGATCAGCGCAAATTCATCGCCGCCGATCCGCATTGCCGCCTCGCCGGGGAGCAACCCCTTGAGGATGCGCGTGCCCAGCGCCTGAAGGAAGGCATCGCCGGCCGTGTGGCCGCGCAGGTCGTTGATTGCCTGGAAGTCGTCGAGGTCCACAAGCACAAGGCAGAGCCGGGCATCGTTGGCATCGGCCCAGATGCAGCCTTCATCGAGTTCGCGGGCGAACAGGGACCGGTTGCCCAGATCGGTCAGCGGATCGTATTCCGCGATCCGCAGGAGATCCGCATCGGCAAGGGCCCGGGTGCGGTGGTCGATCAGGGCGGTCACGATGCCCATACCGATCACCATCGTGCCGACGCCGGCGACCGAGAGGGCGAGCGCCCAGAGCTGGTCGGTTCCAGGTGTCAGCACCGGACGCAGGGGTGTCACCTCGATTGCCGTCATGCCGGTGAAATGCAGGACGACGATGCCGACGACAAAGGCGGTCTTGGCACCGTGACGGCACCAGACGGTGGCAGGTCGCATCGAGCGGTTGATGGCAAGCATGCCGAAAAGCACGCTCCCGATCACCGACGCGACGACGAAACCGGGGTTCCAGTGGATCAGTCCATCGACATGGTATCCTGCCATGCCGAGATAATGCATGCCGGCGATGGCCAGGCCGATCACCGCGCCGCCGGCCTCCGGGGCGAGACGAAACCAGCCGCTGACCGCCAGGCCGAACCCGGCAGCGCTGCCGGCAATGGCCAGGAACAACGAGAGGATGGTCAGTGTCGGATCGAAATAGACTGCCGCCTGGGTCTGGTAGGCAAGCATCGCGACAAAATGGGTGCACCAGATCGAGGAGCCCGCGGCCATGCCGGTCAGGAACAGCCAGCCGGCGCGCGTCAGGCCAATCGTATCGCGTGCGCGCTGAAACAGCCGGAAGCTGATCCACGCGCCGAGCACGCAGATCGCGGCGGCAAGCACGACCAGCACCGGATTGTGGTCTGTTGCTATACAGGCGATGACGTCGAGCAAGACAGGTCAACCTCGGCAGTCATGCAACCATCCTTCGACGGATCGCACGAGTGTTAGCGATCGAACCGCGCAAAACGTGGAAGGACACTGGCTAAGCAACGCCTCTTGCGGGTTATCACATGATGCACGAAAGGATTTAACGTTTCGCTATCAGTTATTTCGCAATTGCGAATTTCTTCCAGATATCCGCCTCAAGATTCTCGCCAGGGCCGCTCGCTCATCCTCCGCCAGACCATCGAGCAGACGGTCCTCGGCCGTCCCGATCAGCGATCTGAGGTTGAGAAACCGGTCACGGCCGGCCGGTGAAAGCCGGTAGGCGACCCTGCGCCGGTCGCCGGCAACGGTGACCTGCTCGAGCATGCCCGACGCGGTCAACGGTTTCAGCGCGGTCGTCAGAACCGACGGCGCGCAGGACATCGCCGCGGCGACGTCGCCATGAGTGATCCCCTCATTGCGGTCGACCAGTTCCAGCACCATGAACTGCAGCGGCGTCAGGGCCTTGCCGGAGAAGACCTCGGCAAAGACCTGTTGGCCGCGCAGGAAGGCGTGGCGCAGGAGATGACCGACAAGATCGTTGAGGCATCCGTAGTCGAGATCATCGCGCAGCCCCTCGGTGTCTCCCCCCGCACCCGGTTCCGCTCGCTGCCGGTCACCCATCTCAGATTGCCGGGACGATCGGCGGGCGGGCGTTGAGCGCCTCGACATCGAACCCGGCAAGACGCTTGTAGAGCGAGGCGGTCTCCACCATTTCCTCGCGCGACAGCACATCATCAATGTTGGCAAAGCCGTGCGGCGCGCGTTCCTCGACCACGTCCAGCACCTTGTCCGGACCGTCGGCGCGATTGGCCAGCACGATGGCCGCCGTCGCCGGGCGCCGTTCCGCCTCATAGGCGGCGAGCGCGCCGGGAGCGGTTCCCCGCGCCAGGATCTCGCGGGTCAGCACGCGTGCGTCGAGGATCGCCTGGCTCGCGCCGTTGGAGCCGATCGGATACATCGGATGGGCGGCATCGCCCATCAGCGTCATCCGGCCGTGGGTCCAGCGCGGCAGCGGGTCGCGGTCGACCATCGGATACTCGAAGATGTGCTCGGCGCCGCGGATCACGGCGGGAATGTCGAGCCAGTCGAAATTCCAGGCATCGAAACGCGGCAGGAAATCAGCCGGATCCCCGGGCCGGTTCCAGTCCTCGCGCCGCCAGGCATGGTCTTCCGGCATCCTCAGGTCGGCAATCCAGTTGATCACCGCACCCGGGCTGCCGTCATCAAGCTCGATGTCCTCGATCGGGTAGCAAACGAACTTGCGCGGCTTGCAGCCGGTCATCGCCATGGAGCGGCCGGTGAGAAAGCGCGGGCCCCGCGTCACGCCGCGCCACATGACGATGCCGCCCCAAACGGGCAGGCCCTCGTCCGGATAAAGTGCGGCACGCGCCGACGAGTGGATGCCGTCGGCCGCAACGAACAGCGAACCGGCAACCGTGCCGGCGCCAAGGCCCGTCTCGCGGTCGACAAGGTCGATCTCGACGCCTTCGCCGCTCTCGCGCCAGGCCGCGACGGCACGCCCGCAGGTGACCGCATCCGCGCCGAGCCGCTCGCGCGCCGCCTCCAGCAACAGCATCTGCAGCTTGCCGCGATGGATCGAGAATTGCGGCCAGGCATACCCCGCGCCCAGGCCGCGCGGCTCCGACCAGACCGGTTGGCCGTGGCTGGAGAAATAGGCGACCTCCTGCGTCCTGAGACCGATCGCGTCGAGCCCGCCGAGCAGTCCCAAATCGTCGAGCTCGCGCACCGCGTGCGGCTGCAGGTTGATGCCGACACCGAGCGGGCGGATTTCCCGGACTGCCTCGAAGACGCGCACCGGCACGCCGATCCGGTGCAGGCTGAGGGCAAGGGTCAGGCCGGCGATGCCGGCACCGGCGACGAGTACGGTCATGGTCTTGTGTCCCCATTGTCCGGCCCGTTGCGGGCCGGCATGGCTCCGCCGTCGACCGGCGAGGGCGGAGCCGGACGGGCCGGATGCTGGAATGTCGTTCGGATCGTTGCCGGACCCGCGCCGGCGCCAAGGCCGGCGCGGTATCGATAAAGGCCTATTCGCCGGCGTATTTGGCAATCATCGCCTTGGCGTCCTCGACCATGGCCTTGCCGTCATAGCCCTTGGCCGAGACTTCCGCGATCCAGGCCTCGACGACCGGATCCGCCGCCGCCTTCCAGCGCTCGACTTCGGCCTGCGGCAGCTTGCGGATCGTGTTGCCGGCCGTTTCCGCCGCCTTGATGCCCGGCAGGTCGCCTTCGTCCATGACCCGGCCGACCCATTTCGACATCTCGCGACCGGAATTGGCGTCGATCACCTTTTTCAGGTCGTCCGGCAGGCTGTCGTATTTCGCCTGGTTCATCGCGAAAACGAAGGTCGCCGTGTAGAGGCCGCGCGTGCCCTCGAAATCGGTGTGGCTGCCGACGAGTTCGGCCACCTTCAGCGGCGTCGTCACCTCCCAGGGCACCACCGTGCCGTCGATGACGCCCTTCGACAGGGCCTCGGGCATCGCCGGCACCGGCATGCCGACCGGCGTCGCGCCGAGCGCACCGAGCAGCGCGTTGGTCTGGCGCGTCGGACCGCGCAGCTTCAGCCCGTTCATGTCCTCCAGACTGGCAACGCCCTCGCCCTTGACGTGCAGCAGGCCGGGTCCGTGCACATGCACGGCGATCGGCTTGACGTCCTTGAACTCGTCCTTGAGATATTTCTCGTAGAAGTCCCAGAAAGCCTGGCTGGTCGGCTCGGCCTTGGCCGCCATGAACGGCAGCTCGAAGGCTTCGGTTCCCGGGAAACGACCCGGCGTGTAACCCGGCAGCGTCCAGACGATGTCGACGACGCCGTCCTTGGCCTGGTCGTAGAGCGAAGGCGGCGTGCCGCCGAGCTGCATGGCCGGATAGACCTCGACCTTGATGCGCCCGCCGCTGTCGGCCATCACCTTTTCCGCCCAGGGCGTGATGAAGTTCTTCGGCACGGGCGCGGGGGCCGGCAGGAAGTGATGGACGCGCAGCGTCACCTCCTGGGCGAGCGCCGGCGCGATGCCGGCACAGGCCAGCGCCGTTGCGGCGGCGGCAAGCGTTTTCAGTCGAAGCATGTGATCCTCCCAAGATGTCCGAGGGGCGCCAGCGCGCCGCACGGTTGCAGCCTGCCGGTCATTCGCGAACCGGGTCAAGCCCCTCACTTCCCGTCTCTTTTGTCCCGCCCGACGCCCCGGCTCCTCCCGGCGGATCGCGCAAGTTCGTTTATTATGTAAACGATTATGCCGGCGAAAGCGCGAACGTCAACGGGCAGTCTCGAACCGCCCGCCCCTCAGAACCGCGAGACCATCCGGTAACCCGGGGGATGCAGCATGCGGACGTAGGTGATCGCCTGGTCGAGCAGCCAGGTGGTGCGCTCGAAGACGAAGAGCGGCGTGCCGCGCTCCAGGGCGAGCAGCGCGGCCTCCTCGGCATTTGCGGCCGCCGCGCTGAGACCGATCTCCATTTCCGAAAAGGGTGCGTTCTTCACCAGCCACTCGTTCGGGCTCAGTGTCGCGAAGCTTTCCTGCGCGATATCCGGAACCGCGGCGAGATGGATCCAGCGGTCCTCGAACTGCCAGGGCCGGTTGTCGGCGAAATGCAGGCAGCGCACATGCAGCATGTCCGCATCCGCCGGAAGGTCGAGCCGGGCGCGCACCGGCTCGGGCGCCTCCATGCGCTTGCGGCTGAGGATCGAGAAGCGGTACTGGGCGCCGCGCGCCTCCACCTCGACGCGCACCACCGGGATCTCCAGCCGCGCCTCGCGCAAGGGATGCTCGGCGATGCGCGTGCCGGCCCGGCGCTTGCGTTCGATGATGCCGATTTCGGCCAGTTCCCGAAGCGCCCGGTTGACCGTGACGCGAGCGCAGCCGAACTCGCGCGCCAGATCCTCCTCACCGGGGATCAGCTCTCCCGGTTGCCACACCCGGGCATGAATGCGCTTGAGGATCTCGGCCTTGATGGTGCGAAAAGAGATCGGCACGCGAGCCCCGGCAACCGCCTCCGCCGCACCATCGTCCGTCGTGGTCGGCGCCCGCGTCAAAGGCTTCGCCTCAGGCTCTTCATGGCGCGGCGATAACCCGCCTCGATCTCCTCGCGGGCGATGTGACGGCCGCCTTTCACCAGATGACGGCCGGCCGACCAGACATCGGCGACCAGCCGGTCGTCGCCGGCGAAGATCCAGGCATCGAGCAGCGTGTCGCCGGAAAGCCCTTCCAGATGCAGCGCGCCGGCATCGAGCGCGACGAGATCGGCGACGGCGCCGGGGCGGATGGCGCCGCTGTCGCGGCCGAGCGCCCTTGCCCCGCCCGCAAGCGCCTCGTCATAGAGCCGCCGCCCGCAGGAGCGGTCGGGCGTGGCCAGCACGGCGCGGTGCCGGTCGCGCAGGCGCTGCGAATATTCGAGCGTCCTGAGCTCTTCTGAAAGCGCGATGCGGATGTTGGAATCCGAGCCGATGCCAAGCGTCCCGCCTTCGGCGAGGTAGTTCGCCCCGTCGAAAATGCCGTCGCCGAGGCTCGATTCGGTGATCGGGCAGAGGCCCGCCACCGCGCCGCTTGTCGCGATCGCCCGGCGCTCGCCGTCCGTCAGGTGGGTGCAGTGGATGAGGCACCAGCGGGCATCGACCGCGTGGTTGTCGAACAGCCACTCGACCGGGCGCCGGCCATAGGCGGCCAGCACTTCCTCGATCTCGCCGGTCTGCTCGGCGATATGCATGTGCAAGGGCGCGTCCGGGCGCAAGGCCGCCACATGGGCAAGATCCTCCGCCGGCACGGCGCGCAGGGAATGCGGGGCGATCCCGAGCCGGGCGTCGGAGGCAAGGCCGGCAACCGCATCCTCCGCCCCCTCGACAATCCGGGCGAAGCCGTCGAGATCGGACCCGAAGCGCTTCTGTCCGCCGGCAAGCGGCCGCCGGTCGAGCCCGCCGGTGGTGTAATAGACCGGCAGCAGCGTCAGACCGATGCCGGAACGCCGCGCCGCGCCGGCAATCCTGCGCGACAGTTCGGCCGGGTCTGCATAGGGCGTGCCGTCCGCCTGGTTGTGCACGTAGTGGAACTCGGCGGAAGCGGAATAGCCCGCCTCCAGCATCTCCATCTGCACGAAGGCGGCAACGTCCTCGATCGTCTCGGGCGTGAAGGCCCCGAGGAAGCGGTACATGATCTCGCGCCAGGTCCAGAACGTGTCGTGCGCACCCGTCACTTCGGCATTGGGGCCGCGCCGCTCGCTCAGACCCGCCATCGCCCGCTGGAAGGCGTGGCTGTGCAGGTTCGCGGCGGCGGGCAACAGGATCGAAACATGCCGGTCGGCCGCCGCCGTCTCCCGGTCAACCCCTTGGGAAACCGTGCCGATCCGCCCGTCCACGTCGACCTCGACGCTGACCTTTTCCGCCCACTTTCCGGCCACCAGGGCCGTCTCCGCCCAAATCCTCATCCGTCCGCCTCATTTTTGAGATTGACAATTATGTACATACATATCGTAATTAAACAAACACATATTCCGACATTTTTCGGACCATCGCATCATTGTCAGCCTTGGGAGGGGCCATGCCCGGAGCAACCATCGGCAACGACCGAGCCAGCCTGTCCGGATCCGCATCCGGAGTGCAGGCGCCGTTCGTGCTCGTCGACATCCGGCTCGCCACCATGCGCGCCGGCGGGGCCGACTACGGCCTTGTCGAGGACGCGGCGCTTGCCGTTGGCGCCGACGGTCGCATCGCCCATGCAGGTCCCGCCGCCGCGCTTCCCGCAGCCTGTGCCGACTGGCCGAAGCGGTCGCTCGGCGGCCGGCTCGTCACGCCCGGCCTGATCGACTGCCACACCCATATCGTTCATGGCGGCAACCGCGCCAACGAGTTCGAACTGCGTCTCAAGGGCGCAAGCTACGAGGAAGTGGCTCGCGCCGGCGGCGGCATCGTCTCCACCGTCACCGCGACCCGCGCGGCCAGCGAGGACGATCTCGTCGCCTCGGCCCTGCCCCGGCTCGATGCGCTGATCCGCGAGGGCGTCACCACCATCGAGATCAAGTCCGGCTACGGACTCACCGCCGCCGACGAGATCCGGATGCTGCGTGCTGCCCGCCGACTGGGACGCGAGCGCAACATCCGCGTCGTCACCTCCTGGCTTGCCGCCCACGCGGTGCCGGCCGAATACAAGGGCCGTCCGCAGGCCTATCTCGACGACGTGGCCCTGCCCGGCCTCGAGGAGGCCCATGCCGCCGGCCTCGTCGACGCGGTCGACGGCTTTTGCGAGGGCATCGCCTTCTCGCCGCAGGAGATGGCGCAGGTCTTCGAGAAGGCCAAGGCGCTCGGCCTGCCGGTCAAGCTGCATGCCGAACAGCTCTCCGATCTCGGCGGCGCGAAACTTGCCGCCAGCCATGGCGCGCTGTCCGCCGACCACCTGGAATATCTGGGCCAGGACGGCGTCGACGCGATGGCCGCGTCCGGCACCGTCGCCGTGCTGCTGCCCGGCGCCTTCTATACCTTGCGCGAGACGCAGGCCCCGCCGGTCGCGGCCCTGCGCGCCGCCGGCGTTCCGATCGCGCTTGCCACCGACTGCAATCCCGGCTCCTCGCCAATGACCTCGCTCTTGCTCACCCTGAACATGGGCGCGACCCTGTTCCGCCTGACACCGGAGGAATGCCTTGCCGGCGTCACCCGCGAGGCGGCGCGCGCGCTCGGGCTTGCCGCCGATCTCGGCACGCTGGAAGAGGGCAAGATCGCCGACCTTGCCGTGTGGGACGTCGCTGCCCCGGCCGAACTCACCTACCGCATCGGCTTCAACCCGCTTTTCGAGCGCATCTCACACCAAAGCATACCGGGAACCGCATGATGAGTGCCCTCACCCTCACGCCGGGCAACGTGACGCTCGCCGACCTCGAACGCGTCTACCGCGAGGAGCTGGCCGTCAGCGTCGACCGCGCCGCAAGGCCCGCCATCGACATGGCCGCCGCCCGGGTGGCGGACGCCGCGCGCGGCGAGGAAGCCGTCTACGGCGTCAACACCGGTTTCGGAAAACTGGCCAGCGTCAAGATCGCCCCCGGTGACACGGCGACGCTGCAGCGCAATCTCATCCTCTCCCATTGCTGCGGCGTCGGCGAGGCGCTCGATACCGCAACAACCCGCCTGATGATGGCGCTGAAGCTCCTGTCTCTCGGGCGCGGCGCGTCGGGCGTGCGGTTCGAGGTCATGGAACTCATCGAGGCCTGCCTTGCGCGCGGTGTCACGCCGGTCGTCCCGGCGCAGGGCTCGGTCGGCGCGTCGGGCGACCTTGCCCCGCTCGCCCACATGACCGCCGTCCTGATCGGCGAAGGCGAGGCGGAGTTCGGGGGCACCCGCATGCCGGGCGCGGCAGCATTGGAGCAGGCCGGGCTCGCGCCCGTCGTGCTCGGCCCCAAGGAAGGCCTCGGCCTCATCAACGGCACGCAGTTCTCCACCGCCTGCGCCCTTGTCGGGCTGTTCACAGCCTGGCGGCTGGCGGAAGCGACGCTGGTCACCGCGAGCCTTTCGACCGATGCGATCATGGGCTCCACTGCTCCCCTGCTGGCGGAAATCCACGCGCTGCGCGGCCATCGCGGCCAGATCGAGGTGGCGAGCGCCATGCGGGGGCTGATGGACGGGTCGCAGATCCGCGAGAGCCACCGCACCGGCGACAGCCGCGTGCAGGATCCCTATTGCATCCGCTGCCAGCCGCAGGTGGCGGGCGCCTGCGTCGACCTGCTGCGCATGGCCGGGCGGACGCTGGAGATCGAGGCGAATGCGGCGACCGACAATCCGCTGGTGCTGATCGACGAGGGCCGCATCGTCTCGGGCGGCAATTTCCACGCCGAGCCGGTGGCGTTTGCCGCCGACCAAATCGCGCTCGCCATCGCCGAACTCGGCGCCATCGCCCAGCGCCGGGTGGCCCTGATGGTCGATCCGACGCTGTCCTTCGACCTGCCGCCGTTTCTCGCCCGCGACCCCGGGCTCAATTCCGGCATGATGATCGCCGAGGTGACGACAGCGGCATTGATGAGCGAGAACAAGCATCTCGCCCATCCCTGCTCGACCGATTCCACGCCCACCAGCGCCAACCAGGAAGACCACGTCTCCATGGCCGCCCATGGCGCCCGGCGGCTCGTCCGCATGAACGCCAATCTCGCTGTCATTCTCGGCGTCGAACTGCTCTGCGCGGCCGAGGGCATCGAGCACCGCGCCCCGCTTGCAACGAGCGCGCCGCTCGCGGCCGTCATCGCCCGGTTGCGCGAGCATGTCGCCGAGTTGAAGGTCGACCGCTACATGGCGCCCGACCTGGAACTTGCGGCCCGTCTTGTCACCAGCCGCGAGCTGGTCGCCGCCGCCAGCGCCGAGACCCTGATCACGCTGGGAGAGGCCGCATGACCCCAGCCATGCCTCCCGTCGAGATCCGGCAGGGCACCAGCCCCGTCATCCTCGGCCTGCCGCATACCGGCACCCATGTGCCCGACGAGGTCGCCGCGCGGCTCAATGCGCGCGGGCTCGAGCTTGCCGACACGGACTGGCACATCCACACGCTCTATGACGGCCTGCTCGACGATGCGACCAGCGTGCGCGCCACCTTTCACCGCTATTGTGTCGACGCCAACCGGGACCCTGCCGGCGCCAGCCTCTATCCGGGGCAGAACACGACCGGGCTGGTGCCGGAGACCGACTTCGACGGCGACCCGATCTGGAAGGACGGCGAAGCGCCGACGGCCGAAGACATCGCCGCCCGGCGCGAGGCCTTCCACGCGCCCTATCACGCGGCGCTCGCCGCCGAGATCGCGCGGGTGAAGGCGATCCACGGGGTGGCGATCCTCTACGATTGCCACTCGATCCGCTCGCATATCTCGTTCCTGTTTGCCGGCAAACTACCTGATTTCAACATCGGCACCAATGGCGGGGAGACCTGCCATGCGCTGATCCAGCAGGCTGCCGTCGATGTCTGCGGCGGGGCCAAGGGTTATTCCAGCGTGCTCAACGGCCGGTTCAAGGGCGGCTGGACGACGCGCCACTACGGCCGGCCGGCCGACAATGTCCACGCCATCCAGATGGAGCTCGCCCAGTCGACCCATCTGGCCAGCGAAACCGCGCCCTTTGCCTATGACGCGGCGAAGGCCGCCCCCTTGCGCGCCCATCTGAAGACCCTTCTCACCCGTCTGGAGCGCCTGGCGCTCGACGGCAAGCTCTGATCCGGAGGAAACCCATGACCAATCCCCGTCACAATGCCCGCACCGTGCGGGCCGCCACCGGCACCGGGATCACCGCCAAGTCGTGGCTGACCGAAGCCCCCTTGCGGATGCTGATGAACAATCTCGATCCGGACGTCGCCGAGAAGCCGCACGAGCTCGTCGTCTATGGCGGCATCGGCCGGGCGGCGCGCACCTGGGACGATTTCGACCGCATCGTCGCCACCCTGCGCGACCTGGAAGAGACCGAAACCCTGGTCGTCCAGTCGGGCAAGCCGGTCGGCGTCTTCCGCACCCACAAGGACGCGCCGCGCGTGCTGATCGCCAATTCCAACCTCGTCCCGCACTGGGCCAACTGGGACCACTTCAACACGCTCGATAAGGCCGGGCTGATGATGTACGGCCAGATGACCGCCGGCTCGTGGATCTATATCGGCAGCCAGGGCATCGTGCAGGGCACCTATGAGACCTTCGTCGAGGCCGGCCGCCAGCATTACGGCGGCTCGCTCAAGGGCAAGTGGATCCTCACCGGCGGCCTTGGCGGCATGGGCGGCGCCCAGCCGCTCGCCGCTGTCATGGCCGGCGCCTGCTGCCTTGCCGTCGAGTGCAATCCGGACTCCATCGATTTCCGCCTTCGCACCCGTTATGTCGACGAGAAGGCGGAAACCCTCGACGAAGCGCTGGAGATGATCGAGCGCTGGACGAAGGCGGGCGAGGCCAAGTCCGTCGGCCTGCTCGGCAATGCCGCCGACATCTTCCCCGAACTGGTTCGGCGCGGGGTGAAGCCCGATATCGTCACCGACCAGACCTCGGCGCATGACCCGATCAACGGCTACCTGCCGAAGGGGTGGACCATGGCCGAGTGGGAGGCAAAGCGCGAGAGCGACCCCAAGGCCGTGGAGAAGGCGGCGCGCGCCTCGATGCGCGAGCATGTGGCGGCGATGGTCGACTTCTGGAACATGGGCGTTCCGACGCTCGATTATGGCAACAACATCCGCCAGGTGGCGCTGGAGGAGGGTCTTGAGAACGCCTTCGCCTTCCCCGGCTTCGTGCCCGCCTATATCCGTCCGCTCTTCTGCCGTGGCGTCGGCCCGTTCCGCTGGGCGGCGCTGTCCGGCGATCCGGAGGATATCTACAAGACCGATGCCAAGGTCCGCGAACTGCTGCCCGACAACACCCACCTGCATCGCTGGCTCGACATGGCGCGCGAGCGCATCGCCTTCCAGGGTCTGCCGGCGCGCATCTGCTGGGTGGGTCTCGGCGACCGCCACCGGCTCGGCCTTGCCTTCAACGAGATGGTCAGGAACGGCGAGTTGAAGGCTCCCGTCGTCATCGGCCGCGATCATCTGGATTCCGGCTCCGTCGCCTCGCCCAACCGCGAGACGGAAGCGATGAAGGACGGTTCGGACGCGGTGTCCGACTGGCCGCTGCTCAACGCGCTGCTCAATTGCGCCTCCGGCGCCACCTGGGTCAGCCTGCATCATGGCGGCGGCGTCGGCATGGGCTTTTCCCAGCATTCGGGCATGGTGATCTGCTGCGATGGCAGCGAGGACGCCGACCGCCGCATCGAGCGGGTGCTGTGGAACGATCCGGCGACAGGGGTGATGCGTCACGCCGATGCCGGCTACGAGATCGCGCTCGACTGCGCGAAGGAACACGGCCTGCGGTTGCCCGCCATCCTTGGAAACTGAGGACGGGCGGCCAGAGGCCGTTGCGGGGCGTGTCGCCCCATGGAAGACGTGAACGAAGACCAACCAGAGGATCGTGCACCATGAAAAGACGTGATTTCCTGAAGACCGCCGGTGTCGGCGCCGTTGCCACCGCCGCCGCTTCCACCCTTGCTGCCCCGGCCATCGCCCAGGACGTCAGGCGCTGGAAGATGGTCACCGCCTGGCCGAAGAACCTTCCCGGTCCGGGCGTCGCCGCCCAGATGCTGGCAGACCGCATCACCGCCCTGTCGGGCGGGCGCATCGAGGTGCAGCTCTTTGCCGCCGGCGAACTGGTGCCGGGCAACGGCGTGTTCGATGCCGTTGCCGAAGGCACGGCCGAGCTCTACCACGCGGTTCCCGCCTACTGGGGCTCCAAGTCCAAGGGCATCCTCTTGTTCGGGTCGCAGCCCTTCGGCCTGCGCGCCGACGAGCAGTTCGGCTGGCTCGCCCATGGCGGCGGACAGGAGCTCTATGACGAGATGTATGGCCGCTTCGGCCTGAAGCCGTTCCTGTGCGGCAACTCGGGTCCGCAGTGGGCCGGCTGGTTCCGCAACGACATCAACTCGGTCGACGACCTGAAGGGCCTGCGCTTCCGCACCACCGGGCTTGCCTCGGAAATGTGCGCCAAGCTCGGCATGGCCGTGCAGGCGATGGGCGGGCGCGACATGTTCCAGGCGCTGCAGTCGGGCGCGCTCGACGCGGGCGAGTTCATCGGTCCCTGGTCGGATTCGGCCCTCGGCTTCTACCAGGTTGCCAAGAACTACTACTGGCCCGGCGTCGGCGAGCCCTCCTCGGCCGAGGAATGCTCGGTCAACAAGGCCGCCTATGATGCCCTGCCGGAAGACCTGCAGCAGGCCGTCAGCGTTGCCTGCTCGAGCCTCTACAACCCGGTCTGGACCGAATACACGACCAAGCACGCGCTGGCGCTGGAAAAGCTGGTCGCCGAGCAGGGCGTTCAGGTCAAGAAGCTGCCGGACGACGTGATCGTCGCCATGGGCAACGCCGCCGGCGAGGTCATCGGCGAGTTGCGCGAGAATGACGACGAGCTGGTGCGCCGCATCACCGAGAGCTTCCTTGCCTACCGCGCCTCGGTCTCGGCCTACATGACCTATGCCGACAACGGGCAGATGAACGCCCGCGCCATGGACTACAAGTACTAACAAGGTCATTGTTCACGAGGACCGCGGACCGGAAACGGCCCGCGGTCGCCCTGCCCCCGTTCACGCCCCGATAAGAGGACCGCCCGTGCTCGACCGCCTCGCCGACAGGCTCGACCTCGTCAATCGCGCCGTCGGCGCCACGGTGCGCTGGCTGGCGCTCTTCATGGTGCTGCTGCAATTCGCCGTCGTCGTGCTGCGCTATGTCTACGGCATCAGCTTCATCTTCCTGAACGAGGGGGTGCTCTACATGCATTCCGCCCTGTTCATGCTCGGCGCCGGCTACACGCTGCTCGTCGACGGGCATGTGCGGGTCGACATCTTCTACGCCAAGGCCGCAAGGCGCGGACGCGCCGCCATCGATGCCGGGGGTGCCCTGATCTTCCTGCTGCCGTCGATGGCGATCCTCGCCTGGTGGTCGTGGCCGTCGGTCAGGAATTCCTGGTCGGTCATGGAAGGCGCCATCTCGGTCGGCGGCATTCCGGCGTCCTTCCTGCTGAAATCGCTGATCCCGGCCTTCTGCCTGTTGCTTGCCATCCAGGGCCTCGCCTGCCTGCTGCGCGATCTCGCACGCTTCGCCGCGCCCTCCCCCAATGACGGGACGCCCGCCTGATGCTGCCGCTCGACCTCCTGATGTTCGCCGCCCTGATCGCGGCGATCCTGATCGGCTACCCGGTCTCCTTCACGCTGGCCGGCATCGCCACGCTCTTTGCCATCCTCGGCTGGTTCACCGGCCAGTTCGACATGAGCCTGCTCGGCGCGCTCGCCCAGCGCGTCTTCGGGCTGATGACCAACGACGTGCTGATCGCCATTCCGCTCTTCGTCTTCATGGGCGTGGTGCTCGAGAAAAGCCGTATCGCGGAGGACCTGCTGGAGACCGCCGGGCGCCTCTTCGGCACGCTGCGCGGCGGGCTCGGCATTTCCGTCGTGCTGGTCGGCGCCTTGCTTGCCGCCTCGACCGGCATTGTCGGCGCGACGGTCGTCGCGATGGGCATGATCGCCCTGCTCGTACTGCGCCTGCTGGTAGGCGTTCGACATGACATCGGAAAGAATGATCAGGAGCGTCGAGGGCGGAATGATCTGGCCGAGCGTGCCCGAGGTGCAGACGGTGCCGGAGGCGGGCTTCGGGTCGTAGCGGGTTCTCAGCATGGTCGGGA
>NZ_JBLXFR010000066.1:0-17446 GCF_048261845.1 Stappia sp. | reverse complement strand
GGAAGAAGCCGACCGGATCCTTCCGTCCCTTCGCGGACCTTGCCCGCGAGGTGGCCTGCGTGCCGCTGACCACCTCGCGGGCAAGGTCCGCGAAGGGACGGAAGAAGCCGACCGGATCCTTGGTCTTCAGCATCCCGGCCACAAGGTAGAACGGACGCGGATGCCGCTCCTCCTGCTCGCCCATCACCCCGGCGATGGCAATGGCCGCTCCCGGATTGTGCCCGCCGTCCAGCCAGAGCTCGGTCCCCGGCGCGCAAAGGTCAAGCAAAGGCCCCTGGCGGAGCGGCTGCATGCGGCCCGGCCAGTCGACGCTGACAAGGCCGCGCTCGATGGCACCGACATCCGGCAGGCGTCCGGCGGCGCGCAGCGAGGCGATCGCCATCGCCGCGTTGACGATCTGGTGGCGGCCGAAAAGACGCGGGCGCGGCAGGTCGAGCAAGCCGTTCTCGTCCTGATAGACGAGGCGGCCGTTTTCCTCGAAGGCGGTGAAGTCCTCGCCGAAGACGACGGGGGTGGCGCCGCGTTCGCGGGCCACGCGGCCGATCACCGCCATCGCCGCGTCGGGCTGGGGGGCGATCACCGCCGGGCAACCCGCCTTGAGGATCCCGGCCTTTTCCACCGCGATCCCCTCGAGGGTTTCGCCCAGGTAGCGTTCGTGGTCCATGGACAGGGGTGTGATCGTCGCGGCAAGCGGCGCGTCGATGACATTGGTGGCGTCAAGCCGCCCGCCAAGGCCGACCTCCAGCAGCAGCACATCGGCCGGCTCCTCGGCGAAGAGCAGAAGCGCCGCCGCCGTGGTGACCTCGAAGAAGGTGATCTCCGCCCCTGCATTCGCCTGCTCGCAGGCGTCGAGCGCCTCGATCAGCCGCGCGTCGGTGACGAGGCGGCCGGCAAGGCGGATGCGCTCGTTGAAGGCGACGAGATGAGGCGAGGTGTAGACATGGACCCGAAGGCCCGCGGCCTCGAGGATCGAGCGCATGAAAGCGGTGGTCGAGCCCTTGCCGTTGGTGCCGGCAATGTGGATGACCGGCGGCAAACGGTCCTGCGGCCGGCCGAGCGCCTGAAGCAGGCGCTCCATGCGGCCGAGCGACAGGTCGATCTCACGCGGATGCAGCGCCAGAAGTCGGTCGAGGATCGCGGTTACCTGGTCCATTCAAATGCCTGTCGCCGTAAACCAACGGATCTTTCAGCCCGTGCCGGGCAAAGATCCAGATGCTGATCGACTGTCTCCTGCCCCGCCGCGCAGACGCCTGCACCGGTCGGACGGACGGGTCACCGCCAGGTGATGCTCCATGCCCCGACGGCGCATCGTTATGGAGCGGCGGCAGTTTCGCAAGTGCCCCGGGGCCTTTGCCGCGCGCGGCGTCGCGCCTGCGACAGGAGGCTGCCGCTTTTCGGCGCCGCGCGCGAGGCGGTCAGGCGCCGCGGGGCGCGGTCTCCTCGCCGGTGCTTTCGCCCGACGGCTTTGCCGCAGCTTCGGGCGCGGGCTTTTCTTCGGCACCCTTGCTCACCGGTGGATCCAGTTCCGCCTCGCCGGGAAGCTGAACCTCCGCCTTGGTCAGGATCGAACAGATCCTGGCGATCGTCTCCGGCAGCTGGTGACGGTGCACGACCATGTCGATCATGCCGTGGTCGAGGAGGTATTCGGAACGCTGGAACCCCTCGGGCAGCTTCTCGCGGATCGTCTGCTCGATCACGCGCGGGCCGGCAAAGCCGATCAGGGCGCCCGGCTCGGCGATATGCACATCGCCCAGCATCGCGTAGGAGGCCGTGACGCCGCCGGTCGTCGGGTTGGTGAAGACGACGATGAAGGGCAGGCCCGCCTCGCGCATCATCTGCACGCCGATGGTGGTGCGCGGCATCTGCATCAGGGACAGGATGCCCTCCTGCATGCGCGCGCCGCCGGAGGCGACAAAGAGCACAAAGGGCGTGGCGCGCTCGACGGCGGTCTCCAGACCCTTCAGCACCGCCTCGCCGGCAGCCATGCCGAGCGAACCGCCCATGAAGGCGAAATCCTGGACAGCCGCGGTGACATCCATGCCCCGAAGCTTGCCGGTCGCCACCGTCACCGCGTCCTCGAGACCGGTCTTGGCGCGGGCATCGCGGATGCGGTCGGTGTAGCGCTTCTCGTCACGGAACTTGAGCGGATCGGCCGTCACTTCCGGCGTCTTCACCTTGTCGAAGGTGCCGCCATCGAAAAACAGCTCCAGCCGCTTCTTGCCGGAAACGCGCATGTGGTGACCGGAATTCGGCACCACCCACTGGTTGGCTTCAAGGTCGCGATGGAAGACCATCTCGCCGGTCTCGGGACACTTGATCCAGAGGTTTTCCGGCACGTCGCGCTTCTGCTGCAGCAGGCCGCGGATCTTCGGGCGGACAACGTTGTTGATCCAGTTCAAGGCGAATACCGTCCGTTGTTAGCGTTCATTCCACATCGGTCCGCGTCCGGGCCGCCGCAAGGCCGGTGCCCCGGGCGCTGCTCCGGCGCGACATCGGTTCAGGCGCGGGCGCGGGCAACGCCTTCGGCGAGCGAGCGCACCACGGCAGCCACCGCCTCGACCGTCGCGCTGGTGGCGCGGCCCTCGGCATCGAGGCTGCCGCGCACCGCCTCGACAAGCACCGAGCCGACAACGACGCCATCTGCGTCGCGGCCGATCACCTCGGCATCCTCGGCGGTCTTGACGCCGAACCCGACGGCAACCGGCAGGCGCGTGTGGCGCTTGATGCGGCGCACCGCGTCGGTCACCCGGTCACGGCTGGCGATGCTGGCGCCGGTGACCCCGGTCACCGATACGTAATAGACGAAACCCGAGGTGTTGGCGAGCACGGCCGGCAGGCGCTTGTCGTCGGTCGTCGGCGTCGTCAGGCGGATGAAGTTGTGACCGGCGGCGAGCGCCGGCAGGCAGAGCTCGTCATCGGCTTCCGGCGGCATGTCGACAATGATCAGCCCGTCGACGCCGGCCTCGACCGCGGTCTTCACGAAAACGGCCGGATCGCGCACATAGATCGGGTTGTAGTAGCCCATCAGGACAATGGGCGTCTCCGCGTCATGGCGGCGGAAGGCGCGCACCATGTCGAGCGTCTTGTCCATGGTCTGGCCGGCGGCAAGCGCCCGCTGGTTGGCGAGCTGCACCGGAATGCCCTCGGCCATCGGATCGGAAAAGGGCATGCCCAGCTCGATCACGTCGGCGCCTGCGGCCGGAAGCGCATCGAGGATCGCCTGGGAGGTGGCAAGGTCCGGATCGCCGGCGGTCACGAAGGTCACCAGCGCCGGCCGGTTCGCCGCCCTGCATGCCGCAAAGCGGCGGTCGATCCGCATCTCACTCATATTGCCCGGTCCCACCCTGTCGTTCCTGCTCCGTCACCGGCCGCCGCACGGCAAGCCGGGCCGCCTTCGCGGAAAGGCCGTTTCCTGCCTTCCGCGAAACCAGTGGGGATGTAGGGGGCATACATGCCCCCTGTCAATCGGCGACAGTTCCCGCTCAGAGCCTGCCGGACAGCGCGTCGGCGAAGATCGCGCTCGCACCGTCCAGGGTCAGTTCCAGCGGGTTGCCACCGGCGGTCGGGTCGACGATCGCCATTTCGGCGATCAGCCCGGCCTTCTCGCCATCGACCTTCAGCCCTTCCAGCGTGTGCGGCACGTCGAGCGCCGCGCGCAGGTCGAGCACCACCTTCATGAAGCCGTCGAAACCGCCGGAGATGCCGAGATAGCCGGCGAGCCGCTCGATCTTGCCCTCGATGGCGGACCGGTTGAAGGCCAGCACATAGGGCATGAAGACGGCGTTGGTCATGCCGTGATGGGTGTCGTAGAGGGCGCCGACGGGGTGCGACAGCGCATGGATCGCGCCCAGTCCCTTCTGGAAGGCAACCGCGCCCATGGCGGCGGCGGACATCATGTGGCCGCGCGCCACGAGGTCATCCGGCACGTCGGCGACGCGTTGCAGGTTCTCCAGCACGAGCCGGATGCCTTCCACGGCGATGCCATCGCCCATCGGATGATAGAAGGTGGAGGAATAGGCCTCCAGGCAATGCGCGAGCGCGTCCATGCCGGTGCCGACGGTGAAGTAACGCGGCATGCCGACGGTCAGTTCCGGGTCGCAGATGACGATGCCGGGCAGCATCTTCGGATGGAAGATCACCTTCTTGGTGTGGGTCGCCTCGTTGGTGATGACGCCGGCGCGGCCGACCTCCGAACCGGTGCCGGCCGTCGTCGGCACGGCGAGGATCGGGGCGATGCCGTCCGGATCGGCGCGGGTCCACCAGTCGCCGACATCCTCGAAATCCCACATCGGGCGCGTCTGGCCGGACATGAAGGCGATGACCTTGCCGGCATCGAGGCCCGAGCCTCCGCCGAAGGCGATGACGCCGTCATGGCCGCCGGAGCGATAGGCGGCGACGCCGGCATCGACATTGGCGCCGGTCGGGTTCGGCTTGACGTCGCTGAAGATGTCCGGCTCGAGGCCGGCCTGGCGCAGGATCTCCAGCGCGCTGGCGGTCATCGGCAGGCGGGCGAGGCCCGGATCGGTGACCAGAAGCGGGCGCTTCATGCCGAGCAGCGCGGCGGACTTGCCGAGTTCCGCGATGCGGCCCGCGCCGAAGCGGATGGTGGTCGGGTAGTTCCAGTTGGCGGACGGTGTGGTGGTCATGTCCAGATAAGCCTTGAAAGGAGAGGGAGAGGAAGGCCCGCGCGCCTCAGGAATGGGCGCGCAGGTGGTAGGACTTCGGCCGGGTCAGCGACAGGTAGCCGATCTCGGACAGCGCCGCGCCCTTGCCGGTGTCCTTGACGCCGGTCCACACAAGCGCCGGATCGAGATAGTCGCAACGGTTCATGAAGACGGTTCCCGTCTCCAGCCGCTCGCCGAGCGAGATAGCCGCATCCTCGTCCGCCGTCCACACGGATGCGGTCAGGCCGTAGGGGCTGTCGTTCATCAGGGCCAGCGCCTCCTCGTCGTTGCGCACCTTCATCACCCCGACAACCGGACCGAAGCTCTCCTCGCGCATCACCGACATCTGGTGATCGACGTCGACCAGCACCTGCGGCATCAGATAGGGCGTGCCCGGCTTGTCCTCGGGGAACAGTTTCGGGTCGACCAGCGCCCTTGCGCCCTTGCGCTGCGCCTCCTCGGTCTGCTCGCGCACCCAGGCGGCGAAGCGGGCCTGGGCCATCGGCCCGAGCGTCGTCGCCTCCTCGAGCGGGTTGCCGAGCCTGTAGGCGGAGGCGGCGGCCGCCAGCCCCTCGACCACCGCGTCGAAGTGGTTCTCGTGCACATAGACGCGCTCGACGCCGCAGCAGCACTGGCCGGCATTGTAGAAGGCGCCGTCGGCAAGGTTCTCCACCGCGAAGGCGACATCCGCGTCGGCCCGCACATAGGCCGGGTCCTTGCCGCCGAGTTCCAGGCCAAGCGTGGCGAAGGTGCCGGCCGCCGCCTTCTCGATGGCCCGGCCGCCGGCAACCGAGCCGGTGAAGTTGATGTGGTCGATCCGGCCCGAGGCAAGCAGCGCCTCGGTCTGCCCGTGATTGAGCACGATATTGCGGAAGACACCCTTCGGCAGGCCGGCAGCCCTGAAGGCCTTTTCCAGCCGCTCGCCGACAAGCAGCGTCTGCGCGGCGTGCTTGAGGATCACCACGTTGCCGGCGATCAGCGCCGGAACGATGGTGTTGATCGCCGTCATGAACGGGTAGTTCCACGGCGCGATGACCATGACGATGCCGACCGGCTCCGGCTTGACGAAGCGGGTGAAGCCGGGACGGTCGGTGTGATGGCGGGGTGCCAGCGCCTCTTCCGCGATCTTCACCATGTAGTCGGTGCGCTCGCGCGTGCCGCCCTTCTCGCCGCCATAGCGCACCGGGCGCCCCATCTGCCAGGCAAGTTCGGGCACGATCTCGTCGTTCATCGCCTCGAGCGCGGCAACGGCGGCAAGCACGGCATCGCAGCGCTCGGAAAGCGGCGTCGCCGCCCAGGCGCCCTGCGCGCTGCGCGCCTCGGCCACGGCCTGGTCGATCGCGGCGGCGGTGGCGACGGGACGCTCGGCATAGAGCGGGCCCTCGGCCGGGGAAATCAGCTCGATCACCTCCGACCTCTCACCCCTTCCGGGCAGGCCCGCGGATCGCGGCCTGCCTCTCCACGTTTGGGAACCATCTCATAGTCTCCCGGCCGGCGAGCCTGCCGGGCTTCAGCGACCCTCTCGGGGGTCGCCGCGATCAGCAGCGTTCGAAACCGCGGGCGAGCTCGTAGTCCGTCACCACGCGGTCGAAATCCTCCTGCTCCCACTCCGCCGCCCGCACATAGTGGTCGACGACCGCATCGCCAAAGGCCTCGCGCAGCATCTTCGACTTGCGCAGGGCATCCGTCGCGGCCCGCAGGGAACGGGGGATCTCCTTCAGCCGGCGCGACTGGTACAGGTCGCCAGTGACCGGCGCGTCGAGTTCGAGCTTCTCCTCCATGCCGCGCATGCCGGCGGCAAGCTGCACGGCAAGCGCCAGATAGGGGTTGAGGTCGGAGCCGCCAATGCGGCACTCGACGCGCACGCCCTTCGTGCCCTCGCCGCAGAGCCGGAAGCCGGCGGTGCGGTTGTCGACCGACCAGGCGGTCTTGGTCGGGGCGAAGGTGCCCTTCTGGAAGCGCTTGTAGCTGTTGATATAGGGCGCCAGGAACAGGGTGTAGTCCGGCGCATAGCGGATCAGACCCGCCATGTAGTGATGCATGGTCCGCGACATGCCGTGCTGGGCGTCCTTGTCGAAGAAGGCGCTGGTTCCGTCCTTCGACCACAGCGACTGGTGCACATGCGAGGAGGAGCCGACGCGGGCGTGGTGCCACTTCGGCAGGAACGTCACCGCATGCCCCTGCTGCCAGGCGATCTCCTTGGTCGCGTGCTTGGCGATGGTGTGATGATCGGCGCAGGCGAGCGGATCGGCATAGCGGATGTTGAGCTCTTCCTGGCCGGCCTCGGCCTCGCCCTTGGAGTTCTCGACCGGAATGCCGGCATCGAAGAGATGGTTGCGCAAGGGGCGCATGACCTTCTCTTCCTTGGTGGTCTGCAGGATGTTGTAGTCCTCGTTGTAGCCGGAAATCGGCTCGAGGTTGCGGAACCCGTCCTTGCGGATCTCGTCGAAGCTCTTCTCGAACAGGAAGAATTCCAGCTCGGTCGCCATCATGGCGGTCAGGCCCATGGCCTCGAGCCGGGCGATCTGGCCCTTGAGCAGCGCGCGCGGCGAATGCGGCACGGCCTCGTGCGTGTGGTGGTCGAGCACGTCGCACAGCACCATCGCGGTGCCTTCCAGCCAGGGCACGCGGCGCAGGGTGGAAAGGTCCGGCTTCATGACGTAATCGCCGTAACCGCCGGCCCAGCTCGTCGAGGCGTAGCCCTCGACCGTGTACATCTCGAGATCGGTCGCCAGCAGGTAGTTGCAGCAATGCGTCTCCTCGAAGGAGTGATCGACGAAATTGCGCGCGTGAAAGCGCTTGCCCATCAGGCGGCCCTGCATGTCGACGATGCAGGCGAGCACGGTGTCGATCTCGCCATCGGCGACAGCGGCGGAGAGGGCTTCGAAAGTCAGGTTGCCTGCCATTTTGGTCATCGTTCTCATTGCGGCGCGAGGCGCCGGACAGCGGTTTCGGGCGCGGGCGCCCCGGGCGTTGCCGTCCGGGGCGCGATTGACGGGTCCACAGTGGACCGGCAATCAGCCGTAGCGATAGGGCCGACCGGCCTTCTTCATGTCGGCATTGTACTTCTTGAAGATGTCGACGACCTTCTTCTTGGTCTCGGACTCGGCCGCGATCTCGTCCCAGAAGGTGACCGCCGCATCCTCGACCTGCTGCCACTCCGCGTCGGGAATGCTGGTCAGCTCCATCTTCGTTCCGTCGACACGCAGGCTCGCCTCGCCGCCCCAGTACCACCACTGGCGGTAATAGTGGGAGGCATCCATGGCCAGCTGCAGCATCGTCTTCAGGTGATCGGGCAGTTCGTTCCACTTGTCCATGTTGGCGAAGAACGAACCGGCCCAGGCGCCGGAGATGTTGTTGGTGAGGAAGTAGTTGGTCACATCGGCCCAGCCTACCGTGTAGTCCTCGGTAATGCCCGACCAGGCGACGCCGTCAAGCTCGCCGGTCTGCACCGCGACCTCGATGTCCTCCCAGGGGAGGGTGACCGGCACGACGCCGAACTGGGCGAGGAAGCGGCCGGCGGTCGGGAAGGTGAAGACGCGCTTGCCCTTCAGGTCGGCCAGGCTGCGGATCGGGTCCTTGGTGGCGAAGTGGCACGGATCCCAGGCACCGGCCGAGATGTGCTTGACGCCGACCTTGGCATATTCCTCTTCCCAGATCTCCTTCAGGCCGTACTGGTTGAACAGCACCGGCACGTCCAGCGAATAACGGCTGGCAAAGGGGAAGTAGCCGCCGAAGACGGTCACTTCCGTCGGCGAGGCCATGGAATCGTCATCCGACTGCACCGCGTCGATGGTGCCGCGCTGCATGGCGCGGAACAGTTCTCCCGTCGGCACGAGCTGGTCGGCGAAGAAGAGCTCGATCTCCATCTGGCCGTTGGCGGCCTTGTTGAAGGCATCGATATGCGGCTTGATCACGTGCTCGGCCAGCGCCGCGCCGGCATAGGTCTGGAGGCGCCACTTGATCGGTGCCTGGCCAAGAACGGCGGGAGCGGCAAGCGTGGAGGCACCGGCGGCGGCAACGGTGCCAAGGCCGGCCTTCTTCAGAAAATCGCGTCTGTTGGTCATCTGTCATTCCCCTTGGTTTCAGTCCAGAGATGCGGCCCGCGCCCGTGCTTCTTGGTTTTTGCGGCGCGATCGTTCAAAGCGGTTGCGGTCCTCCTTGTCTCTCGTGTTTCACCAGTGCCGGACGCACTGCTCAGCGGCCGTAGACATACTCCGGCAGCCACAGCGCGATCTGCGGAAAGACCATGATAAGCGCGAGCGCCAGCACCATCACCATGACGAAGGGCGTGATCGAGCCGTAAATGTCGCGCAGGGTGATTTCGGGCGGTGCCATGGCGCGCATCAGGAACAGGTTGTAGCCGAAGGGCGGCGTCATGTAGGCGATCTGGGTGGTGATCGTGTAGAGCACGCCGTACCAGACCAGATCGAAGCCAAGGGCGGCGACCAGCGGCACATAGAGCGGCGCGACGATGACCAGCATCGCCGTGTCGTCGAGAAAGGTGCCCATCAGCAGGAACGATATCTGCATCAGGATGAGGATCATCCACGGGTCAAGGCCGAGCTTCTCGGTGAACAGGCTCTCGATCGCCTTGACCGCGCCGAGCCCGTCGAAGATGGCGCCGAAGCCGAGCGCGGCGAGAATGATCCACATGAACATGCAGGAAATCGCCAGCGTCTGGCGCAGGCAGGTCTCGAACACCGCCCGGTTCATGCGCCGCTTGACGACGGCGGCCAGAAACGCCGTCATGGCGCCGATGGCGGAGCTCTCGACGAGGCTCGTCCAGCCGTTGACGAAGGGCACCATCATCGCCGCGAAAATCACCAGCGGCAGCACGCCGGCACCGAGCAGGCGGATCTTCTCCGCCATCGGCACATTGCGCTCCTCGACGCTGAGCACCGGGCCCAGCGAGGGGTTCAGCCGGCAGCGGATGTAGATGTAGACGATGAACATGGTCGCCATCATCAGCCCCGGCACGACGCCTGCGAGCCAGAGCTGGCCCACGGGCGCGCGGGCGATCATGGCGTAGAGCACCAGAACGACGGAGGGCGGCACCAGGATGCCAAGCGAGGAGCCGGCCTGGATGACGCCGGTGACCATCTTCTTGTCGTAGCCGCGGCGCAGCAGCTCGGGCAGGGCGATGGTGGCGCCGATCGCCATGCCGGCGACGGACAGGCCGTTCATCGCCGAGACCAGCACCATCAGGCCGATCGTGCCGATGGCGAGGCCGCCGGAAACCGGGCCCATCCAGACATGGAACATCTTGTAGAGATCGTCGGCGATCTTCGATTCCGACAGGACATAGCCCATGAAGATGAACATCGGCAGCGTCAGCAGCGGATACCATTTCATCAGCTTCATGGCGGCGGCGAAGGGAACGTCGGATCCGCCCGTGCCCCACAACGCCAGTGCCGCGACCGCCGCAACGCCGCCGATGGCGCCGAAGACGCGCTGGCCCGTCAGCAGCATCAGCATCATCGAGGCAAACATCAGCAGCGCGATCATCTCGTAGGACATCAGATTTCCTCTCCGCGGATACGCGCGATGTCCTTGATCAGCTCGGAGAGCGCCTGCAGAAGCATCAGGAAGAAGCCGAGGCACATGATCGCCTTGATCGGCCAGAGATAGGGACGCCAGGCGGTCGGGCTGCGCTCGATATAGCCGAGCACCTCGCCGGCGGCGTCCGGCCCGCCGGTGACGAAGGCGACCGCCAGGTCCTTAAGGAAGACGAAGGGCTCGGTGCCGAAGTGGCCGAGCGAATAGGCGGTCGAGCCGATGCCGCCATAGAACAGGACGCCGAGATAGAAGATCAGCACCAGCACCGTGAAGGCATCGAACCAGGCCTTCTTCCTCACGCTCCAGCCGGCATAGAAGAGATCCATGCGCACGTTCGAGCCGAGCTGGATCGAGTAGGGGCCGCCGAGAATGTAATAGGCGACCATCGCGAACTGGGCGACTTCCAGGGTCCAGAGAGAGGGCACGAAGAAGGTCTTGGAAACCGACGACCAGAGCAGGATCGCGACCATGACGAAGACGCCGTACATCATCACCCGGCCGATACGGCGGTTGACGGCGTCGACGACGGCAACATAGCGGCGCAGCACCGGCGACATCCTCACCCTCCCTCGCCCAGCGCCGTCAGCGCCGCCTTGAGCGCGGCCTCGAGCCGGACGGCCCAGAGGCTCTCGCCGGCGGCATCCATGATCTCGTCATTGCGCACCTCGACCATGACACAGGCAAGACCGCGGGCCTCGCCGTGGCGGCCGACCGTGTAATAGACACCGTCGCCCGGCGCATAGGGCTGGTTGTCGCCGATATCGGCAATGCCCTGACGGGCAAGGTCGGCGATCATCGCATCGGCGACGCGCCGGTCCCGGTTGGACAGGATGCCGACCGGCCAGGGCCGGGAAACGCCCTTGTAGACCGGGGTGTAGCTGTGGATCGAGACGACGACGCTCGGCAGCCCTGCGGCGGCGCGCGCGTCGAGCAGATCCCCGATGCGGGCATGGAACGGCGTGTGGGCAAGCGCGATGCGCCGGGCGCGCTCGGTCCCGGAAAGGTCCCGGTTGCCGGGCACCTCGGTCAGCTCGCTCAGCGCGGGAATCAGGTCGGGCGCCGCCGTGTCGCGATTGCAGTCGATGACAAGGCGCGACAGGTCCGGCCAGACGAGCGGCGCATCGAGAAGGCCCGACAGGTGCCGCGACACGCCCAAGGCACCGGGATCCCAGGCGATGTGGGCGCGGCGCGCCGCCGCATCGAGGCCGAGATCGCCGAAATCCGCGGGCAACCGACGGGAGGCGTGATCGCACAGGAGAACAATGGCGCCGCGCCCCTGCGCGTTGTCGATGCGCACGACATCGTCGCCCGTGTCCCCGCCGACGCGTCCCGCAAGTCCGTTCTCGCGTGCCGTGTCCGGCTCCATGTCCCGCCCTCCGAGCCGCGTGCCTTCCGGAGAAATCGCAAGCGCTGTTCGATTTGTTACAAAATTGCGTTGAATTCCTCTTCCTGTATGATTTGATACATAGCGAACTCCAATGTCAATCGGCTTTCAAAAAGGCCGGAGCGGGTTCGCCGGCGACGGGCCAACGCGGCGGCCGGGTCTTTCGGGGAGGCGGATTGCACGACATGACACTGTCCCTTGCGGAGGAGATACGCGACCGGCTGGCGGAATGCACGGTCACGGAGCGGCGCGCCGCGCTCGCCCTTCTGGCCAACTATCCGGTGCTGGGGCTCGGCACGGTGGCCCAGTTCGCCCGGGCGGCCGGGGTCAGCTCGCCGACGATCCTGCGTTTCGCCACGCGCATGGGCTTTTCCACCTATGCGGCGCTGCAGACGCGCCTGCGCACCGAACTGGAGGACCAGCTCAAGTCGCCGCTGGCCAAGGCCAAGGACGGAACCCGCGCCGGGGATCCGGGCATCGGCGCCCTGGCGGAGGCGGCCCGCACCAATATCGGCGACACGTTCCGCCACCTGCCGGCGGCGGAGCTGGAGGCGGTCGTCTCGCTGCTGTCCGACGAGCGCCGCGAACTCTATCTGCTGGGCGGCCGGTTCACCGACGCACTGGCCCGCTACATGGCCGCACATCTGCGCATCCTGCGCCCCGGCGTCGTGCACATGGCCGGCCAGGAAGGCAACTGGCGCGACGCCCTGCTCGACATCGGCCGGCGCGACGTGCTGGTCGTCTTCGACATCCGCCGCTACCAGGCCGATCTGGGGCGCATGGCGGCCGCCGCATCCCGGCGCGGAGCAACGATCGTGCTGGTCACCGACAGCTGGCTGTCGCCCATCGCCAGCGTCGCCGCGCACGTGCTGCCGGCCCGGATCTCGGTGCCCTCGCCCTGGGATTCCTCGGCGGCCCTCATGGTCATCGCCGAGACGCTGATCGCCGGGGTCACCGCCCGCGATCCCGAGCGCAGCGAGCGGCGCATGTCGGCGCTCGAGGGCTATCGGGACGATGACGACCCGAAACGCGGCCGGCCCGCCGGCGAGGACGCTGCCCGCGAGCCATGATCCGCTCAGGCGAGGCCGCGCCGGGAAACCGCCTCGCGCATGGCCGACATGAAGAGAAGCATGTCGGGCGTGTGGGTCTCGGCGGCGCGCGTCGATATGCCGACGGGCCCGAGCGTCAGCCTCGTGTCGACGGCCAGCGCCGCCAGCTGCCCCTCGGCCAGGTCGTTGGCAACCACCCCGTTGGAGATGATCCACACCGCATCCGTGGCGCGGGTGAAGGAGCGGCCGAAGGCGTTGGAGACGGTCTCGATGCGCTTCGGCAGGCGGCCGATGCCATTGGCCACCATCAACCTCTCGACCTGCGGCCGGATCGCCGCCGCGCGGCTGGGAAACAGAACCGGGAAGGCCGGGAGGCGGGCAAGATCCGGATCGCGCAGGAGCGGATGGCCGGGGCGCACGGCGAGCACCACCTGCTCGCTGTAGAGCTGCTGGAAGCTCAGGCCGAGCATCGCGTCGGGTTGTCCGAGCCGGCCGATCACCACATGCAGGGCGCCGGTCCTGAGCTGGTCCAGCAGGAGCCCGTTCGGGCCGGTGACGATGTCGAGCGTGGCACCCCGGCCGTGTTCCAGATACTGCCCGGCGGCGGTCGGGACCATGCTGGCCGCGACGCTGGGCAGGGCGCCGACCCGCAGCAGCCGGTCGGACCCCATGCGCACCTGCTCGATGCCGTCGATTCCCTCGCCAAGGGCGGCAACCGAAAGGCCCGCATAGTGACGAAAGATCTCGCCCTCGGCCGTCAGCGCCACGCCGGCGCGACCACGCTCCATCAGGCCGACGCCAAGCAGGGTCTCCAGCTCCTTCAGCGTCTTTGAGATCGCCGGCTGGGTGACGTTGAGCGAGTTGGCCGCCTCGGTCAGGCTGCGCAGCCGCGCGATCTCCAGAAACGCCTGCAGGTGTCGCAGCTTGATCCCGGAACCGACACGCATCAAACTCCCTTTCCGGTTATACAAAACCGTCCATTTGTCATTTTACATTACCAATTAAGGTGGTCATCCTGAAGCGACATCAAGGGATCGGGAGATGAAAAGCGTGCAGGCGGTCATACGAAACGGACGCATCCTCAACACCGCGTTCCGAAAGGCGGGAGACGGCTCGGCGCCGGTCGTTGCCTTCTCCAATTCGCTCGGCACCGACTTCCGGATCTGGGACGAGGTGGTGGCGCGCCTGCCCGCCGACTGGGGCGTGCTGCGCTACGACACCGCCGGCCACGGCCTGTCGCCGTCGGGCGGCGCAATGAGCATCGACGACCATGCCGACGACCTGGCCGCGCTGCTCGACGCGTGCGACATCGACAGGGCGGTGGTGGTCGGACTTTCGGTCGGCGGGCTGATCGCCCAGGCACTTGCCCTCAGCCGGCCGGACCGGGTCGCCGGGCTGGTGCTGTCCAATACCGGCATGAAGATCGGCACGGCCGAGATCTGGAACGCCCGCGCCGACGCCATCCGCGCCGGCGGCATGGAGGCGATCTGCGACGCGACGATGGAGCGCTGGTTCTCGCGCGGCTTCCGGGAGGCGCGCCCGGCCGACCTTATGCGCTGGCGAACCATGCTGGCGCATACACCGGCCGACAGCTACATCGCGCTCGGCAGCGCCATTCGCGATGCGGACTACTCGGCCCGCGTCGGCGGCATTGGGCTGCCGACCCTGTGCATCGCCGGCAGCGAGGACAGTGCCACCCCTCCGGCAACCCTGCAGGCACTCGCCGGGACCATTCCCGGCGCCCGCTACGAGGAAATCACCGGCATCGGGCACCTGCCCTGCGTCGAAGTGCCGGACCGCACGGCCGAGCTGATCGTCGGGTTCATCAGGGAGCATGCGGCATGAGTGATCCGGACAGTCCGGCCGCCGGTTCCTTCGGAGCCGATCCGCTGCAGGCCGGCATGGCGACGCGCCGTGCGGTGCTGGGCGATGCCCATGTCGAGCGGGCCCGCGCGGCGACCGATCCGCTCGACGCGCCGTTCCAGGAGCTGATCACACGCGGCGCCTGGGGCACGGTCTGGTCGCGCGACACGATCAGCCGGCGCGAACGCTCGATGATCACCATCGCGCTGCTGGCCGCGCTGGGGCATGACGAGGAGCTGGCGATGCATTGCCGCGCGACGGCGCGCACCGGCGCGACCCGCGACGACATTTGCGAAGCGCTCCTGCATGTGGCCGTCTATGCCGGCGTGCCGGCAGCCAACCGGGCGATCAAGATTGCCAGATCCGTCTTCGCGGAACTGGAGGAGGACCGCAACGGTTCGGGAGGAACCTCGCGTGACGACTGACTTTTACCGGCGCGACCGCGCCCAGCACCCGGCCCCTTACGCACCGGGCTACAAGAGCACCGTCCTGCGGGCACCGTTCCGGCCGCTGCACGCGCTGGAGCAGACGGCGCTCGACAAGACCGGACCGGCGCTCGGCCATGCGCCGATCGGCCCGCTCGATCACGACCTGATCCGCAACGCCGCCACGACGGGCGATGCGCTTGGCGAGCGCATCTATGTCTTCGGCCGGGTGCTCGACGAGAACGCGCGGCCGGTGCCGCACGCGCTGATCGAGGTGTGGCAGGCCAATGCCGCCGGCCGCTATGCCCATGTGCGCGACGGTTATCTTGCGCCGCTCGATCCGAATTTCTCCGGCTGCGGGCGCTGCGTCAGCGATGCGGAGGGGCATTACCTGTTCCGCACGATCAAGCCCGGCCCCTATCCCTGGCCGAACAACGGCTCCGACTGGCGGCCGGCGCATATTCACCTGTCGATCTTCGGCGAGGCCTTCGCCCAGAGGCTGATCACCCAGCTCTATTTCGAGGGCGATCCGCTGATCCCGCTTTGTCCGATCGTCAACACGATCGCGGACAAGAGCGCCGTCGACCGGCTGGTGGCGCGGCTCGACCTGAGGAACCAGGAACCGTTCGACTGCCTCGCCTACCGGTTCGACATCGTGCTGCGTGGCCGGAGGCAGGCCCATTTCGAGAACCGGCCGGAGGGGCTTTGATGCGCGACCGCCTGCTTGAAACGCCGTCGCAGACGGCCGGACCCTACATCCATATCGGCACCGCGCCGCAGTCGATCGGCCGGCCGCCGCTGCTCAACCAGCCCGGCCCGGTGATCGAGAGCAACACCGGCGAGGCGATCATCATCGAGGGCACCGTGCTCGACGGCGCCGGCGCACCGGTGCGCGATGCGATGCTGGAGATCTGGCAGGCGGACGGGCTCGGCCGGACCGGCGAGTTCGGTCTTTTCGGCCGTGCGGTGGCGGATTTCTCCAGCGGCCTCTTCCGCTTCCAGAGCGTCCGGCCCGGAGCCCATGCGCAAGGACATGCACCGCATGTGGCGCTGCTGATTTTTGCCCGCGGCATCAACATCCACCTGCATACGCGGATCTATTTCCCCCAGGACCTGGAAGCGATGGAACAGGACAGCGACATGAAGCGGCTGGAACCGGAGGCGCGCGGAACGCTGGTCGCCAGGGAGGCGGGGCGCAACGAGGCGGGCCTGCCGGTCTATCGCTTCGATGTCCGCCTGCAGGGCGACGGCGAAACCGTGTTCTTCGATATCTGATGAGCGACCTGCCACCGAATTCGCCGCTCTACCTGTCGCTGTTCGGCGATGCGGAAGCGCTCGCGCTGTTGTCGGCTCAGGCCGAGATCGCCACCATGATCGAGGTCGAACGGGCCATCGCACGGGCGCAAGGGGCGGCCGGAGTGATCCCGGCCGGGGCGGCCGCCGCGATCGACAAGGGCCTTGCAGCATTGGCCCCCGACCCGGCCGGGCTTGCCGCCGGGACGGCGGCGGCGGGCGGGCCGGGGCCGGCGCTCGTTGCGGAGCTGCGCAAGGGGCTGGAACGGCCGGCGGCGGACTATCTCCATTTCGGCGCGACATCGCAGGACATTGTCGACACCGCCCTGATGCTCCGCATCGCGCACGTTCTCGATCTTCTCGACGGACGGCTCGCGGACATGGTGACAACGCTTGCCGGTCTTGCCGCGACCCATCGCGCGACGCCGATGGCCGGACGAACGCGCGGCCAGGTGGCGGCGCCGGTCAGCTTCGGCCTGCGCGCCGCCACCTGGGCGCTGCCGCTCGCACGCTGCCGGGCGCGGCTGCGCACCCTGCGCCGCGAGGGGCTCCTCGTGCAGCTCGGCGGCGCCTCCGGCGACCTGGCCGCAATGGGCGCGGGCGCCGGCAAGGCGCGGGCGATGGCGGATGCCGTGGCGGCCGAGCTGGGGCTCTGCGGCGCGCTGCCCTGGATGGCCGACCGGCAGCCGCTGCGCCGCGTGGCGGGCGAACTCGGTGAGCTGGCGCTGGCGCTCGGCAAGGTGGGCGAGGACGTGATCCTGCTGACCCGCTCGGAGGTCGGCGAATTGCGGCTTGGCGAGGCGGGCGGCTCCTCGACCATGCCGCAGAAGCAGAACCCGGTGCGGGCCGAGGCGATGGTGGCGCTGGCCCGTTTCACAAGCGGCCTTGTCGGCCAGCTCGATGCCGGCGGGATGCACCGCGAGGAGCGCGACGGGGCGGCCTGGATGGGCGAATGGCTGGTGCTGCCACAGGTGATGGTGGCGAGCGCTGCCGCGCTTGCCCATGGCGCCGCGCTTTGCGGCGGGCTTCAGGTGATGGCGGAGGCCATGCTCGCGCGGCTGGCCGGCGACGGCGGGCTGTCGCTTGCCGAGCAGGCGTCCTTCGCCTTGCTGCCGCATGTGGGCCGCGCCGAAGCGCAGGACCTGGTCAAGCGGGCGGCGGCGGAAACCCGCGAGACCGGCACGCCGCTGGGCCGCGCGCTGCAGGCCC
>NZ_JBLXFR010000065.1:0-18742 GCF_048261845.1 Stappia sp. | reverse complement strand
ACGCGGGTCACGACGCCTTCGCCCCCCGCCTCGAGGCGGGCATAGGCAAGCTGGTTGGCGGCCAGGATGCGCTGCTCTGCAGCCGCCTTGAGAGACGCGGCGGCCGCATCGTCCAAGGCCACCGCCTGATCGAGCGACGCCTGGCTGACATGCCCCTTGTCGCGAAGCGAGGCGATCCGCGTGCGGTCTTCGGCGGCGCGGCGGGACTGCGCCCGGGCCGCCCGCACCTCGGCCTCGCGCGCCCTGAGCGCCGCCTCGAGGTCCAAGGTATCGAGAATGGCAATTGCATCGCCCGGCTTCACCCGGTCACCGACATCGACGACACGCTCGGAGATCTTGCCCCCGACACGGAAGGCGATGGGCGCATCGCTGCGGGCGCGGATGACGCCCGTCAGCGAAATCGTGCGCTCGCCGGCCGGCGTCGCGGGTTCGACCCAGACGGTGCGCGCCGGCTTGATCACGTCCTCCTCGACAGCCGCCTCCGGCTGGCATGCCGCTGCGACGGCACCCAGCGCAACCACACCTGCAAGGCGCGACAGGGACATACGGTGCAGGCGCGAGGGGGCGTCCGAAACATCTGGCCGGATCAAATCGACGAGGCTGGAAAATGCGGGGAAACGGCTCATCTCATCTTCTCTCCGGTCAGGTGTTCCGGTCGTTGAAAGCCCCGGGCGCGGCGTCTTGCGAACGGGCAGCGGATAGCCGCCCGGGAGGATCGTCGATCCGCCGCCGGATTGCGGCGAGCGCCCGGCACGAATATGGATATTAAATGACGATTGTCAACAAACGTCAGGGAACATATATCATATACAAGATCGGTCGTACCCGCCGAGGCCCTTTGCGCACCGATGCCCGCCAGCCACGAACCGGCTGCGGGTCACGGGACAAGTTGACGCAACAGCCGGCTGCTCCCATTGTTGGCGCGAACCGGCCCGTGCGGGCGTACACGACCAGCGGCCACCGCGCGGCACCGCCGTCGATCACGGCGTAGCGAAGAAACACAAAACCGGATCAGTGCATGATGAGTGACGTGCTTGAGAGCGAAGAGACACTGGCAGCAACCCGGGACGGGACGACGAGCGCGGCCGCGCATGACATGCGCCGGCGGATCGTCGAGAAGGCCAGCGAGCTGTTTCACCACTACGGCTACCAGAAGACCACCGTCGCCGACATCGCCCGGGAACTGGGCATGTCACCGGCCAATGTCTACCGCTTCTTCGCCTCGAAGGCGGAGCTGACCAAGGCCGTCACGTTGCTGGTCACCGGCGGTTTGCGCGAGGCGATGGAAAAGGGCATGGAGACGGCCGAGGGCAGTTCGGCCGACAGGCTGCGCCAGATGGTCCGCCAGCATTTCCACCACACCCGCGACAGCTATACCGCGGACCGCAAGATCCACGACCTGCTCGAAGCCGCGATGGAAGAGGCCTGGGACGAGATCGAGGTCCACAAGGCCGAGATGCGCGGTTCGTTCGCCCGGCTCATCCGCGAGGGAATCGAGAAGGGCGAGTTCGCCGACCAGGACGCCGACTCGGCGGCGATGCTGTTCCAGCATTCGCTGGTGATGTTCTTTCATCCCGCGCTCGTGGCGCAGACCTGCCGCTGCCTGCCCGAGGGACATCAGGACCTGATGTTCGATCCGATGGTGGATTTCGCCCTTGCCGCATTGCGCGACGGCCGGTTCCGCGAACTGCCGCCGGAACTCAGGGGTCCCGGACCGGCGCGGCCCCTTCAAGGATACTCCGCCGGCTAGTGCGTCTGAAATTCGCGCAAAGCGTGCCGCCAGGCGAACCGAACGTCGGACGCGAGGCGACTAGGACGGGCGCCGACGCTCGAGAAACAGCCGTTCTGACGCATCGCTCCAGGGGGCGAGCCGCGCCAGCGCGCGGACATAGCTCTTGTAGATCTCGCGATCGAGATCCCCGCCACCGGCAAGGCCGGCAACGACATCGGTCGACGTGTCGCGCAGCGCGGTCGTGATCTCCTCCGGATAGACCTGGAGCTCCACCCCGTCCTCCTCGACCAGCTGGCGCGTCGCCTCCGCGTTCTTCCAGGCGCTTTCCGCCATGCCGTGCAGGGTTTCCATCCGGCAGGCGGCAGCGATGATGGCGCGCAGATCGTCCGGCAGGCCGTCAAAGGCGACCCGGTTGACGAGCGCCTCGGTGGTGCCGTTCGGTTCGTGGAAACCGGGCGTATAGCAAAGCTTGGTGACCGTCTGGAAGCCCATCGCCCGGTCGCTCTCCGGCCCGAGAAACTCGGCCGCGTCGATCAGCCCGCTCTTCAGCGCCGGCACCAGTTCGGACGGCGGCAGGGAAACGGGGGTTGCCCCGAGCCGGCGCATCACCTCGCCTCCCAGTCCCGGCATCCTGACGCGCAGGCCCTTGAGGTCGTCCAGCGTCCGGAGCGGCTTCATGTACCAGCCGCCAAGCTGTCCGCCGCCATTGCCGCCGGGAAACGGCTTGATCGCGAAGGGGGCATAAAGCCGGTCCCACAGGGCCTGGCCGCCGCCCTCCCCGATCCAGGTCACATGCTCGTGCGGCAGGAAGCCGAAGGGAACCGTGGCGAAGAAGACCGCAGCCGGCAGCCGGTCCTGCCAGAACGTCGACGAGGCATGGCCCATCTGCGCCGTACCGGCGGAAACGGCGTCGAACACCTCGCTGCCGGCCACCAGCCCGCCTGCGGGAAACAGGCGCACCCGCATCCGCCCGCCGCTCAGCAATGCGATGGCATCGCAGATGCGCTGCGCCGACTGGCCGGGACCGGGAAGGTCGGCCGGCCAGGCGGTGGCCATCTTCCATTCGATGGTCGGCTGCGCGATCGCCGGCGTGGCAAGGCCGCCAGCCAGCCCGAACCCGGCAAGGCCGAGCGCGCCGCGTCGCGTCACCGTCAAGGACGGCGCGGGGTGTGATGGGGACGTCGGGCGGGTCATGAGGCCATGTCTTCGGTTCGGCATTCGTTCTTGGCCGGTTGCGATGCGCCGGATGCCTGCTGGCAAACGCCGGTGCAATATTCGCCGACCGGGCCGGCCTGCCCCGGACACAAGGTCCGGACATGCTTCGCGGCAGGGATACTCAGCGGTTTCATGGCAGACTCCGACACCCGCCGCAACTTCGCAAGCCCGGAACGTTCAAGTTTTCGGGTTCGGCGGCATTTGCCCGGACCTGTTTCACGCGCCATGCGGACCGGACGGGCGCGGGGGCGAGGTTCCCCTTGCCCCGCGCCAAGACATCCGCTTCACTGTCCGGCGACTCGGCGGCATGCGCCGCCCCGGCTCCGGAGATTGAAATGGTTCCGTTTTTCGTGATGATCAAGTGCCACCTGGGCAAGGCCTACCAGGTCGCCAACGCCATCGCCGACGCCGAGATCGCTTCCGAGATCTATTCCACGGCCGGCGACTATGACCTCCTGGTCAAGGTCTATGTCGAGGACGACGCCGATATCGGCCACTTCGTCAACGAGAAGCTGCACCCGTTCGACGGCATTCTCGACACCAAGACGATCATCACCTTCAAGGCGTTCTAGGGTCAGGACTTCTAGCTGAACCTGATTTCAGGCGCGGTGACCTGACTGATCGCTCCGCCGGTGTTCACCGCACGATAGATGGACCTCGGCGGGCGCGCGGCGCCGTCAACGCTGCGGCACACCCAGCTTCTCGCCTCCATTGATTTCAGCGACTGCGACAGGGCCCGGTCCGTTATCGTCCGCAGGTTTCGCTTGATGTCGCTGAAATGGCTCGGCGTGTGCAGCGATACGAGAACCGGCAACGTCCATGACCGGCGCAGCAGGGGCAGATCGTCCTCCGTGGAGACATGGTGGATTCTGCCGGCGATGGCGGCGGCTGTCCCCCCCATCGGTGTGAGCCGGAATTCCGGGCGCAGCGGATGGCCGTAACCGGGGTTCCGTTCGACCAGCCCCATTTCGATCAAGTGATCCATGCTTTGCGCGAAGGCGGTCCTGCTTGCGCCGGTCGCAGCCAGGAGCGGCGCCTGACGCCCGGCGACACCCGAATGCAGGCTCGACAATATGGGCAGGGCCCAGGCCCTCGAAGTGAGGTTGACAAGCATCCCTATGTCCATAAAGTATATTTAGTATATTTTGAATCACGAGGAAAGCCCATGTCACTCATTTCGCTCGAACAAACCATCACCATCGCAATGTCGGTCAAGGACCGCCATGCCAGCGCGAAATGGTACGAAACCATGCTGGGATTTGAGGCGCTCTATCATGCTGATGATGCTGGCTGGTCCGAGCTTCAGACGAACACGCCCGGCGTCACGATCGGCCTTGGCGAGCATACCAAGCCCGCGCCCGGCAACTGCGTACCGGTCTTCGGCATCGCCGACCTGGATTCCGCCCGGCGGAAACTGGAAGAGGCCAAGGTCAGGTTTGATGGCGAAACGGATGTTGTCGAGGGCATGGTCAAGACCGCAACATTCTACGATCCTGACGGCAACGCGCTTATGCTTGCAGAGGATCTGACCGGCGAGGCTGCATAGGCGGAGCCTTTCCAGAACGTCACGCCCGGAAATCCGTTCGGGCCACCCCACCAGACGCCGCGATCACACCTTGGAGGGCGTCACCGTGCGCCGCTCCTTGGAGCGGTCAAGACCGAGCTGCCGCTCGCGGTAGATGACGAAGACGCCGGCCCCGATAACGATCAGCGCCCCCAGAACGACCTCTCCGGTCGGGATCTCGGAAAAGACGAGCCAGCCGACAATCACCGTCCATATCATGGTCGTGTATTCGAAGGGCGCGATGGTCGAGGCATCGGCATAGCGGTAGCTCTGGGTCAGCAGGATCTGGCCGACACCGCCGAGCAGTCCGATCAGCACGAGGATCACCGCATCCCCGGTGTCCGGCATGACCCAGCCGAAGGGGGCCGTCATCAACGCGAAAAGCGAGGTGACGGCGGCGAACCACACGACGATGGTCGAGGTCCGCTCCGTGCTGGTCAGCCGCCGCACGGTGATCATGGCAAGCGCCATGAAGACGGCGGCCGCGAAGGCAAGCATGGCGCCCTCGGACGCCTCCTCGCTGAGCACCGCCCCGCCCAGGTGCGGCGACAGGATGATGAGGATGCCGAAAAACCCGACGATGACCGCGCTCCAGCGATAGGCGCGCACCTTTTCGCGCAGGATGATCGCGGCCAGCGCCACGGTGATCAGCGGCGCGGAGAAGCTGATGGCGGTGGCATCCGGCAACGGCAGGCGCGCCAGCGCACCGAACCACATGGCCATCGCCGACCCGCCGACGATCGCCCGGCTGACATGGCCCCACGGGCGGCGGGTGGTGAAGGCGACCGCGAGCTGGCCCTGCCAGGCCACCATGACAAGCACCGGGATCATGCCGAAGAAGGACCGGGCGAAGATCAGTTCGCCGACCGGATAGCGGCCGTCGAGAACCTTCACCATCGCGACCATGCCGGTGAAGATCAGCGCCGAGGCCACTTTCAGGCCGATGCCGAGACGGGGATTGTAGGCGTTCAGTTCACGGACGGGCGGACCGGAGGGCGCTTCTTCCGAAGACACCGGATCCGCAGGACCTTCGCCGGTGCCTTTGCCGGTACATTGACCGGGAACTTCGCTGGGGTCGGAACGGTCAAGGGGCATGCCGGCAGGGATCCGCGACTGGCTCCAGCGACGCTGGCAATGTGCCTGAACCCGCCGGTCTGGAACGACTTTCCGTATTTATATGATGAATCGCAAGGGCTTTTCCCGCGCAAAACGCAGGGCACCCCTGCGCCACCCACATGACCTTACGGAAAACGAAAGCCGCCGCCGGGACAAATAGCCGGCGGCGGCTCGCCGTGTCAGCTGCGCGCGGCGGCGATCGCCTCCCAGACCCGCGACGGCGTCGCCGGCATTTCGATCTGCGCCACACCTGCACCGCGGCGCAGGGCATCGTTGACGGCGTTCATGACCGCCGGCGCCGCGCCGATCGTGCCGGCCTCGCCCGCGCCCTTGATGCCGAGCGCGTTGGTGGTCGAGGGCACGTTGCGCGTCTCGAAGCGGATATCGGGAATGTCGGCGGCACGCGGCATCCGGTAGTCGAGGAAGGAAGCCGTGAGGAGCTGGCCGTCGCTGTCATAGACGGTGTGCTCCATCACGGCCTGCCCGATCGCCTGGACGACGCCGCCATGCACCTGGCCGGCCAGCAGCATGGGGTTCACCGTCACGCCGAAATCGTCGACGATGAGATAGCCGACAAGCTCGATGTCGCCGGTTTCGGGATCGATCTCCAGTTCGCAGACATGGGTGCCGTTGGGATAGGTCGCTTCCGTCTGCTTGACCTCCTCGCGCCCCGACAGGGGTTCGGGTGCCGCTGCCGCGATCTCTGCCAGCGTGATCGCCCGGTCGGTTCCCACGACCCGAACGGACCCGTCCATCAGCTCCAGGTCCTCGACACCGGCCTCCAGCTTGTCGGCGGCCAGGTCCTTGACCTTCTTCACCAGCGACTTCGAGGCTTCGAGCACGGACGGCAGGCCGATCGGGATCGAGCGCGAACCGCCCGTGCCGCCGCCCTTGCGCACCCGGTCGGTGTCGCCCTGGATCATGGTGATCCGGTCGAGGTCGACGCCGAACTGCTCGGCGATGATCTGGCCGTAGGCGGTGGCGTGCCCCTGGCCGTTGGTCTGGGTGCCGATCAGCAGCGTCAGCGAGCCGTCGCCGCCAAGCTCCACCGTCGCCTCCTCGGACCCGGCAAAGGCGCAGGCCTCGATATAGGTCGCCATGCCGATGCCGCGATATCTCCCCCGCTCCGCGGACGCCGCCGCACGGGCCTCGAACCCGTCCCAGTCGGCATCGGCCAGCGCCTTGTCCATATGGGCGGCGAACTCGCCGGTATCGTACATGCGGCCCGTGTGGGTCGTGTAGGGAAGCTGCTCCGGCGTGATGAAGTTGCGCCGCCGGATCTCGGCCGGCGCAAGGTCCATGTCGGCCGCCGCCTTGTCGACGAGGCGCTCCAGAAGATAGGCGGCCTCCGGCCGTCCCGCCCCGCGATAGGCGTCTGTCGGCACGGTGTGGGTGAAGACGCCCTTCATCGCCGCGTGCATGGCCGGGATGTCATAGAGACCGGTCGTCATCGACAGGCCGAGGAAGGGAATGAACGGCCCGTACTGGTGCAGGTAGGCGCCCATCGCGGCGATCAGGTCGACCCGCATGGCAAGAAACCGCCCGTCCCGGTCGAGCGCCATCTCGGCGACCGCGAGATTGTCGCGCCCGTGCGCGTCGGCAAGGAAATGCTCGGTGCGCTCGCAGACCCACTTCACCGGCCGCCCCAGCCGCTCGGCGGCAACCAGGCAGACCGGATATTCGGGATAGACGAAATTCTTCGTGCCGAAGCCGCCGCCGACATCCGGCGTGACGACGCGCAGCCGGTCCTTCTCGATACGCAGAATGTCGCCGGTGATGATGTCGCGCATGCCATGACCGCCCTGGGTCCCGGTCGTCAGCGTGTAACGCCCGGTCTCCGGATCGAATTCGGCGATGCAGCCGCGCGGCTCCATGTAGTTGCACACGAGCCGGTTGTTGACGATCTCGATGCGGGTGACGTGATGGGCCTTGTCGAAGGCCGCCGCCGTCGCGCCGGCATCGCCGATCTCGTAGTTGAAGGCGACGTTGGTGCCGGTTTCCGGCCACACAAGCGGGGCGCCGGGCGTCAAGGCATCCCCTGTCTCGACCACCGCATCGAGCGGCTCGTAGTCGATCTCGATCAGCTCCGCCGCCGACTTGGCATTGGCAAGCGTATCGGCGACGACAAGCACGATCGGCTCGCCGACATGGCGCACCGTGTCGGTGGCAAGCACCGGACGCGGCGGCACTGCGTGGCGGGTGCCGTCGGGCTGGGTCAACACCACCTTGGTCGGCATCAATCCGAGGTCGGGGATGTCGGCGGCCGACATCACCATGACAACGCCGGGCGCCGCACGGGCATCGTCAAGCGGCCCGAGCGCGATGCGGGCATGCGCCATCGACGAGCGCAGGACGAAGGCCCGCAGGGCTCCCTCCGGCGCGATATCGTCGGTATAGCGGCCATGGCCGGTGACAAGCGCGTCATCTTCCTTGCGGCGGACGGGCGCACCCATCCCGAACTTGGCGTGAACCGTCTCGTTCATTGGAAAGCCTCGTTGCTATGGACCGGGGCGGCGCCCGGAAATCGCTGCGTGGTCATGAAGGCGTTGCGAGCGACATGTCGCGCGCGCCGGAAGGATCAAGGGCCGCCGCCCGGGACGCACGGGAGGGTGCAGCTCCGGAAAGGCCGATGCCCGGCGGGCGAATCGGGGTCCGGCTCGCCCGACAAACGACGACCCGAACCTTAACGGCAACCGACCGCTCTCGCCAAGGGCCGGGATACGACATCTGAATGCGTATGCAGCACACCCCTTCCCCATCCGGGTCGGCGCGCGCTATGCTTGCCGCCTCGCCTTGACGGGTCCTCAGCCCCGCCCCACCCCCACTGCACAGGCACGGATCGGCCCGCCAATGTCCGCAAACCAAGAGCGCCCCGACCCCGCCGGCACAGGCAAGGGGACGGACGCGCCCGGCGGCGGAGCGACGGCAAGACCCGGCCTGGCGGCCCGCTACCGCGATGCCGGAGACCGGCTGGCGCTGCTGCCGGACAATGTACGCGGCATTCTCTGGATGCTTGTCGCCGGCCTGTTCTTCACCTTCATGGTGACCCTGATCAAGCTGCTCGGCGAGCGGCTTCACGTCGCCGAGATCATCTTCATCCGCCAGATCGTGATGGCGACGATCGTCGCCCCGACGATCATCTACGGCCTGCCGGGATCGCTGAAGACCAGCCGGCCTCACCTGCATGTCATCCGGGTGAGTTGCGCCTCCGTGGCAATGCTCACGGGCTTTACAGCCGTCGTGCACCTGCCGCTCGCGGATGCGACCGCGATCGGCTTTTCCAAGACGTTCTTCCTGACGATCTTCGCGATCCTGTTTCTCAGTGAGACCGTCGGCCGGCATCGCTGGGCGGCGACGGCGATCGGCTTTCTCGGGGTGATCGTCATCCTCCAGCCCGGCGGCGACGGCGGCTTCAACATCTACGCGGCAATGGCGGTCGGCGGCGCGGCGGCGGCGGCCGTCGTCATGATCATCATCCGCAAGCTGTCTCAGGTGGAGCGGCCGGTGACGATCCTCACCTATCAGGCGGTCTTTGTCGGCCTGATCATGCTGCCCATCGCGCTCTACTACTGGGTGACGCCGACCCTGGCAGAATGGGGGTTGCTGCTGGTGGTCGGGCTGGTGTCCTGGGCCGGCCAGATGTGCAACATCCGGGCCTTTCGCGCCGGCGAGGCATCGGCGCTCGCGGCGCTCGACTACGCAAGGCTTCTCTATGCGACCGCGATCGGCTTCCTGGTCTTCGGCGACCTGCCGGCGCCGGCGACCTATGCGGGCGCCGCGCTGATCGTCGCCGGCGCGCTCTACACGGTGTGGCGCGAGAACCGGCTGGGCCGGCAGGTCACGGCCCGCACGGGCGTGCGTGCCGATCCCCCCTAGGCGCAAGCCCGGGGCGCGGGGTCAGCCGCCGTTGAAATGCGGGGTGAGGATCCCGTCCACGCGGTAGCCGCCAAGCGAACCGGCCATGGAGGAAAAAGCCGGGGAACGGGTGAAGGCCACCAGCGCCTGGAACGGCGCCTCGAACCACTCGCGCCGGGCAACGAGCAGATCGAAGCGCTCCTCGCAGACAGGCACGAAATCCAGCTTGAACTGCCGGGCCGAGGCGGCAAGGCCGAAAGCGGCATCGGCGCTGCCGTCGAGCACGGCGAGCGCCGCCTCGCGCTCGTCGCGCGCGACCGGGCCGCCCTCCGGCACGGCAAGGCCCGCCTCGCCGAAGAGCCGCTCGAGCAGCAACTGTCCGCCCGCCTGCGCCTGCCGGCGCACGACCCGCTTGCCGGCAAGGTCGGGGAGAGCCGAGATCGCGGCGGGATTGCCCGGCGGCACGATGATGCCGCGACTGCGCCAGGCCCACTCGACCAGAACGACCGGACGGAAACGGAACCGGCGGGCGATCAGCTCCCGGTTCCAGCCCTCGTCCTCGACCACGTGCAGGCCGGCGGCGATCCCTTCCGAGCGGTCGAAACGGTCGAGCCCGTCGAGACTGCCGTCGAAGAACGTCGCAAGACCCGAGCCCGATTCGCGCAAGGCCCATTCCAGCAGCGGGTCATGACTGCCGAGAACCACCTGCGGGCGCGCCACATCGTGGCCGGGCGCATCGCTGGCATTCTCGATCCAGGCCAGCACCACCTCGCGCGGGAACAGCAGCTTGCCGGTGGCGCGGCTGTGCGGGATTTCCCCGGCGGCGGCAAGATCGTAGATCTTGCGCTCCTTGACGCGGAGCAGGTCCGCCATTTCCTTGGTCGTCAGATAGGTCGGCGGTTCGGCCGTCATCGTGCCGGGAATCCTGTTTGCGGGCAGCTCGTTGCGAACGAAAGGGAACACGCGTCCGACAATGCCAAGCCGCCGCCCGCACTTCAAGCGCGACGCATCGCCCCGTCCCGGCCGGGCGCGACGTCAGGTGCAAGGTCAGGCACGAGGTCAGGCGCGAGGTCAGGCGCCTTGCGCGCGTTTCGCCGTCTCCTCCTCGACCAGTTCCTTCTTCGAAAGCTTGCCGACCATGGTCTTGGGCAGGCTGTCGCGGAATTCGACCTCCTGGGGCAGCTCGATCGGCGACAGGTGCCCCTTCAGGAAGGTGCGCAGGTCCTCGGCCTCCAGCGTCTCGCCGGCCCGCAGCTTGACGAAGGCTTTCGGCGCCTGGCCGCGATAGGCATCGGGAATGGCGATGACGATCGTCTCCTCGACCGAGGGGTGCTGGTAGATCGCCTCCTCGATCACACGCGGATAGACATTGTAACCCGAACACAGGATCAGGTCCTTGATCCGGTCGACCAGATAAACGAAGCCGTCCTTGTCGCGATAGCCGACATCGCCGGTGTGAAGCGCTCCGTTGCGGATGGTCCGCGCGGTCTCCTCGGGCCGGTTGTAATAGCCGGCCATGACCTGCGGGCCGCGCACGACAAGCTCGCCCTTCTCGCCTTCCGGCATCAGCTTGCCCGGCTCCTCGATGTCGTGGAACTCCAGCGTCGTGCCGGGAGCCGCCAGCCCGATGGAGCCGGCCCGGCGATGCTCGTTGAGCGGGTTGGCGGCAACGAGCGGCGAGGCTTCCGTCAATCCGTAGCCCTCGACCAGCATGCAGCCGGTGCGCTTCTCGAACTGCTCCTTGACCTCCACCGGCAGCGGCGCGCCGCCGGAAATGCACAACCGGACGCTGGTCAGGTCATAGCCCCTGGCCAACTCCGAATTGTTGATGGCGGTGTAGATCGTCGGCACGCCGGGAAACAGCGTGATCTTCTTGCGCTTGATCGTGTCGAGCAGCATCTTCAGTTCAAAGCGCGGCATCAGCACCATTTCAGCACCGATGGCGACCGACAGGTTCTGCGCCACCGTCATCGCGAAGACGTGGAAGAAGGGCAGCACGCACAGCTTCTTCTCCTGGCCCGGCCGGGCATCGCAGAACAGGGTGCGCAGCTGCTCCAGGTTTGCGGCAAGGTTGGTATGGGTGAGCATCGCTCCCTTGGGAACGCCCGTGGTGCCGCCGGTATATTGCAGCACCGCCACATCCTTGTCGGGGGTAATGTCGCAGGCGCGCGGCGCCGACCCGTGGCCGATCACCCCGGAATAGCGGGGATGGGCGTCGTCATCGGGGATCGTTGCCCGCTCGCGCCCCTTGAACAGGGTGAACAGGAGTTTCTTGGGCTGCGGCAGGATGTCGGCCATCGGGCAGACGATGATCCGGTCGAGCGTGCCCTCGCGGCGAACCGCCTCGACCTTGTCGTAGATGATCTTCAGGTCGAGGGTCACCATGATGCGCGTGCCGGAATCGCGCGCCTGGAACGACAGCTCGCGCTCCACATAGAGCGGATTGAAGTTGACGATGATGCCGCCGATCTTCAGCACCGCGAAATAGAAGACCGTGTAATAGGGCGTGTTGGGCAGGCACAGGCCGACCTTGGTCCCCTTCACCACCCCCATCGCCTGAAGGCCGGCGGCCGCCCTGTCGACCAGCGCGCCGATCTCGGCATAGGTCCAGCCCTTGCCGAGAAAGTCCATCGCCGGACGGTCCCCGAACCGGCGCACCGTGTCGTCGAGATAGGAATGGATGGGCTGCGGACGAAAAGCGGCAAGCCAAACCTGGGGTTCGCTCAAGGTGGTTCCTCCCGGACCGGATGTTCTCGTTCTCGCCGCCTCCCCCCGAAGGCAGCGGTGCCGGCTTGCGCGGCGTCGGCAAAAGATGGAACAAGCTTCCCTTTACGTCAACGTTAAATGACGGGCCCGACCGTTTTTCGAAGGCCGGCCGGGTTTCAGGATACCACGGCTTGGCCGCGACCGCCGCGACCCTTGCATGCGCTTCAATCGACGAGCGAAAACCGGTCGACGTCGAACAGCCCCATGTCGGTGATCTTCAAGTGGGGAATGACCGGCAGCGGCAGGAACGCGACCTGGAGGAACGGCTCGGGCAAGCCGCACCCGAGCTGCCGGGCGGCATGGCGCAGCGCCTCCAGCGCGTGGCGGACCTCCTCGAACGGCTCGAGGCTCATCAACCCGGCGACCGGCAGGGCGAGTTCGGCGACGATCCGCTCGCCGTCGGCAACAACGAAGCCGCCCTGCAGCGCCGCGATGCGGTTCACCGCGCTCGCCATGGAAAGGTCGTCGGCGCCGACGACGCAGACATTGTGGCTGTCATGGCCGACCGACGAGGCGATGGCACCGCGGGCCAGGCCAAAGCCCGAAACGAAGGCCCGGCCGATATTGCCGTTGCGCCCGTGCCGCTCGACCACCGCGACCTTGACCACATCCTGCGCCGGATCGGCCGGCACGAAACCGTCCGCGACAGGCAGCGAGCGGGTCAGCCGCTCGGTGATGATGCGCCCCGGCACGACACCGATCACCTCGCGCGCATTGGCGCCGTCGCCCGCGATCAGGAAATCCTCCGCGCCCATCTTGCGCAGATGGACACTTTCCAACCCGACCGGCGCAAGCGGGGGACGCGCTTCGAAGAGCGCCGCATCGACCGGCCGACCGGCGGCAACCACCGAATGGACCCGGCAGTCGCGAAGGTCGTCCAGCAAGACGATGTCGGCACGCCAGCCCGGCGCCACCAGCCCCCGGTCGCGCAGGCCGAAGGCGGTCGCCGCCGACCAGCTGGCCGCGCGGTAGGCGTCGCTGGGCCGGGCGCCCTTCGCGATCAGCCGGCGGATCATGCTGTCGAGATGGCCCTCCTCGGCGATGTCGAGCGGGTTGCGGTCATCGGTGCACAGGCAGACGAAGGAGGCCGTGTCCGGCGTGAGGATCTCGGCGAGCGCCTCGAGATCCTTCGACACGGAGCCCTCGCGGATCAGGATGGTCATCCCCTTGGCGAGCTTCTCGCGCGCTTCCGCCGCGCTCGTCGCCTCGTGGTCGGTGCGGATGCGGGCCGCGAGATAGCCGTTGAGATCGAGCCCGGACAGAAGCGGCGCATGCCCGTCGATATGGCGGTCCTGGAAGGCGGCGAGCTTGGCAAGCACCGCCGGGTCGCGGGCCAGCACGCCCGGAAAGTTCATGAACTCGGCAAGGCCGATCACCGCCGGGTGGTCGCGCAAGGGCGCAAGGTCGTCGATCTCCAGCCGCGCGCCGGCGGTCTCGAAGGCCGTTGCCGGCACGCAGGACGAGAGATTGACGCGCAGGTCCATGACCGTGCGCTCCGCCGCATCAAGGAAATAGCGGATGCCCTCGGCGCCAAGCACATTGGCGATCTCGTGCGGGTCGCAGATCGCCGTGGTCACGCCATGCGGCAGCACGCAGCGATCGAATTCCAGCGGTGTGACAAGGGAGGATTCCACATGCAGATGGGTGTCGATGAAACCCGGCACCGCATGCCGGCCACCGGCATCGATCTCGCGGTCGCCGCGATAGGACCCGTGCGTACCGACGATTCGCTCGCCGACAATGGCGATGTCCGTCACCGTCTCGGAACCGTCGATCACCGAGAACAGGCGGGCATTCCGGATCACGAGATCCGCCGGCGCCTCGCCCCGTCCGGCGGCAATCGCACGATCAAGGAAGGCTTGCGTTGCCATGGTATTCGGCATGAGGCGTCTCCTTGGGTGCAGCCGCACGACACGGCCGCCTGTACGGGCGATGGCAGTCTTGCCCGCGACCATGACACAGGCAGGCAGGACCACGCCAGCCTGCCCGGCCGCCGCCCCTGTTGCGCGGTGCAAAAACGATTTCGATTGACAGGGCCGTGGTATCGGAGATTTTATAAATCAACTAAAAGAAATAAATGCAAATGGTCGGGACGGGTCTTTTCCGGCTACCCTGACGCTACGTCGCTTTTCCGGGAGGAACCAAGGCGGTGGCAAGACGCCCGCTCGTCGGACAAGGCTCGAATTCCGTGCAGTTGCGCCGTTACAACGAGCGCATCGTGCTGCAGGTGCTGCGCCGTGTCGGCGAGGCCTCGAAAGCGGACCTCGCCCGCCTCGCCCAGCTTACCAATGCGGCGATCGGCGGAATAATTCAGGACCTCACGGCGATCGGCCTGATCGAGACCCTGGGCAAGCGCCACCTTGGCGGGCGCGGCCAGCCGGCGACCATGCTGCGGCTCGCCCCGACCGGCGCCTACGGCTTCGGCGTGCGTCTCGACCGCACCTCGATCGAGACGGTGATCGCCGACTTTTCGGGCCGCATCATCGGCCGCCAGTCGCATGACCGGTTCCTGCCCTCGCCCGAGCGCGCCGTCGAGATCGTTTCGCGTGACATCGCCAGCCTGCTGAAGCTGATCGCACCGGAGGAACGCACCCGCATCGCCGGCGTCGGCCTCGCCATGCCGTTCAATCTCGGCTCCTGGCTGCATGAGCTCGGCCTGCCGAGCGAGCATTTCCGGCAGTGGGACGACGTCGACTTCAAGCAGATGCTGGAGGCGGAGATCGATTTTCCGGTGTTCTCCGAGAACGACGGAACGGCGGCGGCCATCGCCGAGCTATTCTCCGGCGCCGGGCGCCATGCCGACGATTTCCTCTACCTGTTCATGGGACCGGCCATCGGCGGCGGCCTCGTCTATGGTGGCGACTGCCTGAAAGGCATCAACGGCAATGCCGGCGACGTCGCCATGATCCCGGTTCCCCCGAGCCGCCTTGCCTCGGCGCCCGCGCCGCGCAGCGGCGAACTCGACATCCTGCTGACGCGGGCCTCGATGGTGGCGCTGAAACGGCATCTTGCCCATCACGGCCTCGGCGCGGAGACCCGGGGCGATCTGGAAAGGGCGGTCGCGGCGCGTCATCCCGCCGTCGACGAATGGATGGCGGACTGTGTCGCCGCGCTGACCCCGGCCATCTGGTCGGCGATCTCGCTCATCGACGTGCCGCTCGTCGTCATCGACTTCGACATCGACGGCGGCCTTGCCGACCGGCTGCTTTCCGCGCTCGGCCGTTCACTGGAGCGCGCAGCGCCCGAGGCACGCAATCCGCCGCGCATCCAGCGTGGCTCCTTCGGACAGGACGCAGGCGCGGCAGGCGCCGCCAACCTGCCGATCTTCTTCAACTATTCGCCCCGCGCCGCGATCCTGACGGCGAACGAGACGATGAAAAGCGCAGGCAGCGGCATGGCAGACCGACCGGTCCAGACAAACGGAAACCGACAGACATGATCCTTGTATGCGGCGAAGCCCTGTTCGATCTCTTTGCCGAGGAGGACGGAGAACGGCTGACGCTCGATGCGCGCATCGGCGGCTCACCTTTCAACGTCGCTGTCGGGCTCGCCCGGCTGGAAACACCGGCGGCCTATTTCGGCGGATTGTCGCGCGATTTTCTCGGTCGCAAGCTGAAGGCGGCGCTGGACCGGGAGGGCGTCGACACGAGCCTTGTCGTCGACAGCGACGCGCCGACGACGCTGAGCCTCGTCGGCCTCGACGCGGCGGGAAGTCCCGCCTACAGTTTCTGCGGCGAAGGGGCGGCCGACCGGATGATCTCCCCCACCGACATTCCCGACCTGCCGGAGGCGATCGACACCATCCATCTGGGATCCTTCTCCGCTCTGGTGCCGACGATCGGCGATGCATTGCTGTCGCTCGCCGCGCGCGAACATGGCCGCCGGATGATCGCCTACGACCCGAACATCCGCCCCACCGTGATCGCCGATCTCGATGCCTGGCGAAACCGCATCAGCGTGTTGCTGCCCCATGTCGACCTGCTCAAGATCAGCGCCGAGGACATGGACACGCTCTATCCCGGCGTCGATCCGCTGACGCTCGCCCGCGACTGGCTGGATCACGGCCCGGCGCTGGTCGTGATCACCCGCGGCGGCGAGGGCGCCCTCGGGGTGACGGCCGGATGCGTGGTCTCCGCCGCCGGCCAGAACGTCACCGTGACCGATACGGTCGGCGCCGGCGACACCTACCAGGCCGCCCTGCTGGCACGCCTCGGAGAAACGGTCGGGCGCAACCGCGCGGCCCTGCAGGCGCTCGACGCCGAAACGCTCGCCGGCCTGCTTGCCTATGCCGGGCGGGCTGCGGCCATCACCTGTACCCGGCGCGGAGCGGACCTCCCCCGCCGCGCCGACCTCGCTGCCTGAGGGCATGAACCGCCTTTTGAAAGGATCGCAATGGCAACGCGCGTCATCGAAGTAGCCCCGTTCGACCTGATCGTCTTCGGTGCGACCGGCGATCTTGCCCACCGCAAGCTGCTGCCGGCGCTCTATCACCGGGATCTCGACGGGCAGATCCCGCTGGACGCCCGCATTCTTGCCTGCTCGCGCCGCGACATGGCCGATGCCGACTACCGCAAGTTCGCGGACGAGGCCGTGCGCGAACACGTCAACGACATCGAGGACGAAGCCCTTGCAAGGTTTCTCGACCGTCTCTCCTATCTCTCCGTGGATGCGGCCGGCGACAGGGGCTGGCCGGAGCTTGCCCGCGCCCTGGACGGTCGCGAGGAGGTGGTGCGCGCGTTCTATCTGGCCGTCTCGCCCGACTTCTTCGGCCCGATCTGCGAGCGCATCGGCGCCAACGGCCTGACAACCGATCTTGCCCGCGTCGTCATCGAAAAGCCGATCGGCAAGGACGGCACCTCCGCGCGCGCCGTCAACGCGGCCATCGGCGCGGTGTTCCGCGAAGACCAGATCTTCCGCATCGACCATTATCTCGGCAAGGAAACGGTGCAGAACCTGATGGCGCTGCGCTTCGCCAACGCGCTGTTCGAGCCGCTGTGGAACGCCGCCCATATCGACCACGTGCAGATCACCGTGGCGGAATCACTCGGCGTCGAGGGGCGCGCCGGCTACTACGACACCGCCGGCGCGATGCGCGACATGGTGCAGAACCACATTCTCCAGCTGCTCTGCCTGGTGGCGATGGAGCCGCCGGAATCGATGAACGCGGATTCGGTGCGCGACGAGAAGCTCAAGGTGCTGAAGGCCTTGAGGCCGATGGATGCCGAACATGCGGCAAAGGCAACCGTGCGCGGCCAGTACAGGGCCGGCGCCTCCGCCGGCGGGGCGGTGCCGGGCTACCTGGAGGAGCTCGACGACCCGGCCTCGCAGACCGAGACCTTCGTCGCCGTGAAGGCGGAGATTGCCAACTGGCGCTGGGCGACGGTGCCGTTCTACCTGCGCACCGGCAAGCGGCTCGCCACCCGCGTCTCGGAGATCGTCGTGCAGTTCCGCCCGATCCCGCACTCGATCTTCGGCGAGGAAGCCGGCGCGATCTCCTCCAACCGGCTCGTCATCCGCCTGCAGCCCGACGAGGGCGTGCGCATGCAGGTGATGATCAAGGACCCGGGACCCGGCGGCATGCGCCTGCGCCAGGTGCCGCTCGACATGTCCTTCGCCAAGGCGTTCAAGGTGCGCAACCCGGACGCCTATGAGCGGTTGATCATGGACGTGATCCGGGGCAACCAGACACTGTTCATGCGCCGCGACGAGGTCGAGGCCGCCTGGGCCTGGATCGACCCGATCCTGCTGGCCTGGGCAAGCCAGAAGGAACCGCCGAAGGGATACACGTCCGGCACCTGGGGCCCCTCCGCCGCCATCGCCCTGATCGAGCGCGACGGGCGGACCTGGTTCGAGGACCTGATCTGACCGGTACGGCGAACACGCACCGGACCGGGCCGCACCGCGCATGCCCATCGGGCGTCGCGCCCGGTTGAAGACGATATTAAATCGATTTAAACATCGTGCCGGAACGGGTATCACACCCGCCGGTCCAACAGGAAAGCCGGCCCCGGACATCTCCCGCCCCGGGGACCGCAACCGAAAGGACGGAGACCGCCATGAGCCTTCATTCGACACTCGCAGCCGTCACCGAACGCATCACCGAGCGCAGCCGCGACAGCCGCACCCGCTATCTCGAGCGGATCCGCGCCGCCGGCGAGGCCGGCCCCAAGCGCTCGACGCTGTCCTGCGGCAACCTTGCGCACGGCTTCGCCGCTTGCGGCGTCACCGACAAGTCGCGGCTTGCCGGCGACGTGGTGCCCAATCTCGGCATCATCACCGCCTATAACGACATGCTCTCCGCCCACCAGCCCTATGAGCGCTTTCCCGAACTGATCCGCGACGCGGCGCGCGAGGTCGGCGGCGTTGCCCAGGTGGCCGGCGGCGTGCCGGCCATGTGCGACGGCGTCACGCAAGGGCAGACCGGCATGGAACTGTCGCTGTTTTCCCGCGACGTGATCGCCATGTCGGCGGCTGTCGGCCTGTCGCACCAGATG
>NZ_JBLXFR010000064.1:0-19179 GCF_048261845.1 Stappia sp. | reverse complement strand
GGCACGGATTCACCGGTGAGGATCGCCTCATCGACCCGCAGCCCCCTCGCCTCGATCAACCGCAAGTCGGCGGGAACCTTTTCTCCCGCCTCCAGCAGAACGATGTCGCCGGGAACGAGATCGGCGCTGTCGACGCTGCCGCGACGGCCATCGCGCAGGACAGGGCTGTGCGGTGCGAGCATCTGCCGGATGGCGTCCATGGCGTTCTCCGCACGGCCCTCCTGGACGAAACCGATCACCGCATTGCCGATCACCACGGCGAGGATCACCCCGGTGTCGACGAAATGACCAAGACCCGCCGTGATCGCGGACGCGCCGAGCAGCACGTAGATCAACACATTGTGGAAATGCGCCAGGAAGCGCAGCGCGGCGTTCCGGCGTGGCGGTTCCGGCAGCCGGTTCGGCCCCTGTTCGGCAAGCCGCCGGCGCGCCTCGCGGGACGACAGCCCGTTCGCTTGCGTCCGCAATCCGGCGACCACCTCCCCCGCGGCCATCGCGTGGGCAGGTCCGTCATGGTCCGTCAAGGCGGCCCCGGCGTTGTTCATGCACTCCTCGCAAGCCCGATTGCACGGCAGCAAGACTGACGAAGGGTCCTGCCCGCGTACAGGCAGGAAAACACGTAGCGGTGCCGTCAACCGCCCCTTTCCACTGCCCCGCCGACCTCTTCCACGATCCAGTCATGAACGCGGGCGGCGGCGGAGGACGGGGTCTCCTGGCCCATGTGAATGAAATAGCCCCTCCCGCTGGCGGCGACATCGGGCACGGCCGGCACCAGTCCGCCGTTGCCAACCCGTTCCCTCATACCGTTTCCGGCACGATCATGAGTCCACGCCCTAGGCTGGCAGCCCGACGGAAACAGGGCGCGACCTGTACGACAGCCCTTGAGGCTTGCCGGCGGAGGTTTCGTTTCGGATAAGGTTGGGCACCCTCGAGGCAGAGGCTGTTGTGAACCAAGGGACAAACTCGAAAATGTCATCCTGTTCGGTGTGTGGTGGCGATGATTTCGCCTTTCGCGGGGTGCTCGGGCCGAAGCTGATCGATGAGTGGCGGCTTTCCGCAGAGGAGGCTTCCTATATCGACGTCCAGCAAGGAAAGTACTGCACGCAGTGCGGCGGCAGCCTCCGGGTGATGGTGCTCGCCGATGCGATACTCGCGGTGCTCGATCAGGATCGCACATTGCTTGATTTCTGCCGCTCCGGTGATGGCGTGAACCTGCGCATCCTTGACATCAATGGCGCGGTCTCAATTTCCGATGTTCTGTCGACGCTTCCCGGCTATGTCAGGGCTGATTACCCGGAAGTCGACATGCTCGACCTGCCCTATCCGGATGCGAGTTTCGACATCGTGCTTCATTCCGACACGCTTGAGCACATCGCCAACCCCATGCGGGCGCTGGAAGAATGCCGAAGGATTCTGGTTCCTGGCGGTCGTGTCTGCTACACGGTGCCGACTATTGTCGGTCGCCTGACACGCAGCCGGGCCGGTCTGCCGAAGAGCTATCACGGCAACCCAAAAGTCGATGCCGACGACTATCTGGTGCACACCGAATTTGGCGCCGACATGTGGTGCTTCCCTCTGCGGGCCGGTTTTGCGCATGTCAGGCTTGATCACCGGGACTTTCCCGCCGCCATCGCCGTCACGGCGATGCGAGCCGCCGGGCCAGGCGAGGAAGCGGCACAGACAAGGCACCTGACCGGATATGTGGACGCCGCCGGTCCCGATTTGGTAGCTGGCTGGGCCATGGATCAAAACGGGTTTTCGGCAGTAGCGATCGACGTCATCGTCAATGAAACCGCGACAATCCGGACTCCGGCGCAAGATCACCGCCCGGACCTTCAGGACATCTACAAGACCTCGGGCAACCATGGCTTTCAGGTGCCGCTTGACCGGTCACTTCTAAGGCCAGGCCGCAACCGGGTGACCGTCTGCTTCGCGGGAACGGGTGTCCCGCTTCCCAATGGCGACCGGCATTTCGAGCTTTCCGGGTCGATCTACGATCAGGACGGACTGAGGACTGTGCACAATCACGAGTTCATATCTGATCCGGGGTTTGCCGCAGCCTATCGTCGGGGAATTGCGGCCGCTGGCGCAGACTACAAGTGGCACTGGCGGGTGCATGTCGGGCTCTGGGCAGCCACGGTTGCTGCAGAGCTTCCCGGCGACTTTATCGAGTGTGGTGTCAACCGGGGCTTCATGAGTTCGGCTATCATGGAGCATCTCGACTGGGACAAAACCGGGCGGATGTTCTACCTGTTGGACACTTTTTTAGGGATCAACGCCGATTTCGTCTCGGCGGAGGAGGTCGCAGACGGCCTTTTGGAGCGCAATGCCAAGGAGATCGAAAGCGGCTTCTATACGACTGATGCCGAAGCCGTACGGCGAAATTTCTCCACCTGGGAAAACGTTACGATCATCGCGGGGTCGATACCGACGACACTGGTCGATATTTCCGCACAGAAGATCGCGTTTCTTCATGTCGATCTGAACTGTTCACTACCGGAAGTCGCTACCCTGGAAGCGCTCTGGGACCGGATCGTCACCGGCGGCGTCATTCTCCTCGACGATTACGCCTATCATGGCTTCCGTTCGCAGAAGGTCGGGATAGATCGCTTCGCGTGTGAAAAGCGCTGCGCAGTTCTGTCTCTGCCAACGGGACAGGGACTGATCATAAAGCCTTGAGAATTCTGGTATTGCGCGCTTTCTATCGAGGAGCACGGGCAACGCTTGCTGCCCCGCCGACCTCTTCCACGATCCAGTCATGAACGCGGGCGGCGGCGGAGGACGGGGTCTCCTGGCCCATGTGAATGAAATAACCCCTCCCGCTGGCGGCGACATCGGGCACGGCCGGCACCAGTCCGCCCTCCTCCAGCAGATCATCGATCAGCCCGTGCCAGCCGAGCGCCACGCCAAGGCCTGCCTGCGCGGCGCGCACGACGATGTCGTAGCTGGTGAAGCTGGTGCGCTCGCTGTCGGAGCGTGCGTCGATGCCGAAATGGGCGAACCAGCTGCCCCAGTCGTACCAATGCGAGGTCGACGGGGTCGCAAGGCTGAGAAGCGGCAGGCCGGCAAGATCCGCCGGAGTGGAGAGTCCCGGATGGCTGGCAAGAAACGCCGGGCTGCAAACGGCCGAGACCCGTTCGTCCATCAGTTTCGTCTCGCGCGCCTCGATATCGTCCCCTTCGGCCATGCGGATCGTCAGGTCGACGCTGAGCCCGGCTGCCAGTTCCGGCTGTTGCGAGGTCAGCATGGAAATGTCGATCGGATGGATCGCCTCGCGCAGGCGCGCCAACCGTGGCAGCAACCAGAACGAGGCGAAGGCGAAGTCGACGGAGACAAGCACCGACGGGGTACGCTTGCGATGGGTGAAACGGCGAAAATTCGCGGCGAGATTTCCAAGCAGGGGTTCGACCGTCGCCAGCAGCTCCGCCCCCTGCTCCGTCAGGCGGACGCCGCGATGCGTGCGTTCGAAAAGCGTGACCTGCAGGCTGTCCTCGAGGTTCTTCAGGCGCTGGCTCAACCCGGGTTGGGAAATGCGCAGCTCCCGCGCGGCGGCCGACAACTGTCCATGGCGGGCCACCAGGACGAACGCGCAAAGGCCGGCCGCATGCCGGCTCATCATGATATAATCAAGGCTTATATCATTCATAGAAAAGTCTCTGTAGAAGCGCCGGTTTTGATCGGACAAGCTAAGCAATCCATTAATTCATCAGTTTTGCGGCGGGGGCAATGCAGAACATCGGCGCGCACGAGAAGACACACGCAGCCGGAAGGCGGCCGAACATCCTGATCTTCATGGTCGACCAACTGAACGGGACGCTTTTTCCCGACGGCCCTGCGGACTGGCTGCATGCCCCGAACCTGAAACGCCTGGCCTCCCGTTCGGTCCGTTTCGCCAATGCCTACACCGCCTCACCGCTGTGCGCGCCGGGCCGCGCCTCGTTCATGTCCGGCCAGTTGCCCTCGCGCACGAGGGTCTATGACAATGCCGCGGAGTTCGCGTCCGATATCCCGAGCTACGCCCATCACCTGCGCCGCGCGGGCTACCAGACCTGCCTTTCCGGCAAGATGCATTTCGTCGGGCCGGACCAGTTGCACGGGTTCGAGGAGCGGCTGACCACCGACGTCTATCCGCCGGATTTCGGCTGGACGCCGGACTATCGCAAGCCGGGAGAGCGGATCGACTGGTGGTATCACAACATGGGTTCGGTGACCGGCGCGGGCGTCGCGGAGATCACCAACCAGCTCGAATATGACGACGAGGTCGCCTATCACGCGACCCGCAAGGTGCTCGACCTTTCGCGTGGCAACGACGCCCGCCCGTGGTGCCTGACGGTGAGCTTCACGCACCCGCACGACCCCTATGTGGCGCGGCGGCGCTACTGGGATCTTTACGAGGACTGCCAGCACCTGCTGCCCCGCGTTCCGACGATGGACCACGAGGCGCACGATCCGCATTCCAAACGGATATTCGATGCCAACGACTGGCGCTCCTACACCATCGAAGAGAACCACATCCGCCGGGCACGTCGCGCCTATTTCGCCAATATTTCCTATATCGATGACAAGATCGGCGAGGTCCTCGGCGCACTCGAGCGGACCGGTCAGGACGCGGTGATCCTGTTCGTTTCCGATCATGGTGACATGCTCGGCGAGCGCGGATTGTGGTTCAAGATGAGCTTCTTCGAGGGCTCCGCCCGGGTGCCGCTGATGGTCTGCGCGCCCGGCCTTGCGCCGGGACGGATCGCCGCGCCGGTATCGACGCTGGACGTCGCCCCGACACTTTGCGCGCTGGCCGGGGTGGCGCTCGACGAGGTGGCGCCGTGGACGGATGGAGAGAGCCTGCTGCCGCTGGCGACGGGTGCACCGCGCACAAGTCCCGTGGCGATGGAATATGCGGCAGAAGCCTCCTATGCCCCGCTGGTGGCGCTGCGCCAGGGGCAGTGGAAATACACAAGCTGTCGTCTCGACCCGGAACAGCTCTTCGATCTCGACGCCGACCCGGACGAGCTCTCGAACCTTGCCGGCGATCCGGCACATGGCGAAATTCTCGCGCATTTCCGGGCGCTAGCCGAAAGCCGATGGGATCTCGACCGCTTCGACAAGGAGATCCGCCAGTCGCAGGCCCGCCGGCTCGTCGTCTATGAGGCGCTGCGCAACGGCGCGCATTTTCCCTGGGATTACCAACCGCTGCAAAAAGCGAGCGAGCGCTACATGCGCAATCACATGGACCTCAACGTCCTGGAGGAGAGGCAGAGGTTCCCCCGTGGCGAGTGACCTTCCCGCCGCGATAACAACAAGCAAAAAGGACCAGACCAGATGAGTGTGAAACCACCCCTGCTCGACCTGCCGATCAAGATCGCCGAGCGCGGCTTCTACAACGGCTTCATCCTTGACGTGACCATCACCTCGAAACTGGCGGTCGGGGCGCTGGTTCTGTGGGCGGTCGCCTTTCCCCAGCAGGCCAGCGACGTTCTCGCCGGGTTCAACAGCTTTATCCTCGCCAACTTCGCGCTGTGGTATTTTTACGTCATGGCCGCCTTCGTGCTCGCCTGCATCGTGCTCGCGCTGTGGCCGGCAGCCGGGCGCATGAAGCTTGGCGGACCTGACGACGAGCCGGAGTTCTCGCGCTTCTCCTGGTTCTCGATGATGTTCGGCGCCGGTATCGGCGTGGGCATGCTGACCTGGGCCGTGGCGGAGCCGATCTACCACTTCAATAAAAACCCGGATGTCATCCAGGGTCTGGCGACGAGCGGCGGGACCGACAACGTGCTCAACGCCTTCAAGTGGTCCTACCTCCACTGGGGCTTCTCTGCCTGGTCGTCCTATGCGATCGCCGGCCTGGCGCTCGGCTTTTTCGCCTATCGCCGCGGGTTGCCGCTGACCATCCGCTCTTCGCTCGCGCCGCTCTTCGGCCGAAGCCTGTCGGGCCCGGTCGGCCATGCGATCGACATCGTCGCGGTGATCGCCACCATTCTCGGCGTTGCCCAGATGCTCGGCTTCGGCGTCGAGCAATTCGTTGCCGGCATGGCGCGCATCGGCATCGGCGACTGGCTGATCAACGAGCAGGGCACGGCCTCCTCGCTCGGCATCATCGTTGCCATCGTCATCATAATGGGCGCCTCGACACTGTCGGCCCTGTCCGGCGTCGGCAAGGGCATCAAGTGGCTGTCGAACCTGAACATGGTGCTGAGCACCTTCCTGCTCGGCTTCTTTCTGCTGTTCGGTTCAAGCTGGTTCGGCCTCAACGCGCTGTTCGTCGGCGGCTTCGAATATCTGATGGCCCTGCCCTCGATGATCTTCACGGTCTATTCGGGCGACGGCGAGACGGCCAAGGCGCTGGAAGGCTGGCAGGGAGCCTGGTCGGTCTTCTACTGGGCCTGGTGGGTCGCGTTCGCGCCCTTTGTCGGGCTGTTCCTCGCCCGCATCTCCAAAGGCCGGACAATCCGCGAATTCGTTGTCGGCGCGGTGATCGCGCCGGCGATCATGTGTTTCGTTTGGTTCGCCTTCGCCGGCGGAACGGCGATCGAAATGGAACTCACCGGTATCGCGGGCGGTGCGATCAACTCGGTGCCGGACGGCGACAAGATCTTCGCCATGACCGGCCTGATGCTGTCGCCGGTGCTCGGCTGGCTGATGGCCGTGCTGATCGTCGTGCTGCTGATGACCTATCTGGTCACTTCGGCCGATTCCGCCGTTCTCATCGTCAACACGATCAATGCGGCAGGCGACGAGGGACCCAAGGCCCGGCCCCACATCCTGTTCTGGGGCATCACGCTGGGAATGGTCGTTGCGGCGCTGCTGCTGGTCGGCGGACTGAAGGCGATCCAGACGGCCATGGTGATCGGCGCCCTGCCCTTCTCGCTGGTGATGGTGCTGATGTGCGTGTCGCTGTTCAAGGCGATCTATCGCGACGGCATGCGCGAGCGGGCCGGATTGCAGACCACTTACGAGCAGGTCTCCTGATCATGGCCGGCGGCACCTTGCGGTGCCGCCGGTTTTCGCGAGACAGGCAGGGTCTTGTGCAATCCCGACAATCCCGAACAAGAATTTTCGAAAAATTGCACGATTTTTTATCGGGATTGTCCGCGAGCTTGCCGAGCTTCGCCGATCTCAGTGCGCGCGGCCGCCTGTGTGCGGGCAGCGCCGGGACTGGTCCTCGCCCTGCAACGGATTGCGGCGCGAGGTGCGGAAATCCCCGCGCACGTGATCCCACCAGTAGCCGAGATAGGAGCGCTCGGCCCGGGCGCTGAAGACCTCCGGCGCGCCGCGGGTCAGCTCCGGCAGACGCGACCAGGCGACATTGGGAAAGGTGTGGTGCTCGTTGTGGTACCCGGTGTTGAACAGCAGCCGGTTGACCCAGCCATAGGTCGAGCGGGTCGGCGTGTCGGTGTCGTCGCCGGGGTGCTCGCTGAGCGACTGGCCGAGATTGGAGATGCCGAACTTGCCCAGAAAGATCGACAGCGCCCAGTTGTGGTAGAGCCAGCCGAAAACGCCGAAGAACGACAGCAGCGCGATGTTGACGCCCAGTGACCAGACGATGAACAGGCGGCGCTGCCAGAGCGGAGCGCGGGTCGAGCGGACATGCCGTTCACGATCCTGCGCGACACGGCCGGTCAACCGCTCGTAGAGGCGGGGAAAGATCTCGTCCGAGACGATGAAGCCGAAGGGCAGGATGTGGACGAGGAGGGTCGCGACGGTGAGCACCCGCTGCAGGCGCGGCCGGCCCTCGACCAGCATCTCGCGTGCCTTGAAGGCGCACAGGTCCTCATGCTCGTAGTCGCGCTCGTAGTCGCCGATGAAGGGATGATGGCTCGACAGGTGCTCGTGCTGGTAGGTGAGCTGCTTGCCGAAGGACCCCAGGACTGTCTCGAGGCCAAGATCGAAGGCGAGTTTCGCCTTCTCGCCGCGGAAGATCAGCCGGTGGGCGGTCTCGTGGACAAGCGCGCCGGCGGCATGGATGACGAACTGGCCGAAAAGGAAGGCGGCGAGGAAGACAACCAGCAGGTTGCCGTCCGAGACGGCCCAGGCCATGCCCCAGTGCAGTGCGAGCAGCAGCGGCACGAAAAGCGCCGTGCGCCCGTCGGGACCTGCAAGCTCCCGCAAGGCGGGATGGGCCTTGAGCGTGTCCTTGCGCATCTGCAGGTGCCGACGCGCCTGCGGGGAGATGCTTTCACGGCCTTCCCCCTCGCCCATCGTCCCTGTCGCCTGAACGGTTTCCATGACGTGCCCGGTTTCCCCACATTCCACGGGCACAGGGTGGACCGCGAGACGGCGCGGATGTCAAACGGAATTCGGACCGCGAGCTGATCCACCCTACGGCAGACGCCGTATACCATCGTTATTTTTATCGATGAACTTAAACAGCCTTTCACGACTCACTCATACTGTATGATGATGGAGCCTTGGAGGTTCGAATGCGTCAGGTTTTCGGGAGTATCGCGGTCTGGCTACTCTTTATCGCGCTTGCCGCCCTCTTCCCGGCGGGCATGGTCGCGGTCGCGCGCGCCGACAACGGAGGCGCCGAGGCGATCCATGCGCGGTCGGCCGGCGCGGACCTGGAGGCCCTGCGCAGGGACGTCGAGGAACTCGCCGTCGTCGCGGAAAAGCATATCGACGACAAGGGCCTGCGCCAGGCATTGGACGATTTCCGCAGTGCTCCCTGGGTCCGCGAGGCCAATGGCCTGCATCTTTGGGGCGTGACCGTTTCCGGCGTAAGCTGGTTCGATACCGGCCATCCGGAGCTTATCGGCATCGATGTGAGCAACATCACCGATATCGAGGGACGCTTCTGGGCGAAACTGGCGGTGCAATCGGCGCTCGGCACCGGCGACAAGGTGTTCCTGCTGCTGTTCCCGCACCCGCACACCGGAAAGTCGGCCGTCGGCTTCCATAGCTGTTTCGCGCTGGAGGATGGCGAGCGCGTTCTGTGCGCGGGAGCATTCGAAGATGCACCGAAGTAGCGCACCGGCCGGACGGCTACGGTTCTCCAACTGGTCGATCTTCGCAAAGGTGATGGCCGGGCCCCTGGTGATGCTCGTCGCCCTCACACTGATGACATTCGATGCGTGGCAGACGCTGAAGACGCAGCGCACCGCGATCGTGTCGGGAATTTCCGAATACGAGGCGGCGCTGGAGCGCGCCTATCATGTCTCCCACCACCTCGCCAGCGTCGAGGCCAACCTCTACAAGCTCTCCATGTGGAGCGAGATCGGGGTGCGCGGCGCCGAGCTTGAGGGGACGCTTCGTTCCATCTCCTACAATCTCGAGATCACCGATACCGACATTTCCGAAATGGAGGAAGCCAGGCTGACGGGAGCCGAGGAGCTGCGCGCCGCATTCACCACCTACAAGAAAAACACGTCGCAGGCCGTGCTCCTGATCCTGCGCAACGCAAAGCTCGGCGCTGTTGCGACCCGCGGAGGCCATCAGGCCTATGCAAATGTCGAGAGGCTTGCCCAGGACGTTGCCAATCGTGCGTCGAGCGATTTTCGCAAGGCCAGCGAACGCACCTCGGTCATGTCCGACCGCCTCGCCCGCGATTTCGTTATCGCGGCTGCGCTGACGGGCCTGATGGCGGTCATCGTCAGCTTCGCCGCCTCGCGCATGATCATCCGTCCGATCTCCGGGCTGGCGCGTACCGTTCAGTCATTGCTGCGCGGTGATCTCGCCGTGGCGGTGCCATTTGTGGAGCGCCGCGACGAATTCGGCCGGATCGCGGCATCGGTGCGCGAATTGCAGCGCGTGATGGTGCACAACCGGCAACTTGCCGATGAACGTGAGCAGAAGCAGGCGGAGCTGGAACATATCGCCACCCATGACGGGCTGACGTCGGTTGCCAACCGCAAGGCCTTCGACACGTTCCTCGACGCGATCTGGCAGGACGCGCGGAACGGCAAGGAATTCATCTATCTTCTGATCGACCTCGACAGCTTCAAGCCGATCAACGATGCCTATGGCCACGAGGCGGGCGACGCCGTCCTGAAGACGCTGGCGCAACGCTTTCGCGAGCTGACGCGCCCGGGCGACTTCGTCGCGCGGCTCGGCGGTGACGAGTTCGGCATCGTCGTGCCGCTGGCAGACAGCCGTCGCGATCCGGAAACCATCGCGCGCCGGATCCTCGACGCAACGATCCGGCCGATCCCGTACAACGGCAGGGAATTGCGCGTGAGTGTCAGCATCGGCGTTGCCTGCAGCCGGGATGTTTCCGGCGCGGCGCACGAGCTGATGGCGGCAGCCGACCAGGCGATGTATGTCGCCAAGCACGAGAAGCGACCGTCCTACTCGATCTATTCGCCGAGCATGATGCCGGAACGTTTCGGCCTCGACGACAAGGAAGAGATCGAAAGGGCGCTGGAGCGTGGCGAGTTCGTCATGCATTACCAACCGAAGGTGCGGCTCGGCACTGGTAGGCATGCCGGCTTCGAGGCGCTCGCCCGCTGGCAACATCCGGAAAAAGGCCTGTTGCCGCCATCCTATTTCCTGCCGCGGATCGGCAATTTCGGGCTGCAGGGCGACTTCACGATGGAAGTGGCGCGACAGGTCTTCTCCGACCTTCGCCGCTTCGCAGCCGCCGGGGTCGAGACCGACGGGGTCGCGATCAACCTGGAGGAGGCAACGCTGGCAACGCGCAGCGGCATGGACGCCCTGCGCGGCCTCTTCTCCGAAAACGCCGACCTTGTCGGCCTGATCACCCTGGAGATCACCGAGGACGTGTTCATCGCCCGCTCCGCCGACATCATCCGCGACAATGTGGACATGCTGGCAGGGCTCGGCATCCGCATTTCGATGGACGACTTCGGCACCGGCTACGGCTCGTTCAAGCACCTGCGCGAGTTCACCATCCACGAGTTGAAGATCGACACCCAGTTCGTTTCCGGAATCGGCCGCGACAAGTCGTCGGAAGTGATCATCGACGGCTTCCTGGCAATCGCCTCGGGGCTTGGCGTGGACGTTGTCGCCGAAGGCATCGAGACACCGGAACAACAGCAATACCTGACCCGGCGCGGCTGTCATCTCGGCCAGGGCTTCCTGTTCGGCCGCCCCGTGCCCCTCGATGGCGCGATCGCCTATCTGGAGGAGCGCCGGTCGCAGGCGCGGAGAAAGACAAAGGCCGGTTGAGGCACGGTTCGCGCAAGTCGACAAGCCCCTTGCGCAAGCGCACTCCGGCGGCGCACCCGAATTTTCCCGGAGCTTTCCGGCATCGGGGTCTTGTCTAATCCCGCCGGCTTCGACCATCATCGGCCCGCCTTTTGCCTCGTTCGACAAGGACCCGCCGATGACCCTCCGCCTCTCGTGCCGCCAGCTTGCGGGCCTTGCCCTTGCCGCCGTGATCCTCGCTCCGCCGCCGGCGCTCGCCAACACGCCCTGTGGTGGCGATTTCGGCGCCTTCCTGAACGGTGTCGCCGAAGAGGCCCGCGCCAAGGGCCTGCCGGACGCGGCGATCCGCCAGACGCTGTCAGGCGCGCGGATCGACCGCACGGTGCTGTCGCGCGACCGGGCACAGGGCGTCTTCAAGCAGGATTTCCTGACCTTCTCCAAGCGCTCGGTCAGCGGCTACCGGCTGAAGCATGGCGCCGGCAACATGAAGAAATACGGCAAGGTCTTCGCCAGGGCGCAGGCCGATTACGGCGTGCCGGCGCCGGTGATCACCGCCTTCTGGGCGCTGGAGACGGATTTCGGCGCGGTGCAGGGCGACTTCAACACCGTCAACGCGCTGGCGACGCTCGCCCATGACTGCCGGCGGCCGTATCTGTTCCGCCCGCAGCTGATCGCGGCGATCGAGATGACGGCGCATGGCGACCTCGACCCGGCGCGCACCACCGGCGCCTGGGCCGGCGAGATCGGCCAGGTGCAGATGCTGCCGGAGGACATCATCCGGTTCGGCAAGGACGGCGACGGCGACGGCCATGTCGACCTGAAGAAAAGCGCCGCCGACACGATCCTCACCGCCGCCGGCTTCATCAAGAACCTCGGCTGGCGGGCGGGCGAACCGTGGCTCACGGAAGTGAAACTGCCGGCAAGCCTGCCCTGGGAGAAGACCGGTCTCAACTTCGACACGACTGTCGGCGAATGGGCGAAAGCAGGCGTCAGGGCGCGCGAGGGGGCACTGCCGGCGGCGAACCTGCCGGCGGCCCTGTTGATGCCGCAGGGACACAAGGGACCTGCCTTCCTCGCCTATCCGAATTTCCGCGTCTATCTGGAGTGGAACCAGTCCTTCATCTACACGACGACGGCCGCCTATCTGGCAACACGGCTCGCCGGCGCCAGCCGCTACGATCCCGGCAACCCGGATCCCGGGCTTTCGGACGCCGCCATGCGCCAGTTGCAGGAAAAGCTCGCGGCACGGGGCCATGACGTCGGCAAGATCGACGGGATTCTCGGCGCCGGCACCCGCGCGGCGGTGCGGGCCGAACAGCTGCGTCTCGGCGTCCCGGCCGACGGCTGGCCGACGCCGGCGCTGCTGTCGCGGCTTTAAGGTCTCCTGCCGGAGGCGGGCGGAAGGGCTGCAAGGTGTCCGCAAGGCGGGGCGGTCAGGCGCCTTGCTTCACGAACCGCGCCTCGTCGCGGCGCAGGGTCAGGACATCGACGCCGGAGCCGGTGACCGCGACCGTGTGTTCGAATTGGGCGGAGAGCTTCCGGTCGTCGGTGACGACGGTCCACCCGTCATCCTCGGTCGAAACCTTGCGGGTGCCCTGGTTGACCATCGGCTCGATGGTGAAAACCATGCCCTCGCGCAGCTTCTGCCCCGTTCCCGGGCGGCCGAAATTCAGCACCTGCGGCTCCTCGTGCATGTCGCGGCCAATGCCGTGTCCGCAATATTCCCGGACGATCGAGCAGCCGTTCCTTTTGGCATGCCGTTCGATCGCCGCACCGATGTCGCCAAGATGCGCACCCGGTCGCACCTGCCCTATACCCTTCCACATCGCGTCGCGGGCGATGCGGACCAGTCGCCGCGCGGCGGGCGAGGCATTGCCGACGAGATAGGTTTTGCTGGAATCGGCGATGAAGCCGTTCTTTTCGAGCGTAATGTCGAAATTGACGATGTCGCCGTCACGAATGATCTCCCCGGAACTCGGCACGCCGTGGCACACGACATGGTTGCGCGAGCAGTTCAGGACATATTCGTAGCCATATTGGCCCCTGCTCGCCGGGCGGGCGGCAAGGTCGTCGGTGATGAAACGGTCGACAAGGTCGTTGACCTGCAGTGTGGACATGCCGGCAAGATCCTGCTCGTCCAGCATCTCGAAAACCGAGGCCAGCAATCGTCCCGATATGCGCATGAGCGCCAGTTCGTCCGGGGTCTTGACCATCTCAGGCGAGCGCCGCATCCGAGAGCCGCACATGCGCCGTCTCGAGTTGCATCCTGACGATCTCGTTGAACGACAGGGCCGGATTGGCCTCCGCCAGCATGCCGATCTTGATCCAGAACTCGGCCTGGGCGTTGATGGAGCGGCACATGACCGCACTGGCCCGGCGAATGTCCTCGTGCAGTTCATCGCCGATCTTGACGATTCCCATGGTGGTCTCCCGACTGCAAGGTGAATATACGAAACATATATGATTCGTATATTCACCGCAATCGCGGGAGGGAAAGGGCGATCATGCGGCTGCGCGGTACGAGGCGGTCGCCTAGCTGGCTTCCGGATCGGGAAGGTTCGCCTCGTCGGCTCCCGCGCCGGGCACGGCACCCTTGTGCAGGAAGCGGATGCCGGCCTCGTCGCCGTTCAGCCAGACGAGTTCGGCCTCGACCTTGATGCCGCGCTTCGGGAACTCGAAGATGAAGCGCTCACTGAGGCGGCTGTGGCCGTTCATGCGCACCCGGCATCCATTGATGCTGAGATCCTCGACGGTGCAGGCGATAGAGACACCGCGATCCGCGATGATCGCCGGAATCGCGCAGACCGCCCTGGGAGCAGCGCGGATTTCTCCACGAACATTGGGTTTATAGCGCATGTCGGTCAACGGTCCGGTCGGCCGCACGGAAATCCGGATTGCGGCATTTATGCAAGCAAAGGTAGTGCACGCCCCGTCAACGGCAAGTAAAGACACCAACGGAAAGCCGGGCATTTCATATAAGTGAGAATACGCATCCGACGGGCACGGCTCGACGCAAGCGGATGGCAACCGGGTGCCGCGCCGCGTAGTCAGTTCCGGCCGGTTGCGGCCGATTACGGCCGGTTGCGCTACAGGTCGCCGACTTCCTAGGTTTGCGGCGCCAAGTCGCCGCGGGTCCAATCCTCGCGCGTCTTCGCCCGGAAATCCTCGAACCGGCCTTCCTCGATCGCCGCGCGCATCTCGCGCATCAAGGTCTGGTAGTAGGCAAGATTGGTCCAGGTGAGCAGCATCGCGGCGAGCCCTTCGCCCGCCTTTACGAGATGGTGAAGATAGGCGCGGGAATAGTCGCGCGCCGCCGGACAGTCGGACGCCTCGTCCAGCGGGCGCGGATCGTCGGCATGGCGGGCGTTCTTCAGGTTGACCTTGCCGTAGCGTGTATAGGCAAGGCCATGACGGCCGGCGCGGGTCGGCATGACGCAGTCGAACTGGTCGATGCCGCGCGCGACGCTCTCCAGGATGTCCTCCGGCGTGCCGACGCCCATCAGGTAGCGCGGCTTGTCGACGGGCATGGCGGGCGTCGTCACCTCGAGCATGGCCAGCATGACGTCCTGCGGCTCGCCGACGGCAAGGCCGCCGACCGAATAGCCCTCGAAGGGCATTTCGCCCAGAGCCTCGGCCGAGGCGATGCGCAGGTCCGGCACGTCACCGCCTTGAACGATGCCGTAAAGCGCCTGGCCCCTGCCCGGTCCGCCCATCGTCTCGAACTGGGCGCGCGAGCGCTCCGCCCAGCGAAGCGACAGGCGCATGGCGCGCTCCACGTCCTCGCGCGGCGCGGGCAGCGCGATGCATTCGTCGAGCTGCATCTGGATATCGGAGCCGAGCAGCTGCTGGATCTCGACGGAGCGCTCGGGGGTCATGACGTGGCGGGAGCCGTCGATATGGCTCTGGAAGGTGACGCCGTCCTCGGTCAGCTTGCGCAATTGCGCCAGCGACATGACCTGGAAGCCGCCCGAGTCGGTGAGGATCGTGTGCGGCCAGTTCATGAAGGTGTGCAGGCCGCCGAGCCTCGCGATGCGCTCGGCGCCGGGGCGCAACATCAGGTGGTAGGTGTTGCCGAGCACCACGTCGGCGCCCAGTTCGCGCACCTGGCCGGGATACATCGCCTTGACGGTTGCCTGCGTGCCCACCGGCATGAAGGCCGGGGTCGAGACCCGTCCGTGCGGGGTGACGATCTCGCCGCGCCGGGCCATGCCGTCGGTGGCCAGAAGGCGGAAGGAAAATGGCGCGGTCATGCGGGGTCCTTCGGGAAGAGCAGCGAGGCATCGCCATAGGAATAGAAGTGGTAGCCGTCCTCGATGGCATGCGCATAGGCGGAGCGCATCGTGTCGAGGCCGGCAAGCGCGCTGACCAGCATGAAGAGCGTCGAGCGCGGCAGGTGGAAATTGGTCATCAACGCGTCGATGGCGCGGAAGCGGTAGCCGGGCGTGATGAAGATCGAGGTCTCGCCGGCGAAAGCGGCAAGCCCGCCCTCGCCTTGCGCGGCGCTCTCCAGGATGCGCAGCGAGGTGGTGCCGACGGCGACGACCTTGTTGCCGCGCGCCCGCACGGCGCGCAGGGCATCGGCGGTCGCCGCGCTCACCGTCCCCCATTCCGCATGCATCCTGTGGTCCGCCGTGTCGTCGGCCTTGACGGGCAGGAACGTGCCGGCTCCGACATGCAGCGTCACCGTGTGGCGTGAGATGCCGCGCGCATCGAGGGCGGCCAGCAGCTCGGGCGTGAAATGCAGCCCGGCGGTGGGGGCGGCAACGGCGCCATCCTTGTCGGCGAAGATCGTCTGGTAGTCGGCACGGTCCTGCGCGTCCTCGCCGCGCCTGGCCGCGATATAGGGCGGCAGCGGAATATGACCGGTGGCGGCGATGGCCTCGTCGAGCATCGGACCGGAAAGATCGAAGGCGAGCAGCACCTCGCCGCCCTCGCGCTTTTCGGCAATGGTGGCATCGAGCGCGCCGAGCAGGCAGGCGCCGCTTTCGCCGCGCGCGGGATCGTGGGCAAACCGGACCCGGTCGCCGACGGCGAGCTTCTTGGCCGGGCGGGCGAAGGCCCACCAGCGATCCTCGCCGGCGCGCAGGTGCAGCGTGGCCGAGATGCCGGCGACCGCCTCGCCCCGGGTGCGGGTGCCCTCAAGCTGTGCCGGGATGACGCGGGTGTCGTTGAAGACGAGCGCATCGCCCGGCTCAAGCAGCGCGGGAAGGTCGCGCACGCCGGCGTCGGAGAGAGGCGGCGTGCCATGCGGGCGCACCACAAGCATGCGCGCGGCATCGCGCGGCCGGGCCGGCCGCAATGCGATCCGCTCCTGCGGCAGGTCGAAATCGAAATCGTCAACACGCATGGAATTCGGCAACTCGCTGGTGAACCGGGCCGGCCGCAACCGGTCTTGCGGCCGTCCGGGGCGGCGCCCGTCGCGGATCCGCCACAGGCCACGGCTCTTAGCGGTCCACCTTAACAGGGTCAACCGCGGCGATCACGCGCCGCCGGTTCCGCCCGCGCGCGCCTCGCGCCCCGCATCGGCCGGGATCGGGAACAGGAGGTCGTAGGCCCAGTTGAAGGCGAAGGCATAGACCACGTAGAAGGCGGCGAAAGAGACATCCATCAACAGCGCCTGGATGAGTGACACGCCGAGATACCAGGCGATGAACGGCATCAGCAGAACGAGCAGGCCGAGCTCGAACAGGCCCGCATGGACAAGGCGCAGCCACAGGGTCTTGCGCACATGTCCCCTTGCCCGCAGCAAGGCGTGGTCGAAGGCGAGGTTGAAGACGTAGTTCCAGACGGTCGCCAGCGTCGCGCCCACCAGGGCGACAACGCCGATCTCGTTCACCGGGGCATGGAACGCCCAGGCGCCGAGCGGCGTGACAAGGGCCAGGCCGACGATCTCGAAGGAAATGGCGTGGCGGATACGGTCGCGGGTGGTGCGCATGACAAATCGCCCTCTCCGGTTCTTTGGGTCGTCCCGATTTGTCTGTCCCGGATGGGGGAGGCCGTCCTCGCTTGCCGCTCACATAAGACGTGCCGCGCGCGGTTCAAGCCCTGACGGGCGGCACGCGTGTCCCGCCGGGGCATCGCGCTGGTTGACTGTGAGGCCGGGAGCAACGGGGAAGCGAGGGAAAACCGGCCGCGCACAGGTTGCGGCCGGCGCGAGCGCCTATTCAGCCTTGCCGGCGATCAGCGAGGGGTTCTTCGCCAGCCAGTTGTCGGCAAGCGTCGTGGCGCGGCGGCGCACCTTCTCGGAGGCAAGACCGAAGCTGCGCTCCTGGGCCTCCGTGATCCACATGTGCTCCTGCCCCGCGACGCGGCGCTGGGCAACCGTCAGCCACATCAGTCCGGCGGTGCGGTTGTCGGAGCCGCCGAACTCGCCGTTCGACAGCAACTCGCCGAGCCGGGCCTGGGCGGTGAGGTGCCCTTTCTGGGCGGCAAGCTTCAGCCAGCGCGCAGCCATGTGCGGATTGCGGTCCGGCTCCTCGAGATAGAGCATGCCGAGGTGATACTGCGCGTCGGCATCGCCGAAATAGGACGCCGCATAGGTGAAGATCTCGCGGGCCCGGGCCACGTTGGGCTGGATGGCGCTGTCGTGAATGCCGGTGAGATAGTAGGAGCCGAGCTCGACAAAGGCGCTGGCGATGAACGGTGCGCGGGGCGAACTGGGGCTGTCGTCGGCATAGTTCGAGGCAATCTGCCGGAAATACTCGAACGCCTTGATGTCGTCTTCCTTGACGCCGTCGCCGCGCGAATACATCCGCCCGAGCTTCCAGGCCGCCAGCGGATGGCCCTTCTCGGCCGCGAAACGCAGCGAATCCAGCGCCCGTTCCTTCTCGCCCGCGTAGTAGAAGCGGGTGCCGTTGCGCAGTGCCTCGCCGGGAGAAATGTCGGTGTCGCCCTGAACGGCGCCCGACAGCTTCGCCGCCGCCTCGGCAGCGGTTTCCTGCGCGCCCGCCGGAACCGGCGCCGCAAGCAAGACCGCCAAGGCACACACGACGCCCGACCCTTTAGTCCAACCAGTGATCCGCATTATCGACCGCCTCGCATGCGCCGGACATTCTGCCCCGTCGATCGGCCGCAATGGCCGGTCCTTCGGGAGGCGTGTCCTTCGCGCACGCGCCTTCATCCTTGTTTTTCGCGCGTCCGTGCCTGCTGCGAGCGACATGATCGCAAGGGCCGGCGAGACCCGTCGGGTGTGATGGCGCTTCCCGCACGCCGCCTTCCCCCCCGCATTCGCCAGGGGTTCAACCCTGGCCTCCTTCAGTTCCGCACCCCTGTCGGGGCACATCCGGATGCCGTTTCCGGCACCTGCCCGGACCGCCCGGAAGACCGTCGACCCAGTGAAACCGAGACTAGACCGGCAACTGGGCAAGAGTAGGACCGTCACGGTCATTCCGCCGCCGCATTCCCGCCGGTCGCGTCCGGAACACCTCCACGTTGCCCGTCAAAAAAAGGCCGAAACACGGCAATCGTGACACGATCGAGTCCGCATTTGCAGAGTCCTGCACCACTGTTGCCGGCCAGCCACAGACTCGCGAGCCCGCTGTCGGCACAGGGCATTCAGCCGGCAATCACCAGGATCATCGCATTGGCCAGCAGCAGGCCGGCGGCGACAAGTTCGATATGCGCACCCAAGCGCCTTGACGAAGCGGTCATCTTGACATCCTCCTCCAATACCGGAACAGCAGGCGGAGACCCGATGCGGTCTCCCCGCGACCTGGATGCAGTCTATCCGCGAGCGGTTGAAAAACGGTTTTCAACGGACCTGCGCTTGATCCTTGGACGAATCCGTCGCACACGGCAGAATCAGGAGTGATTCGGGGCCGGCCACCGCACGCCCCGCAACCGGACAAAGCATGACCACGGACCACGACCTCTTCGAAACGGGCTCCGGCCCGGCGACCCCGAAGCCCGCCGCAGCCGACGAGACGGCCAAGGCGCAGGCAACGCCGCAGCGCGCCCGACGGACCGCGCCGGCGCGCACGGAGCGTGGCGACGGATCGGACTACACGGCCGGACATATCGAGGTCCTGGAGGGGGTGGAGCCGGGCAGGGGGGGTGGGGGCATGGAGAGCGACCGCACCGGCG
>NZ_JBLXFR010000063.1:0-19291 GCF_048261845.1 Stappia sp. | reverse complement strand
CCGGTGGCGATCGAGACGGCGATCAAGAGGGCAATGGAGAGCGCATAACCGCCTGTGAGCTCGAAGACGATCATCGTCGTGGAGAAGGGGGCGCCGAGGACGGCGGCGGCCACCGCGCCCATGCCGAGGATGGCGTAGAGCCCGTGCGAGGAGGCGAGTTCGGGAAACACCGAGGCGGCGATCAGGCCGAAGGCACCGCCGGTCATCGCGCCGAGATAAAGGGCAGGGGAGAAGATGCCACCGCCGAAGCGCGAGGCCAGCGTGATCGAGGTCGCGGCCGTCTTGGCGACCAGGAGCACCAGCATCGTCGTCAGGGGCAGTTGCTGCCGCAGGGCGAGATCCGTCGCCTCGTAGCCGACGCCAAGCACTTCGGGAAAGGCAATGCCGATGGCGCCGACGGCAAGCCCGCCCACCACCGGGCGCAGCCAGAGCGGCATGGTGACATTGCGTGCCATCCAGTCCGTGCCGATCAGCGCGAACTGGAAGATGACGGCAACCGCCGCGCAGGTCAGCCCGAGCAGGGCGAAAGCCGGGATCTCCAGCGTCGACGTGATCTGGTAGTCGGGAATGATGAAGGCCGCGACGTCGCCGAACCAGGCGCGCGAGAGCAGCGTTCCGAGCACGGAAGCGATGACGATGGGGACGAAGGCGGTCATTGCGTAGTGACCGAGGATCACCTCGTGGGCGAAGAGAACCCCGGCAATCGGGGCGTTGAACGAGGCGGAGACGGCGCTGGCGACACCGCAGGCCAGCAGGATGCGGCGCGAGGCGTCGGGCAGGCGGAAGGTCTGGCAGATCGCCGTGCCGATGGTCGCGCCGAGATGCACGACCGGTCCCTCGCGACCGGCGCTGGCGCCGCAGCCGAGCGACACCGTGGTGATGAAGGCCGAGGAAATGCCCGACCAGAAGGGCAGGCCGCGCCCCCCTTGCGCGCGGGCCTCGATCACATCGGCGACACCGCCGGCGCGCTGCTTTGACTGCAGCCTCTCCAGATAGATGCCGACGAAAAGGCCGCCGGCGGCCGGGGCCAGCAGGATCACCCACCAGGGCACATGCGCGGCCGCCGTCACCACGGTCTCGGCCGTCGTGCCGAGCCAGGTCCACTGGATGATGCCGATGGCGAGGCGGAACAGGATCGCGGCGATGGCGGTCAGCAGGCCGATGACGATCGCCAGCCCCCAGACGAGCGGAAGCCGCGTCGTGCGGAACAGCCGCACATTGGGCTCGATCCAGCGCGCTGCAATTTCGGGCAGCCGCCGCAGCTGGTTGTAGAGGCCGGTCATCGCTGTCGCCGCGCTGTCGCCCGTTCCCGGGTCAGCGTCTGTTGATGGAAATGCTGCGACCGGCCCTTTCCGGGCGGCCGAGCACGGCATGGGCGTCCTTCATGTCCTGCAGGCGTTGCAGCACATCCTCGGGCCAGGGTGCGACCTTGCGTGCCTTGAGATCGACATGCAGTGAGACCTGCTCCGAGGTCGCCGACAGGAAGCCTTCGTCGGCGTGAAAGAGCTCTTGGTAGAGATGCGCCCGTTTCCCGTCAAAATCAACGAGTTGCACGGTTGCCCGGACGCGATCTCCCCCGTTCAGTTCACGCAGGTAGCACAGATGGGTCTCGGCGGTGAAAAAGGAGGCTTCGTTGCGGCGCGCATAGTCCGGACCAAGGCCCAGATGGATGAAGGCTTCGTCGAGACAGGTGTCGAAGAGAACATTGTAGTAGGCCATGTTGAGATGGCCGTTATAGTCGAGCCAATCAGCGCGAACGGTCTGGATCGAACCTTGAAACGGGGCATTGGCGTGTGCAGTCGAGGGCATGACGGGCTGGTCCGTGAATGCGGCATTCGGCCCGGCGCCGGAGCACCGTCCTTGAGGGCCGGAAGTCTTTGGCCGGGCTTGCCGTTTTTGCTAGTGTGCGGCAAGCCTAGTCCGAGACCGGCGGCGAACGCAAACACGGCAACCGGCTTCGGCCGGGCCGCCACCGCTCCGGCGGCCATATTTCGGGAGACAATTGATGAGCCTTGCAACGCTCCAGGCGCCAATAAACCGCAATGACAGCGGCATCGAGCTCGTAGTCAAGATACTTGCCCAGCGGTTCGGCGAGCGCTTCTCGGCTGCCGCGGCCGTGCGAGAGCAGCATGGCCACACAACCACATGGTTGCCGAATCAGGCGCCCGACGGGGTTGTCTTCGCGCATTCCACCGAAGAGGTGGCAACGGTTGTCGGCATTTGCGCCGAGCACCGCGTGCCCATCATCCCCTTCGGCACCGGCTCCTCGCTCGAGGGCCATGTCAACGCGCCGGCAGGCGGCATCTCGATCGACCTGTCGCAGATGAATTCCGTCATCAAGGTCAATGCCGAGGATCTCGATTGCGTCGTTCAGGCGGGGGTAACCCGCAAGCAGCTCAACGAATACCTGCGCGACACGGGCCTGTTCTTCCCCATTGATCCGGGCGCCGATGCAAGCCTTGGCGGCATGGCCGCGACGCGGGCCTCCGGCACCAATGCGGTGCGCTACGGCACCATGAAGGATGCGGTGCTGGCGCTGACGGCGGTGATGGCCGACGGGCGGGTCATCCATACGGGCGGACGGGCGCGCAAGTCGGCGGCCGGTTACGACCTGACCCGCCTGCTCGTGGGCTCCGAGGGGACCCTTGGCATCATCACCGAGGTGACGCTGCGCCTGCATGGCATTCCGGAGGCCGTGTCCGGCGGCGTCTGTCCTTTCCCTGATCTCGAGACGGCCTGCAACGCGGTGATCATGACGATCCAGTGCGGTCTTCCGGTGGCGCGTATCGAAGTGCTCGATTCGCACCAGATCCGGGCGAGCAACGCCTATTCCAAGCTGGAACTTGCCGAGACGCCGACATTGTTCCTCGAGTTTCACGGGACGCAGAACGGCGTTCGCGAGCAGAGCGAAATCTTCAGCGAGATCGCCCGCGAATGCGGCGGCGGCGACTTCGTCTGGGCGACCAAGGCGGAGGACCGGACGCGGCTGTGGGCCGCCAGGCACGATGCCTATTGGGCGGCGCTTGGCCTCAGGCCCGGCTGCAAGGGGGTTTCCACCGATGTCTGCGTGCCGATCTCGCGGCTTGCCGAATGCATCGGCGAGACCTATCGCGACATCGAGGAGCATGGCCTCCTGGCTCCCCTTGTCGGGCATGTGGGCGACGGCAATTTCCACGTCCTGGTGCTTGTCGACGTGGACAATCCCGAGGAAGTCGCCGTCACGGAAGCCTTCATCGAACGGTTGAACTGGCGTGCGATCGAGATGGGCGGAACCTGCACGGGCGAGCACGGTGTCGGTCAGGGAAAGATGAAGTATCTTGCGCGCGAGCACGGCGCCGGGCTCGATGTCATGGCGGCGATCAAGACCGCGCTCGATCCGGACAACATCCTCAACCCGGGCAAGATCGTGCGGATTGACTGAGAACGTCCGGGGCGGGGCCGGGGCCAATCTGGGAGAGAGATCCTGAACTCGATCTACATCACGATCGGCGTTGCCGTGATCGCGGTCCTTGTGGCGGCACTGGTCGGCCCGTTCCTGATCGACTGGACCGCCTATCGCACGACGTTCGAACGCTATGGCGAGCAGTTGCTGGGGCATCGGGTGGCCGTCATGGGCGAGGCGGAGATGCGACTCCTGCCGACGCCGACGCTCACCTTCTCCGACGTGCGCGTCGGCGAGCCGGAGGATCCCCTGCTCGCCGTGTCGCGTTTCGAGATGCGGATCGAGCTGCCGCCGCTGCTGAAGGGCGAAGTGCGGATCATCGACATGACGCTCGAGCGGCCGGCGCTGCGATTGTCGATCGACGAGGCCGGCCGGCTCGACTGGTTCACCGCGCGCGCGCGCAACGGGATGATTTCCGACGTCGATCCCGATCTCGTCATGCTCGAGCAGGCGAATATCCGTGACGGCAGCCTGACGGTGATCGACGCGCGCAATGGCCAGAGCCACAGGATCGACGACATCGACCTGGTGGTGGCGGCGCGGTCCATGCTCGGCCCCTACAAGCTCGACGGCATGGCGAGCTTCATGGGCGAACGCGCCACCCTGGTGCTCGCAACGGGGCGCGGCGATGCGCAGGGCAGTGTCCGGCTGCGCGCCGGCATCACACCCGTCTCGCTTCCTGTCGATCTGGTGATGGATGGCCGGCTGGCGCTGGCGGACGGCCGGCCGGGCTATGACGGCGACTTCACCTTTGTGTCGGTGACGCCGGCCGAACAGGCCGAGCGGGCATGGCGCAGCGAGGGCAAGTTCGCGCTGGATGTCGGCAAGCTTTCGCTGAGCGAGGCGACGCTCCGGTATGGTCCCGAAGACCGTCCGGTCGCGCTGAACGGCGGCCTCGACCTTACCCTTGCCGAACCCTACCGCTTCGATCTTGCGGCGACGGCCAAGCAGGTCGACCTTGACCGCATCTCGGGACGCGGACCGCAAGAGCCGCTGAGTGTCTCCGAAGCGGGCGACATGCTTCTCGGCGCGCTCCGGGCGCTGCCGCATCCGCCCATCGACGGGACGGTCGAGATTGCCGTTCCGGCTCTCGTATCCGGCGGCGGACTTGCACAGGACATTGCCCTGACGGCCGACAGGCTGGCCACGGGCTGGCGGTTGACGGAACTCTCGGGACGGCTCCCCGGTCGCACGGAGTTTCTTGCGCTCGGCGATCTCGGCTTGCAGCCCCGTGCGAGCTTCCGTGGCAGCTTCGCCGTTTCCGTCGCCCAGCCGGCCGTCTTCTCGGACTGGTGGCGCAAGGGAGCGGTGAGCGGTGTCGCAGCGACACCCTTTGCCATGGAAGCGCGCGTCGATGCCGGGCCTGACAGCGTCTCGCTCACCGACCTCCTTTTCGAGATCGGGCCGGATACCGGGCGCGGCGCGGTTTCATGGTCGAAGCCCGCGGACGGGCCGGCGCTCTTCACCGCCGATCTCGATGCCAAGCGGATCGACGGCGATCAGGCGCTGAAGCTCGCCCGGCTGTTCCTTGGCAGCGAGGGCGGGCTGGTTGAGGGGGTCTCCCGGGCGGGGACCCAGTTCGACCTGAAGCTGTTCTCCGAGGAAGTCGATTTCGGAACGTTTTCCGCGAACACGCTTTCGCTGCAGGCAACCTATCGCGACGATGCTCTGGTCATTGACGATGCGAGCATTGCCGACCTTTCCGGCGCACGGGTCTCGGCCAAGGGGCGCATCGATGCGCTGGCGACCGCTCCTGCGGGCGACCTCGACATCAGCATCGACGCGGACCGTGTCGACGGCGTTGCGGCCCTGCTTCTGGCGGTCGATCCCGAGAGCCGTGTCCTGCGGGAGTTCAGCGCACGTTCCGAGGCTTTCGCGCCGGCGCAGTTGCAGCTGTCCTTCAAAGGCGAGGCGACGGGAGCCGGAGCGAGTGCCGCGACCCGGGCCAGTGCGAGCATCCAGGGGCAGGCAGGCGGCACCAGCGTCGACGTCAACCTGGGGCTGGACGGGCGTCTCGATGCCTGGCGCTCGGCGTCCATCGACTTCGAGGCCGGCTTCGGAGCGTCCGACGGGACCGCGCTGCTGGCGCAGGCCGGCATTCCCGTGCTGCCGGTCGCGGCCGTTGGCGAGGCGCGGATCGAGCTTGGCGGGGCGGGCATTCCCGAGGACGGGCTCGAGGGGCATGCCCGCATCTATCTCGGGGAGGCGTCGCTGAGCGCGACCGGCTCGCTGTCGCTGTCAGGCAGGGACGGGGCGGAGTATTCCGCCGATGTCGTGGCGAAGGCGCCGGACCTTCTGCCCTTCACGCTCTTGACCGGACGGCTGCCTTCTCTCTCCGCATCGTCCGGGGCGCTCGACCTGGTTGCGGGACTGGAGGGCAAGGGCGATGCCTTCCAACTGGCCGGGCTTTCGGGCAGCATCGCGGGAACGCGGATCGATGGCGACCTGCAGGTCGACCTGCGGCGGGCGCTCGCGAGCCTCGACCCGCGCCTGCGCGGTTCGGTGAGCCTGTCGCATCTCGACCTCGCCGAACTCGGCGATCTCGTTCTGGGCGCGGACCAGCTTTCGGCGATGGCGGACGGCTCCTGGTCGACGGCCGCCTTCGGCCCGCCGATCCTGTCGGGCATCGACCTTTCGCTCGATTTCGCGGCGCGCAGGATGAGCCTTGCCCCCGCACCCGATGCAAGTGACGTCAAGGGGCGGATCGGCTTCAAGGATGGCACGATGTCGATGGAGATCTCGCAAGCCGGATTTGCCGGCGGCGATCTCACCGGCACCTACTCGCTGAAACGGACGGAGGGGCAGGCGAACCTTGCCGCATCGATGCGCATCAGCGACGCGGAATTGGGGGAACTCGTGTGGGAGCGCGCCGCCCGCCCCGTCGCGACTGGACGCATAGCGCTCAATCTGGACTTCGAGGGGACGGGTCGCTCGATCGCCGGCATCGTCTCCGGTCTTTCCGGCGGCGGCACGATGCGGGTCGAGAACGGCGAGATCCGCGGTCTCAACCCGGATGCCTTCGCGCTGGTGATCCGGGCCGTCGATGCGGGGCTCGACCTCGATGACGAGGCGATCCGGGAGGCGTTTTCGAGCCATCTCGATGCGGGCCGGTTGCCGTTCGCGGCGCTTGAGGCGAATGCCTCGATCGCCGGCGGTGTCGTCAGGGTCAGCAACGCACGCGTCGACAATGCCGACATGACCCTGTTCGGCAATGCGCAGGTCGATCTGGAGAAGCTGGCCCTGCAAAGCGATTTCTCGCTCAAGGTGGACCCGGGCGAAGAGGCGGTCACGGGCGCGGAGGCTCAGGTCGGGCTGGTGTTTTCCGGTGCGCTCGAGGATCCCGGCCGGAGCATCGATATCGCGCCCTTCACCGCGTTCCTGACGCTGCGTGCCTTCGAGGAGGAAGTGCGACGGGTCGAGGAACTGCAGGCGGAGATCACCGAACGCGACCGGTTGATGCGCGAAATGCGGCGGATGCGCGAAGAGCAGCGCCGCAAGGAGCGCCAGGAAACGCTGGAGGAGCAACGCCAGAGGGAAGATGCCGCGCGTGCGGCGGAGGATGCCCGCAAGGCCGAGCAGGCGGCCCGTGAGCAGGCGGCCCGTGAGCAGGCGGCGAAGGAGCAGGCGGCAAGGGAGAAGGCCGCCGCGGAAAAAGCGGCCCGTGAGGCCGCTGCACGGGCCGAAGCGGCACGGGCAGAGGCTGAACGGGCAGAGGCTGAACGGGCAGAGGCTGAACGGGCGGAGGCGGAGCGGGCCAGGGCCGCGCAGCAACGCAACGCACGCAGCCGGTCCGGCGGGGATGCGGCCGAACGACCCGTCGGGGAGGTGCCGCCGGCGCCCTTTGGCGACCAGATAAGGCGTGCCCTGGAAGATCTCGACACGCGCGGCACCCTGACACCGCAGGAGCAGTCGACCGGCAAGCCCTTGCAATTGCTGCCGCCGCTCGATCCTCCGGTCTTTATCGGCGTCACGCCGGATCGGTAGACGTTTCGCCCGGGCGGACGCATGGAGCGGTCTTACGCGAGAGACATACGTTCACGTCATGTGCGCACTGACGTCGGTTCACGGAGCGTTCGAGTTTTCCGAAAAGGCCGGCTTGCGGCAATAGGCGAGCGCGGCGACGCGCAGCGCCGACGACAGCGAGGCCGGCAATTCGACCTGGTCATGGCCGCGGGCATCGTCGATGCGCACCACAAGCGCGGGCACGGTGAGGCCTGCATCCTCTGCCATTTCCTCGATCACCTCCCAGAACTCCGGCTCAAGCGCCAGGCTGGTGCGGTGCCCGTGCAGGGTCAGGGAGCGTTTGACAAGCGTCACGACCGGCCGGGTCCGTCGGTCTTGCCAGTGTGGTTTGCCGTCGTGCCGCCTGCCGTGTCGTCCGCCGTGCCGTCTCCGCGCGGCGGGTCGGCCTGTGGAAGCTCGCGCTTGTGGGCGTCGACATGGGCGGCGGATTTTTCCGCCTTTGTCCGGGTGAGGGTCTTTTCGGCCTTGCTCCGGCCGAACTGCACGCGGTTTTCCGCCGCGCGGGTTTCCTTCTCGCGGCGCGCGCGCGCCTTGCGGGCCTGTCTCAGATTGACGATGTCACCCGTCATCACAGCCTCCGGCGCATGTGTGCAGAGGGTCAGGTCTTCTTTCGGAAGGAATCCAGCGAAACCACGTCGGCCCCTGCGTTTCCGTCCTTGGCCGCGTCTTCGCCGTCCTGCGTCGCGTCCGGGGACTGGTCGTCCGACTTGGGCGCGGGGCGCTTGGCAGCCGGCTGCTTGGTGTCGCTCGTGGCCTGCTCGACCTCGGCAAGGGTCGTCGCGGCGCGCTCCTGATCGCGGGCCGCATCGACCAGTTCCTCGGGAAGCTCCTCGGCCGTCTTGCCGGGCTCGAACTCGAGCGCGAACTGGACGGACGGGTCGAAGAACCCCTTGATGGAGGAGAAAGGCACGAAGAGCTTTTCCGGAATGCCGCCGAAGGACAGGCCAACCTCGAAGGCGTGGTCGGTGACCACGAGGTCCCAGAACTGGTGCTGCAGCACCACCGTCATTTCCTTGGGGTAGCGCTCGTGCAGCCGTGAGGAGATACGCACGCCCGGCGCATTCGTGTCGAAGGCAATGTAGAAATGATGCTCACCGGGCAGGCCGATCCGGCCCACTTCGGTCAGAATCTTGCGGACAGCGCCGCGCAGCGCATCCTGGATGACGATATCGTAGCGGATCAGGTCTTCGGCCATCGCTTGCAACAAACAGTGTGAGTCGGATTACGCCCAACATGGCGCGCGGAAGGCGAATTGGAAAGCGCCGATCGCACCTGTCTCGGGCTTTCACCCCATCCTGTTGCGCTCTGCCGCTCATTGTGGCGGATTTTTGCGGCCTTCGCCATGCCGAAGCGACAGGGCCCGGGCCGATCGGGCATGTGGAACAGTGGTTCTGGCGGCTGAAGTGGAGGCTTCTGTTGCCAGGTGCCTCCGAACCCCGCCTGAAGGTGCTACCCCACAGGGCTTAAAGGACTACCGGCACCGCATTACGCGGCGACAGCGTTGTCCATAGCATAGTTGTCATTTGCAACTATTGAGACGGCCCGATAACGGCGGAACCATGCCGAGCAAAAGAACGACCTTTACACCCTCGTCGATCCTATTTCGCCCCCGCCGAAACCCGCCAAACCGCAGTTTCCTGCGTGAACTGGCGGGCTTGGGTGGAGGCGCCGGGTACCGCCCCCGGGTCCGATAGGCTTATTCCGAAGTCCGTTTATCGCCATAGCCGGCTTGCACCGGCACCCATGAATATAGGCGCTCCATGCCCCGGTGAAAAGGGGCAAGCCGCAGGGCGAAGGAGAATGCCCGGTCGCAGGCTTGTGAGACGACGTCATTGGCGCATGCGGCCGGCTTGCCGCTACAACTGTTGCAAGATCCATTCACGCGGAGAGAGTATCATGACCACTGCAACGCGCAGAAAGGTTCTCGTTGCCGCCCTCGGCCTGTCGCTTGTCGCCGGCGGGGCGAGTGCCGGCTGGTTCGGGCTCGGAGGCAGCGACGACACGGGGCGTGTCTTCACCGGCATTGTCGAGGGCGTTGCCGTCGGCGGTTACGATCCGGTCGCCTATTTCACCGAAAGGAAGCCGGTCAAGGGATCGCCGCAGATCACCGCGACCCATGCCGGGGCCGAGTGGCGCTTCGCCAGCGAGGCCAACCGGGAGGCGTTCCTTGCCGAGCCGGCGAAATACGCGCCCGCCTATGGCGGCTATTGTTCCTGGGCGGTGGCCGAGGGCAAGCTCGCCAAGGGGGACCCGCAGAACTGGGACATCGTCGATGGCCGGCTCTACCTGAACTACAATGACGACATCCAGGCGAAGTGGCGCGCCGACGTGCCCGGCTTCATCTCCAGGGCGGAGAAGACATGGCCGGGGCTCAGCGCCAAGTGAGGGCGTTCCCCGCCGCCTTCGGCTGAATAGCGGGCGAAACCGCGCGGCGCGGCTTGCCCGCGCGGCGCTTGCGGGCGACGATGGGGCCCATGAGAATCGGCAAGCGGACGGCCACGGCGTGCGGCAATATCACGACTTGATGCAACGCATCCTCGACGAGGGTGCGAAGAAGACCGACAGGACGGGAACGGGAACGCTCTCCGTCTTCGGCCATCAGATGCGTTTCGACCTTGCCGACGGCTTTCCGATGGTGACGACGAAGAAGCTGCACCTGAAGTCCATCGTGCACGAGCTTCTGTGGTTCCTCGCCGGCGACACGAACATCCGCTATCTCAAGGAAAACGGTGTCCGCATCTGGGACGAATGGGCCGACGAGAATGGCGATCTGGGGCCGGTCTACGGCTATCAGTGGCGTTCATGGCCGGCGCCCGATGGCACGGCGGTCGACCAGATATCGAACCTTGTCGCGCAAATCCGCCGCAACCCCGACAGCCGCCGGCTGATCGTCTCGGCCTGGAACCCGGCGCTGGTCGACGAAATGGCGCTGCCGCCCTGCCATGCGCTTTTCCAGTTCTATGTCGCCGACGGGCGGCTTTCCTGCCAGCTCTACCAGCGGTCCGCCGACGTCTTCCTCGGCGTGCCCTTCAACATCGCGTCCTATGCGCTGCTGACGATGATGGTGGCGCAGGTGACGGGGTACGAGCCGGGCGAGTTCATTCACAGCTTCGGGGACGCGCATCTTTATCTCAATCACCTGGAGCAGGCGAAAGAGCAGCTTGCGCGCGCCCCCCGGGCGCTGCCGACGATGCGGATCAATCCTGATGTGAAGGACCTTTTCGCCTTCCGCTTCGAGGATTTCGAGCTGGCCGGCTACGACCCGCACCCTCATATCAAGGCGCGGGTCGCAGTGTGAGGCGCTGCCGGCTCACGCCTTCAGGCGATAGCCGGTCCTGAAGATCCAGGCGATCACCGCCAGGCAGGCGAACAGGAACACGAATGTCATGGCGAGGCTGATCTCGACCCCGACATCGGCCTGTCCGTAGAAGCTCCAGCGGAACCCGCTGATCAGGTAGACGACCGGGTTGAACAGCGTCACCGTCTGCCAGAACGGCGGCAGCATCGAGATCGAGTAGAAGCTGCCGCCCAGGAAGGCGAGCGGCGTGATGATCAGCAGCGGCACGAATTGCAGCTTCTCGAAATTGTCGGCCCAGATGCCGAGGATGAAGCCGAGCAGCGAGAAGGTGATCGCCGTCAGGACCAGGAACAGCATCATCCAGGCCGGGTGCTGGATTTCCAGCGGCACGAACAGCCCGGCCGTTGCGAGGATGATCAGGCCGACGATGATCGCCTTGGTGGCGGCCGCGCCGACATAGGCGATGACGATCTCCAGATAGGAGACCGGTGCCGACAGCACCTCGTAGATCGTGCCGGTGAAGCGCGGGAAGTAGATGCCGAAGGAGGCGTTGGAGACGCTCTGCGTCAAGAGCGACAGCATGATCAGCCCCGGCACGATGAAGGCGCCGTAGCTGACGCCGTCCACCTCCGAGATGCGCGAACCGATGGCGGCGCCGAAGACGATGAAATAGAGCGATGTGGAAAGAACCGGCGAGACGATGGACTGGAAGATCGTGCGGCCCGTGCGGGCCATCTCGAACCGGTAGATCGCCTTGATGGCATGGATGTTCATGACGGCGTCCTGACCAGGTTGACGAAGATTTCCTCAAGCGAGCTTTGGCGGGTCTGCAGGTCGCGGAAGCGGATGCCGGCCGTGTTGAGATCCTGCAGCAGCGCCGTGATGCCGGTGCGTTCGCCCTGTGTGTCATAGGTGTAGACGAGTTCGCTGCCGTCGCCGGAAAGCTCGAGATTGTGGGTGGCAAGCGCACCAGGGATCGCGTCGAGCGGGTCGGCGAGGTGCAGCGTGAGCTGCTTGCGGCCGAGCTTGCGCATCAGTTCCGCCTTGTTCTCGACGAGCACGATCTCGCCCTTGTTGATGACGCCGACCCGGTCGGCCATCTCCTCCGCCTCCTCGATGTAATGGGTGGTGAGGATGATGGTGACGCCCGTGTCGCGCAGTTCGCGGATCACCCGCCACATGTCGCGGCGCAGCTCGACATCGACGCCCGCCGTCGGTTCGTCGAGGAAGAGGACGCGCGGCTCGTGCGCCAGCGCCTTGGCGATCAGCACGCGCCGCTTCATGCCGCCGGACAGCGTCATCAGCTTGCTGTCCTTCTTGTCCCACAGGGACAGGTCGCGCAGCACCTTCTCGACGATTGCCGGCGCTTTCGGCTTGCCGAAGAGCCCGCGGCTGAAGGAAACCGTCGCCCAGACCGTCTCGAAGGCGTCCGTGGTCAGTTCCTGCGGCACGAGGCCGATCAGGGAGCGGGCGGCGCGGAAGTCGCGGACGATGTCATGGCCGTCGACCGTGACCGAGCCGCCGGTGCCGTTGACGATGCCACAAATGATGCTGATGAGCGTCGTCTTGCCGGCGCCATTGGGGCCGAGAAGGGCGAAAACCTCGCCTTTCTCGATGTCGAGCGACACGGATTTCAGGGCCTGAAAGCCGGTGTCATAGGTCTTGGAAAGACCGGAAATCGATAGAATGGGTGCCATGGAATGCCCGGATGGGAAGGCGGGCGGACGAGACGATGCGTCGCACCGATGGCCGCGTCGGCCCGGCAATGGGATAGGGTTCCCGCAGCATATAGGGATGCAACGGGGCTGCAACCAAGCTTTGTGGACGAAAAAAGTTCATCCCGCGTCTGACCAGGAATGGCGCCGGCGGCAAGGGCGAGGCGGACCTGTGAATTCGTACGAAATTCGCAGGCAGTCGCAAATTCGCCATCCGTTCACGTTTCACGGCGGCCGCCTTGCGGCGAATTCTTTTTTGTTTTCAACGGGAAGGAAGTGGTGGGTGCACGGGGATTCGAACCCAGGACCGGCTGATTAAGAGTCAGCTGCTCTACCAACTGAGCTATACACCCACTGGCCGTTTCGGCCTGAGGAGGTTTCTGTCCGGACCTGGCCGGCTTCAAAACATCCTCGCGGCGGGGAGCGAGATGCGCCCGCCGTCGTGAGCGGGTATATACAAAGGCGGTCTCGTGCATGCAAGGGATTTTCGCATCGCATGTGCCTGCCTGTGATTTTGGCGCCCCTGGCTGGGGATATCTTCAAGCGGCGAAACAGCGGGGCGGCGCCGGCGCGGTCGCCGTTCCTTTCGGGTCTTGCAAGATTCGGCAAGCCTTGCGGGGGTCGCGCGAAATTTCCTGACATTGCGCTTGACCGTCGACCGACCCCCGTCTAGTTTGCGCGGCGACCCGATCATGTGGTGTTGGCGACCTAGTCGCGTGCATGGCGTGTCGGAGATCCGCCGGGTTTCTTCCCAGAAGGGGCCGGCGGAGATGCAGAAGACAGGACGGACGGAACTGAAGTGACCAAGAGCATCGGACTCATTCTTGTATGTGGGGCGCGCGCGGCCGGGACGAGGTAACACTCGCTTTCCCAGACAGCTCAGCGCGCGCAAGGCCTCCTCGGAGGCCTTTTTTATTGCCTGCACGACAGGAAGACGATGCCCTGCGGGTTGCGGGGCCAACCGCGATGGCGAACGGATTGATGTAATGTTGATGCAGGACGACTGCGGCAATCGAGGACAGGAACGATGAAGCGCGAGATGACCGGCGCCGAAATGGTGCTCCAGGCACTCAGGGACCAGGGGGTCAAGCATGTGTTCGGGTATCCGGGCGGTGCCGTGCTTCCGATTTATGACGAGATCATCCAGCAGGACGACATCAACCATATCCTGGTGCGTCACGAGCAGGGGGCGGGACATGCGGCCGAGGGCTATGCGCGCTCCACCGGCAAGCCCGGCGTCGTTCTGGTCACCTCCGGCCCCGGCGCGACCAACATGGTCACCGCGCTGACCGACGCGATGCTCGATTCCATTCCGCTCGTGTGCATCACCGGCCAGGTGCCGACCCATCTCATCGGCAACGATGCCTTCCAGGAGTGCGACACGGTCGGCATCACCCGCCCCTGCACCAAGCACAACTGGCTGGTCAAGCGGATCGAGGACCTGCCGCGCATCCTGCACGAGGCCTTCTACGTGGCGACCGCCGGTCGTCCGGGGCCCGTCGTCGTCGACATTCCGAAGGACATCCAGTTCGCCACCGGCACCTACGAGCCGCCCAAGAACATCGCCCACAAGAGCTACCGGCCGCGCGTCAAGGGCGACATGGATGCGATTCGCCACGCGATCGAGCTGATCTCCCGGGCGAAGAAGCCGATCCTCTACACCGGCGGCGGCGTCATCAATTCCGGCCCGGCCGCCTGCCAGCTGCTGCGCGAGTTCGCGCAGATCACCGGCATTCCGGTGACGTCGACCCTGATGGGGCTGGGTGCCTATCCGGCCTCGGGCGACAATTGGCTCGGCATGCTCGGCATGCACGGCACCTATGAAGCCAACATGGCGATGCATGATTGCGACGTCATGGTGAATATCGGCGCCCGTTTTGACGACCGCATCACCGGCCGGCTCGATGCCTTCGCGCCCAACTCGCTGAAGGTCCATATCGATATCGATCCGTCCTCGATCAACAAGACGGTGAAGGTCGACATTCCGATCGTCGGCGATGTCGGCCACGTCCTGGAGGACATGGTCCGGCTCTGGCGCACGGGCTCGCACGGGCTGAATGCCGGCGCGTTGAAGGGATGGTGGGAGCAGATCGATCGCTGGCGGTCGCGCAACTCGCTCGCCTACCGCCCGTCCGAAGACGTCATCATGCCGCAATACGCCATCCAGCGCCTCTACGAGCTGACAAAGGACCGCGAGACCTATGTCTCGACCGAAGTCGGCCAGCACCAGATGTGGGCGGCGCAGTTCTACGGGTTCGAGGCGCCGAACCGCTGGCTCACGTCCGGCGGCCTCGGCACCATGGGCTACGGCCTGCCGGCCGCGATCGGGGCCCAGGTCGCCCATCCGGATGCGCTGTGCATCGACATTGCGGGCGATGCCTCGATCCTGATGAACATCCAGGAGATGTCGACCGCCGTCCAGTTCGGGCTGCCGGTCAAGGTGTTCATCCTCAACAACCAGTACATGGGCATGGTGCGCCAGTGGCAGCAGCTGCTGCATGGCAACCGCCTGTCCAACTCCTACATGGACAGCCTGCCCGACTTCGTGAAGCTGGCCGAGGCCTATGGCGGCCACGGCATTCGCGTCGACAAGCCGAAGGATCTCGATGGCGCCATCAAGGAGATGATCGCCTCGCCCAAGCCGGTGATCTTCGACTGCCGGGTGGCGAGCCTTGCCAACTGTTTCCCGATGATCCCCTCGGGCAAGGCGCATAACGAGATGCTGCTGCCGGACGAGGCGAATGACGAGGCGGTGGCGAACGCCATTTCGAGCGAAGGCAAGGCGCTGGTTTGACGGCGGACAGGGGATAAAGAGATGAACGCACAGAACCTCAATGCGCCGTCCGCCTATTTCATGGCGGACATAGAGCAGCCGCCCGAGAGCCACACGCTTTCGGTGCTGGTCGACAACGAGCCGGGCGTGCTTGCCCGGGTGATCGGCCTGTTCTCCGGGCGCGGCTACAACATCGACAGCCTCACCGTCTCGGAGACCGAGCACGAGAAGCACCTGTCGCGGATCACCATCGTCACCACCGGCACGCCGATGGTGATCGAGCAGATCCATCACCAGCTCGACCGGCTGGTGCCGGTGCACAGGGTGACCAATCTCACGGTCGACGCGCGCCGCCGCAACTTCGAAAAGCCGCTGGAGCGGGAACTGGCGCTGATCAAGGTGGCCGGCGTCGGCGAGAAGCGGCTGGAGGCGCTCCGTCTGGCGGATGCCTTCCGCGCCACGGTGATCGATGCGACGGCGGAGCATTTCGTCTTCGAGATCACCGGACGCACCAACAAGGTGGAGCAGTTCATCGCGATCCTGAAGCCGCTCGGCCTTGTCGAGGTGTCGCGCTCCGGCGTCGCCGCCCTGCAGCGCGGCCCGGACGGGTTCTGAGGGCGCATTCCGGTCTCCAGGCCCGGTTGGCCGAGTACCCGGTTGTCCAAGTACCCGGTTGTCCAAGTGCCCGATTGCCCAAGTGCCCGATTGCCCAAGTGTCTTGCAACGACGCGGGCAATCGGGTACGTGCTTGGGGTGTTAACGATTTGATCAGGAACCTGCCTGCAGACTTGGCGCAGGTTTTTGAACCACCGGCCCTTCCGCGACAGGACGGGCCTGACGCAAGGAACTGGACGACCCGATGATCGCCGCTGGCACACATGCCGCTTTTGCGATCGACGTGCGCGCTGCGCGCGGCGGGCTCCTGCGTCGCGGTGGCCTCCTTCTCCTTATTTGCCCCTGAGCACCGACTGCCTCCCTGGCAAACGGAGGCGGGCGCTCAGGGGATCAAGACCTTCACCAGCACCATCATTGTTTTTCGGCCCGTGCGATCCGTGAGATGCGCGGCGACGGGCCCGACCTGAAAAGGGAACCGGTTCCATGTCTGGCCAGGACCAAGTCTTCATCTTCGACACCACCTTGCGCGACGGCGAGCAGTCGCCCGGCGCCTCCATGACCCTGGAGGAGAAGCTGCAAGTTGCCGAGATCCTCGACGAAATGGGTGTCGACATCATCGAGGCAGGCTTTCCGATCGCCTCCAACGGCGATTTCGAGGCGGTGTCGGAGATCGCAAGGCAGACCAAGCGGTCGGTGATCGCCGGGCTTGCGCGCGCCATCCATGCCGATATCGACAGGGCGGGCGAAGCGATCCGTCATGCCGAGCGCGGCCGCATCCATACCTTCGTCTCGACCTCGCCGATCCATCTGGAGCACCAGATGAAGAAGACCGAGGCGCAGGTGCTCGACATCATCACCGACACGGTGACGCGCGCCCGCAACCTCATCGACGATGTCGAATGGTCGGCGATGGACGCGACCCGCACGCCGATCGAATATCTGTGCCGCTGCGTGGAGGCCGCGATCCGCGCCGGTGCCACCACGATCAACCTGCCGGACACGGTCGGTTATGCGACGCCGGACGAATACAAGTCGATGTTCGAGCAGATCCGCGCGCGGGTGCCGGACGCGGACAAGGCGATCTTCTCGGTTCACTGCCACAATGACCTGGGGCTCGCCGTCGCCAACTCGCTGGCGGGCGTTGCCGGCGGCGCGCGGCAGATCGAATGCACGATCAACGGACTTGGCGAGCGTGCCGGCAATGCCGCTCTGGAGGAGATCGTCATGGCGGTGCGCACGCGCGCCGACGTGCTGCCCTATGCCTGCTCCGTCGAGCCGCGGTTCCTGACGCGGGCCTCCAAGCTCGTATCGGCGGTTTCCGGCTTCCCCGTCCAGTACAACAAGGCCATCGTCGGCAAGAACGCTTTCGCCCACGAGAGCGGCATCCATCAGGACGGCATGCTGAAGAATGCCGAGACCTACGAGATCATGCGTCCCGAGGATGTCGGCGTGAAGGCCACGTCGCTGGTGATGGGCAAGCATTCCGGCCGTCACGCCTTCCGCCAGAAGCTGGAAGAACTGGGCTACGAGATCGGCGACAATGCCTTCGAGGAGGCGTTCCGCCGCTTCAAGGACCTCGCCGACCGCAAGAAGCATGTCTATGACGAGGACATCGAGGCGCTGGTCGAGAACGAGATCGCGACCCAGGGCGAGCAGATCAAGGTCATCGCCCTCACCGTCATCGCCGGCACCGGCGCCAATGGCAAGGCGATCCTGACGCTGGATGTCAACGGCCGCCACGAGACCCGCGAATGCACCGGCGACGGCCCGATCGACGCGACCTTCAACGCGATCAAGGAAATCGTGCCGCATGACGCCAAGCTCTCGCTCTATCAGGTGCATGCGGTGACGGAAGGCACGGACGCGCAGGCGGAGGTTTCCGTGCGTCTCGAGGCGAACGGCCGCATGGCCACCGGCAAGGGTGCCGATACGGACACGCTGGTCGCCTCGGCCCGTGCCTATATCTCGGCGTTGAACAAGCTGCTCGCCCGCCAGAACCGCCCGGACCACCAGGAACTGCGGGCCGTGTGATCCGGCACGACACAGGCGACCTGCTGAAGTGAAAAAGCCCCCGGCGGAGCGATCCGCCGGGGGCTTTTTCTGTCCCGGGAGGGGGAGGTGAGCGTTGCTCAGGCGCTGGCGCGGGCGTAGCGGGCAAGCGCCGGGGAAAGCACCTGCAGGCAGTCGAAAGCGTTGTCGTCGATCACGGTGCGCTGGCGCAGGGTGAAGCCGATGCCTTCCACCATCCGCCGGGCCGGATCGTTTCCGGCGGCAACGAAGGCGATCAGGTGGGTGAAATAGGTGTTCTCGAAGAACCAGGCGACCAGTGCGGCGGCCAGTTCCGAGGCGTAGCCCTGGCGCCAATAGGCCGGCTTCAGGCAGATGCTGAGCGCGACTTCGGAGGTCTCCGGATAGACGGAAAACCCGGCGCGGCCGGCGAAGGTGCCATCGGCGAGCGTCGCCTTCCACTGACTGAAGCCACGATGCTCCTGGCCCTGGACATAGTCGTCCAGGTGCCGGGCGGCGTCTTCGCGGGTTTCGATGATTTCATGCGAGGCGAGGAACCGGTTGACGCTCTCCTCCCGGTGCAAGGCAAGGAGATCGCCTGCATCCGCCACGTCGAACGCGGTAAGCCGCATCCGCGGCGTCGCGAGTATCGTTCTGTCGGCCATGCTCTTTCCTCCGGTCCGTTTCCGGCGTCTCGCCGGCGCGGGTGCCGTCAAGACATGTCTGGTGGGAGCAAGGCATCTGGCCCGCCCTCCGGACAGTCTTCCGGTGGTCAGGCCGCTGGCCTGCCACTGGCAATTCTTCTTGAACCCGTGCCTGCACCGATTCGCGCCGTAGCGGTAGCGATGACAGCCACTTCCTACCGCCAGTTTATGCGCAAAACATGGCGTTGCAATCACTGGCTGTATTGCCGATGATCTAAAATGCAGCGGCTTTCCAGGCAGTGGAATCGCTTGGATCGAGGCGTGGCCAGTCGCTGAGCTGTCCACGAAAGAAGGTTTCCTGCCGTTTCGCGTAGCGGCGCGTTTCCGTCGTCGCCCGCTCGATCGCATGGGCGAGGCATTCGGCCGTACCGTCAAGATTGCCGAGTTCGCGCAGGCCGATTGCCTTCATCACCGGAAGGGCCGGATCCAGGTTGCGGGCCAGAAGACGTTCCGCTTCGCCAATGGCGCCTTGCGCGACCATGGCGGAAAACCGCTCGGCGATACGGGCGTGCAGCCAGGGGCGGGGAGGGGCAAGAACGAGACGCCTGGCGGTGGGGCCGACGAGGCTGTCTCCCGTTTCCTGTTGCCATTCATGGAGCGAGCGCCCGGTCGCCTCCATGACCTTCAGCGCACGGGCGATGGGCTGCGTGTCGCCCGCCTCGAGCCGGGCCGCCAGCCCCGGGCCGAGCGGGGCGCGCCTCGGGCGGCGGGCGC
>NZ_JBLXFR010000062.1:0-19339 GCF_048261845.1 Stappia sp. | reverse complement strand
GCGGGCCATGTCGAGCGTCTGTTGCAGCGTCTGCCCCCCGGCGAGCGCGCGCTGCCCGGCGGCCTGGATCGTCGGACCGTCGGCCATCGGGTCGGGGAAGGGCACGCCCAGTTCGATCACGTCGACGCCGGCGCCCGGGAGGCCGCGCATGACCTCCAGCGAGGTTGCGGCATCGGGGTCACCGGCCATGATATAGGCGACAAAGGCCTTTTTGTTCGCGGCACGAAGCTCTGCGAACTTGGCGTCGATTCTGCTCATTCCCGGCCCCCGGTTCGTGATGGTCCACCCGGTTTGCGTCAGCCGGTGGCGGAAATCAATGCCCGATCACGCCGCCTGCGGCGCTTCCTCGCAGCCGACCATCCAGCGAACGCCGAAGCGGTCGGTCAGCGTGCCAAAGCCGGCGGCCCAGAACGTCGGCTGGAACTCCATGCGGATCTCGCCGCCCTCGGAGAGCGCGTCGAAGACCTTTCGCGCCTCCTCGGCGCCGGGCAGTTCGACCATGATCGAGCAGCCGCCCTGCATCGGCCCCGGGTTCGACATGACATCGTCGGACAGGAAGATCCGGCCCGAGCCGACCGGCAATTCGCTGTGCATGATCCAGTTCTTGCGATCCTCGGGTATTGGCATGTCGGGCGGAGCGTCGGACATGCGCATAACCGCCGCGGGCTTGCTGCCGAAGACGCCAGCGTAGAAATCGAGAGCCTCCGAACCCTCGCCATTGAAAAAGAGGTAGGGCGTGATTTTCATGGTCGTGCTCCTTTCGCCCCGCCAGTCTAGCGTCCGGGATGCTTGCAGTAACGCTTTTTGCTGCATAGAAGCCCTGAGACTCGCGAAAGGAGAGCCATCATGGGCTTCAAGATGGGCATCGTCGGCCTGCCGAACGTCGGCAAATCCACCCTGTTCAACGCGCTGACCCGCACCGCTGCCGCCCAGGCCGCGAATTTTCCCTTCTGCACGATCGAGCCCAATGTCGGCGAGGTCGCGGTGCCCGATGCGCGCCTCGACACCCTGGCGGGAATCGCCAAGAGCAGGCAGGTCATCCCGACGCGCATGACATTCGTCGATATCGCCGGCCTCGTGAAGGGCGCGAGCAAGGGCGAGGGGCTGGGCAACCAGTTCCTGGCCAACATCCGCGAGGTCGATGCCATCGCCCACGTGCTGCGCTGCTTCGAGGACGGCGACGTCACCCACGTCGAGGGACGCGTCGATCCGGTGGCCGATGCCGAGACCATCGAGACCGAGCTGATGCTCGCCGATATCGAGAGCATCGAGAAACGCCTGCAGGGCCTGCAACGCAAGCTCAAGGGCAACGACAAGGAGGCCCAGCAGCAGGACCGGCTGCTGCGCACGGCGCTGAGCGAGTTGGAGCAGGGACGCCCGGCGCGGGTCGTCGCGGTCGATGACGAGGATGCCAAGGCCTGGAAGATGCTGCAACTTCTGACCGCCAAGCCGGTGCTCTACGTCTGCAACGTGGCCGAGGACGAGGCCGCGAGCGGCAACGCCCATTCCGCGCGCGTCGGCGAGATGGCAGAAGCACAGGGCAATGCCCACGTTGTGATCTCGGCCCGCATCGAAGAAGAGATCGCGCAGCTCGATCCCGAGGAGGCCGAGATGTTCCTGCAGGAAATGGGGCTTGAGGAGGCGGGGCTCGACCGGCTGATCCGCGCCGGCTACGAGCTGCTGCACCTTGAGACCTATTTTACCGTCGGACCCAAGGAGGCCCGCGCCTGGACCATCCGCAAGGGCACCTCGGCGCCGCGCGCCGCCGGTGTGATCCATGGCGATTTCGAGAAGGGCTTCATCCGCGCCGAGACCATCGCCTATGACGACTACGTCTCGCTTGGCGGCGAGCAGCCGGCCAAGGAGGCCGGCAAGATGCGCGCCGAGGGCAAGTCCTACGTCGTCCGCGACGGCGACGTGCTGCACTTCCTCTTTAACACCTGAATCATCCTTTGAGACGCGAAAGGGCCGGCTTCCATCACGGAAACCGGCCCCTGGTTCTATCCGGCCGCCACGGGGGCGACCGGAACGCGTGCGTCGGCTGTTACCGAACGATGTAGGCGATGCGGCGATCCTCGGGATCGACCACGGCCTTCACGCCGTTGACGTAGAGGTAGCCATACTCGCTCTCCGGGATCGAGGCGATCTCGACGGTTTCGGGAATACCCGCACCGACGACGACTTCACCCTCGAGATAGACCGGCTCGAGCTCGTTCTTGACGACATAGGTCGTGACCTCTTCCGACGGGGTCGCGATGGCACCCGCGGTGCCGCCAACGGCAGCGCCCACGGCCGCGCCGGCGGGACCGGCGATCAGGGCACCAGCGATTGCGGCAACGCCTGCGCCGCCAGCGATGTTGGACTCGACTTCCTCGTCATTGTCGACGGTGGTCACTTCCAGAACCTTGCGGTTCTCGTAGACCACGACAGGCTCGCCCTCGACAGGGGCGCTCAGGTAGTCGCCGTAGGCCCAGCCGGTGGTGCCGTTGTAGGAAACCTCGCACCAGTTTGCGGTCTCGAGGCAACCCTCGACACTGACCTTGTCTTCGCCGGCGATGACATCGACGACTTCGAACTGGGGGCCAGGGCCCGCGCGCAGGTTGAGATCGGTGAATGCGGTCGCTTCCAGGGCGGCAGATGCCGAGGTGCCGACCAGGATGGCGGCGGCGGATACGCCAAATGCAAGCTTTTTCATGGTGTTACCTTTCTCTCTCTCACTCGAACATGGCCGCGTTTCGCGGCCGGTGTGGGGGCACAACCATGATGGTGAGAAAGTGTTCCCGCGCGCCTCAAGGCGCCGCGCCGGCTGCGCCAAAACCCGCCGATCGAAGCGGTCCCGGGGCCCTGCGCTTACCCGGTGTCCCGCCGGTTTTCGGCCCCTAGCCCATTGAGACCGGCGACGACGGCACAGAGGCGCGACATGCAATGGATTCCGAGGCACGCCGAAGGGATTTCCGCCTTGTGTTTCCTCCACGCCCGCGGCTATACCCGTCCGCGGAGACGTGGCCGAGTGGTCGAAGGCGCTCCCCTGCTAAGGGAGTATACCGGAAACGGTATCGAGGGTTCGAATCCCTTCGTCTCCGCCATTATCATATTTTGTCCTTCCTCTTCAGTGAATTGGGCGGGCTGTTGACGAACCTCAGGGAGTGGTGATGGAGAGCGTGTATCGATGACTGCGCGAAGCTCAGGGTGTTTGGGGATGTCGATCAAGACCCCTCCGCTGTCTTCTGTTTATTGCCGTCGGTAGCGCAGCCGGTCTCCATGAACATTGCCCCGTCCCAGTTTTACGGCGTCTGACCGAGCGGCACCGGTATACAGCATGAGGGTCATTGCTGAATGAGCGAGTGTCCCCGGACGGTGGACCGCATAGTATTTTTCGATCTCTTCCTCGGTCCAAGTGTGAAAGCCTTTCGAGCGCACTTTTAGCGGCTTGACCAAGGTGACGGGGTTATCACTCCTCCATTCGAGATCGATGGCAAGATCAAGAATCGCACGTAGGCGGTCGCGGAGACCTACTGGCGCCGCCTTACTACTCCCCCGCAGTCGCCTCAACTTCTGACTTCAGCCTTTGCGCTGCCCCTCCCGGTGCCGCGCCCCAGACCGCGATCCAGCGGTAGAAGATCGGCGTCAGGAACAAGGTGAATACGGTTGCAAAGCCCAAACCACCGACGATCACCCAGCCGACGGCGATCCGGGCTTCTGCCCCTGCGCCGGTGGTCAGGATCAGAGGCAGGCCCCCAAAGACCGTTGAGACCATCGTCATCGTCACCGGACGGATGCGGAGGCGCAGCGCGTTTCGGATGGCGCTGTCGATATCTGCGCCTGCTTCGCGCAGCTGGTTGGCGAATTCGACGATCAGGATCCCGTTCTTGGCCATGACCCCGATCAGCATCACAAGGCCGATCTGGCTGTAGTAATTCAGCGAACCGCCGGTCATGGCGATCGCCAGCAAAGCGGCGGCAAGGCCGAAGGGCACCGTCATCATGATGACCACCGCGCTGGCAAAGCTTTCAAATTGGGCGGCCAACACCAAAAGAACCACGATCAGCGCCACGCCGAACACCATGTAGATGCCCCCCTGGGAATCGTCGAGCGTTGCGGCCTCACCAGTGAAGGTGATGCCCATGCCTTCGGGCAGAACCTCTTCGGAGAGCGTAAGCAGCCGGTCCATCGCCGTTGACAGGTTCACACCTTCGCCAAGGTTCGCCTGCAATGAGACGGCGAGCGCGCCGCCCAAACGCTGGATCTGCGCGTCGCTTACCACCATGTCGAGCGATGCAACGGTCGAGAGCGGGACATATCCGCCGCTGTCGAGACGGATGGACATGGACGCGATGTCAGACGGATCATTGATCGGCGGCCCACCGGGGACGACATTCACATCCACTTCGACATTATCTGAAAAGACGGTGACCGCCACATCCCCCTGCACCAACGCCCGCACGAGGGACGAAACATCAGAGCTGTTGAGCCCCATATCGCCCGCGGCGCGGTCGTCCACATTCACCTCCAACTGAGCATTGACGCTGTTGTTGGACAGCTGCGGGTTCAGAAAGGTCGCATCCTGCGCCATCGCCGCGGCGAGGCTGCCGGCTGCGTCGGTCATATTCGCAAGATTAGTGCCGGTCACGGCAAAACTCAGCCCGCCGCCCGCGCCGCGAATATTAAGGCTGTTGGTCGAGCGCGCGCTGACCTGCACCCCGGGGACCGAGGCCAGACGGCCACTGATCTGCGCGATCAACTCTTGCTGGGTAAAGTTTCGTTCGGCCCAATCCGGCAGGCGGACGACGATAAACGCACTGGTGCCGCCACCGACGCCGACTATGCTTTGCACGGTCTCGATCTGCCCGCTTTCCTGGTAGGGCGCAAGAATGTCTTCGACCATCAAAACCTGCGTGTCGAGATAGTCGATCGTCGTGTCCGACGCGCCGCGCGCCTGCACAAGGAAAAAGCCCCGGTCCTCTTCTGGCGTGACGGTCGAGGGCAAACTCGTCGCGGCCCCCATGGCGATCATGGCAAAGCCGATGGCAACCGCCAGCACCAACAAGGGCGTGCGGATGGCGAAATCCATCACCCGGTCAAAGCGACGCGCCAGGCCACCCGGCGCGGCTGCCTTTGAATTGGCTTGCGTTTTGCCGGGGTCCAGCAGGGCCGACAGAACGGGCGCGAGGGTGAGCGCGGTGATTGACGACAGCGTGACGGCAAAGGCCAGCACAAAGCCGAATTCGGCAAAGACGCCGCCCGCCTGCCCCGGCAAAAAGGAGATCGGAACAAAGACCGCCGCGAGTGTGGCGGTCGTCGAGATCACGGCGAAGAACACCTCGTTCGTGCCCGAGGCCGCGGCGGCGAAAGCCCCCATGCCGGACTTGCGCTTGCGCACGATGTTTTCGACCACGACGATGGCATCATCCACCACCATCCCCGTCGCCAGAACCAGCGCTAACAGGCTGATCGTATTGACGGAAAACCCCGTGAGCCATATCGCTGCGAGCGTCCCGACCAGGGCCACGGGGATCGTGACCGTAGGGATCAGCGTCGCCCGTGGAGAGCGCAGGAACAGAAAGATTACCGCCACTACGATACCGGTCGCCATGAGGATGGATTTGACGACCTCGTTGATCGACCCTTCGATGAAGATACCGTCGTTCGAGGTGACCAGCAGTTGCACGCCCTCGGGCATCTGCGCGCGCAATTCCTCAACCGCGATGCCCACATCGCGCGAGATTTCCAGCGTGTTGCCAACCGATTGCCGGGTGATGTCGAGGCCGATGGCCGTCTCACCATTCACGCGGGTGTAGACGCTCGTGTCCTCGGGGATCAGTTGGACAAAGGCGATATCGGCCACTTGGGTCGTGTCATTGATCGGCAGTTGGTTAATGGTCTCGACGGAAACATCCTTGCTGCCGACCCGGAGCGAGAGAGTCTGCGACTCGCTTGAAAGCGCGCCAAGGGCGGTGTCATCGCGCAGTTGTTGTAGCGCGGTCGAGACATCAAAAATCGTCAGCCCACGGCTTAGCAAGGACGGCATGTTCACCGCCACGCGGAACTCATTGGCCCGGTCGCCGCGCAGGGTGACTTCGGCGATGCCGTCGATCAGCGAGAGGCGTTCGTAAACCGCGCCTTCGGCAAGCTGGGTCAGCGTGTCGAGGCTGGCATCGCCCAATAGTGCGAGGCGAATGATCGCGTCGGCGTTGCTGTCGCTTTTGCTGACGCTGGGGGCTTCGATATCATCGGGCAAAGAGCGCAAAGCGCCCGATACGATCTCGCGCGCCTCATTGGCGGCGACGTTGACGTCCGTGCCGTCAGACAGGTCAATGGTGATCCGGCTCGACCCGGTGCTCGACGTGGATTCGATATAAGACATCCCCTCAAGCGCGCTTAGCGCATCTTCGAGAACCTGGGTGACTTCGGTGTCTACCGTGCTGGGGACGGCGCCTTCGTAGGTGGTCCTGACCGAGAGCACGGGCCGGTCGACGTCCGGCATTTCGCGGATGTCGACGCTGGTAAAGGCCGCAAGCCCGGCGATGATGATCAGCAGGTTCAGCACGATCCCAAAGATGGGCCGCGCCACGAAAATGTCTGCGAAACCGGCCTTATGCGCTTTTTTCTCGAAACTCATGCGCCCGGACCTTTGCGCGCGCCAGCGGCGGTGACCTGCGCCCCTTCACGCAGCTTCGCCGCGCCCTCGGCCACGATCTCAGCGCCCAAGGGGGCGTCGGTTTCAACCCAGACCCGATCGCCCTCTCGGTAGCGGTTGGTGACAGGAAAACGGCGCCCGCTGCCCTCTTCGGCGACCCAAATGCCCGCGCCGCTGCGGTCCCATGTGATGGCGGTTGCGGGCACGACGGGCAGCGGGTCGGTCTCTTGGGTCATGCGAATGGCAAATGTCATGCCAGCCAGCAGCAACCCTTCGGAGTTCTCGATCTTTGCTTGCACCGTCGCGCTGCGGGTCACACTGTCGAGCCGGCTGTCGAAAGCAGTTATCTCACCCTCAAAAATGCGCCCCGCATAGGTGGGTGTCGAAACGAGGACCGGTTTGCCCTCGGCCAAAAGGCCAATGGAGCGTTCCGGCACCTCGAACGTCGCAAGGAGGCTGGTGGTATCGTCGATGGTCACGATGGCGTCCCCGCTTGACAGGCGGTCGCCCACGCTGACTTCACTTAGCCCCAAGCGGCCAGAGATCGGGGCTGTGATCGTGCGGTCATCCAGCGCGACTTGAGCCAGCCTCAGATTGGCTTCGGCCAATCGAAGCGCCACCCGCGCCTCTGCAAGCGCCACGTCTGTCACGACAGAACTGCCATTGCTGCGCAGGCCCTCGAAGCGGGTGACTGTTTCCTGCGCCTGATCGCGGTTGGCTTCGGCAATCTCGAGCGCCAGCCGTTCCGAACGGTCGTCCAGTTTCAACAGGACATCGCCCTTTTGCACCATCGTATTGGCATTGAGCGCGGTTTCGACTACCTCGCCCGCATCGGTCGCGGTCACCTCTGTCTGGCGAAGCGACACCGCGCTGCCAACAGCGCGCAGGATCAGCGTGTATGCGCGGGCCTCCAACGGCGTGAGAACGACCGTCGTCGCCCGACCCTGCCCACCACGGCCCCGCCCAGATCGCGCTTCTTGAGGTGCCTCGGCTGTTTCCGTGGCACTGCCGCCCCAGAGTTGCGCAACCTCTTCGGGCACACCGAATGCGATGCCATAGGCGCCTGCGATGATCACGAGGGAGAGGACTGCGTAGGATAATCGTTTCAAATTCTTCATGGCTCCTGAAGGCGCTGTTGAAAGGGACAGGGCGTCAATTGTCTCGCCCACTGCGCATTTTGACACAGCATCCTCACGGAACGGGGGATCCGGCTGAACGCTATGATCAGTGGGGGGTGTGTGCGAAATTCAGTGGTAGAGAGGGGCCCTGCGATGCTTGTGCTTCTTCTGATACGGAGACCGAAGAGAATTCCGTCGCTCAAACATTTCTTTCGGGTCAACGGGGTGTCTGTCGATCCGAGCAAAACCTGCGAACAACGAGGAGAGCGCTTGGAGAAGCCCTGCGGCAAACGATCAAAACGTGCAATCCAGCGGTATCTCGGCGGGTTCGCAACGGTAGCGTGAAATAGTGAGTGCTGGTTCGGACACCGGGGTTTATCAAAGACCGCCGATCCGATTGGCTTTAGGCCGCGCGCGCGATCAACTTATCTCAGCGCATTTTCCCGTTCTGGGCGAGAGGAAGTGTTAGAACGAACTGCGCCCCGCCCCTGGGGCTACGGCCCCAGGTGACGTCTGCATCAAGCTTTTGAGTCATCGATTGCAAGATGGCCATGCCCAACCCTTTACTATTGCTGGGATCGAATCCGTCCGGAAGTCCGGGACCATCATCATTGAGGCTGAGCGTTAGTTGCTTGTCTTCCAGATCGCCTCGCAAATCAATCCTCCCAGCCCCACTCTTGACGGCATTCAAAACCAGCTCGGTAACGAGATGGCCAATTGAAACCAGCTGGTCTCGAGGTACGGAAACCGAGGGACATTCTACTTCGATCAACCCGCCTCTCGGGCATAGAGGAAACAGCTCACGGCTCAATACTTCGAGGAACAATGCCAGATCGCCATTTTCAGCGAGGCCTGGCAAGCTTTGCTGAATATGTCGGTTTGCTTGCGCGATCGCTCCGATGCGGGCCGCAATGTCTTTGAGTTCGGCAGCGGTTTGCCCGTCATGCTGAGCTGCCTTACGCCGTGCTACCGATGATACGAGTTGCAGGCTGTTCATGACCCGGTGCTCAACCTCTTTCGCCAGTAGCTCCTTTTCCTGCATCTCGCGCAGAAGGGCACCATGAGTCTCAATGGCGTCCCGTCTCAGTTCAAGTTCATCCATGACGACCGCAGCAAGATCTTCCAGTATGGCCGTTTGATCCGGTGAAAGGCTTCGCGGTTCCTTGTCAATGACGCACAATGTGCCCAGCCCGTGTCCGTCACTCGTCCTGAGCGGAATGCCGGCATAAAATCGCAGACCGAACTCTCCCGCGACAAGCGGGTTACTCAGCGCCACTGGCTCGACCGACGCGTCATCGAGAATCCAAGGGCCCTCTTGCAAGATCGCCGAAGCGCAGAGACCGGGGTTGCGAGGGATTTCACTAACCCCTTCGAGGCCTGCGCAGCTTTTGAACCAGATCCGGTCCTCGTCCACGATTGAAATGATGGCAATCGGGGTCTGGAGAAGATGCGCGGCCAGTCTCGCGATCCGATCAAACGCTCCGTCGGGCGGAGTGTCCAACACCGAGTATCGACGAACTGCCGTCAGCCGCGCTGCTTCAGCCTCCGTTGACAGATCGACATGTTCCATCTGGAAGTCCTACCCTCTTCCGCTCTGTGCCTGGATGGCCAGCCGATCGAGCTATGATAAAGCAGTCAGCGCGTGGATGTTATCACCGTCTCTGGCGATTAAGTCAAACATGCAGCACCTGCCGCAATGGAGCGAGCATGTATAGGCGTGCGCCTCGCATCTAGAACGATCTCCGATTTCGTGGAGGGGAACTGCAGGCCGTCTGGAATCCTTCTGCACTGGTGAGGGTCGAGCGCCACTGATTTTTAAGCTTTGCGTTCTCGAGCTCTCCCCGAACTTTTTCACTATAGAACCGCTCTAAGGCCGCTTCGAACGTGATGCGCCGGCTCCGCTCCCTTGCATAGGCTGCGCGTTCGGCCTGACGTTCTGCTACCGGATCGTTGTCGGCCCGATAGTGCGGCGGCCATCGACCAAACCTGGCCGCGAAGCTGCGACCTGCCCACCGATGCCTTTCCGAATGCTGATTGTGAAACTCGGTCGAGAACGCTGCCGCGCGGAGCTTCCGGCTTTACCTAAGCTGGCTGAAGTTGCAGGATAAATACGCGCCGGTCGCCGATGTGCGCGGTGGCCACGGGTTGATACGCGTAATCGACCTGTCGCCGCCGCTGGTCCTTTTCGAGGCCGAGGCTGGCACCGTGCTGGCCGCGCTCGACACCGGTTTCGCGGCCGCAGAAGGACATCGAACATGCAAGATCACGTCGTTCTACTTGGCACCAAGGGCGGACCCGCGATCCGGCCCGGCTCTTCCATGCCGACATCGAACCTTCTGTGCCTGAACGGCAGGCAGATCGTCGTCGACTGCGCGCTGGGCGTGACCCGTGGCCTGGTCGAGCAGGGGATGCAGCTGAAGGACCTGTCGCTGATCTTCATCAGCCACCTGCACTCGGATCACTACCTCGAACTCGGGCCGCTGATCCACACAGCCTGGACCGCCGGGCTGAAGACACCGGTCGAGGTCTACGGCCCCGACGGTCTTGACACCTATTGGGACGGGTTCCTCGCGTCGATGAAGGCCGATATCGATCTCAGGATCGAGGACGAGGGCCGCCCCGACCTGCGCGAACTCGTCAGGGTCCACACCATCGACGCGGGCGAGGTCATGACCCAGGACGGCATCCGCGTGACCGCGATCCGCACCGAGCATCCGCCCCTGATCGACTGCTTCGCCTTCTCCTTCCGCTCCGAGGCGCGCCACGTCGTCTTTTCCGGCGATACCGCGCCGCTGGAGGCGCTGGAGGACTTTGCCCGCGGTGCCGACCTGCTGGTCCACGAGGCCATGCTCGAGGCGGCCTTGCCGGCATTGTTGAAACGGGTCGGGAACGGCTCGGACAAACTGATGGAGCATTTGCTGCGCTCGCACAGCTTCGCCCATGACGCCGCGCAGACGGCGACCCGGGCGGAAGTGCGGCGACTGGCCCTGTCGCACCTGATCCCGGCGGACGATGCCGACTACGACGCCGCGGACTGGCACGCGGCGGTGAAGGGGCATTGGGACGGAACGTTGATCGTGGGGCAGGACGGCACACGGATCGAACTGGACTGACCACGCGCCATGCGGCCGCGTGCCGCTTGCAAGGCCTTGTCCGGCGACCCTCGTTCAGGCCGGCGGCGGAAGGCTGCACCCGCGGGCAGTCTCTGCTGCCTTCGGTTTGATTGAACCGTCGGAAGGCCTGGCGGGGCGGATCTGTCTCACGGTGTTCAGCGTCGCTCCGGCGTTCGAGAGCCTTTGCAACGAAAGGCCAAGTCAATCGGTATGTCCAGCAAGGGTTCGCTCCCGTAGCGCTTGTTGGCACGCGTGTTGCCAAGCCGCGGAAGGACGGGTGTTCCGAAAGACGGACGTTCTAGGTGTTGAGCTGGCATACCAGCCCGACGTTTCGAGAGACCACGGCATCCTGCACCAACTCGATCACGCCCTGATGCTTGTCGATGGGCATTCGTTCGGCGGTGCCGGCGACCGAGATCGCGCCGACGATGCTGGGGCCTTTCCGCAGTGGCAGGCCGATCGCCACCATCCCCTGCTGAATCTCGCCATCATGAAGCGCATAACCCAGCTTCAGCGACCGCTGAACCAGCGCGCGCAGGGTCTTCTCGCTGATGCCGTAGCTGCGTATGTCGGTCGCGATTTCCCTGAGCGTCGCCTCGCGCGCGTCCTCGACCATGCCGGCCAGCATCGCCAGCGGGCCAGCGCCGATGCCGAGTGGGCGTTGCTCGCCGATTTCGCGCGGCAGGGACCGCAGCGGGTAGGTTCCGATCACCCGTTCGACATAGGTCGCGCGATTGCCATGCTTGTAGGTCAGATACACCGTATCGCCGGTCTTGGCGCCGATCTCGTCGAGGGCAGGGCGCAGGTTGTCGACCATGCTGTTGTGCATCCGTCCCGCGCTGGCCCAGCTCATGACCTTGCGCCCGATATAGTAGCGGCTGGTCTCGGCCTCGAACTCGAGAAGGTCGGATTCCACCAGCCCCGCGAGAATGCGATGCAGTGTGCCCTTGCCAAGCCCCGTCAGGTCGACCAGTTCGAACTGCCTTACCCCGCGGGGTGCCTGGGCCGAGACCGCGTCCAGCACAGCGGCAAGCCGTTTGGTGTTCTGATGAAGTCCGTTCACGCAAGATCTCCGAGTCGCAGGTTCCGTTCAGTCGAACGAATTCCTGAGTACCATCCGGTGGGGGATATGGCAAATCTTCGCGAAAGAATAAAAATCTAAACGTTTTCAGATGTATAGATGCTTATTATCGGCCCGGCAATTTATGTTGACAGCCAAGAAACCTCTCACTTAGTGTTCAGCCTATCGAAACTTAGTTCGAATAGATGATACCTAGGGGGGGATCGTGATGACACTCAAACTGAAGGCGCTTGCCGCCTGCCTGGCATTCGCGACGGGCTCGGCCACGCTCGCCGAGACCAGTTGGACGGGCTATACATACCTTGCGAGCGACGCGCTGCCCGGCTCCAGCAACCTGATCGCGCTGGCGCAGGAGTTTTCCGAGCGGTCCGAGGGCGACGTCACGCTTACGGTCAACCTCGCGGGATCGCTGGGGATCAAGGCTGCCGACATCACGCAGTCGGTCGGGACCGGTATCATCGACATCGCGGCTGACGGGTTCTTCCTGGGCTCCGTCGAAGAGGGCGGCATCCTGCGCCTGCCGATGCTGTTCGCCAGTCTCGAGGAATTCAACGCGGGACTCGAGGTTGTCACCCCGGCGCTGGAAGAGGCTTTCGCCGAGCAGGGCGTCGTCCTGCTTGCGCAGTATCTCTATCCGCTCCAGGTCGGCTGGGGCACCTTCGACATGGCTTCGCTGGACGATATGAAGGGGCGCAAGATGCGCGTGTCCTCGCCCGAGCAGGGCGCCTTTGTCGAAGCCTTCGGTGGCGCGCCGATAACCATCGGCGGTGCCGAGGTTCCCACGGCGCTGCAGACCGGCGTGGTTGACGGTGTCTTCACCGCATCCGTGGGCGGGGGGCGGCTGTGGAAGGATCAACTGACCTCTACCTACCGGCTTGGCCCGAACTTTTTCAACAGCGCGATCATCGTCAACAAGGTGGCCTTCGACGCCCTGACCGAAGCCGATCAGGCACTGCTGCGCGAACTGGCGCAAAAATACGCGGGTCTCGCGACAGAGCAGAACATGGCGAACGAAGCGAGCGTGACATCGGACCTGAAAGCTGGCGGCATCGCCGTTCACGAGGTGAGCGACGGCGATATCGACAAGGCACAAAAGGCTATGGCCCCATTCTGGGATCAGTGGGCAACAGGGCGCAATACGCGAACCCAGCGCGCGCTGGCGGATGTTCGTGCCGAGCTCGGGCGCTGACGGTGAGGCAGTCAAGCAGCGCTGACGGGAAGGCCCTTCGGGGCCTTCTCTCCGCGATTGACCTCATCTGCTACGCGATCCTGGCAATGATGGTCGTGGTGGTCACCATCGAGGTTCTCATGCGCTTTTTCATCGGGCAGTCGCTGCAAGTGGCCGAAGAGATCTCGTCGCTCGGATTGGTGGCGCTGATCTTCCTGTCGCTGCCGGCGACGTTCAGATCGCGGGGTTTCCTGCGGATCGATGCCCTCTACCGGCTGTTTTCGCCGCGCGTCAAAACCTCGCTGACCCGGGTTTTCCTGCTGTTGTCACTGCCGGTGGTCGGCGTCTACGTCTGGCAACTGGCCGTCCTGGCGTTTGACAGCTGGCGGCGCGGAACCCGGTCAGACATGGCGCTGGGCATGCCGAACTTCTTGCCGCAGGCGGTCATGGTAGCCGGCGTTGCCCTGCTGGCGGTGGTCATCGTCGCGGCGATTTTCGCGCCGGGCCGGTCTTTGCAGCACAGTGGCGAGGAAGAAGATGGCTGAATCGTTCGTTATCGTCGCCGGCGCCTTCGTCCTGCTGGCGGTCGGAATGTGGATTCCCTTCGTCATCGCGGGCCTCGCCATGGCGATCATCCTGTCCGCGAAGGGCGTGGCGGGGCTCAAGGCCGTCGGGCTGGTCACCTGGAGTTCGTCCAACAGCTTCACCCTGACGGCGATACCGCTCTTCGTGCTGATGGCCGAGATACTGCTGCAAAGCGGGCTGGCAAGCCGCCTTTACGGCGGGCTGTCGCAATTGACGCGCCGCCTTCCCGGAGGGCTGCTGCAAACCAACATCATCGGCTGCGCGATATTCTCGGCGATTTCCGGATCTTCCGTCGCAACGGCGGCGGCCATCGGCACTGTCGCTGTGCCGGAACTGGAAAAACAGGGCTACGACATGCGGCAGGCCTACGGCTCATTGGCCGCGGGTGGGACGCTGGGCATCCTCATTCCCCCGTCCATCGCCCTGATCGTCTACGGCGCGTTCACCGAAAGCTCTATCGTCAAGCTCTTCGCGGCGGGGCTGCTGCCCGGCCTGGTGCTGACCTTCCTGTTTGCGAGCTACGTGGCAATGTCGGGTGCGATGACGAAAAAGCCTCGCGCCGTCGCGGAACCCCGCGCGCGTCTCTTGGACCTCGTCATCGACGTGCTGCCCGTGACGCTGTTGATCGCGCTGGTGCTGACATCGCTTTACGCAGGGTTTGCAACACCGACCGAGGCGGCCGCGATCGGATGCAGCATGGCCGCGCTGATCGCCTTCACCTTCGGCAAAATGGACCGAGAGCGCCTTTCCACGGCCTTTCGCAGGGCCACGCGCACAAGTTCGACGATCCTGATCATCGTCGTCGCGGCCTTTCTGTTTTCCTTTGCAATGGCGATCACCGGCATCAGCAACGCGGTGACGCAATGGGTTCTCGGGCTGGGCATGTCGCCGCCGATGTTCCTTGTATCCGTCGCGCTTCTCTACGTCTTTCTCGGTCTCTTCGTGGAAAGTATCGCGATGATGGTCATAACCGTGCCCTTGCTGGCCCCGGCCTTTGGTCTCTACGGGATCGACCCGATCTGGTTCGGGGTTTTCCTGGTCATCCTGATCGAGATCGGGCAGATCACGCCGCCCTTCGGGCTGAACCTCTTCGTGGTGCAAAGCGTCAATCGTGCCGAATACCGCGATGTCGTCTTGGGCGCGCTGCCATATTACGCCATCATGCTCGCGATGCTGCTGTTGCTGGCGCTGTTCCCGGGGCTGGCGCTTTGGCTGCCCGGCTTCGTCTAGGAGTGCCATGATCTTCGCGTCTCCGCCCGTCCGAGAGCTCAGGCTGCAGTCCCGGCTGCCCGATCTCCTGCGGTGTGGCCGCTCAAGCCCCTGGGCCGAGGAGCGATTGCAAGGCGCGCACCTGGATGCATTCCTTGAAGGCCCGTGCATGTTGCCGGATGGGAGCCTGCTGGTGACGGATATCCCGTTCGGCCGCATCCTTCGGCTTGCCCCGGACGGCGACTGGTCCGTCGCCTATGACTACGACGGCTGGCCGAACGGAATGCGCCTGGGCCGGGACGGGCAACTGTTGATCGCGGATCATCGGGTGGGCCTGATCCGTCTGGAGCTGGCGGGACAGGCCCGCCGCGTCCTGATGGACCAGTTCGAGGGGCAGCCCCTGCACGGGCTCAACGATCTCGTTCTCGCGCCGGACGGCGGCGTGTTCACGACCGACCAGGGCGGCTCTGGCCTTGATGCGCCATACGGGCGGCTTCTGTACCGGTCGGCGGCGGGCGAGACGAGTTGCCTGCTAGGTGGTCTGGCGGGGCCGAACGGGCTGGTGGCAAGCGAGGACGGACGCACGATCTTTCTTGCGCTGACGCGCGCCAATGCCATCTGGCGGCTGCCCCTGGTCGAGGGGCCGCGCATCCAGAAGGCGGGGCTGTTCCTGCAACTCTCGGGTGGCATCGGGCCTGACGGGCTGGCCTGGTGCACGCGCAGCAAGACGCTTCTTGTCGTGCATCCGGGGATGGGCGTCTGGCAGTTCGATGCCTCGGGCCGCCCGCTCGCGCTGCATGCCGCGCCGGGGGCCGACTACCTGACCAACCTCGTTGAAGCGCAGCCAGCAAGCGGCCGGTTCCTCGTGACCGAGTCCCTTCGTGCCGAGGTCTATGCGCTCGAAACGGGGCGGTCCGACTAGGGCGGGCGCGGGCACGCGACCTGGCATTGCAAGACCCGCCCGGCGTGAACGCCGAGAAATGGACTGACTCGGCGGTTTCACTAAGTCGAACAGAAGGCCCGTCGAGATCAAAGGGTGGCAGCGGCGCTACCTGGCCAGATTCGTAATATCATTATTTAAAATCTGACAGTTACCCATGATAATCAGGCGAGCTTCAGCGCGTTGACACAGTGCGCGCATTCGCGTTAAGTTCCGTTAAATCGCACTAAAGTTCGATTCATCAAAACCCTGGGAAGGGCCAGTAATTGGGAAAGCTCAAAGCAATATCGGCAATTGCATCTCTGCTGCTGGCAGTGCCGGTGGCCGCGGATGAAACTCTCGCCATCGCGGCGACGGGGCAGACATGGTTGCTCTATGACACCGCGGTCGCGCAGGTTCTCGGCGATACGCTCGAAGGCGCAAATATCACTGTGCTGGAAACCGGCGGCTACGCGGGGCAGGGATGATGCGCGGTTCCGTCGTCGTCACCGGCGCGTCGGCTGGGATCGGGCGGGCAACGGCGATGCACCTGCAAAGCGCGGGGTATCACGTCGTCAACATCGACCGGACAGGTGCCGATTGCCGCGACTTTGCGAACTTCACCCTCGACATGTGCGACCATGCCGCGCTGTCGCAGGCGCTGGGCGAAATCAGCGATAAGTTCGAAGTGACCGGACTGGTCAACAATGCCGGCCTCGCCCGCACCGCGGCGCTGGAAGACACGGATGACGCGCATTTGTCCGCGACCTTCGACATCAACCTGACTGCCGCGGCGATCTGCGCGCGCGAACTGGTGCCTGCGATGAAAAGGCGGGGCTATGGCCGCATCGTCAATATCTCCAGCCGGTCCGCCCTTGGGCGCGAGTTGCGCACCGCATACGCAGCGTCCAAAGGCGGGCTGATCGCGATGACGCGGGTCTGGGCGCTGGAGCTGGGCGCCGCGGGGATCACCGCCAATTGCGTGGCCCCCGGGCCGGTCGCGACCGGGTTGTTCGACCAGATGAACCCGGATGGCAGCGAGCGGCGGCAGAAGATGGTGCGCGACATCCCTGTCGGACGCATGGGCGCGCCCGCGGATATCGCCAATGCCGTGCACTTCTTCATGTCGCCGGACAGCGGCTTTGTGAACGGACAAACGCTCTACGTCTGCGGCGGGCTCTCCGCCGGGGTCGCGCCGCTATGACCGGTGCCGAGACCCTCGGGCTTCGCCAAAAGCTGCGCGCGCGGCAGCGGCAACTGGTGGTGAACATCGATTTCACCTCGCCGAGCCTCGTGCAGGCGCTGGCGCGCGACTGCGCCGACGTGATCTTTGTCGATTGCGAGCAGGGCGATACCTCGATCGGGTCGATCCCCGATCTGCGTCGCGCCGCGCATGTCGAGGCGACGCCCCTGCTGGTGCGGCTCCCGGACCCGGGCGCCGCCAGCATCGAGAGATACCTGTTCCGGGGGATCGACGGGATCGTCGTGCCGCGTCTCGACCGCCCGGCGCAGGCAGAGGCCGTGATCGAGGCGGTGAACTACAGCATGGGCGCGCGCGCAGACACCGTCGCCATCGTGATCCAGATCGAATCCGCCGCCGCGGCCGGGGCGATCGACGCCTTCCTGTCGCTCGCGCGGATCGACGCCTTCTTTGTCGGGCCCGTCGATTTGTCCCGCAGCATGGGGCACGGCGGCGACATCTCGCATCCAGAGGTCGCGCGCCAGATCGACCGACTGATCCGGCGCATCACCTCGGCCGGTCGCTGTGCCGGGATGCTCTGCACCCAGGGCACGATCGCGGCGAACGAGGCGCGCGGCGTCAGCTTTCTTTACCTTCACACGATGGATTTCCTGCGGCACGGCATCGCGCCCTTCGCCGCCATTCAAACCAAGGACCAAGCCAAATGAACGCACCAGGAAACAGCAGGGTCACCCTCACCGGCGGCGCGGCGATCGTCGAGATTCTCGAGCGGGCGGGCGTGGGGCCGATGTTTGGCATGGGCGGCTTTCAGTTGCTGCCGTTCTACGAGGCGGTGCGTCAGAAGGGGCTGTCCCATCACCTGATCAACGACGAGAGGGTCGGCTGTTTTGCCGCCGACGCCTGGGCGCGGGTCGCGGGGCGGCCGGGCGTCTGCGACGCGACACTGGGGCCGGGCGCGACCAACCTGGTGACCGCTCTGGTCGAAAGCCACAACGCCGGCATCCCGCAGGTAGTTTTCGTCGGTGACACGCACCGCGATCACTCCTGGAAGAACATGACGCAGGAGGCGCGCCAGATCGACATCCTGCGCCCCGCGGTCAAAGAGATCATTCGTATCGAGCAGGCGCAGCGGGTTCCCGAACTGGTGCGGCGGGCCTATGCCGTCGCCACCTCGGGGCGTCCGGGACCGGTTGTGGTGGACGTGCCCGAGGACGTCGCCCATGAGTGCCACGACTACGACATCGCCGATCTGTGGATCGATCCGGCGACCACACGCTTCCCGGCCTATCGCCCGCGTCCGGATGCCCGGGCGGTGCAGGCCGCGGCGGCGGCGATCGCGGGGGCAGAGCGGCCGCTGCTCCTGGTCGGGGGCGGCATCCACGTCAGCCAGGCCTACGAGGCGTTGCAAACCCTGGCCGAACAGCAGGCGATCCCGGTGGCGCACACGCTGTCGGGCAAGGGGGCCATCGCCTGCACGCATGGCCTGTCGGCGGGGCTGTTCGGGCGCTTCTCGCGCATCGCCAACGAATTGATCGAGACCTCGGATTGCTTGGTCGTCGTCGGCTGCAAACTGGGCGAGATCGCGACCAAGCGTTTCCAGCTGTTCACCGGGGCCACGCCGGTCATCCATCTCGAGGTCATGGCCGAAGAGATCGGGCGGACGACGCCGGCCGACCACGCCCTGGTCTGCGACGCCCGCGCCGGGCTGGAAGACCTGGCAGACGCGCTGCGCGACCGATCCGCCCGCGCACAGGCAGCGCGCGCGGCTTACGTGGCCGAGGTTCCGGCGCGCATGGCGAAGTGGCGCGACGAAGCGAAGGACAAGCTGCAGTCCACCGAAACGCCGATCAACATGGGCCGTATGCTGAGCGAGCTGAACGCCGAGATGCCGGCACACAGCGTGCTGGTCGCCGACGGTGGCTTTGCCGCCCATTGGGCCGGGCTGCTCTACGACACCAAGGCCGCCGGGCGCCGCTTCGTGGCCAATCGCGGGTTCGCGTCCATCGGCTATGGCCTGCCGGGCGCGCTGGGCGCGCAACTCGCCGTGCCGGATCAGCCGGTAGTGGCGATCACCGGCGACGGCGGCTTCAACATGGTCATCGGAGAGCTTGAGACCGCGCGTCGGGCGGGCACGCCGTTCACGCTGATGATCGTAAATAATGCCGCTTCGGGCTACATCAAGTCGCTGCAACACGCGATGTACGGCGAATACCAGTCTTCCGACCTGATCGAGATGGACTATGCAAAGCTCGCGACCGACTTCGGCTGCCACGGCATCCGGGTGACGGACCCCGAAGACCTTGCCCCC
>NZ_JBLXFR010000061.1:0-21281 GCF_048261845.1 Stappia sp. | reverse complement strand
TATCTGCGCCTGTCGACAAGGGCGCTGGAACAGCCCCTGCGCCGCGGGGACGAGGCGTTCCGGCGCGGCGTGATCGGGGGGGCCTACTGGTTGCGCGGACCGGGCCCCAACTGCGAGGTGGTGGTCGCCTTCCAGGGCGCCGTCGCGCCGGAGGCGACCGAGGCGGCGGGGCGTATCGGCACCGACCGGAGGGATATCGGCGTGCTCGCCGTCACCTCCGCCGACCGCCTGAATGCCGGCTGGCACGCGGCGATGCGCATGCGCAAGCGCGGCCATCGCGGCGCGATGAGCCATATCGAGCGCCTGCTCTCGGGCCTGCCGTCCCATTGCACGATGATCACCGTGCTTGACGGCCATCCCGCGACACTTGCCTGGCTGGGTTCGGTCTGCGGCCACCGCACGGCGGCGCTGGGCGTCGAGCATTTCGGCCAGACCGGCACGGTCGCGGATCTCTACCACCACTTCGGCATCGACGCCGACGCGATCGTTGCGGCCGCCTCCGAACTGGCGCCGGGGCGCCCGGTGCGCCTCGTCAATCCGCTCTGATCCGCATCCTCCTGAAAGCCCGCCGGGATTTGCAAACGCGTTCCGGCGGCTTACATAGGCAGTCCGAAGAGGGTGGTTCGCCCGCTCTTCCCAAGACGCTGGCAGGAGACGACAGGCAATGCAGGGACGGGACGACCCGACGGGCTGGCACGGCACGACGATCCTCAGCGTGCGCAAGGACGGCAAGGTGGTGATCGCCGGCGACGGCCAGGTTTCGCTCGGCCAGACGGTGATCAAGAGCACGGCGCGCAAGGTCCGCCCGCTCGCCAAGGGCGACGTGATCGCCGGTTTTGCCGGCGCGACGGCCGATGCCTTCACCCTGTTCGAGCGGCTGGAAGCCAAGCTCGAACAGTATCCCGGCCAATTGATGCGCGCCTGCGTGGAACTGGCCAAGGACTGGCGCACGGACCGCTACCTGCGCCGGCTTGAGGCGATGATGCTGGTCGCCGACAAATCCGTCTCGCTGGTTCTGACCGGCACCGGCGACGTGCTGGAGCCCGAAGGCGGTGTCATGGGAATCGGCTCGGGCGGCAATTATGCGCTCGCCGCGGCGCGCGCCCTTGCCGACACGGATCTCGATGCCGAGGCCATCGCCCGCAAGGCGATGGCGATCGCAGGCGAGATCTGCGTCTACACCAACGGCAACCTCACCATCGAGACGCTGGATGCCGATTGACCCGGCCCGCATCGGCTTCCGTGCGGTGACGCTGGCGGACCTGCCGCTGCTCGCCGGCTGGATGGAGACCCCGCACTGGCGCAGGTGGTGGGGCGACCCGGCAACCGAGCTTGGCTACATTCGCGACATGGTCGAGGGGCGCGACACGACCGAACCTTACCTTTTCACGCTTGATGGTCGTGATACGGGCTACATCCAGCTCTGGCATCTTGCCGACAACCGGACGCCGGAGACGGTTGCCGAAAGCCCGTGGCTGTCGGAACTTCCTGAGGGGACCGTCGGGGTCGACCTGTCGATCGGCGATGCCGGGGACCTGTCGAAGGGCATCGGCACCGCCGCATTGGAGGGGTTCGTCGCCGAGCTGCGCCGCCGTGGCCTCGAGCGGATCATCATTGATCCCGATCCCGAAAACGGCCGGGCCTGCCGCGCCTACGAGAAGGCCGGTTTCCGGCCGGTTGCTCATCTTGCCGGGCGAACCGGCGATGCCCTGATCATGGAACATGTCGCCGGAAGCGGGGAAGGACGCGCATGACAACGCAAGTGGCATCCACGTCCCCTGCGCCGCTCGATCCGGTACGTCTCGATGCGGCGGTCGGCGCCGGCATCCTGACGCAACCGCAGGCCGAGCGCCTTGCAGGCTTCTGGATTGCGCCCGTGCCGGACGGCGCCGGCGAGAGCGTCAGCCATGCCGATGCCGAGGAGGTCCGTTTCGCGCGCGGCTTCCACGACATCTTCATCTCCATCGGTATCGTCGTCCTCTTGTCCGGCCTGTGGTTCGCCCTGCGCTCCGCCGGACCATCGGGTTTGCCCTACCCCGGAGGGCTGGCGATGTCGGCGGGTGCGGTCGCCCTGGCCATCTGGGGGCTTTCGGAGGTCTTCGCCAGGCGCATGCGACTGGCGCTTCCCTCCTTCATCCTGACGATCGCCTTTGCCCCGGTATTCCTGGCTGCATGCATCGGTCTTGCCACGGGCGCGTTGTCGCTGAACCTTGCCTTCCACCAGGAAGCCGGCTCGCCCCTGCTGATCCTGCCGACGCTTCTCGGTATCGGCGGCGGGGCGCTCCATTACTGGCGCTTCAGGGTCCCGGTCGGCATCGCCGTCGTTGCCGGAACGGTGTTCTTTCTCGTTGCCGTGCTTGTCGAGGTGGCGGCTCCGGGCGCGCTCAAGGAACATACGCCGTGGTTCACGCTCGCCGCCGGGCTTGCGGCCTTCGCCGCAGCCATGCGCTACGATGCCCGCGACCGGCGACGCGTCACGGTGGCCAGCGACAAGGCGTTCTGGCTGCATCTTCTGGCCGCTCCCCTGATGGTCCATTCCATTCTCGCCCTGACGACCTCCGGCGTGGGCGAGCTCGACCAGGGGGACGCGATGATTGTCATCGCCCTCTTTGCGGCCCTCGCCCTGGTTGCCGTCATTGTCGACCGGCGGGCGATTCTCGTCTCCGGACTCGGTTACTTCGGCGTGGCGATCGGCACGCTGATGGCCGAGGCCGATATCTCCGGGTCCACGGCGGTATCGGTCACCCTGCTTCTACTGGGCTGCTTCATCCTCCTGCTGGGATCGGCCTGGCGGATCGTGCGCCGGACAGTGGGCCGCCCCTTGCGGGACACCGCCCTGGCACGGCTTGTCCCGGCCTTCGACTGAGCCTCATCGAGAGAAAGACACGGTCATGACCACTTTGTCCCCCCGCGAGATCGTCTCCGAACTGGATCGCTACATCGTCGGCCAGAAGGACGCCAAGCGCGCCGTCGCCATTGCGCTGCGCAACCGCTGGCGCCGCCAGCAGCTCGACGAGGGCCTCCGCGAGGAGGTGATGCCGAAGAACATCCTGATGATCGGCCCGACCGGCGTCGGCAAGACGGAGATCTCCCGCCGTCTCGCCAAGCTCGCCAACGCCCCCTTCGTCAAGGTCGAGGCGACCAAGTTCACCGAGGTCGGCTATGTCGGCCGCGACGTGGAACAGATCGTCCGGGACCTGGTCGAGGCCGGCATCGCGCTGGTGCGCACGGCCAAGCGCAAGTCGGTGGAGGCAAAGGCCCATCTGCAGGCCGAAGAGCGCGTGCTCGAGGCCCTTGTTGGCAAGAACGCCAGCCCTTCGACCAAGGACAGTTTCCGCAAGAAGCTGCGCGACGGGGAGCTCGACGACAAGGAAATCGAGATCCAGGTGCGGGCCCAGCCGCAGATGCCGAGCTTCGACATGCCCGGCATGCCGGGCGGCAGCGTCGGCGTGATGAACCTTTCCGACATGCTGGGCAAGGCGTTTGGCGGCCAGACCAAGCCGCGCCGCATCACCGTGCGCGAAAGCTATGCGGTCCTGATCGAACAGGAGGCCGACGCCCTGCTCGACGAGGACAAGGTGGTCGAGGAAGCGATCCATCTGGTCGAGAACGCGGGGATTGTCTTCCTCGACGAGATCGACAAGATCTGCGTGCGCGGCGAACGCACCGGCGGTGACGTCTCGCGCGAGGGCGTCCAGCGCGACCTGCTGCCCCTGATCGAGGGCACCGTGGTGGCGACCAAGCACGGTCCGGTCAAGACCGACCATGTGCTGTTCATCGCCTCGGGCGCCTTTCACGTGGCCAAGCCGTCCGACCTTCTGCCGGAACTCCAGGGGCGCCTGCCGATTCGCGTCGAGCTGAAGGCGCTGACCAAGGACGATTTCCGCGCCATCCTGACGGATACGGAAGTCAGTCTGATCAAGCAGTATATCGCCCTGCTCGGCACCGAGGAGATCGTGCTGACATTTACTGACGATGCCATTGACGAGATTGCCTCGATCGCCGTCGATCTCAATGCGACGATCGAGAATATCGGCGCGCGGCGCCTGCAGACGGTCATGGAGCGGGTTCTCGACGAGGTGTCCTATACCGCGCCGGACGCGAGCGAGAAGAACGTGACCATCGACGCCGATTTCGTTCGTGAAAACATCGGCGAGCTTGCCAAGAACATCGATCTGTCGAGGTTCATCCTGTGATTTCAAGGCGTGTTCGCCCTGCGGCTGCTTGGCGCTTGCCGGTTGCCCGGGCTGGTGGCAGCATGCGCCCATGGTAGCGATCCGAAAGAGTTTCGAGGAAGGGCACCGGCGCAAGTTTCTCGTCGTCGTCGACGAGACCAGCGAATGCGACCGGGCGATCGTCTATGCCGCCAAGCGCGCCGAGCGCACCGGCGGCGTGGCGACGCTGCTCTATGTCATAGCCCCGGGGGATTTCCAGCACTGGCTGGGGGTCGAGGACATCATGCGTGCCGAAGCGCGCGAGGAAGCGGAAAGCTGCCTGATGAAGGCCGCCGACCGGGTTCGCGCCGTGGCGCGCACCACACCGGAACTGGTGGTTCGCGAGGGCAACCGCTCTGACGAGATCCTGCAACTGATCGAGGAGGATGCCGACATCGCCATCCTGGTGCTGGCGGCCGGCAGCGGGTCGGAAGGACCCGGGCCCCTGGTCAGTGCGATCGCCGGCAAGGGCGCCGGCAGTTTCCCGATCCCCGTCACGATCGTGCCGGGGACGCTGGATGACGAGGCGATCGCGGCCCTGGCGTGAGGAAAAAAGCGCTTTCTGGAACAATTCCAATCTGGCGTTGAGCGCTTCGCGAGCGTATATTGAGGGCAACAACGAAGCGACGGGCGCCCGGCGGGCGTGACCCGAGCGACGCAGACACCATGCAGAACAGGCAAGTGCGGGTCTCGCGCGCCCTCCGCATCAGCGGGTGGCTTGATGAGGCCAGACCGGGAGACCCCGGTCGGCAGTGCCCGCGCGACAGGCGCGGCACGCCCGCGATGAAAGGAAGACCGTCATGTTCATTCAGACCGAGGCGACGCCGAACCCGGCGACCCTGAAGTTCCTTCCCGGGCGCATCGTGCTTCCGGAAGGCACAATGGATTTCCGCAAGACCGAGGATGCCGGCTCCTCGCCGCTCGCCCAGACACTGTTCCAGGTGGAAGGTGTAGAGGGCATCTTCTTCGGTCACGACTTCATTTCCGTGACCAAGGGCGACGTGGACTGGCAGCACATCAAGCCGGCGGTCCTGGGCGCGATCATGGAGCATTTCATGTCCGGTGCGCCGGTGCTGGCGAGCGAAATGGCGGATGACAGCGACGAGGAGTTCTTCGAGGCGGGCGACGAGGAAACCGTCGGCACGATCAAGGAACTGATCGAGACGCGCGTGCGTCCGGCTGTTGCGCAGGATGGCGGCGACATCACCTTCCGCGGCTTCCGTGACGGGATTGTCTACCTGTCCATGCGCGGTGCCTGCTCCGGCTGCCCGTCCTCCACGGCAACCCTGAAGCACGGCATCCAGAACCTGCTGCGCCATTTCGTCCCGGAAGTCGAGGAAGTCCGCGCGCTCTGAGGCAAGGACACAAGGCTGCCGAACGGCCCGGTCGCAAGCCGGGCCGTTTGCCTTTCCGGAAAAGCCGGGAACGGGCGCCCCCGACCGGCCTGATGCGGCCAAAGTCACCCTAGTGTGGTGAATTTGAAATACGCCTCACCTTGGCAGCACGCCCAGAGCGTATTTCAAATTCGAAAACCAAACTAGAAACATAAGCTTGCTAGTCACCCTCTTGAATCTGAAGTTCGTTTAGAGCATGCCGGGAAATCTGACGAACTTCAGATTCTGGTGACTAGCAAATGGTCGTGTCGACGGTGCCGGCCGGAATCGGTTTGATCTTCTCATGCGCCTTCTTGCCATCGATACCGCGCTTGACGCCTGCTCTGTCGCCGTCCTTGACCGGACCGATGGAGGGGAGCGTGTGACCTCGGCTTGCGAGGTGCTCGGACGCGGCCATGCCGAACGGCTGATGGCCATGGTCGGCGAGGTGATGGCGGAGGCCGGCCTGCCCTTCTCGGCTCTCGACCGGATCGCGGTGACGACCGGGCCGGGATCCTTCACCGGCCTGCGTGTCGGCCTGTCGGCGGCGCGCGGCATCGCCCTTGTCGTCGGCGCGCCGGCGGTGGGCATCGGCACGCTCGACGCGCTTGCGGACATGGCCCGCAACGAGACCGGCGAGGGGTGTCCGGTCTTCTCCGTTCTCGAGGCCAAGGGCCCGGAAATCTACGGCCAGGGATTTGACGGCGACGGCACGCCGATTGCCGCGCCGGTCGCGATGGCTGCCGCCGGCTTCGGCCACGAACTTCCCCCCGGCGCGCTGCTCGCGGGCGGCGGTGCGGCAAAGGTTGTGGCGGCCTGCGGGCGCACCGACCTGCGGATCGCCCATGAGGCGGCCTGGCCGGATATCGCCGCCGTGGTTCGTCTTGGCGCACTGGCCGATCCTCGGGCGCATCCGCCCGAGCCGTTTTACCTGCGCGCCCCCGATGCCGCTCCCGCGCGGCGCGACGAGGGGTTGCTGGCATGAGTTTCTGGTGGCTCTGGGCACCGCCTCCGGTGATCGAGGTGGCCGAGCCCGACGCCTATCCCGCGCTGGCCGACCTGCACGAGCGCTCCTTCCCGAGCGGCTGGAGTGCCGACGATCTCGCGGCCCTTGCCCGTCAGCCCGGCGTCTCGATCCTGCAGGCGCGCCGCGCCAGCGCCTATGGCAGCCGCACCATCCTGGGTTTCCTGATCCTGCGCGTCGCCGCCGACGAGGCGGAGGTGTTGACCATTGCCGTCGATCCGCGCCAGCGCCGCCGGGGCATCGGCGAGCAACTGCTGCGTGCCGGACTGTCGCGTCTTTATGCCGACCGGATCGCCAGCCTGTTTCTCGAGGTCGATGCCGGCAATGCGGGCGCGCTTGCCCTGTATCGCAAACTCGGCTTTCGCAAGGTCGGTGAACGGCGCGGCTATTACCGTGACAGCACGGGCGACGGCGGCGCGCTTGTCATGCGGGTCGATCTGGCGTAATCGGCTTGCAAGGTTCGCGTGCCGGATGTCCGGGCGCGCGTGGTCGATTGGTCGCAAGGAGGACAGGCGAATGACCGATCCCGGCAGCCAGCGCTCCGACGCGGCGCCGTCCGATGCCGACCTGGCCCAGTCCACGCTCGAGGAACAATGCGTCGCCAAGGGCATGCGCATGACCGAGCAGCGGCGAATCATCGCCCGGGTCATCGAGGACGCCAGCGATCATCCCGACGTGGAGGAACTGTACCGCAGGGCGGTGCAGAACGATCCGCGCATCTCGATCTCGACGGTCTACCGGACGGTGAAACTGTTCGAGGATGCCGGCATCATCGAGCGCCATGACTTCCGTGACGGACGCGCGCGCTACGAGACGGTTCCCGAAGAACACCACGACCACCTGATCGACCTGAAAAGCGGCTGCGTCATCGAATTTCGCAACGAGGAGATCGAGCGGTTGCAGGAAGCGATCGCCCGCACGCTCGGCTACCGGCTGGTCGATCACCGGCTGGAGCTCTATGGCGTGCCCCTCGGCCCGAAGGACCGGGATTGACCGCATGATGCGCGTCCGCGCCGCCGCCGTGCTCACCGTCCTGACGCTGGTGACGCTGCCGCTCATCCCCGTGCAATGGCTCGCCCTGCGCAGCCGGGGACCGGTGAAACGACGATTGCCGGTCTTGTGGCACCGGATTGCCTGCGCCGTCGTCGGCATCAAGGTGCACGAAATCGGACGGCCGGCCACCGGACGTCCGCTGCTGATCACCGCGAACCACGTCTCCTGGCTCGACATCACCGTGCTCGGCAGCCGCATGCCGCTGTCCTTTGTCGCCAAGACGGAGGTTGCCTCCTGGCCGGTTTTCGGGCTTTTCGCGAAGCTGCAGCGCTCCGTCTTCGTCGACAGGCAGAGGCGCAGCGCCACGGCGCGCACGGCCGAGGAACTCGGCACGCGCCTTGCCGAGGGCGATGCGATGGTGCTGTTCGCGGAAGGCACCTCGAACAGCGGCAACGAGGTTCTTCCGTTCCGCTCGGCCCTGGTCGGCGCGGCGCGCCATGCCGTTGCCGGCGACGAGGGTGACGTCTGGATCCAGCCGCTGGCGCTGGCCTATACCCGCTTGCACGGGCTGCCGATGGGCCGCCAGTTTCGCAACCACGTCGCCTGGTACGGCGACATGGAGATGATCCCGCATTTCATGAATGTGGTACGTCAGGGTGCGATCGACGTCGCGGTGGTCTGGGGCGAGCCGGTTCGCGCCACGCCCGGCGGCGACCGCAAGGCGCTGGCCAGGACGCTGGAGAACGAGGTTCGAAGGCTTGCCGGCGTGGCGCGGGCGGGGCGGCTCGACGGCGGGACGACCGGGCGGGTGCGGGCCGGTGCGGCGGATGCTATTCTCAAGAGCGGCGAAAACGGCTAAGGCAGGCCGGATTTCGCGGTCGCCGGGCAGCGCTTGCCGGTGTTGCCGGACCATCGCGTGAAAGACACATTCCGGCTGTATCGGAACCAGGCCGCACCGGACGGGTCGCGGTTTCGAGCAGCGGCAACTGGCGGTGCGCCCGCGCGGAGACAGGATGAGCGACGAAATTTCCACCGCTACAGGCGGTGCCATGGCACCAGGGCAGGTCGCAGAAGGCATTTCGCCGGGGCCGGGCGCGGCAGGGCGCAAGGTCTTCGTCAAGACCTACGGCTGCCAGATGAACGTCTATGACAGCGAGCGGATGACCGACGCCCTCGTGCCGCAGGGCTTCAGCGCCACGGACAGCGTCGAGGATGCCGACCTGATCATCCTCAACACCTGCCATATCCGGGAGAAGGCTGCGGAAAAGGTCTATTCCGAACTCGGCCGGCTGCGCAAGCTGAAGGCGGAACGCGCCGAAAGCGGCAAGCAGACAATGATCGGCGTTGCCGGATGCGTGGCGCAGGCCGAGGGCGAGGAGATCGCCAGGCGCGCGCCGGTGGTCGATCTCGTGTTCGGACCGCAGACCTATCACCGCCTGCCGGAGCTCGTCACCCGCGCCCGGGCCGGCGAGAGCGTTGTCGAGACCGAGTTCGAGATCGAGGCGAAGTTCCGCCATCTGTCGACCCCGTCGGCTGCGCCGGCCCCGGCCGGTCGGCGCGGGCCGGTGTCCGCCTTCCTGACCGTGCAGGAAGGGTGCGACAAGTTCTGCACCTTCTGCGTGGTGCCCTATACGCGCGGCGCCGAGGTCTCGCGGGATGTGGACCAGATCGTCGCCGAGGCCGAGCGCCTCGCCGCGCGCGGTGTCCGCGAGGTGACATTGCTTGGCCAGAACGTCAATGCCTGGCATGGCAAGGGGCCGGACGGCCGGGCCTGGGGGCTTGGCGAACTGCTTCACAGGCTTGCGGGCGTCGAGGGTCTCGACCGGCTGCGCTACACGACCAGCCATCCACGCGACATGGACGACGCGCTGATCGCCGCCCACCGGGACCTGCCCGAGGTCATGCCCTATCTGCATCTTCCGGTGCAGTCGGGATCCGACCGCATTCTCAAGGCGATGAACCGCAGGCACACGCGCGACGACTATTTCCGGTTGATTGACCGGATCCGGGAAGGCCGGCCGGATCTGGCCCTGTCATGCGATTTCATCGTCGGGTTTCCGGGCGAGACCGATGCCGATTTCCGCGACACGATGGACCTGATCGAGCGCGTCGGCTTCGCCTCCGCCTTCACGTTCAAGTACAGCCCGCGTCCGGGAACGCCTGGTGCGACGATGGACGAGCATGTGCCCGAGGCCGTGATGAACGAGCGATTGCAGGAACTGCAGGCGCTGGTCGCGCGTCAGCAGAAGGCGTTCAACCAGAGCCTCGTTGGAACGGTCTGCGACGTGCTGGTCGAAAAGCGCGGCCGCAATCCCGGCCAGGTCACCGGTCGGTCTCCCTGGCTGCAACCCGTGCAGATCGATGCCGATGAAAGCCTGATCGGGGAGATCGTGGCGGTGGAAATCACCGGACGGGAGGCGAATTCCCTATTCGCGCGCCGCGTGTCAGGGCAAGATGACGGGCAGGCACACCCCCAGCGGGTCCACATGTGAGGCCTGCATTCGGGAATCCAGGAGGCAGGATGCCAGGAGAAGCCGTTTGACCGGCGCGAACCGAACCCCGAACCGGGGCGGTTACCGCGCTGCGGTGCCCGCTTCGGACATGACCCATGTGGTTCTGGCCTTCGACGACAATCGTCTCGTCGGCGATCTTTTCGGACAATTCGACCAGAACCTCGCCTTGATCGAGCAGCGCCTCGGCGTCGATGCCGTGGCGCGTGGCAACCAGGTGGTCATCAAGGGTCGCCATTCGGGTTGCGAACAGGCGCGTCGGGCGCTTGAATCCCTTTATGCCAGACTTCAGCAGGGCCATGAGTTGCATCCGGGAGACGTCGAGGGCGCCCTTCGGATGGCTGTGGCAGAGGAGGCGCAGCTGGACCTTCCCACGATCGAACCGCGTTCGCACCTGTCATTCGCCCAGGTGTCCACACGGCGCAAGACGGTGCTGGCCCGCACGCCGGCACAGGATGCCTATATCCGTGCGATGGACCGGGCCGACCTGACCTTCGGCGTCGGACCTGCCGGCACCGGCAAGACCTTCCTGGCCGTCGCCTATGCGGCGGCCCTGCTTGAGCGCGGCGACGTCGCCCGGCTGATCCTGTCGCGACCGGCGGTGGAGGCGGGCGAGCGGCTCGGGTTCCTGCCGGGCGACATGAAGGAAAAGGTCGACCCTTATCTGCGGCCGCTCTACGACGCGCTTTACGAGATGATGCCGGCGGAAAAGGTCGAGCGCGGCCTGCAATCCGGCATGATCGAGGTGGCGCCGCTGGCCTTCATGCGCGGACGTACCCTGTCCAACGCGGTGGTGATCCTCGACGAGGCGCAGAACACCACCACCATGCAGATGAAGATGTTCCTGACGCGCCTGGGCGAGAACTCCCGGATGATCGTCACGGGCGATCCCACCCAGGTCGACCTGCCGCCCGGCCAGCAGTCGGGCCTGCGCGAGGCGCTGACCCTGCTCGAAGGCGTCGAGGGCGTCGCCGTGGTGCGCTTCACCGAGGTCGATGTCGTTCGCCACGAACTCGTTGCCCGCATCGTGCGTGCCTATGACAATGCGGGCCGCGAGGCCAGCCAGAAGGCCGAGCAGGCCGCGGCTGCCGCGGCAGCGGTGGCCGCCGCGTCCCCGGCGCCGAAGGGCACGACGCGATGAACGCCGTGCTGCCGTCCCCTGAGGTCGATGTGGCGGTCGAGGCCGATGGATGGCCCGAAGACAGCGTGCTGGAAGCGCTCGTCGCCAGGGTCGTGTCGGTCGCCTGCGCCGAGGCCCGGCTCGAACTGGTCGAGGGGGCCGAGGTTTCGGTCGTCTTCGCCGACGATGCGCGGGTGCGCGAGCTCAACCGCGACTGGCGGTCGAAGGATGCCCCCACCAACGTCCTGTCCTTTCCCGGCGGCGACGAGGAGGAGCCGCCCTTCGGGCCGCTGCTCGGGGACATTGTTCTTGCCCGCGAGACCGTCGCGCGGGAAGCGGCGGCGATGGAAATCGATTTTGACGCCCATGTGACGCATCTTGTGGCACACGGGTTCCTTCATCTTTTCGGTTACGATCACCAAATGGAGGACGAGGCCGAGGAGATGGAAGGGCTGGAGCGGCGCATTCTGGCGGTGCTTGGCATTGCCGATCCCTACCGGGAGCCGCTTGCGGCCGACAACACAACGGAGAGCGAGCCGCCCGCGTGATGCGGAGGCAGACATGACATGAACGATTCAAAGGCTCGAAGTACCGATGATACGGGGGCGCCGAAACCGGCCGCCTCCGACACTGGCGGGGAAACCGTCGCCCAGACGGAAGGGGATCCCCCACGATCGCTGCGCTCCGTCTGGGTCGAGATCCTGAAACGGCTGGGCGGCCTGAGACGGTCCGGCAATGGTGCGGGGACCCTGCGCCAGAACCTGCAGGACGAGCTCGCCCGCGAGCCTGACGGCAGCGCCAGTTTCACGCCCGAGGAGCGGGTTCTGCTCTCCAACATCCTGCGCCTGCGGGAGGTCCGCGTCGAGGATGTCATGGTGCCGCGCGCCGATATCGACGCGGTCGAGGATACCGTCCTTGTCGGTCATCTCATGGAAGTGTTCCGCGAAAGCGGCCATTCGCGGATGCCGGTCTATCACGACGGTCTCGACGACCCGCGCGGCATGGTCCACATCAAGGACCTGATGGCCTATTTCTCCGCACGCGCGGCCGACGGCGAGCATCCCTCCGCAGAGGACGACAACCCGGATGGCGAGGCGGAAGCCGCGGGCCCGGCGCCGGCCTCCAACGAGAAGCCGGCTCTCGACCTGTCGCGGGTGGACCTCTTGTTGCCGCTCGGCGATGCCGGCCTGATCCGCCCCGTCCTGTTCGTACCGCCTTCCATGCCGGCCACGGACCTGATGGCCAAGATGCAGGCGGACCGGGTCCAGATGGCGCTTGTCATCGACGAATATGGCGGCACGGAGGGCCTCGTGTCGCTGGAGGACATCGTCGAGACGGTGGTCGGGGACATCGAGGACGAGCATGACGAGGACGAGGACGCGATGATCGAGAAGGCCGGGGACGGCATCTGGATCGCCGATCCGCGCGTGCCTGTCGAGGAGGTCGAGGCGGCAGTCGGCACCGGTTTCCAGCTCGGCGACCTGGCCGAGGAAGTCGACACGCTGGGCGGGCTCGTCTTCACCCTTGTCGGCCGTGTGCCGGTCCGTGGCGAGTTGATCACCGCCCGTGAGTTTCCCGGCTACGAGTTCGAGGTTCTCGATGCCGACCCTCGCCGCATCAAGCGCTTGCGGATCCGCGCGCGCAGGGCGGAGGCCCGGCTTGGCGACGTGCGCCGCCGTCAGCGCCGGCCCAGCTCCGCCGCCTGATCCGGCCTGTAATCAGGACCACGGCTGCGCCCGAATGCCACCCGCACTTGACCGGTGTTGTCCCTGCGGGGATCGTCCGTTGAGGTACGGGTGATTCGCCCGAGCGTCGCGTCCCCGTGCGCAACCGCAGGAGTCGATGCCGTGCTGCGTTTGGCGCAAGTTTTCCTTCTCGCCCATGGTTGGCGCCGCTGGCTGCTGTCGGCCCTCGCCGGCGCCCTGGCGGCTTTTGCCATGCCGCCCTTCGGGGTGTTTCCCGTCCTGGCCGTATCGATGCCGGCTCTTGTCTGGCTTCTCGACGGGGCGATTTCCGACGATGCCGGGCCATGGGCGCGAATGCGGCCCGCGCTGGCGATCGGCTGGTGGTTCGGCTTCGGGTTTCATCTGGCGGGCCTGTGGTGGATCGGGCGTGCCTTCCTTGTCGAGGCGGATGCCTTCGCCTGGATGATTCCGTTCGCCGTCGTGCTTCTGCCCGCGGGACTGGCGGTCTTCACGGCACTTGCAACTCTCGTGGCGGGGCTTGCGTGGCGCGACGGGCCAAGCCGGTTGCTGTTGCTGGCGCTCGCCCTGACGCTTGCCGACTGGCTGCGCGGTCATGTGCTGACCGGGTTTCCGTGGAACATATGGGGTTATGCGTTCGGCGGCACGGAACTGCTCATGCAGCCCGCTGCCCTGGTCGGCGTCTATGGCCTCGGCCTCATCGTGACGACGGTGTTCTGCTGTCTGGCGGGATTTGCAGACCAGACCGCCGGCGGGCGCCGCGCCGGCGTCGCCGCAGTGCTGCTCATGGGGCTCGTCGCCGGTGGCGGCGCCCTTCGCACGAGCCTTGGCGAGGTGGGCGATGGCGCCGATACGGCCTTGCGCATTGTCCAGCCGTCGATCCCCCAGGAGGACAAGTGGCGACCGGAAAACCGGACCATGGTGTTCGACACCTATCTGGAGGCAAGCCGGGGCGCGTGGGTCGGCGAGACGGAGGACGGCAATCTGCCGCGCCTCGTTGTCTGGCCGGAGTCCGCACCGCCGTTTCTCCTGACGGAGGCTCCCGATGCACTGGCGGCCATTGCCGGTCTGCTGCGCCCCGGAGACACGCTGGTGACGGGAGCCGTGCGTGCCAGCGTGGAGGATGCCGGCGATCGCGTCTTCTACAACAGTGTCTACATGGTCGATGACGAGGGCACCATTCTCGACGCCTACGACAAGGTCCGGCTTGTGCCCTTCGGCGAATACCTGCCGATGGGCGAGACGCTGGAGAAATTCGGCCTGACCAAGCTTGTGGAGCTGCCGGGAACCTTTCGCGCCGGCTTCCGCCAACGCGTTCTCAGTCCGGTGTCCGGTCCGGCCTTCCTGCCGATGATCTGCTACGAGGCGATCTTTCCGGCGGCGGCGACCAGTTCCGACGAGCGTCCCGGGTTCATTCTCAACGTCACCAACGACGCCTGGTTTGGCGATACGCCAGGTCCCTACCAGCACTTCGCGCAGGCCCGGATGCGTGCCGTGGAGCAGGGGCTGCCGGTTGTGCGTGCAGCCAATACGGGTATTTCCGCGGTTGTGGATGCCTATGGCCGCATCCTGGAGATGCGCCCTCTGATGGCGGCCGGACGCATCGATATGCGCATGCCCTCCGCCATCTCGCCTACGGTTTTTGCGAGATATGGGCAAAACACATTGGCAATTTTCCTAATAGTTTTTGTTGGCCTTCTTCTTGTAACGCGTTACGTAGGGAATACGCGTAATGATTGACGGGTCGCGATGCGGCACGGCATCATAACAACCGTCGCAGCCCGGAGCGTAGATTGGGTTGTGATAGATGGAACTGACGGCGTTCCGCTGGCGTAAACCGGTATTGGGAAAAGAAATCCGACAACCTGTTTCCGATTGGCAGACCAGAATCGTCAGAAAAATAACGCCTTGGTCACAGCAACTGACAGAGCCGGAAAGAAGACAAAAAATGAGCAGCAAAAAAGCACCGAACCCCATCGATGTGCATGTTGGAAGCCGCGTGCGCCTGCGCCGCATGATGCTTGGGATGAGCCAGGAGAAGCTTGGCGAGAGTCTCGGCATTACATTTCAACAGATTCAGAAGTATGAAAAAGGCACCAATCGCATCGGTGCCAGCCGCCTCCAGCACATCGCAACCGTGCTGAAAGTGCCGGTTGCCTTCTTCTTCGAGGACGCACCCGGGACGCCGGACGAGGCCAACGGCTTCGGCGAGGCCAAGCCCGCTTCCTATGTGGTCGACTTCCTGTCGTCCTCCGAAGGCTTGTCCCTCAACAAGGCCTTCGTGCGGATCGAGGATGCCAAGGTGCGCCGTCGTGTCGTCGACCTGGTGCGTGCCCTGGCGGGCGAAGAGGTCTGAGCCTGCGGTTCCGGCCGACCTCCTGACGTTTCTTCCGGGCTCGCGGGCCGGGCCCGGAAATCGCGCGGAATGCAGCCATTCCTGGATCGGACGGCCCGGGTGACAGACCATTTCTGTCGCCTGGAAAGGCGTGCGTGCGCTTGACGAGCACTCGTCTTCACTGGCATGTGTCGTGCCTGGTGGCGGGGGTCCCCGCCGCTTTCTACTATCTTCCCAGAAGGACGGTTGAACGTGGCTCGTCAAGATTATCTCTTCACTTCCGAATCCGTATCCGAAGGACATCCGGACAAGGTCTGCGACCGAATTTCCGATACGGTCGTCGACGCTTTTCTCTCCGAGATGCCGGAAGCGCGCGTTGCCTGCGAAACTCTCGCGACGACCAATCGCGTGGTGATTGCAGGGGAAACCCGCGGCCCGGCGACAATTACAAACGAATACATTGCCCATCTGGCCCGTATGGCCATCAAGGACATCGGCTACGAGCAGGAAGGCTTCCACTGGGAGAACTGCGACGTCGCCGTCCACCTGCACGCACAGTCGGCGCATATCGCGCAGGGTGTCGATGCCTCCGACAACAAGGACGAGGGCGCCGGCGACCAGGGCATCATGTTCGGCTATGCCTGCCGCGAAACCCCGGAACTGATGCCGGCTCCGATCTACTACTCGCACAAGATCCTGCGGCTGCTCGCCGAGGCGCGCAAGTCCGGCAAGGAGCCGCTGCTCGGCCCGGACGCCAAGAGCCAGGTCACCGTGCGTTATGAAAACGGCCTGCCTGTCGGCCTGGTCTCCGTCGTGCTGTCGACGCAGCATCTGGATCCGAAGCTCAGCTCCGACGACATCCGCGCCATCGTCGAGCCCTATATCGTCACGTCGGTCCCGGGCGGCTGGATCAACAAGGAGACCGTCTGGCACGTCAACCCGACGGGCGCCTTCGTCATCGGCGGTCCCGACGGCGACGCCGGCCTGACCGGCCGCAAGATCATCGTCGACACCTATGGGGGCGCGGCTCCCCATGGCGGCGGCGCGTTCTCGGGCAAGGACCCGACCAAGGTCGACCGCTCGGCCGCCTATGCGGCGCGCTATCTGGCCAAGAACGTGGTCGCGGCCAACCTTGCCGACCGCTGCACGATCCAGCTCTCCTATGCCATCGGCGTCGCCGAGCCGCTGTCGGTCTATGTCGACCTGCACGGCACGGGCAAGGTTGACGAGGCGAAGCTGGAAAAGGCGCTGCGCGAGGTCATGCACCTGACGCCGCGCGGCATCCGTCAGCATCTCGGCCTCAACCGGCCGATCTACGCGCGCACCGCGGCCTATGGTCACTTCGGCCGGGAGCCGGAGGAGGATGGCGGCTTCTCCTGGGAGAAGATCGACCTCGTCCACGCGCTGCGCGACGCGGTCGCCTGATCCGGCACGCGCCGGACCTGTATTGAACCGTAACATGCCGCCCGGCACGCGATGTGCCGGGCGGACTGCGTTTCCCCCGCCCGCGACCGCCGGCGGGGTTGCCTGGAAGCAACGAGCATGATCGATCACAGCAAGGGCTCCTTTTTCGGCCGCCGCGTCGGCAAGCCGCTGCGCCCCGCGCGTCGCGAGGTCTTCGAGGCGGCGATCGGGCGCCTGCAGCCTGATCTTGGCCGCGCAGCGCCGGCCGATCTGCGCGACATGTTCGCCTCGCCGGTGGACGAGGTCTGGATGGAGATCGGCTTCGGCGGCGGCGAGCACCTCCTGCACGAGGCGGTCCGGCTGCCGCGAACCGGCTTCATCGGCGTCGAGCCCTTCGTCAGCAGCCTTGCCAAGACGGTCGCCGATATCGAGGCGGCCGAACTCGGCAATGTGCGGGTCTATGGCGACGACGCGATCAAGCTGCTCGACTGGTTGCCGGAAGCCTCCCTCGACGGCATCTACCAGCTCTATCCGGATCCCTGGCCGAAGCGCCGGCACTGGAAGCGACGCTTCGTCAATCCGGTCAACCTGGACCGTATTGCGCGGGTGCTCCGGCCGGGAACCTGCTTCCGGTTCGCCAGCGACATCGACACCTATGTTGAATGGACGCTTGCCCATCTGGGCGCGCATCCGGCATTCGAATGGACGGCGGAGCGTGCCGCCGACTGGCTGGAACCCTGGCAGCCATGGTCGGGAACACGCTACGAGGACAAGGCATTCCGTGAGGGACGCAAGGGCCATTATCTGGAGTTTCGGCGCCTCTGAGGCGCCGCAACCCGCACGCGGAAGGCCGATTTGGCTTGCTTTGGGAGCATGCAGCTGTATAGTGTGCTCAAATAAATTCTCTAGCGGCTCGCATGAGCAGTATGAGAGTGGGCCCTCCCGGGGACCCGCTCTTTTTGTTTTTGGCGACCCGTTACCGGGACGGCCACGGTGCTCGAGGCAGATCGCGCGACGCGCGCAGGACGGGCAGGAAAGAGGGTCTGGTGCAGGATCAGGAAACGCGGATTGTCCGGGAAAACGGGCTGGAGGCGCGCATCGCGGCGATGATCGAGCCGGCGATCGTCGACCTTGGCTTTCGCATCGTGCGCGTCAAGCTGTCGGGCGTTGACGGAATGACCCTGCAGATCATGGCGGAGCGCCCCGACGGAACCATGTCCGTCGACGACTGCGAGACTGTAAGCCGGGCGATCACGCCGATCCTCGATGTCGAGGATCCGATCAGCCAGGAGTACAATCTGGAAATCTCGTCACCGGGCATCGACCGGCCGCTGGTGCGCGCCATCGATTTCCTCCGCTGGAAGGGGCATCTGGTGAAGCTCGAACTGGCGGTGCCGCGCGACGGCCGCAAGCGGTTTCGCGGCGAGATCCGCGACGTGGACGGGGGTGACCTCGTTCTCCGGCTCGAGGACCTGCCCGATGACGGCGATCCCGATATCCGCCTGTCGCTGGCCGACATGGCGGAAGCGCGACTGATGATGACGGATGCGCTGGTCGAGGCCTCGCTGAAGGCGGAAAAGGCGGCGCGCCGCCGCGCCGCGGCGAAGGGCTCCGGCAACGTGGAGGGCGCCTGACCCTTCGAGGGGTCTTGCGATATTTAGCGGGCGACGGCCGGGTGCCGCGCCGTGGTGATGACAGGATGCGCCGGCGGAGCCGGTGCGAGAGGAGTGGACTGAGATGGCAATCAGTGCGAACCGGCTTGAGCTGCTGCAGATCGCCGACGCGGTCGCGCGGGAGAAGTCGATCGACCGCGGCATCGTGATCGCAGCGATGGAAGACGCGATCCAGAAGGCGGCACGCTCGCGCTACGGGTCGGAGACCGAAGTCCGCGCCGAGATCAATCCGCGCACCGGCGAGATCAAGCTGCAGCGCCTGCTGCTGGTGGCCGAGGAAGTCGAGAACACCTCGACGGAGATCGGCAAGGAGGAGGCGCTGCGCCGCAATCCGATGGCGCAGATCGGCGACTTCATCGCCGAGCCGCTGCCGCCGCTCGATTTCGGGCGCATCGCCGCGCAGTCCGCCAAGCAGGTGATCGTGCAGAAGGTCCGCGAGGCCGAGCGCGACCGCCAGTTCGACGAGTTCAAGGATCGCATCGGCGAGATCGTCAATGGTGTCGTCAAGCGGGTCGAATACGGCAATGTCATTGTCGACCTCGGCCGGGGCGAGGCGATCGTGCGCCGCGACGAGCTGATCCCGCGCGAACTGTTCCGCACCGGCGATCGGGTTCGTGCCTACATCTACGACGTGCGCCGCGAGCAGCGCGGCCCGCAGGTCTTCCTCTCCCGCACCCATCCGCAGTTCATGGCGAAACTGTTTGCCCAGGAAGTGCCGGAAATTTACGACGGCGTCATCGAGATCCGGGCCGTTGCCCGTGATCCGGGTTCGCGTGCCAAGATTGCCGTGATCTCCAAGGACAGCTCCATCGATCCGGTCGGCGCCTGTGTCGGCATGCGCGGCAGCCGCGTTCAGGCCGTGGTCGGCGAGTTGCAGGGCGAGAAGATCGACATCATTCCGTGGAACCCGGACAACGCCACCTTCATCGTCAACGCGCTGCAGCCGGCGGAAGTCAGCAAGGTCGTGCTTGACGAGGATGCCGAGCGCATCGAGGTCGTGGTTCCCGACGAGCAGTTGTCGCTGGCGATCGGCCGACGCGGACAGAATGTGCGCCTTGCCTCCCAGCTCACCGGCTGGGCAATCGACATCATGACGGAGCAGGACGAGTCCGAGCGTCGCCAGAAGGAATTCGCCGACCGGTCGCAGCTTTTCATGGATGCACTCAATGTCGACGAGTTCGTCGGCCAGCTTCTCGCTTCGGAAGGGTTTGCCTCTGTCGAGGAAGTGGCGTATGTCGAACGCGACGAAGTCGCCACGATCGAGGGTTTCGACGAGGAGACGGCGGACGAAATTCAGGCTCGTGCCCGCGAATATCTCGAGGAAATCGAGGCGAAGCTCGACGAAGAGCGCCGCGAACTGGGTGTTTCCGACGATCTGCGTGCCATCGACGGCCTGACGACGGCCATGCTCGTCGCTCTGGGCAAGGATGACGTGAAGTCGGTCGAGGATCTTGCCGGCTGCGCCACCGACGACCTCGTTGGCTGGACGGAGCGGGCGAATGGCGAGACCACACGCCACGAGGGCACGCTGACCGGCTTCGATGTCAGTCGCGCGGATGCCGAGGCGATGATCATGGCGGCCCGTGTCGAGGCCGGCTGGATCTCCGAGGAGGATCTCGTCGAGGACGAGGCTCCGGCCGACGAAGATGCGGCCGGTGACGAGGACGAGCAGTCCGGCGTCGCGGCCACGGGCGTGGTGCACGAGGTCTGAGCGAACAAACGGCCGGATCGGAAGCGATCGGCGGAGCAAGACGGTGCCGAGGCGAAACGAACCGCTGGAACGAAGCTGCGCCCTGACGCGCGAGGTCCGACCGGTCGGGGACATGATCCGCTTCGTCGCGGGCCCGGACGGTGTCCTGGTGCCGGACCTGAAGCGCAGGCTGCCCGGACGGGGGGTCTGGATCACGGCAAGCCGGGACGCGGTTGCCGCGGCACAAAAGAAAAAGGTCTTTCCGCGCGCCCTCAAGGACGGGAGCCTGCGGATCGAAGGTGATCTTGCCGGGCAGGTCGACAACCTGCTCGAGCGCTCCGCGCTCAACGCGGTTTCTCTTGCCCGGAAGGCAGGTGAGGTCGTTGCCGGTTTCTCCAAGGTGGAGGCGGCTTTGCGCGGGCAGGAAGTGATTGGTCTCGTCCAGGCGCGCGATGGCGGCGACGACGGGGCGCGCAAGCTCGCGGCGATCGCGCGGGCACGATTTTCCGATGCCGGCACCTGCCGGATGATCGGTTGTTTTACGTCGACTCAATTGGATTTGGCATTGGGTCGGTCAAATGTGATACATGCTGCACTGCTTGCAGGTCGGGCAGGCGAGAATGCTCTCGTCCGGATTGAAGAACTGGAACGTTTTCGTTCCGGTTCCGACAATGACCCTGTTTCCGGAACGCACGGCGTTCCGGCGGCAAATGACGGTGCGGGCAATGCGGTGATCCAGGACTGAAGGCGATATGAGCGAAACGAAAAACCCCGGCGACAAGACGATCAGCATGGAGCGCAAGACACTGGGCCTGAAACGCTCCGGCGTTGAACAGGGCACGGTCCGTCAGAGCTTCTCGCACGGCCGCACCAAGGCGGTCGTGGTGGAGAAGAAGAAGCGCCGTGTCGTCCTGCCGGGCGAAACGGCCAAGCCCGAGCACGAGGCCGAGCCGGCCGCCAAGGCGCCGCCGGTTCGCGAGCGTCGCGCCGATATCGAGCCCGGTCCGGCCAACGCTGCTGCCGATGGCGCGGCGGCACGCCGTGCCGCGTCCGGCCAGCGCCCGCGTGGCGGCAACATCTTGCGCACCTTGACCGACGACGAAGCTGCGGCCCGTCAGGCCGCGCTGATCGAGGCGCAGCGCCGCGACATCGAGGATCGCAAGCGCCGCGAGGAAGAAGAGCGGCTGCGCGCCATCGAGGACGAGCGCCGCAAGGTCGAGGAAGCCGCACGCGCCAAGCAGG
>NZ_JBLXFR010000060.1:0-21788 GCF_048261845.1 Stappia sp. | reverse complement strand
TCGAAGAGCTCGACCCCGAGCTGTGCCTCCAGATTGCCGATGGCGTGGCTCACCGCCGACTGGACCCGGCCAAGCCGGGCCGCCGCCGCACGGAAGCTTCCGGTCTCCGCCACGGCGGTGAAGACCCGCATCTGGTCAAGGGTCAGGGCGTCGATCATGATCGACTTCTTAGATCAGGTTGAGCTAATTTTCCTCAGTTACATCGATATGTCCAGCCTGTCATCAGTGTTGCCGGCGGCGAACCGCCGATTGCAGCAGTGAGACAGGAGACGGCCATGACACGGGTTCTGGTGCTTTACTATTCCTCCTACGGCCACGTCGCGACGATGGCGCAGGCGGTTGTCGAAGGGGTCAGGGAGACGGGTGCCGAGACAACGCTTCGCCGCGTGCCGGAGCTGGTGCCCGAGGCGGTCGCGCGCAAGTCGGGCTATGTGCTCGACCAGGAGGCCCCGGTGGCCAGCGTCGCGGAACTCGCCGAGCATGATGCGGTGATTTTCGGTACGCCGACCCGGTTCGGCAACATGGCAAGCCAGATGAAGAATTTTCTCGACCAGGCCGGCGGCCTTTGGGCGAGCGATGCGCTGGTCGGCAAGCTGGCCAGCGTCTTCACCTCCACCGGCAGCCAGCATGGCGGCCAGGAAAGCACGATCCTTTCCACCCATGTGGTGTTGATGCATCTGGGCATGATCGTCGTCGGACTGCCCTACACGTTCAAGGGGCAGATGCGGATGGACGAGATCACCGGCTGTTCGCCTTATGGCGCCTCGACGCTGGCCGATGACGGCGAGGGCGGAGACCGCAGCCCGAGCGCCAACGAGCTGGCGGGCGCACGGTTCCAGGGCGCGCATGTCGCCCGGCTTGCCACGGAGCTGCGCCTTGGCCGGGCGCGGCAGGCAGACGAGGCGGCACAGTGAGCCTTGCCCGCACGCGCGGCGATGCGGACCTGTGGTCGCCGATCCTGCTTGTCGTTGCCGCCGGGGTCGCCTCCGCCATTCAGGTCGGCAAGGCGCCGGCGGTGCTGTCCGCGATCCAGGCCGATCTCGGCCTGTCGCTTGCGGCCGTCGCCTGGCTGATGTCGGCCTTCGCAGTGACCGGGGCGCTCGCCGGCCTGCCGGTCGGGTTCCTTGCCGATCGTATCGGGGCGAAACGGATGGTTGTTGCCGGTTTGCTGCTGCAGGCGGCGGGATCGCTGCTCGGGGCGCTTGCCGGCGGCACCTCGGCGCTGGTCGCGACGCGCTTCCTCGAGGGGGCGGGCTTTCTTGCGGTGATTGTCGCGGCGCCGGCGCTGGTGGCGGCGATCGCGCCCGAACGGCTTCGGGACCGGGCGATGGCGCTGTGGGCGACCTTCATGCCGGCGGGGCTGACACTCGCGCTGCTGTCGGGGGCGCTTGCCGGGGTGCTTGGCTGGCGCGGCCTTTGGGGCGCGAACGCGGCGCTGCTCCTGCTTGCCGCGGCCTGCCTTGGCGCCGGGCTTCGCCTGGCCGCGATGCCGGAAAGGCGGGAGCGGGCGCCGACGCCTTCCGTCGGTGTCGCGCTGCGGGCATCCGGCCCCTGGGTGCTTGCGGGCCTGTTCTGCGCCTTCACGGCGGCCTTCTTCTGCGCCTTCACCTTCCTGCCGGCCTATCTTTCGGGGCGCTTCGGCATGGGGGCAGGGGAGGCCGGTGTCGCAAGTGCCCTGGCGGTCGCCGCAAGCGGTGTCGGCAATCTCGCCTGCGGCAAGCTGCTGAGCGGCGGCATGGGCACGCGCCGGCTGCTTGTCCTGGGCTTCGGCGTCATGGCCGCGAGCGGGGCCGTGATGTTCGCACCCTTCATATCCGCACCGTTTGCCCTGTCGCTTTCCATGATCTTCGCCTTTGCCGGCGGCCTCGTTCCCGTCGTCATTTTCGATGCCGCGCCGCGTCTGGCGCCACAGGGGCAGGTCGGGGCGACTCTCGGGCTTGCCATGCAGGGCAGCAATGTCGGGCTGCTCGTCGGCCCCGCCATTGGCGGCATGGTCGCCGAAACGTGGGGCTGGCCCGTTCTCGCGTTGCCTCTGCTCGGAATCGCGCTGGCGGCGCTCGGCATCGTCGCGTTGGCGAGGCGGATCTGAAAGCCGCCCCGGCGTGGTCGCGGCGTCGCGGTTCCATGTTGCGCTCGGGCCTGCTATCGATCGGGTCTTGCGCACCATCCGCCGCAATCGGCCGGTCCCTGCCCGTCAGGGTTCGGCCGAACCGGCAAGAGCCGGCCGGCGGGACCCATTCAGGCGAAGGCCATGCTGTCAGACGATTTGTCCCGATGCGTCGTTCTCAACATCGTCGTGGCTGCCCGCACGCTGCTGCGCCGCTATGATGCGAGGCTGAAGCCCTACGGCGTTACCGTTCAGCAATTCGCCCTGCTGGGCGCGTTGCGGGCCTATCCGTGCGCGCCGGTCGCGGTGCTGGCCGAGCGGATCGTGCTCGACCGCACCAGCCTGACCCGCAATCTCGACCTCATGGAGCGCAAGGGCCTGGTGCGGCGGGTTGCAGCGGCGGGGAACCTCCGCCTGTGCGAGCTCACCGGGAAGGGCGAGGCCCTGCTGGAGGAACTCATTCCGCAATGGCAGGCGTCGAAAGCGGATCTCCTTCACGGGATCAGCGACGAGGACGCCGACACGTTCTTCAAGGTGGTTCGGCACATCGCGCGCGACTGACGCGCGGTTGCGGTTTCCGCTGCGGCGAGCGGAACCGGAACGGCCGGCGCGGCGCAGGCGAAGGGATTGAACCGGGCGCCGTATGTGTATATGCACAGTGTAGATGCACATAAGGAGCCGTCATGTCTGAACCCATCGTTGTCACCGGACTGGGCGCGGTATCGCCCCTGGGCTCCGGCGTTCCGGCCCCCTGGGAGCGGCTGATCGCCGGCAGGAGCGGCGTCGGTCAGAACACGCGTTTTGATACGCAGGGCTGGAAGTGCCGCATCGCGGGCCTCGTTCCGGGCCGTGAGGACGATCCGGACGGCTTCGATCCCGAGACGGCGATGGACCCGCGCGAGTTGCGCCGCACGGATCTTTTCATTCACTACGCAATGGCCGCCGCGCGCGAGGCGCTCGGTCAGGCCGGCTGGCAGCCGGAGGACCGGCAAGAGCGGCTGCGCACGGCGACTGTCATCGGCACCGGCGTTGGCGGCGTGCCGGCGATCACGGCGGCGAGCGAGATTGTCCGCACAGCCGGCGTGCGCCGCCTGTCGCCCTTCGTGGTGCCGTCCTTCCTGCCGAACCTTGCCAGTGGCCAGGTCTCCATCCGCTTCGGGTTCCACGGCCCATCCGGCGCGCCCGTCACCGCCTGCGCCGCCTCCGCCCAGGCGATTGGCGATGCCATGCGGATGATCCGCTGCGGGGAGGCCGACATCGCGCTGTGCGGCGGTGCCGAGGCCTGCGTCGACCCGGTGGCGATCGGCGGGTTCACCGCTGCCAAGGCGTTGTCCTTTGGCTTCAACGACACGCCGGAGAGCGCCTCCAGGCCCTTCGATGCCGGCCATGACGGCTTCGTGCTGTCGGAAGGGGCGGCGATGCTGGTGATCGAGCGGTTGAGCCATGCCGAGCGGCGCGGCGCGGTGCCGCTGGCGGTCCTGTCGGGTTATGGCACCACCACGGACGCGCATCATGTTACCGCCGGCTGGCCGGACGGGCGCGAGGCGGCGCGGGCGATGGAGCTGGCGCTGGCATCGGCGAAGCTCGATGCGTCGGCGATCGGCTATGTCAACGCGCATGCGACCTCGACGCCGGTCGGCGATGCGGCGGAACTTGCGGCGCTTGAACGGGTGTTCGGCACTGGCGGAGGCGGTGTGCCGGTCAGCTCGACCAAGTCCGCGACCGGTCACATGCTGGGCGCGGCGGGCGCGATGGAAGCGGTCTTCTCGATCCTCGCGCTCGCGCAGCAGGTGTTGCCGCCCGGGCTGAATATCGCGGAACCAATGCCCGGGGCCGAGCGTTTCGACCTTGTCGGCAGCGCCTCGCGCCCGGCGTCGGTGGATCACGTCTTGTCCAATGCCTTTGGCTTCGGCGGCGTCAACGCGGCGCTGGTGTTCAGCCGGTTCACCTGAACCGGGTGGGGCTCCCGGGCTTTCGCCGCCCCCTGAGCGGCGGGCCGGGCAAGGGGGCACATGGGCGGCCGGCAAGACGCACCTGCAGAAAGGAGCCGGAGATGCCGTCATCCTCCCGCGACGCGATCCTCTACCGCATGGTGACGGACGATCACGTCTGTCCCTTCGGCCTCAAGTCGCTCGACCTGCTGAAACGCGAGGGCTTCTCGGTCGACGACCGCCCGCTGACGACACGCGCCGAAACAGATGCCTTCATGGCCGAGCAGGGTGTCGAGACCACGCCTCAGACCTTCATCGGCGGCACCCGGGTTGGCGGCTATGACGCGTTGCTGGACTATTTCGGCAGGGCCGGCGACGACGATGCCTCCGGCGTCAGCTATGTCCCGGTGATCGCGGTCTTCGCCATGTCGGCGCTGATGGCGCTGGCGGCCGCCTGGGCCGCCTTCGGCACCGTCCTGACGCTGCGAAGCGCGGAATGGTTCGTCGCCATCGCCATGTGCATGCTGGCGATGCTCAAGCTGCGCGACGTCGAGGGCTTCTCCAACATGTTCCTCGGCTACGACCTTCTGGCCCGGCGCTGGGTCCGCTACGCCTATCTTTATCCGTTCGGCGAGGCACTGGCCGGCATCCTGATGCTGGCCGGCGCGGCCCTCTGGCTGGCCGTTCCCGTTGCCTTCGTGATCGGGAGCATTGGCGCGGCCTCCGTGTTCAAGGCGGTCTATCTCGACCGGCGCGAACTGACCTGCGCCTGTGTCGGCGGCGACAGCAAGGTGCCGCTCGGCTTCGTTTCCCTGACGGAAAACCTGATGATGGTCGCCATGGCCATCTGGATGGTGACGGGCCGCCAGATGGCGGGCTGACCGCTGCGCCGGCAGCGGCGAGTGATTTTTTCTGCCCGCGATGTCACAGGTGGGGATCGAGGATCGTCATATCAGGGACACCTGCTTCGTTCCTCATCCTCAAGGAGATTGTTTCGTGACCATCGCCAGCACACCGTCGTCTGCCTTCGCGCTTTCCAATCCCGCCGGTCTTTATGATCCTTCCGCCAACGGCTATTCGCATCTCGCGGTCCTGGCCGCCGGCGCCAGGATTGTCTGTGTCGCCGGGCAGGGCGGGGAGACCGAGACCGGCGCGCTTGACGCCGACTTCCGCACCCAGGTGCGCCAGGCCTTCGCCAATCTGCGCATCGCGCTGGAGGCGGGCGGTGCGGGCACCGCCGACGTCTTCAAGCTGACGGTGCTCATCGTCGACCACACGATGGAACGGCTCGTCATCTTCGGCGAGGAACTGGGACGCGCCTTCGGTCCCGGCATGAAGCCGGCCTGCACGCTCATTCCCGTTCCCTGCCTTGCGCTCGAGGGCATGCTGTTCGAGGTCGAGGCGCTGGCGGCCGTTGCCGGCTAGCGTGCCGCAAGCCGGGCATGGGCGCCGACCGGAAAGGTGCCCATGCCGGCGATCTTCGGCGGTACGGCGGAGAAGCGAAACCCCTCGACGGGAAGCGCGGCGAGCCCTGTCAGGTGCTCGACGATCGGGATCCCGGCGCCGAGCAGCACCGTATGCACCGGCCGTGTTCCGCCGGCCGTGTCGTCGATGTTGAGGCTGTCGATGCCGACCAGCAGCGCGCCCTGGTCGCGCAGGTAGAGCGCCGCCTTTTCCGTCAGGAAGGGATGGCCCTCGAAATAACGCTCGCTGCCCCAGTTGCGGTCCCAGCCGGTGTGGACGAGAACCGCGTGGCCGCGACACTCGACCGGCACGAAATGATGCCAGTCGATGGCACGCGTCGCCGTTCCCTCGACCCGCACTAGCACGGCGGGAAGGTCGGCGCAGCGCTCCAGCGGCAGCCCGGCGAGGTCGTGGCCCTCGGGATAGCGATGAAACGGCACGTCGATATAGGTGCCGGTGTTGCCGACCATGTCGATGCGGCCGATCTGGAACTCGGTGCCCGGGGCGTAGGCTTGCCGCGAGGCCTCCCGCGACAGGTGATCGCAGACCAGCGGCGCCGGCAGTCCCTTGTAGGTCACCATGCCGGCCTCGATCACATGGCTGAGGTCGACGAGCCGGTCCCCGCGCGCGGTGATGTGCCCCTGGTCGATGGCGGGACCGGTATCATCGCCCTTGCGCTTGTGCGCCTCCTCGATGATATGCTTGTTGAGGATGCGGGCCTCGCCGACCATCAGCAGGCGCATGTCGCGGATGATGTAGGCGGCCAGTTCCTCGTCGCCGATGTCATCGCCCTTGATGTCGAGGCGGAAGCCCTGTCCCTGGATGCCGCCGCCGTTTGAAAAGGCGATGTCGAAGTCGAAGCAGACGCGCTTCTCGCTCATGTTCCATTCCCCCCGTTTTGTGCCGCCGCCTGTCTGGCGCGGAATTTCCTCACCTTTGCCCTGTTGCCGCAGCCCTTTGCGGAGGAGCACCAGAGCCTTTTTCCCGGCCGTGACGTGTCGAGGAACATCATCCGGCATTCCGGGCATTGCCTGAGCCGCTGCCGCAGGGGATCGACGAAGAGGGGGAGCGCGTCGGCGGCAAGATGGGACAGCGCCGCTCGGACCGGATCTCCGGCGCTGTTGACGATCCGTCCGCCGACCAGTTGCGGCCTTGGCGGTGTGGCCGAGGCCGCAAGGTTGACGAGGGCAAGGTCGGCGGCGGGGAGGTCCTCGCCCGCGATCACCGCCAGGGCGCAGCGATGGATCGCCTCGCGCAGGGCGCGGGTCTCGTCGAGGTCCTTTTGGCTCGCCGTGCCACCGGGCCCGGACGAAAGCCCGGCGGCGGAAAGCCAGGCACCGAGTGCGGCCGGGTCGGGCAGGCGTTCGGTCGCCGCGCCGCCGGCCTGGTCGCCGCCCCGGTTCCCGAGCGTGTCGACGAGGCAGAGCGCCGGACTGCCGGCGATGAATTCGAAGGGGTGCCTGATAGTCATGTAACCTGTTTAACAGGTGTCAAAAGATGCGGCAAGCGGCCCGCCATCCGTGATGCGGGACCGCGCATGGCCTTGAGACGGAAAAGCTGAAGGAGGCCGGGATGGATCGTTTCGTTGTTGTTTCCGGGTGTTCGGGAGGGGGAAAGTCGACGCTGGTCGCGGAACTGGCGCGGCGCGGACATGCAACGGTCACTGAGCCCGGCCGGCGGATTGTCGCCCGGGAGAGTGCCTCGGGCGGTGCGGCATTGCCCTGGGTGGACCTTGCCGCTTTTGCGCGGGCCGCCATCGCGATGGCGCTGGCCGATCGCGCGGCCTTGATGACGGGGGAGGATCCAGCGTTCGGCGCTGGCCCGGTCTTTTTCGATCGCGGGCTGATCGATGCGGCGGCGGCACTGGAGCATGCGACCGGCGAAAAGGTCCTGGCGCCCCTTGCCGCGGTGCATCGCTACAATCCGCTGGTCTTCATGACGCCGCCCTGGCCGGAGATCTACGCGCAGGATCCCGAGCGGCGACATGGCTTTCAGGACGCGCTGGCCGAGTATGAGCGTCTTCTGGCCGCCTACCCGGCGCAGGGCTACGAGGTCGTGCCGGTGCCCCGGACCTCCGTCACGGCACGGGCCGATTTCATTCTGGAGAGGCTGGGGCTTTAGGGCATGACTTCATGCAAGTATCGGACACCGACAGGGTCGGCGCCAAGAGGGCGGCCCTTCCGGGGGGCTGAAGCCCGTTGATGCACGCTCATGCCGCGCTCTCGGCCTGGCTGCCGATACAGTATCACAGGCCGTGCCTACACTCTGTCGGAGTGTTCCGCCGCATCGTGACTTGCGCGAGCTGCCTCGACATCCGGCAACCGCCGCGCGATCCAGCCCGTAAGCCCGTCCATTACCTCGACGAGCTCCGCGCCGACCTTCGTGAGTGAATAGCTCACCTTCGGCGGGACCGTTGGCTCCACATGGCGCGCGAGCAGCCCGTCGCGCCGCAGCGCCTTGAGATTGTGGGAAAGCACCCGTTCGCTGATGCCCTCGACCCGGTTGCGCAGTTCGAAGAAGCGCAAGGGACCGTTCCGCAAGCTCCACAGGATCAGCAGGCTCCAGCGTCCGGTGATCGTCTCGAACAGGGTTCGCCCGGGGCACTCGGCATTGAGGGGGTCGTCCGTGGCCTGACGGCTTGCGTCACGACTTACTTTCATGTCTGTCCCCGATTTTGATAGCCGTACTTCTTATGTGTAAGCAGCTTACTTATTATTAGCTCATCTGAAACCAGCACACCAGCAACAAGGAGGCTGTCACATGCCCGACAGGCTGAGGATTGCCGTTCTCTATGGCAGTGCCCGCGAAGGCCGTTTTTGCGGAAAGGTCGGTGACTGGCTGATGCGCGGACTGCGGGGGATGTCGCAATTCGAGATCGATCTGATCGACCCTCTCGAACTCGACCTACCGGTGCGCTTGGAAGCGGAAGAGGGCGCAACCGTAAAGGCCTATCTGCGCCGCATCGATGCCGCGGACGGGTTCATCGTCGTCACGCCGGAGTACAATCACGGTTATACGGCGGATCTCAAATACCTGATCGACAACGCTCGTGCGGAATGGAAGCGAAAGCCGGTCGGCTTTGTTTCATATGGCGGGGTGGCAGGTGGCCTGCGTGCGGTCGAGCAGCTTCGTCTGGTGTTCGCCGAGTTGCATGCCGTCGGCTTGCGCGATGGTGTCAGCTTTGCCAATCCGTGGAACTGTCTTGACGAGAACGGTGTGCTTGCTGACACGCAAGCCTCGGCAAAGGCGCTGGCTCTGATGATGGACGAGATGAACTGGTGGGCCGGCGCACTGAAACGCGCGCGCGGCGCAGAGCCGGGTACACGCACCGATTTCGGCGAAACGGGAGACGGCACACCCGGCGATACCTGGACGTTGGTCAACAGCTTCCTCCCCCATGCCGGACGGACCGGGGAATTTCTGGCCCTGCAACTGGCAGAGACACGGGAGATGTGGGCCGAGGCGGCGGGCGCCGGCTGGCTTGGCAATGAGGTGTATGTGGCTCGCGATGGTGATGAGGTCGTCGTTGTCACCCGCTTTGCCAGTCGCGCCGCGCAAGAGGCGTTCGCGGCGAGCAAGAGCTTCGCCCGGCACCGGACGCGAATAGCACCGTTGCTCAAGGATGTCCGCTCGACGCCGGTCCGGCTCGTCGCTCGCCACGTCGGCGCCGGCTGACCTCAGAGCTCAGCGGCGATCACCTTGCCGCATTCCTGCGTCGAGAGCGTACCGCCAAGGTCGGCGGTGCGGCCCGAGGGCTTTTCCAGAACCCGTTCCATCGCCGCGACGATGGCGGCGGCCGCTTCGCGCTCGCCGAAATGGTCGAGCATCATCGCCGCCGTCCAGATCTGGCCGACCGGATTGGCGATGCCCTTGCCGGCGATGTCGGGAGCCGAGCCGTGCACCGGCTCGAACAGGGACGGGTGCTCGCCCGTCGGGTTGATGTTGGCCGAGGGTGCGATGCCGATCGTGCCGGTGCAGGCCGGGCCGAGATCGGACAGGATGTCGCCGAAAAGGTTGGAGGCGACGACCACGTCGAAGCGGTCGGGATTGAGCACGAAATGGGCTGCCAGCGCGTCGATATGATACTTGTCGCGGCGCACGTCCGGATAGTCGGCGCCCATCGCCTCCACCCGTTCGTCCCAGTAAGGCATGGTGATGGCAATGCCGTTCGACTTGGTCGCCGAGGTCAGGTGCTTCTTCTCCCGCGATTGCGCCAGGTCGAACGCGTAGCGCAGGATGCGGTCGACGCCGACCCGCGTCATCACCGTCTCCTGGATCACCACCTCGCGCTCGGTGCCCTCGAAGGCGCGTCCGCCGACGGAGGAGTATTCTCCTTCCGTGTTCTCGCGCACCACGTAGAAGTCGATCTCGCCCGGCTTGCGGCCGGCCAGCGGCGAGGGCACGCCCGGCATCAGCCGCACGGGGCGCAGGTTCACATACTGGTCGAAGCGGCGGCGGAACTGCAGCAGCGAACCCCAGAGCGAGATATGGTCCGGCACCTTTTCCGGCCAGCCGACGGCGCCGAAGAAGATGCCGTCATAGCGGCTCAGCGTCTCGAACCAGTCGTCGGGCAGCATCTTGCCGTGCTTGAGGAAATAGTCGCAGGAGGAAAAGTCGAACCAGTCCAACGAGAAGTCGAGGCCGAAGCGCCCGATCGCCGCTTCCAGGACGCGCACGCCCTCCGGCATCACCTCGGTGCCGATGCCGTCGCCCGGGATGACGGCGATGCGGCGGGCGGTGTTGGAAAGGCTCATGCGGATCTCCGGGGTTTTGGCGTTGCCCGGTCGGGTGCGCGTGCGTGGCGGAAAGCGACGCGGCGCGACCCGGACGGCCAGGGACAGAAAGACAGGCTCGGACCGACCGGCGGTCTCATTCGCCGCGCATGTTCGCGCCGGCCGCGTGCGATTTCAAGAGGCGCCGGCCGGGCATAGGCCCGGCCTATGGCCCGGGGGGATGACGCGGCAAGACGCAACGACGCAGGCGTTCGGATGTCGGTCGACCTGAACGAGGCCGCTCAGAAATCGTCCAGCCGCAGTCGTGTTGCCAGATAGTCGACAAGCGCGCGCGTTTTCGCGGGGGGCAGCCGGTTCTCCTGCCACAGCACATGGATCGGCACCGGTGTCGGCTCGAATTCCTCCAGCACCAACCGGACGTCTCCCGCTTCCAGCAGATGCCCGATCTGCCAGAGCGGCGAATAGCCAAGGCCGAGCCCCGCTTTCACGGCGGAGTAGATTGCCGTCATGGTGTTGGAGCGAAACCGGCCACGAACCTTGATCGAACGGACCTTGCCGTCGACCCTGAAGGTCCATTTGCCAGGGTGCGTATCGACGGTCCTGACAAGGCAGGAATGCCGGCGCAGGTCTTCCGGACGTTCCGGCCGTCCGTGCCGGGCGAAATAGGACGGCGCCCCGAAGACGACACGCCGCAACGCGCCGAGGCGCTTTCCCTGCAAACCGGAATCGGGCAGGTCGGCGATGCGGATGACAAGGTCGAGCCCCTCGGCAGCAAGGTCGGTGAAGGCATCCGAAAGCTGGAGCTCCACCTCGACCTGCGGGAAATCCTGCATGAACGCGGCGATGACCGGAACCAGGAAATCCGGGCCAAAGAGCACGGGAGCCCCGATCCGCAGAACGCCGGCCGGTTCGATGCGACGCTCGGACACCTCGCGCCGGGCCTCCTGAATTTCCGAAAGGGCAGGCTTCACCCTCAGAAAGAATGCGTGCCCCGCCTCGCTGAGGCTGGAGTGGCGCGTGGTGCGATGAATGAGCTCGATGCCGATATCGGCTTCCAGCGTGGCCAGGGACCGGCTGACGGCCTGAAGCGAGCGTTCAAGCTGGCGGGCGGCCTCCGTCAGGCTGCCGAATTCCGCCACCGCGATGAACGCTTCCAGATCCTCGATACGTCCCATTTTTCTCTCGAAGTTCGTGATTAAGAATCAAAAATAGCATCAATTGTTCCCGTCAACGAGAGAATTTATCTTGTCGCAAGTACCCGATATTCCTGAAAGGAAACGCAATGGGAAACGCGATACCCACAATCCTTGTGGTGGGCGCCACCGGCAAATTCGCCAGTCTCGTCGTCCCCGAACTGCTTGGCAGGGGCGTGACCGTGCGCGCGCTGGTTCAAGGCGAGGCACGGGGGGCTGTCGCCCGCTCCCTCGGGGTCACGCAGGTCGCGATAGGGGATCTTCGGAACCCCGACAGTCTCGCCAGGGCCGTTCAGGGCGTCGACGGGGTCTTTCATATCGGTCCCGCCTTCGCGCCGGATGAGGCGGCGCTCGGTGTTGCGCTGGTCGAGGCAGCGGAGCGCGCCGGCGTGCGGAAACTCGTGTTCTCGTCGGTTATCCAGCCGACCAACACGCGCCTCAGGAACCATGCGAGCAAGATACCGGTCGAGGACGCCCTCTACTCGTCCGGGCTGGAATACACCGTCCTGCATCCGGCCAATTTCATGCAGAACATCGCGATGGCCTGGCCCGCGATCATCGGGCACGGCGGCTTCGGCGAACCTTTCCCCAAGGAGGCCAGGATCGCGCGGGTGGACTATCGGGATGTGGCGGAGGTCGCGGCGATCGCGCTGACCGGGAACCGCCTGGCCTTCGCCACGCTCGAGCTTTGCGCCGGAATGTCGAGCCGTATCGATGTCGTCGAGGCCCTGTCCGAAGAACTCGGGCGCCCGGTGGAGGCTTTGGAACCCGGTTTTGCGGAATGGGCGGCGGCGGCGCGACTGCCTTACAACGGACATCAGCTGCAGATGTTGGCGAAGGTTCACGACCACTACCGGCAGCATGGTCTTGGCGGCAACAGCCTGTCGCTGAAGGCCGCTCTCGGGCGCGATCCCCGGTCCTTGCGCGACTACATACGGGACCTGGTGCAGGAAAAGACGTCCGCCGGGCACGACAATCGGCGGGAGGTTCGACATGCATAGGCATCGACATGGATCGTCCTGGCGGAAGCTTCCGCCCCGCTATGCGCGTCTCCTGATGCCGCTGGTTCTCTCGGTGTTCATGTCGGCCCTTGTCTCGGCAGTGGCGACGGTTGCAAGTGTCGGGCCGGGAGCGGCCTTTGCCGCCCATTGGCCCGGAGCCTGGGGCATGTCGTGGGTGGCCGCGTTTCCGGCGCTTCTCCTTGCGATGCCGCTCGCACGCCGGCTGGTTGCCCTGGTCGCCGCCGAGCAGTGCCGACCGGGCGAGTGCGACCCTGCCGCGTGGTGGTGGCCGCGCTCGCCCGGCGGGAGACCGGCGCACCCCGCCCGGTATTGAACGGCACGGCCGATCGGTCCTACAAGGACGGGGCAGAACATCCGGAAGGCATCCGACAGCAATGCAGCAGTTTGTCTTTCTTCTTCGCGCGGTCAATGTGGGCGGCACCGGAACGCTGCCGATGGCGGAACTGCGCGCGATGGCCGGCCGCTCCACCTTGACGATCCCGGCGACGGCGGCCGGCACGGCACGCAACATGAACACCGTGGCAAAGCTTGCCGAAATGGCGTGCAGGACGTGAGGCCGGGCGTCCTGCACCGGGGTGAAGGGAGGGCTGCCGGATGAGCGGTCCCGGTGATGCCCTGCCGGAGCGGGACGGATTGCGGGCGGCCTTTGCCGCAGCCCTGCGCCGCGAGCGCGACCTTGCCGGGGTGTCGGCGAGCGAGCTGGCCCGCCGCGCCGGGCTTGCCAAGTCGACGCTCTCGCAACTGGAGGCGGGGCAGGGGAATCCCGGCATCGAGACCTTGTGGGCACTTGCGAATGCGCTCGCCATTCCCGTCGGCCGGCTGCTGGAAGTGTCGCGACCCGAGATCGAGGTGATCCGCGCCGGCGAGGGGGGCGGCGTGCGCTCCGACCATGCCGACTATGTCGCAAGGCTGCTGTCCGCCGCTCCGACAGCGGCACGGCGCGACATCTACATGATCGAGGCCGAGCCCGGCGAGCCGCACCGCTCCGTGGCCCATGCGCCGGGCACGCGGGAGCATGTGGTCCTGCTTGCCGGGCGGGCGCGGGTCGGGCCGCGAGGAAGCGAGGTAGAGCTGTCGGCCGGCGACTACATCGCCTATCCGGCGGATGTCGCGCATGTCTTCGAGGCGCTGGTGCCCGGCACCCGGGCGGTGCTGCTCATCGAATACCGCTAGGCGTTCCGTCCCGGCAATCGCTCCTCGACCGCGTGGCGCAAGGCGGCGCGGGCGAGCAAGCGGGTCGAATCGAGCACCGGCAGAGGCGCATTCTTCTCGTTGATCAGCAGCGGGATCTCCGTGCAGCCGAGCACCACGGCGTCGCAGCCGTCATCCCCCATCCGCGCCATGATCCGCTGGAATGCGCGCTCCGCATCACTCGTGAAACGGCCATAGACAAGGTCGTCCATGATGATCCGGTTCATCTCCTCGCGCTCGTCCGGTGTCGGCAGGGTGAGGGCGATGTCGCGCCGGCCGAGTGCTTCGCGGTAGACATCGCTCTCCACCAGCCAGCGCGTTCCCGTCAGCCCGAGATGCCGGAAGCCGTGGCGGAGGGCTTCGTCCGCCACCACTTCGGCGATGTGCAGGAACGGCAAGGGCAGCGTGCCGGGAAGGTGCGGCAGTGCCTGGTGGATGGTGTTGTCCGGGCAGACGAGAAACTCGGCGCCGGCGCTGGCCAGCCGGTCCGCCGTTTCCAGCATCAGGGCGCCGACACCTGCCAGGTTCCCCGCCTCGAGATGGCGGACATAGTCGGCGAGCGAGGGCATGTGGAGGCTGACCGGCGGGTTGCCGTGCGGGCCGAGAAGCTCCGCCGCTTCGGCGCAGATGGTGCGGTAACACTCGGCGGCGCCTTCCGCCGAGCAGGCCATGATGCCGATGTGAAGGGGCATGGGGATCGTCCGTTGTGGTGAAACAATGTTCATTATATCGAACGACGTTCAACGATCAACCGGCGGGCCGCGGTGGCTTGCCCCGAAACCAGTCGATGAAGGCGCGCAACTTCGCCGGCTGCATGTCGCGTGAGGGAAAGTAGATGTGGAACCGCTGCGGCTCCGGCTCGAAGTCGTCGAGCAGCGACACAAGCCGCCCGTCGGCAAGTTCCGGCTCCTCGTCGATGCGGAAGCGCTGGGCGATGCCCAGCCCCTCCCGCGTGGCGAGCGCGAAATGGGCGTTGTCGTCGAGCACCATCGCGGCCGGCGGGTCGATCTGAATCGTTTGCTCGCCCCGGCGAAAGATCAGAGGCTCCAGCCGGCCGCTGCCGGGATAGCGATAGCGGATCACCCTGTGGCCGGCGAGGTCCTCCGGCGTCTGCGGGCATCCTGCCTTGGCGAGGTAGAGGGGGCTGGCCAGCAGCGACCGACGCAGCGGCGGGCCGATGGGCACGGAGATCATGTCCTGCTCGAGCGAGCCGCGAAACCGGATTCCGGCATCGAAATCGTCCCGCACGATGTCGGTCAGGCGTTCGTCGGTCGACAATTCAAGCCGGATGCCGGGATAGGCGCGCACGAAGCCGCCCAGATGCGGGACGACGCAAAACTCGGCCGCAAGCCGTGAGAGCGTGATCCTCAGCGTGCCGGAGACAGGGCCCCCCGTGTCGCGGACATGGTCCAGTGCGCCGTCCAGCGCGGCAAGCGGGGCATCGATCGCCGCGAGAAACTGGCGACCGCGCTCGGTCAGCCGGACGCTGCGGCTGTTGCGGTCGAAGAGGCGGGCGCCGATCCGCCGTTCGAGCTGGCGGATCGTCTGCGACACCGCCGAAGCGGAAACGCCGAGCCGCCCTGCCGCGGCGGTAAAGCCGCCGGTGAGCGCAACGGCCCGGAAGACGGGCAGGGCGGAGAGTATGGCGGCATCCATCGTTAAGCTGCCCTTCAAGATGCTTTCAGTCACACCTCCTTTATCGTGAATGATCCCGAGGGTTAAGTCAGCATCGTTCCTGCAACCCGGTCGGGTTCGCAGGCATGGCCTTGGAGGGAAGCATGAACATGATCGAAGCGGCAGCGGGTGCGGATATGGCAAGAGCGCTGGATGCGGCCATCGACAGCGCGCTTGCGGAGCGGCGCATCGTCGGCTGCGTCTCGCTGGTCGCCGAAAGGGGGCAGGTGGTCTATCGGAGCGCCGCGGGCCTCGCCGACCGGGAGGCCGGTCTGCCGATGACGGTGGACACGCCGTTCCGCCTTGCCTCGGTGAGCAAGCCGTTCACCACGGCGGCGGCTCTGCGGCTGATGTCGGACGGGCGGTTGTCGCCCGACGATCCGGTCGAACGCTGGCTGCCGGCATTCCTGCCGAAGCTTGCCAATGGCGCATCTGCAAGGATCACCATCGGCCATCTTCTCGCGCACATGGCCGGTCTCGACTACCGCTTTTCCCAGCCGCCAGGGGGCGCGTATGCCGCCGCCGGAGTGTCCGACGGGCTCGACGAAGCGGGACCGGATCTGGCCGACAATCTTGCAAGGATCGCGTCCGTGCCGCTCGACATGGAGCCGGGCACCGCCTGGCGGTATTCGGTCGCCACGGATGTTCTCGGTGCGGTGGTCGAAGCGGCGGCGGGCCAGCCGCTGGACGAGGCGATGGAAACGCTGGTCACCGGGCCGCTTGGTCTTGGCGCCCGCTTTCACGCCGATCCGGCGACGCTCGCGGTTCCCTATTTTGACGAGCGCCCCGAGCCACGCCGCATGGACGGTGTCGTAGAGGTGCCGCTGCCCGAGGGGTTCGGCTCGGCCGTGCGTTTCGATCCTGCGCGCATTGCGGCGCCATCCGCCTTTTTCTCCGGCGGTGCGGGAATGGCTGGCCGGGCCGGCGACGTCCTGACACTGCTCGAGGCCCTGCGCAGCGGCGCCTTTCTCGACGCCGGCTGGCGCGAGGCAGCCCGGCGACCCCGGGTGGGCGCCGAAGCCATGGCCCAGGGACCGGGCTGGGGATATTCCTGGACCGGTGCCATCCTGCTCGATCCGGTGGCGGCCGGCTCAAGTCTTTCAGAAGGAGCCGTGTCCTGGGGCGGGGTCTACGGTCACTGGTGGTGTATCGACCACGCCCGCGAACGGGTCACGGTGCTGCTTACCAACACCGCCTATGAAGGCATGATCGGACGCCTTGCTCAGGATGTCGGGGCAGCTGCCGCAATGGCTTGACCTCGCCCGCTCACATCTCGTCGCGCAGGTCTTCGGCGAGGAAGTCGACGAAGGCGCGCACCTTGGGCAGCAGGTAGCGGCGCGAGGGATAGACGGCATAGACCTGCGTCACCACCGGGTCCCAGTCGTCCAGAACGGTTTCCAGCCGACCGGCGGCGATGTCGTCCTGCACATAGAGACGGGGGATCAGGCTCACCCCGAAGCCGGCGCGCAGGGCGTCGCGGATGGCAAGGCTCGATGTCACCTTGTAGCGCCCCGTGACCTGCACCTTCTGCGTGTCGCCGTCGCGGGTGAACTGCCATTCGCTGGCATGGCCGGAAAGCGAGAACTGCACGCAGTCGTGGCGGCTGAGATCCATCGGCGTTTCCGGGCGCCCGTTCGCATCGAAATAGGCGGGCGCCGCGCACACCACATGGCGCAGGGACATGATGCGACGGGCGACGAGGCTGGAATCCTCCAGCCTGTCGCTGCCCCTGATCGCAAGGTCATAGCCCTCCTTGACGATGTCGATGCGCCGGTCGTCGAGATTCAGGTCGAGCGAAAGGTCCGGATAGGCCTCCATGAAACGGATAACGGCACCCGAGAAGCGGACCAGCGACAGGCTCATCGGCGCACTGACGCGCAGCAAGCCGCTCGGGCGGTGGGCGAGAGGCTGCATCGAGCCGTCCGCATCTTCCAGATCGTCCAGAATGCGGCTCACCTGCTGGTAGTAGCGGGCCCCCGCCTCGGTCAGGCTCATGCGCCGGGTGGTCCGGTTCAGCAGGCGCACGCCCAGATGCGCCTCCAGTTCCCCGACATTCTTGCTGACGGCGGCCGGGGACAGGCGAAGCTTGCGGGCCGCGGCGGCAAAGGCGCCTGCCTCCACCACCTGGCGAAAGACCCGAAGAGCGGTCAGCTTGTCCATGATCATTCACTCTTGGTTGTGAGTGACGCAATGATAGTGGTGATTATTCTCTTGTGCGACATGAATTATCTCAAGGTCCAGCGGGGACCACTCCGCCATTCGCGTCACCGCCCGCCTCAATGCGCCGGGCCAGCCGAAAGGATCGGGATCATGACCATGCATGTCTCCTCAAGCGAAATCATCGCGGCGATTAAAAGCCGGGTCTCCACCAACCTCTACGATCCGTCGCGGACCCTGACGCGCACGCAGATCGAGGACCTCGTCGCCCTCGCGACGCGCGCACCCAGCGCCTACAACCTGCAGAACTGGCGTTTCGTCGCCGTCTCCAGCGCGGAAGGCAAGGCCCGCCTCCAGGCGGCCTCCTTCGGCCAGGCCAAGGTCGGGGATGCAGCCGTCACCTTCATCCTGGTCGGCAAGCTGCCCTCGCATGAGGGGCTCGCTGCCCGGTTGCAGCCGTCCGTGGATGCCGGCTACATGCCGCAATCCGTGGCCGATGGCTGGGTCGAGGCGGTTGCGGGTTCCTACGGGGGCGATGCGCTCAAGAGCCGCGACGAGGCGGTGCGTTCGGCGACATTCGCCGCCGCCTTCCTGGTCTTCGCCGCCCATGCGCGGGGGCTGGCAAGCGGCGCGATGGTCGGCTTCGAGCCGGAACGGGTGTCGCGCGAGTTCGGTCTGGCGGCGGACGAAATCCCGGTCATGCTCATGACTGTCGGATATGCTGCACCAGGCAACTGGCCGCAAAAGCCGCGCGTGCCGGCCGGCGAGGTGATCGCCCACGCCTGACCGGTACCCTGCTACACCCTTGCCCGAATCCGCCCCCGCGCGTCCGACCCTGCCGGTCGAGGCGCCGGGTCGCCCGGGAAAGCACCTGCCGGAAGGTTCCCGACAGGTTCCATCCGTTCCTGCCCGAGGGGGCCTTGCCATGACACGCCTGACAGACCTGTTTCTGACCGCGCTTGCGCCGATTGTCTGGGGCAGCACCTATATCGTCACCACCGAGCTGCTGCCGCCCGGCCATCCGGTCTTCGTGTCCGCCGCGCGCGTGCTGCCCGCCGGCCTGCTGCTCCTTCTGCTCGTGCGGCAGGTGCCGCGCGGCGTGTGGATCTGGCGCTCGCTGGCGCTGGGCCTGCTCAACTTCGCCATCTTCATGGTGCTGCTCTTCGTTGCCGCCTACCGGCTGCCCGGCGGCATCGCCGCGACGGTCGGCGCCGTGCAGCCGCTGATCGTCATTTTTGTCGCCGCCGCGCTGCTCGGCACGGTGATCCGTCCGCTCGCCGTCGCCGCCGCTCTTGCGGGCCTTGGCGGCGTCGCGCTGCTGGTGCTGCGGCACGGTGCGGCGCTCGACATGATCGGCATCGCCGCCGCCCTTGGCGGTGCCGTCTCCATGGCTTTTGGCGTGGTGCTCAGCCGTCGTTGGCAGCCGCCCGTCTCGCCGCTGACCTTCGCTGCCTGGCAGCTGACGGCGGGCGGGTTGCTGCTGGTGCCGATGGCCTTCGTGATGGAGCCGCTGCCGCCGGTTCCGGATGCGCGCAACCTGACAGGCTTCCTCTATATGGGCCTCTCCAGCGCGCTCACCTATGTGCTGTGGTTTCGCGGCATCTCGCGACTGGAGCCCTCCGCCGTCTCCTCGCTGGGCTTCCTCAGTCCGACGACGGCGGTGTTGCTTGGCTGGGTTCTGCTCGGCCAGGCGCTGTCGCCGGCCCAGCTCGGCGGCGTCGCCATCGTTCTGGCCAGTGTCTGGCTCGCCCAGCGGGCGGCGCGGCAGCCGGCTCCGGGCAAGGCGGGGACGGGTTTGCCGGCCGGGCTTCGGGAAGGCCGCGCGCGCCATCCGTGATTGCCGCAATTCGGGTGATGACGTAACGTTTTCCGGCCGCCTTGCGAACGGAATCGCGGTGCGGCGCGGCCGGGCAGATACGCCGCGGGGACGGGCCCCCCGGCGAGAACCTTCCCACGCGAGAGCATGCAACTGGAAGAGGGGAACAGCATGGGCAGCCTTGCCACTCGATTTTTTGCAACCGGCGCCTTCTTTGCGCTGCTGGGAATGGTCTGGGGCATTCAGATGTCGGCCACGAACGATCACACGATGGGTCCGGTACATGGCCATCTCAACCTGATCGGGTTCGTCAGCATGTCGATCTTCGGCGGGTTCTACGCCCTCTCGCCGGGCATTGCCGCCCTGCCCATCGCGCGTGTCCACTACTGGTTGAGCGTGCTGGCGGTCGTGGTTCTCGTGCCGGGCATCTACATGGCGCTTTCGGGAACCGGTGAGGTGCTTGCGCAGGCAGGTTCGCTGCTGTCCGTCCTGACCATGGCGCTGTTCCTGTTCATCGTCCTGCGTTCGGGACGGCGCGGAACCGATTGAGAATCGCGCGAGGGGGCTTCATTCACCCCTCGCGGCGTCCTCCTCGCGCTCGAACTGGACGCCGAGTTCGGTTGCCGTACGCCAGCGTACGATGGCCACTTCGCGGATGTCCTCGTTGACGATGCGCAGCTCGAAACGGTCGGGAATGTGGACGGTGCTCGGCAGTTTCAGCAGGGCGCCGTCCGCGGACAGGTTTCGAACCCGGCAGTCATGGACCGCCGAGTGATCGTCCGGCACGATCTTGCCGCTCTTGAGCGTGCGGTGGCGCGGGCTGCTGCGCCGATCACGGTCCGTCATCTCGTCCCTGCCTCTTCAAGCAAGCGGAATATGCCCTTAACGGAAGTGATTCTCCAAGCTGCTTGCGGCCGCAGCGGGGCGGCAGCCCGGTTTTGGGTGCAAAGGTTCAGCCGCGGCCGGCACAGGCGATGCACAGCGACGCGGCGGGATCGACGGCGAGACGGCGCGGGGCGATCCCTTCTCCGCATTCCAGGCACTCCCCGTAGGTGCCGGTGTCGAGGCGTTGCAGCGCGGCCGCGATCCGGCCGAGCTCGGCCGTCCGCTGGCGCTCGTTGGCCAGAGCCATCGCCTGGCCCTGGATGGCGTCCATCCGCGACAACCGGCCGACGGACTGCTGATCGAGTTGTACCACGCCGCGTGCCTCCCGCGCTGTTTCCGACAGGGCCTCGAGTTCCTCCCTGCGCGCAACAAGCCGGGCGCGAGCCGTCGCTTCGTCGGTCATCTGCTGCTCCGTCATCCGGCTGTGATCTCCTGGCGACCACAGTCTCGCGGGTGCCGGCCCGTGTTGCAAGGCGCGGCCTGGCCTGCGTCGCCGGCTTGACCGGATGCCGGTAAACCGGTCAAGTCGCGCGGTGACTTTGAGGGAGAATCTGTTGCCATGACCTTGCTCGTGCTCGGCCTGGTCGCCTTTCTGGGCGTCCACATGTTGCCCATCCTGACCGGCGTGCGGACACGCCTTCGCACCCGTCTTGGCGAGAAGGGCTACAAGGGCCTGTTCACGGTCCTGTCGCTCGCCGGCTTCGCCCTGCTGATCTACGGCTACGGGGTGGCGCGCGCGCAAGGCCCGGCCATCCTCTACGATCCGCCGCTGTGGATGCGCCACGTCACCCTGTTGCTGATGGTGCCGGTCTTTGTCCTGCTCGTCGCCTCCAATGCGCCGGCGGGACGCATCAAGGCGGCGACGAAGCATCCGACGATCCTGGCGGTGAAGATCTGGGCGCTGGCGCATCTGCTCGCCAATGGCGACGCCGCCTCGGTGCTGCTTTTCGCGGCGTTCCTGGGCTGGGCCGTTCTCGACCGGATCTCGCTGAAGCGGCGGGGCGATGCCGGCGGCGCGCCGGGCGCGCAGCTCTCGATGAGCGGCGATGTGGTGTCCGTCGTGGCCGGGCTTGGCCTCTATGTCGCCTTTGTCCTGTATCTGCACGAGTGGCTGATCGGCGTTTCGCTCGTCTGAGCGCCCGCCCGCCCGGGTGACTGCCTCACTTGCGCCACGAAGACGCGCAAGGGGAGGGGTGGCCATCGCCTGCACGGGCCGTTTGCCAGTGCAGGGTCAAATGGATATGGTGGCGCCGCGCCGGCCGGGAGGCCGGCCGCGATCCACGTCAAGTTTCAGGAAATTGCAGCGTATGTCGGACATTTTTCGCGAAGTCGACGAGGAGATCAGGCACGAGCGCTTCAAGCGCCTGTGGGATCGGTTCGGTCCCTATCTGATCGCGCTTGCGGTCCTGATTGTCGTCGGCACCGCCGCCTATCGCGGCTGGCTCTACTGGCGCGAGACGGAAGCCCAGGCATCCGGTGACATTTTCATCAGCGCGACGCGCCTTGCCGAGGACGGCAAGTTCGCGGAAGCCGAGGCGCGTCTGGCGGAGCTTGCCGGCGCGCAGGGCGGGCGTCCGGGGCTCGCCGGGATGCGCGCCGCCGCCCCGGAGGGGGG
>NZ_JBLXFR010000059.1:0-22011 GCF_048261845.1 Stappia sp. | reverse complement strand
AAGGCGGTCTGCTGCGAGGGCGCGTCCGCCGGGACCGGCGTCATGTTCGCCGTCTGGCCGGCCGCGTCCGCAGGGGCGGCAGAGGTTGCGGCAACGGCCGTCGCCCGGGCAGCGTCCGCCTTGGCGGTCTCATCCGGGCCATTGCCGAAGATCGCCGCGATCTGCGCCTTGCGCTTCTCCGCGCGGGCCTCGGCCTCGGCGATCTCGATGATCTTCTGCTCGTCCTGCTGCTGCTTCTTCAGGACCGCCATCTCGACGCTCTCGGGAACCTTGTATTCCGGGCATTTCGCAGTGGCGCGGAAGGGTACGCCCTCGACCAGCGGCACCGCGTCGAAGACATAGCGCTTCTCGCAGACCTCGGTCTTCGGCGGAACTTTCGTCACCTCGAAATGATCGTAGCCGCGCTTCAGCATCTTCCAGAAGTCGTAATGCTCGGAATTGCGATGGGCAGCCATGTTCTCCGCCGTCATGCGGAAGGGAAAGGCCTGAACCTGGAACGAGCGCTGCCCGCCCTTGAAGCTCTCCCGGGCAAGCGCGTAGATGTCCTGCACCTGGGCATCGGTCATGGCGTAACAGCCGCGCGAGGAGCAGGCGCCATGCACCATCAGATGCGAGCCGGTGCGGTTGTAGGCACGGTCGAACTTGTTCGGGTAACCGAGATTGAAGGCGAGGTGGTAGCTGGAATTCGGGTTCATGAGCGCCGGGGTGATCTCGTAGAAGCCCTCCGGCGCCTGGCGGTCGCCTTCCTTCTTCTTCGGACCGAACTCGCCCGACCATTTGCAGATCTCGAAGCTTTCCAGCAACGCGTAACGGCCGGACTTGGTCTGCTTCCAGACCTCGAGGGTCGAATCCTGCTTGAAGATGCGCAGCATGATCGGGCTGGTCAGGCTCATGCCGAGACTGGTCAGCTTGGCCTTCACCTCGCTGCTGACAGGTCGCTGGTGCTTGGGCCCGTAGCCGAGTTCGTCCGCCTGGCAACCGGCGAGAACCGTGGCCAGTGCAAGGGCCGCAAGTGCCCTGCGTGTCGTCTTGCCGAACCGCGCGATACCCTGCGCCATGCTGCCTGTCCGTTCAAATAATGGGCGACCACCCGCCTGGCTTTACTGCCGGGCCAAACATCGCCCGCGCTCGCCTGAAAGGCTAGTCACTTAGGGTTTACCCAAGGTTACCGGGCACGCCCGGCACCATCCGGCCAGGCGAATTCAGAGCACGCGCACCCGGCCAGCTTCTGGGTGGCGGAAGATTCTGGCGTTTTGGCGGCAAACCCTGAATTTGCGGCCGCAAGGCCGCGTCGGCGGCTCAGATCGAGCGGCCGATGGCCAGGAACTTCTTGCGCCGCTGGTCGCGGATCGCGGCTGCGTCCATCCCCTCGAAACGGGCGAGCGCCTTGTCGATGGCGGCGCCGGCCCGGTCGACGACGATCGCCTTGGCGCGGTGCGCGCCGCCGAGCGGCTCCTCGACGATCTCGTCGATCACCTTGAGCTGGATCAGGTCCTGGGCGGTGATCTTCATGTTGGTGGCCGCGTCCTGCGCCCGCGCGCTGTCGCGCCACAGGATCGAGGCGCCGGCTTCCGGCGAGATCACGCTGTAGATCGCATGCTCGAGCATCGCCACGTGGTTGGCGGTGGCGATGGCGATGGCGCCGCCCGATCCGCCCTCGCCGATGATCAGCGACACGTTCGGCGTGCCCAGCGCCAGACAGGCGTCGGTCGAACGGGCAATGGCCTCCGCCTGGCCGCGTTCCTCTGCGCCGATGCCGGGATAGGCGCCGGCCGTGTCGACAAAGGAGACGACCGGCAGGCCGAAACGCTCGGCCATGCCCATGATGCGCACCGCCTTGCGGTAGCCCTCGGGCCGAGCCATGCCGAAATTGTGCTTCAGCCGCGACTGGGTGTCGGCGCCCTTCTCCTGGCCGAGAATCGCCACCGAGCGCCCGCGGAACCGGCCGATGCCGGCAATCACCGCCGCGTCCTCGGCATAGTTCCGGTCGCCGGCCAGCGGCGTGAAATCCTCGATCAGCCCGGCAATGTAGTCGACCGCATGCGGCCGGTCCGGATGCCGGGCGACCAGGGTCTTCTGCCAGGGCGTCAGGCGGGAATAGATGTCCTTGAGTGTCTGCTCGGCCTTGGCTTCCAGCCGCGCGATTTCGTCCGAGACCTCGACCGCCTCGCCCGATCCGGCCACCGCCCGCAACTCGTGGACCTTGCCCTGCAGGTCGGCGACGGGTTTTTCGAATTCGAGGAAGCTGTGCATCTTGAAATCGGTCCAGAGGCTGGGCGGGGCGGGCGGATCCGCTCCCGGGTGAATTGCGGCGCGACACTGGCGAGACCGGCCGGCCCTGTCAAGCCGCGCGCCCTCACGAGATGGCGCGTTACAGGCGAAAATGCAAGCGCCGGCGCGGATCTCCCGCGCCGGCGTGATGCCGTTTACGAAAAGCGCGGCCTCGTCAGTTGGCTGCCTGGTCGCGTCCGTTGGTGAATTTCAGCTTGCGCGGTTCGACCACCAGCGTGCCGCTCTTGGTGCCCATTTCCACCCGGTAGGGCACGAAGACGCCCTGCGAACCGATCGGCGCGAGCCACGCTTCCATCTTGCGGTTCTCCGCCATGTACTTGACCGACGCCGTCGACGGGCGGTGTCCGGCGACCGGAATCCAGCGCGCGGTGCACACGACGACCTTGCCGTCATAGCCCTTGCCGGAAACGTCGCGCATTTCCTTGTAGCTGAGCTGGATGTCGAAACGGGTCCAGCCGTCGAAGATCGGAATGCGTCTCTTGCAGACGCTGGCGTCCGGCTTGCCCTTGGCGGCTTTCGCCGGCATCAGGATCGCGCTCAGCGGATCGACCACATTGCGGGTGTGCTTCTTGGTGACCTTGATCCGCTCCGCGTTCGGCTTGAACTTCGGGGTGACACGCATCGAGCGCACCTTGCCCGAGCCCTGCGCCAGGTCGACGAAGAAGTCCCGGTCTGCGGCATGCGAGGCCATCTTGTAGCTGGACGGCACCACCGACTTGCTGGACACCCAGCCCGACGCCTGCGCGCCGCCCTTGCCGGCGGAAAACAGCGTGCCGATGCCCGCCGGCTCCATGCCCACCTTGGCCGAATAGGCATTCTTCTGAAGCACCAGCGACAGCGAGCCGCGAGCAATCTTGAACCCGGAGACGGAGATATCGTAGACGCCGCCGAGGCGGGCCGTCTCGGCCAGTGCCGGAACACCGGGAACCGCCACGAGCGCCGCCAACGCGACGCCGAGCAGCGGGCCGGCACCGGAGCGCGGCAGGAAGCTGGAAAGGGAGAGCCTGGACATCGGAACCTCACACACCGCGCGGCCACGGCCGGCCGGACAGACAATACGCATTTCCAAATCACATCCGTCATCGCGGCATCCGGCAGGACGCACGCCCTGAACGGAGACCGGTCGGGCCGGGCAGCGATACGGAGCCGGATGGCCACCCTCAGCCGTCTCCGCAGGTCCGGGACAGGCCCGGGTTTCGCGCATCATTGTCGGCTCGCACGGTAACCGCATGGTTAACGGACTGCAAATGATCCCCCGCCCGCCGCGAAATATTCGCGGCCCGTGCCGGCCCGCATCGTCAAGGACGCCCTTTCGCGTGCAACAGCCTTGACGGCGCGGGCATCGACCCGTATAGCAGGCCGACTTTTTCATCCATTGCCGGTCAATGGGCGCCGGGCCATGCGGGTCCGCGAACGTCACCGCAATAGTGATCCGGCAGTCTTGAAACGGGGCAAGCGCCCTTATCGTTGAAACGTTCGGGGCCCACCCCCGAGAAGAAAGAAAAAAGGTGTCCCATGGCACGCCGTTGCGAACTCACCGGCAAGGACGTGATGACCGGTAACAACGTCAGCCACGCCAACAACAAGTCCCGCCGCCGGTTCCTGCCGAACCTGTGCAACGTGTCGCTTCTGTCCGACGCGCTGGGCGAGACCTACAAGCTGCGCATTTCGGCGCACGCGCTGCGCTCGGTCGAGCACCGCGGCGGCCTCGACGCCTTCCTGATGAAGGCTGCCGAGAGCGAGCTGTCGCCGAAGGCCCGCATCCTGCGCACCGAGATCAAGCGTCGCCTGGCGGCAGCCGCCGCGGCCTGATCCGGACGTGTCCGGTCGCAATCCGGACACACCGCGCAGCGAAAATACCCGCAAGAGGCGCCATTCGCGCCTCTTTTGGCGTTTGTCGCCGCCGTCATGGCGGACGCTTTCCCTTGATGGCCCGGAGCCCTGGCAAGATGTCGGACGCAGAACGCTTTTCCCCGAACCGCTTCGTGCCGGCGATCGCCGCCATGGCAGTGGTCATCGTCGCCTCCAACGTGCTGGTCCAGTATCCGGTGCACGGCACGCTCGGCGGCATCAACCTTGCCGACCTCCTGACATGGGGCGCCTTCACCTATCCGGCCGCCTTCCTGGTCACCGACCTGACCAACCGCCGCTTCGGACCGAAAGCCGCCCGCAAGGTGGTGCTGGTCGGTTTCGCCCTTGCTCTGGCGCTTTCCGTCTGGCTGGCGACGCCGCGCATCGCCATTGCCTCCGGTTCCGCCTTCCTGATGGCGCATCTGCTCGACATCGCCGTCTTCGACCGGCTGCGCCGTTTCGCCTGGTGGCTCGCCCCGGCGGTTTCCTCGGTGATCGCCTCGGCCCTCGACACGGCGCTCTTCTTCGGCCTTGCCTTCTCGGCCGCGGCAGCGCCCCTGCTCGGCTTCGACGATGCGTTTGCCACCGAAACCGCGCCGTTCCTCGGCGTCTTCGCGCTGGAAGCGCCGCGCTGGCTCTCCTGGGCCGCCGGCGACATGGCGGTGAAGCTTCTGGTCGCCGCAGCGCTGCTGCTGCCTTACCGGCTGCTGCTTGCCTGGCTGGTGCCGGCAGGCGGGACTGCCGGCCGCGCCTGACGCGCCGCCCGCCGCATAACAACGCAAAAGACCCCGGGCGGAACCATCCGCGCCGGGGTCTTTTCGTTTCAAGCCCGCTCCTTGCCTCAAGCGCGGGATCTGAAGTCTCGGGTCTAAAGTGCCGGCGCCTCGATGCCGCGCCGGGCACAGGCCGCCTGCACCGTGTTGGCGAGCAGGCAGGCAATCGTCATCGGCCCGACGCCGCCGGGCACCGGCGTGATCGCGCCCGCCACCTGCAACGCCTCGTCGAAGGCAACATCGCCCACAAGCCGCGTCTTGCCCTCGCCCCGCTCCGGCGCGGCGATCCGGTTGATGCCGACATCGATCACCGTCGCACCGGGCCTGATCCAGTCGCCGCGCACCATTTCCGGCCGCCCGACGGCGGCCACCAGAAGATCCGCCTGCCGGCACAAAGCGGCAATGTCGCGCGTGCGCGAATGTGCCATCGTCACGGTGCAGTTCTCGTTCTGCAAAAGCAGCGCCACCGGCTTGCCCACGAGGATCGAGCGGCCGAGCACCACGGCGTTGACGCCGGAAAGGTCGCCCATCGCCTCGCGCGCCAGAAGGACGCAGCCCTTCGGCGTGCAGGGCACCAGCCCCGGGCGGCCGAGCACGATGCGCCCGGCATTGGTCGGGTGCAGCCCGTCGACATCCTTGGCCGGGTCGATGGCAAGCACCACCCTGTCCGTGTCGATATGGGCGGGCAGCGGCATCTGCACCAGAATGCCGTCGACATCCGGATCCGCGTTGAGCCTTGCGACCAGCGCCAGAAGCGCGTCCTCGGGCGTCGCGGCGTCAAGGCGGTGCTCGATCGAGCGCATGCCGCATTCCTCGGTCTGGCGCACCTTGTTGGCGACATAGACCTGGCTCGCCGGATCCTCGCCGACCAGCACCACCGCCAGGCCCGGCATGAGCCCGTGGGCCGCCTTCAGCGCGGACACCGCCTCGCGGACATCCCCGCGCAGGCGCGCGGCCCGTGCCTTGCCGTCGATCAGCTTTGCAGTCATGAAACCTCCGGAAAATCCGCCGAACCCAGGTCACTCTAGCCGGCACGCGCCAGCCATGTCGGCAAGGCGAGCGGCAATCGCTTGCGCACCCGCGTCATCGCGGGCGCCCAAAAGGAACGTCTTGAGCCGCGCGGTCGCACCCGAGACGAGCCGCACGTCGCTCTTCACAAGGCCAAGCGTTGCGGCAAGGAGCGCCGCGACCGCCGCGTTTGCAGCACCCTTGTCGGCAACCGCCCGCACCCTGACCGCCAGCACGGCGCGCCCATCGGAGAGCAGCTTGACGCCCTCGACCGCATCGCGCGATGCGCGCGGGCTGGCGCGCACGAAAAGCCGGACCTCGCTGCCGGCAACGCTCCAGGCGGAAAGCGGCTCACCCTGCGTGTTCACGACGCGGCCCGTATTGTCAGGCCCTCACCACCTGCGGGCAGGCTCAAAAGACGTTGGGATAGATGTAATAGGCGATGATCCGCTGCAGCAGGAAGATGCCGAGCAGCAGCACGATCGGCGAGATGTCGAGACCGCCCATCGCCGGCACGACGCGGCGGATCGGACGCAGCAGCGGCTCCGTCAGGTTGTAGAGCGCCTGACCGATCATCCCGACGAACTGGTTGCCGGAATTGATCACGTTGAAGGCATAGAGCCAGGAAAAGATCGCGCTGGCGATGATCACCCACGTGTAGAGATTGAGGATGATGAGAACGACGTCGAGAATGGCTCGCATGAAGGTCGGGGCTCCGGCTTGGCGGCGGGTCGGGCGGTTTCCCCTCATGTAACCGCGACGGACGCGGCCCGCAAGGCTCTCGCGGGGGCGTTCCGCCGGTTGTCCGGATCAAGGGTCCGCACCGCCGGCGCTCGCGCCCACAGACGCCCCTCGCGCATGCGGATGCCCTGCCCAACCGGCAGGCGCGCTCCCGCGCCGCACCACCCCCGGCCGGGAAAACACCGTCCAGACCGCGCTGTCGGGGCAGCCGGGGAATCGCTTGACAGCGACACCCGCCCTCTCCTAAATGCCGCACACGCTCGACGAGCGCGGGGCCGTAGCTCAGATGGGAGAGCGCTGCAATCGCACTGCAGAGGTCAGGGGTTCGATTCCCCTCGGCTCCACCAAATTTCCTGCATTCACTTCATTCGTCTTCCGGCTTCCGGTGACCTTGCACCGGAGCAACGGGTACAGTTCTGCGCCCTGCTTTGAGAGGCTGACGAGTGGTGCTGCCTGCGCGCGCGTCGGCTGAACCGCCCGGGCCGCTGCGAACGCTCGCGACTGCGACCGGGCGCTCACGAGAACAACGTCACCGGCATCCGCCGCCGCCGCATCCCCGACTGCGGGTTTCAAGCAAGCTCATGCAAACCTGAGCATGACGATGCCTGTCAGAACGAGCATCGCAAAACACGCCCGGCGCAGGCTGATGCACTCCGACAGGACGACCCTGCCAAGGACCAGCGAGAAGAGGACGCTGGTTTCACGAAGCGCGGCAACCAGAGCGACCGGAGCATAGGCAAATGCCCATATCGCGATCCAGAAGCACGCAAAGGCCGTGGACCCCGCCAGTATTCCCGTGAGGCCGGTTCTCGCAACATCGGCAAATACGCGATGACCGCGATAGAACACGGAAAACAGCACCATTCCGAGACCGTCGAGAACAAACAACCAGGCCGCAAATGTCGCAATGGTGCGAAGCGTGATATCGCCGAGGGACACTCGGACCCCTATCGCATCCAGGATCGAATAGAGCGCCACGCTGGCCCCTGCAAAGGCGCACAGCACAGCCGTTCGCAGCCCGATGTGTCCCATGTCCGCGCCCTCCTTGCGAGAGAGCGCGATCACGCCTGTTCCGATCGTGACTATTCCCAGCAAGCCGACCGGAGAGACGTCTTCCTGAAGCACGATGACGCTGGCTATGGTGACGATAGCAATGCTCAGGCCGCGGGAGATCGGATATACCCGCGACATATCGCCGAGCTCGTATGCCTTCGCCAGAGCGATCTTGTACGTGGTGTGCGGAACCGCCGCAGCGATCAACCAGGGCCAGGCGGCCGGCACAGGCAATCCGAGAAACGGAATCATGAGCAATGCGATCGCAGTCTGCACAACCGCTATCGTCAACATCATGACGATCTTGTCGCCATAGCCCTTGACGAGGGTGTTCCAGAGTGCGTGCAGGAACGCCGCGAAAAGCACCGCAAACAGGACTGCCGTCTCGCTCATTCAACGACGCCTTGCCACTTCGATGCGGTCGAATCGCGTCTGCGCATCACCATTGTCGCTTCCATTTTCCGGAAAGTGCTTTCCGCATCCAGGCGGAAAGGTCCTGGCGCCTGCCCTGCGTTGCCAGTCGAAGCCGGATCAGCGCCGACGCGGGTTTGACGGCTCATTGAAGCCTGTTCGGATGCGCTTGTCAGCGCCTCTCCCCCCGGTTTCTTCAGCCGCATTGCCGGCATCTTTGTCAGGCTGCGGCGTCATGGAGGCCTCACCCCAGCAACGCGTCGAGAAGGTGCGCGTAGATCGTCTCGACGCGGGCGGCGGCCTCAGGTCCGAGCCGATGGAAATACGAAAGACCTGGCGCGGCGTTGACCTCCAGCACCACCGGCGCCTTGTCGGCGGCCATACGTCCGACAGCCGTCTTGCCGGCAGCAGAACGTTCCACTTCCCCCTCATGCAGGAGGTCGACGCCGGCGAAGCGCAGGCCGAGCGCCGCGCAGGCGCGGAGCGCGGCATCGGCGAGCTCCGGTGACAGCTCGCCCGTGATGTCGCGGGCACTGCCACCGGTCGAAAGGTTGGCATTGGCCAAGAGCGGCACTGTGAGACCGGATGCCGGCACGCTTTCCGGCCCGAGGCCGGCGGAGGCGAGATGCCCGAGAATGCGCGGATCGTCGGCAACGATCCGGCTGCCCTTGCCGCCGCTGGCAAAGCCGGCGATTTCCGCGGCGATCAGCGCGGAAAGCGGCGTCACCCCGTCGCCGGTGACCGCGAGCGGGCGGCGCAGGAAGGCGCCCTCCACCTTGCCGTCGAGCACGACGACGCGGATGTCGGCACCCGTCACCGCCTGCTGCACCAGCACCCGCTCATGCACCGCGAACAGGGCGTCCAGTGCCAGGTCGAGCGCGGCCGCATCCCCGACCCGGGTCACGTCCTCGCCCTCCGATCCCTCGTTCGGCTTGACGAAGACGGGAAAACCGACCTCGCCGGCAAAGGCGTGCGCCGCCTGCCGGGCGGGCAGGCGCGCGGCGACATCGGGATTTTTCAGGGCAAGCTGGGCGGCGCGGCGCGGACTGTGCAAAAGCATTCCGCGCGGCACGGCAAGACCGGCGGCGGCAAGGAACCTGGCCGCGTAGTCCTTGTCGCGGGCAAGCGCCGCCGCGCCGGCCCGGTTGATGTCGAAATGCGTGCCCTTGAAGAAGTGGCGGCGGCCGGATGCCTCGATCAGGGCCCCGGCATAGCCGTAGACCGGCTCGACCTCGACGCGCGCGCCGCGTTGACGCGCCAGCCGTTCGAGGATCTCGACGAAGACCGGTGCCCGGCGCGGTGCCGGCGCTCCCCCGTTCGCATCACCCACGCTGTCCGTCCGCCCCCCGCGGCCTTCTCGCACGCAAGCCCTGCCCGGCGCGGCTCAGTTGCCGCGGCGCTGCATCAGGTTGGCGTTGTAGTCGATATGAAAGAGCTTCGGATTGGTCGGGCCGTTGACGGTCGTGTTGTAGATCGCGACCGAGGTGTCGTAGCCCTGCGCGTCCGTCACCGTCCACTGCTTCAGGGCGATCGACGCCGCATCGAAGATCAGGGTCAGCTTGCCGGTGCCGAAGGTCGAGTTGTCGGCCAGCACCACGGTGACCAGATCCGGTTCGACCGAGACATTGGCAACCTCGGCATCGGCCTCCAGGTTGATCTTGTCGGCCAGCAGGAAACGCAGCGGCGTCTCGTTCAGCGGCCAGATGTCCTGGGTGGCGAGCTTGCGGTCCTTCACCGAGACGGACTTGCCGTCGGCGACGATGTCCACCTTGGCCGGCGGGTTGTAGTAGAAGCGGATCTTGCCCGGCCGGGCCATGTAGAACTTGCCTTCCGCCCGTTCCCCATTGGGGCCGAACTGGATGAAGTCGCCATGCATGGTCTTCACCGAGTTGAAATAGGAATTCACCTCGGCCAGCGTCTTCTTCTGCTCCGCGTCGAGCGCGGCGGCCTGGGCCGGAACGCCCCCGGCCAGCGCAAGAAACGCGCCCGTGGCCAGGGCAAGGAAAGTGCGGCGAGCGGTGGTCATGCAAAAGGCTCCGTCGGCTTGGCAAGGCGGACGCGGGATCACGCCTGCGCCGTCTATTGTCAGGATGCGCTAGCAGGCGGCTGTGGCAAAGTTGCGACCACGCCCCGCACCGCCCGCCTCAATAGTCGTCCTCGACCCCGTTCTGGACCAGGATCTCGCGCTTGCCGGCATGGTTGGCCGCACCGACAAGGCCTTCGTTCTCCATCCGCTCGATGATCGAGGCGGCGCGGTTGTAGCCGATCGACAGGCGGCGCTGGATGTAGGACGTCGAGGCCTTCTTGTCGCGCAGCACGATGGCGACCGCCTTGTCGTAGAGGTCGTTGCCCTCGTCATCGCCGCCGCCGCCGCCGGCGAGCGCGTCATACGGGCTGTCGGAGACCTCGTCCTCCTCGGTCACCGCCTCCAGGTATTGCGGCGTGCCCTGCCGCTTCAGGTGGCCGACGATATGCTCGACCTCCTCGTCGGCAACGAAAGGACCGTGGACGCGCTGGATGCGGCCGCCGCCGGCCATGTAGAGCATGTCGCCCTGACCAAGGAGCTGCTCCGCGCCCTGCTCGCCAAGAATGGTGCGGCTGTCGATCTTCGACGTCACCTGGAAGGAGATGCGGGTCGGGAAGTTCGCCTTGATCGTGCCGGTGATGACGTCGACCGAAGGGCGCTGCGTCGCCATGATCAGGTGGATGCCGGCGGCGCGCGCCATCTGGGCGAGCCGCTGGATCGCGCCTTCGATGTCCTTGCCCGCGACCATCATCAGGTCGGCCATCTCGTCGACGATGACGACGATATAGGGCATCTGCTCGAGCGGCAGCTCCTCGTCCTCGAAGATCGGCTCGCCGGTGTGGCGGTCGAAACCCGTCTGCACGGTGCGGGTGAAGACCTCGCCCTTCTCCATCGCCTGGGAAACGCGGGTGTTGTAGCCGTCGATGTTGCGCACGCCCATCTTCGACATCTTCTTGTAGCGCTCTTCCATCTCCCGGACGGTCCACTTGAGCGCAACCACCGCCTTTTTGGGGTCGGTGACGACCGGCGTCAAAAGATGGGGAATGCCATCATAGATCGACAGTTCGAGCATCTTCGGGTCGATCATGATCAGCTTGCACTGCTCCGGCTCGAGCCGGTAGAGCAGCGACAGGATCATCGTGTTGATGGCGACCGACTTGCCCGAGCCGGTGGTGCCGGCGACCAGCAGGTGCGGCATGCGGGCAAGATCGGCGATCACCGGTTCGCCGCCGATCGTCTTGCCCAGCGTCAGCGCCAGCTTGGCCTTGGTCTTCTCGTAGTCGTTGGCGGCAAGAAGCTCGCGCAGGTAGACCGTCTCGCGGCGCTGGTTGGGCAGCTCGATGCCGATGGCGTTCTTGCCGGGAATGACCGCAACGCGGGCCGAGATGGCGCTCATCGAGCGGGCGATGTCATCGGCCAGGCCGATGACGCGGGACGACTTGATGCCCGGCGCCGGTTCCAGCTCGTAAAGCGTCACCACGGGACCCGGACGGACCTCGATGATCTCGCCGCGCACGCCGAAATCCTCCAGCACCCCTTCCAGGATGCGGGCGTTCTGTTCCAGCGCGTCGGTGTTGATGGCCGTCTGCTTCGAGGTCGCCTTGGGCTCCGACAGCAAGTGCAGCGGCGGCAGCTCGTAGACGCCAGGGTTGCGCAGGAAGGAGGGTTGCGCCTCCTCCGTGACGCGGCGACCCGGCTTCGGCCGGCCGGCCGGCGGCACCACGCGTCCGGCGGGGGGCGGCGCGGTTCGGCCGGCAGGTCCGGCAATGGCGCGCGGCAGCGGCGTGCCGAGTCCGCCCGAGCCGTCGTCCTCGTCGAGGTCCGGCAGGTCGTCGATGGTCGGCCCGGCGGCGAAGTCGGCATCGTCCGCGTAAGGGTCCTCGATCTCCGGCTCGGCCGGCGCCCCGCCGCCATAGAAGGCATCGAGGCCGTCGTCTTCCGGCGGCAGCAACCGGTTGGCGAGGCGGCGGCGCAGCGCCGAGAACCCGCCATGACGGTGCACCGGATCGTCGTCGTCCTCGACACGACCGTCGGCATCGTCCCAGTCGCCCTCATGGCCCTCATCGATGAAATCGTCGTCGTAAGGATCGGACGAGCGCCGGCGGGCACCGCCGCCGCGACCGGTCAGCCGACGCAGGTTGGCGCGCGCCAGGAGGCCGAAATGGGTGACGGCACCGGCAATCGCGGAGAACCGGCCGCCGCCTTCGTCCTCGTCCTCGTCGTCCTCTTCATGATCCGGCACGGCCCCGACCGAACGGGCATGGCGGGACGGCTCGGGCAGGGGGGCAAACGCGGGCTGCGGATCGCGGCCAAGCCATCCGGCGGCGCGTAGCATGAAGACCGCAGCCGGAACGCCGAGGCCGAGCATGCCGACGATCATCGCCATGCCCTGCGTCAGCTCGCCGGTGAGCATCGCCGGGAAGCGGTGGATGAAGTCGCCGAGGAATCCGCCGAGCCCTGTCGGCAACGGCCAGCTGGAGGGAACGGGAAGGGCGGCCAGCGCACCGGCGGCAAGCAGCGTGCCGGCACCCCAGAAGGCGATGCGGCGCGGCGCGACACGCGTGGCGCGCGCGGCAACCAGCCGCCAGCCCCACAGCACCACCGGCACCAGAAAGACCGCGGAGGCAAGGCCGATTGCCTGCATGAAAAGATCGGCGATGACCGCGCCGGGCTGGCCCAGCGCATTGCGCACCGGCCCCGAGGTGGCATGGCTGAAGCTCGGATCCGTGGTCGACCAGGTGGCGAGCGCCGAGGCAAGAGCCGCGCAGAGCGCGATCAGCGCCAGACCGGCGGCGCCGATCATGTTGCGCCTCATGAACCGCTTGAACGGGGCCTCCGTGTCTTCAAGGCCAAGGGCTGCGGCGCGGCCGCTTCTGATCGGGGTGGTGCGGCGCATCCTTCAGCCTCCGAGCACGCCGACCAGGCGGGCAAGCCCCGCCTCGACGGTCTTTTCATCATCGACCAGGGCAAGGCGGATATAGTCCGCACCCGGGTTTCCGGCCGCCCCGTCCATCGCCAGATAGGCCCCGGGAAGCACCTTGACCCCGGCCTCGCTCCACAACCGGCGGGTCACCTCGACGCCGCCGCCGAAGCGGGCAACGTCCAGCCACAGGAAGAAGCCGCCCTCGGGCACGACCTTGCCGAACAGCGGCGCCAGCAGCGTCTCCGCGATGGCGAACTTGGCATTGTAGAGCCGCCGGTTCTCGATCACATGCGCCTCGTCGGCAAAGGCCGCCGCTGCGACAGCCTGCAGCGGCATCGACACCTGCGGCGCGGAGAGACCGCGAAACCGCGACCATGCATCGAGGAAATCGGGATCGCCGGCGGCGAAACCGCACCGCAGGCCGGCAAGATTGGAGCGCTTCGACAGCGAGTTCACCGTGATGATGTTGGCATATCCCTCGCCCAGGGCATGGGCCGCCTGAAGCACACCGGCCGGCGGCGCGTCCCGGTAGATCTCGGAGTAGCACTCGTCGGCGACCACGAGAAAACGGTGCTTGCGGGCAAGGCCGATCAGCTTCGTCCATTCGGCAAGGCCGGCCGCTGCCCCCTGCGGATTGGCGGGCGAGGCGTAGAAGAAGGCAACCGCTCGCTCCAGCACAGCCGGATCGATGGCATCGAGATCGGGCAGGAAGCCGGTGCCCGCCCTTGCGTCGAGCGCGATCGTCTCGGCACCGGCCACATGCGCGGCAGCCGCATAGGTCTGGTAGAAGGGGTTGGGCATCAGCACCGTCGGCCGCGCAGCCCCCGGCTTCTTCAGGTAGTCGCGGGCGCCGATGGCGGCGAAAGTCAGGCCCTCGCGGGAGCCGTTGAGCGGCAGGATCCCGCGCGCGGGATCGAGACTGCCCTCAAGGCCATAGCGCCGGTCGAGCCAGCCGGCGACCGATTCGCGAAAGGCATCCGTGCCGCGAATGTTCGGATAGCGACTGAAATCCTTGAGATTGCCGGCAAGCACGGGTCCGACGAAGTCCGGCACGGCATGGCGCGGCTCTCCGATCGTCATGGCAATCGGCGTGGCACCCGGCGTCTCGTCGGCAAGCAGCGCCGCCAACCGCTCGAACGGATTGGCCGAGGGCAGGGTTGTGCCGCTCGTGCCTTGCGAAGGCCGGTCGGAGGATCCGCCGATGTTCTCGGCGGAAGTCTGGGCGGAAGAAACGGACATTCGGCTCGTACCACTCTCCGGGGAGGCCGACGCGTCGCAAACGCCTGCCCCAGCTCACTGGAATTCGCGCCCTCCCGGCCCGCCGCACGAGCGACGGCGCCGAAAGGGACTGCTTGTGACGCCGAAGCCTAGCCTCCGATGGTAAATCCCTCATTAACCAAGGTCGACGAACCCGCACCCTTCCCGCTTTTCAGAAGTCGCAGGTGATGCCCTTGATCTCCCAGTCCGCGTAGCGCGTCGGCTCCAGTCCGCCGCGACCGTCGATCTCGCGTGGCAGCGACTTGCTCCGCGCGTCGATCTCGCGGCGGCGCTCCTCCGCCTCGGCCAGCGCCCGGCGGGCCGCATCCGGCAGGTCCTCGGGCCGGCGGCGCGGCATTCCGTCCGGGGCATCCCCGGTCGTGCCGGTGTCGTTTCGATCGCTCATGCTCGTCTCGTTCATCCTGGAAAACGCGCCTTCCGGCGCAAGCCCGGCGCGCTCCTCTCTTGCAGAAAATCGCGCCTCCGCCAACATATAGGGCGAAACCGGCCGCTTCGGCCAGTGACAGGACAGGCGATCCGGCCTCCGGACGACCAGACGGACGGGTGACATGAACTATTTCCGCACCGCACTGCTGCTTGCCGCGATGACGGCGCTGTTCATGGGCATCGGCTTCATGATCGGTGGCCAGAGCGGCATGATGATCGCATTTGTCGTCGCCGCAGCGATGAACCTTTTCAGCTACTGGAACTCCGACAAGATGGTGCTGCGCATGCACCATGCGGTGGAGGCGAACGAAGCCCAGGCGCCGGAACTCTTTCACATGGTGCGCGAACTCGCCGCCCGCGCCGAGTTGCCGATGCCGAAGGTCTACCTGATCGACAATCCGCAGCCCAACGCCTTCGCCACCGGCCGAAACCCGCAGAACGCGGCGGTCGCGGCAACCACCGGCCTGCTCAACAGCCTGTCCCGCGAGGAAGTCGCCGGTGTCATGGCGCATGAGCTCGCCCATGTGAAGAACCACGACACCTTGATCATGACGATCACCGCGACGATCGCCGGTGCGATCTCCATGCTCGCCAATTTCGCCTTCTTCTTCGGCGGCAACCGCGACAACAACAACCCGCTCGGCTTCGTCGGCGTTCTGCTCGCCATGATCGTCGCCCCCATCGCCGCCATGCTGGTGCAGATGGCGATCAGCCGGACGCGCGAATATGCCGCCGACCGCATGGGCGCGGAAATCTGCGGCAACCCGATCTGGCTCGCCTCGGCGCTGAACAAGATTGCCGGCGGTGCCGCGCGCATCCACAACCCGGACGCGGAGCGCAATCCGGCGACCGCGCACATGTTCATCATCAATCCGCTGTCCGGCGAGCGCATGGACAACCTGTTTTCGACACACCCGAACACCGACAACCGCATCCGTGCCCTGCAGGAGCTGGCGGACCGCATGGGCGGCGGTCTCGCTCCGGGCCGCCCGGAGAGAGCCGAGTTCACACGCACGCGCGGTCCGGCAGGAAATCCGCCGCGCACCGACCCTCCCGGCCCCTGGGGACGCCGCTCGGCGCGACGCGATTCGGACACGCGCGGCCCCTGGGGCTAGGCGCGCCGCGCGAACCGGCAACCTTTTTTCTTGTGAAACTGCGGCGTGCGGGTGCATACCCGCGCCTTCGTCGTTCTTCGCATTCCAGACATCGCAGGCATCGTGACCGGACCGAACCAGGACAAATCCAAAGGCAAGCCGCGCAAGGGCGGCCGCCCCGGCGCCCCCGGACAGGGCACCCACAGGCCGGGCGGCAGGCACGGCCCGAAGGCTGCTGACGGTCAGCGCAAAGGCGGCCCGAAGACCCCCGACAGGGCCGACCAGGCGACGACGGGCATCCCGGCGCGCAAGATTGCCGTCGACATTCTCAACAAGGTGATCGGCGAGCGCCGCCCGCTTGACGAGGAACTGCGCGAGACCGGCGGCCACCCCGAATTCTTCGCACTGGAGCCAAGGGACCGTGCGCTCGTCCGGGCCATTCTCGGCACGGCCTTGCGCAGGCGCGGCCAGATCGCCGCCGTGCTCGACCGCCTGCTCGAACGTCCTGTCCCGGAAAAGACCGGCCTCGTCCTCGACATCCTGCATGTGGCGGCGGCCCAGATCCTGTTCATGGAAATCCCCGACCGCGCCGCCGTTGCGACCGCGGTCGCCATCGCCGACAGGGACGGACGCTCCCGCCGCTACAAGGGGCTGATCAACGCCGTGCTCAGGCGGATGACGGCCGAGCGCGAGGACCTGCTTGCCGCCAACGCCGCGCCCTGGCGAAACGTGCCGGTCTGGCTCTTCGCCGGCTGGCAGAAGGCCTATGGCGAGGAGACCGCGCTCGCCATCGCCGCGATGCACCTGCACGAACCCAATCTGGACCTGTCGGTCAAGAACGATCCGGGCGGCTGGGCCGAGCGGCTCGGCGGCCATGTCGTTGCCGGCAACACCGTCCGCCTTGTGCGGCCCGGCGGCCGCGTCGAGGCGCTGGAGGGCTACAATGAAGGCGCCTGGTGGGTGCAGGATGCGGCCGCCGGCCTGCCCGCCCGCCTGCTCGGCGATGTCGCAGACAAGAGCGTCGCCGACCTGTGTGCCGCGCCGGGCGGCAAGACCGCGCAGCTGGCCGCGCGCGGTGCCCGCGTCACGGCCGTCGATATCTCGGCCCGGCGGCTGGAGCGGCTGTCGGAGAACCTGGCAAGGCTGGGCCTTGCGGCGGAAGTCGTCTCCGCCGACCTTGCCGGATACACGCCCGACGCCCCGTTCGACGCAATCCTGCTCGATGCCCCGTGCTCTGCGACCGGCACGATCCGCCGGCATCCGGACGTTGCCTGGAACCGGCGCCCCGGCGATATCGCCGCGCTCGCCGAGCAGCAATTCGCCCTGCTCGAGCGCGCCGCAGGCTGGCTCGCGCCAGGCGGCACGCTGGTCTATTGCACCTGCTCGCTGGAGCCGGGAGAGGGCGAGGACGTGATCACCCGCTTCCTGGCCGCCCGTCCGGAGTTCCGCATCTCGGCGCTGACCGCCGAAGAGGTCGGCATCGAGGGGGTTGTCACGCCGCGCGGGGAGCTTCGCACGCTGCCCGTTTCGCTGCCGCTCGACCCCCTCGCCAGCGGCGGCCTTGACGGTTTCTATGCCGCCCGCCTGGTGCGGAGCTAGGGCACCAATGGCCACCATCCCGGCAAGCTCTGCGTTCCGTGCGTGTCTGTTGTTTCGAATCGCACTTAAAACGGTAACGGATCGCTAACCCTGTTCCCCGACACTTTAAGGTGCGGACGAACAGGATTCGCGAGAGGGCTCCGGCACGACGAGACAGGCGCGAGGGGGGTGCATTGACGCAAGCAACGCTACTCTCTTTTGCCGAAAGGGCGCGTGTGTGGCGTCTCCTTGCGCAGACCGCCTGGCAATCCCTGCTGCGCTGGGTTCATGGCGGGCCGATGTTCCGCTGGCGCCCGTTCGCCGGCTCGCCGGCGCGGTTGCTCATCGCACCGCAGGACCTGAGGACCGCCGACGGCACCAATGCCGCCGACATCTATGCCGGACGCTTCCTCTTCGCCGGCCACATGGTCGAGGCCTCGGGCCAGTCCCCCTTCGAGATCCCCGCCCCCTCCGCCGACTGGGCCCGGGCGCTGCACGGGTTCGGCTGGCTGCGCCATCTCAAGGCGGCCGACACGGTGGTCGCGCGGCAGAACGCCCGCGCCCTTGTCGACGACTGGATCCGCAGCTGCGGCTACTGGCAGGACACCGCCTGGGAACAGGCCGTCGTCGCCCGCCGGGTGCTCGCCTGGCTGTCGCAGTCGCCGCTCATCCTCAACGGCTGCGACCGCGAGTTCTACCGCCGCTTCCTGCGTTCGCTCGCCCGCCAGGTGCGCTATCTGCGCCGCACCATGAACGAAACGCCCGACGGGGTGCCGCGCCTGCAGGCGGCGATCGCGGTGGCCGCCGCCACCGTCTCCATGTCCGGACAGGGTCGCTTCGTCCGCCAGAGCCTGAGACGGCTCGACCAGGAGCTGGCCCGCCAGATCCTCGCCGATGGCGGTCATGTCTCGCGCAATCCGGCGGCCCTTCTCGACATCCTCGTCGACCTGCTGCCCGTGCGCCAGGCCCTCACCATGCAGGGCATGCCCGCCTCGCCGACGGTCATGCAGGCGATCGACCGGATGATGCCGATGATCCGCTTCTTCCGGCACGGCGACGGCACCTTCGCGCATTTCAACGGCATGGGCTCGACCCCGGCCGATCTCGTCGCCACCATTCTGGCCTATGACGACGCACGCGGCAGCCCGCCGGTCAACGCGCCCTATTCCGGCTACCAGCGCATGGCCGCCGGCGACACCCTGGTCCTGATGGAAACGGGCACGCCGCCGGAGGCCACCCTCAGCCTTGGTGCCCATGCCGGCTGCCTGTCGTTCGAGATGTCGTCGCGCCGCACCCGAATCATCGTCAATTGCGGCATCTCCAACAACGAACGCGGCGTCTGGCGCGCGGTCTCCCGCTCGACCGCCGCCCATTCGACCGCGACAATCGAAGACACTTCCTCCGCCCGCTTCCTGCCGGAAACCCGCTATGGCGGCTGGCTCGGCGCACCGATCCTCGCCGGTCCGACCGTGGTGCCGGTGGATCGCGAGGAGGGGCCCTCCGGCATCCGCATCGTCGCCAGCCACAATGGCTACCAGGACACCCACCGGCTGATCCACGAACGGGACCTGACACTGTCCGAGGATGGCAGCGTGCTCGACGGCGTCGACCGCTTCCGCGCGCTCGGCAAGACCACGCGCGGCGACGAATACGCGATCCGCTTCCACATGCACCCGGCGATCAAGGCCAGCTCGATCCGCTCGGGCACCGCGATCCTGCTGGTCGCCCCGGACGGGGAGGCGTGGGAATTCGTGGCGCCGGGCTGCGAGACGGCGATCGAGGAATCCATCTATCTCTCCGACAGCTACGGCCATCGCCGCTGCGAACAGATCGTCATCTACGGCCGCGTCGCCCATCGCCGGGAAGCCGCATGGCAGTTCTGCCGCACCGCCGCGCCGAAGGCGACGCGCCGCAGGGTGAGCGACACGACCGGCGGCGAACTCGAGCTCTGAGCGCTCGTTGCCCGTGCGAGCGGGTGAAACCGCACAAAAGTGCCGCGGCGCGGCTTGCGCGCCTTCCTGTTTGGCTTCCTTCGTGATAGGCGCAAGGCATCATCAGCCCGCCGACCTTCGAAGGACCTTACCGCAATGGCCGTGGTGTCGAAACACGTTCCCGTTCCCGATCTCGTTCCCGTCAAGCGCGCCCTCCTGTCGGTTTCCGACAAGACCGGCCTGGTCGATTTCGCCACCGCCCTTGCAGGGCTCGGCGTCGAGCTGGTCTCCACCGGCGGCACGCGCGCGGCGCTTGCCGATGCAGGTCTTGAGGTGATCGACATTTCCGAAGTCACCGGCTTCCCGGAAATCATGGACGGCCGCGTCAAGACATTGCACCCGATGGTGCATGGCGGGCTGCTTGCCATTCGCGACGACGCCGACCACGCCGCCGCCATGCGCGAGCACGGCATCGCCGGCATCGACCTCGTTTGCGTCAATCTCTACCCGTTCGAGGAAACGGTCGCCTCGGGCGCCGATTTCGCAACGGCGATCGAGAATGTCGACATTGGCGGCCCGGCGATGACGCGCGCTGCGGCCAAGAACCACGCCTATGTGACGATGGTCAGCGATCCGGCCGACTATCCGGCCGTGATCGAGGCCCTCACCTCCCATTCGGGCCAGGTGCCGCTCGCCCTGCGCAAGCGCCTCGCCCAGAAGGCCTTCGCCCGCACCGCCGCCTATGACGCGGCCGTCTCCGGCTGGTTCGCCGCCGCCATCGGCGAGGACGCACCTGCCCATGTCGCCTTCGGCGGCAAGCTCTCCTCGGTCATGCGCTACGGCGAGAACCCGCATCAGAAGGCGGCGTTCTACCTGACGCCGGAAAAGCGCTTCGGCGTCGCCACCGCGCGTCAGCTGCAGGGCAAGGAACTGTCCTACAACAACATCAACGACACCGATGCCGCCTTCGAGCTGGTCAGCGAATTCGACCCCGGCATCGCCCCGGCGGTCGCCATCATCAAGCATGCCAACCCCTGCGGTGTCGCCACCGGAACGACGCTCAGGGAAGCCTATGAGAAGGCGCTCGCCTGCGACCCGGTGTCCGCCTTTGGCGGCATCGTCGCGCTGAACGGCCCGCTCGACGCCGACGCCGCCGAGGAGATCGTCAAGATCTTCACCGAGGTGATCATCGCGCCGGAGGCGAGCGAGGAGGCGATGGCCATCGTCGCGGCGAAGAAGAACCTGCGTCTGCTCGTCACCGGCGGCCTCGCCGATCCGCGCGCCGGCGCCCGGATCGTCAGGTCGGTCGCCGGCGGGCTTCTGGTGCAGGATCGCGACACCGGCACGGTCGACGACCTCGATCTGAAGGTGGTGACAAAGCGAGCGCCGAGCGAGCGCGAGATGGCCGACCTGAAATTCGCCTTCCGCGTCGCCAAGCACGTCAAGTCCAACGCCATCGTCTATGTCCAGGACGGCGCGACGGTGGGCGTCGGTGCGGGCCAGATGAGCCGCATCGACAGCTCCCGCATTGCCGCCCGCAAGGCGCAGGACGCGGCCGAGGCCGCCGGCAATGCCGAGCCCCGGACGATCGGATCGGTCGTCGCCTCGGATGCCTTCTTCCCCTTCGCCGACGGTCTTCTGGCCGCCGCCGAGGCAGGAGCGACGGCCATCATCCAGCCGGGCGGCTCGATGCGCGATGCCGAGGTGATCGCGGCGGCCGACGAGGCCGGCCTTGCCATGGTCTTCACCGGCATGCGTCACTTCCGCCACTAAGGCCGACCTGACGGGGTCGGCCCGGCAGCACAGGTCCGGCTGGCGGCGCGATGTCTTTGCATTTCGCCGCCACCCTTCCCATATCATCGGCATGCGAATGCGAGGAAGGGCCGAACCATGAGCGGCAGCTACGACAATCCGGAGTTCGACGCGGATTTTCTCGGTCCCGAGGACGAACGCGAGAAAAAGGTGCGCGCCCGCTTCTTCGACGGGGCGCGCAAGGCGGCCGGCCAGATCCCCTTCATGGAGGACGTGGTGGCGGCCTATTACTGCGCCATGGATCCGGCCACGCCGACGCGCGTGCGCGGCGCGATCCTCGCAGCTCTCGCCTATTTCGTCCTCCCCCTCGACGGCATTCCCGACATGATCATCGGCATCGGCTTCACCGATGACGCAAGTGTCCTCCTCGGCGTCATGGCGCTGGTGCGCGCCCATGTGCGCGACGAGCATCTGGACGCCGCCAAAGAAGCCCTCTGCAAGGGTGGCAGGTCGCCGAAAGGCTGACCCGCCGCCTCTCGGGCGACCCGCCAGGGGCAGGTGTCAGTCCTCCCGGTCCTCCAGCCAGTCTTCCAGAACCGCCGTGACCTCGGCCGAACCGGAGACGAGGTCCCCGTGCTCCGGGCGAATGCGGGCGCCGGCGGCAAGCAGCAACACCACGCAGGCGACGTGGTCGCCCTCGCCCCGCACCGGGCAGTTCCCCGAGCCATGCACTGCGGTGCCGAGCGCCGTACCGCCAACATGTATGGCGGTACGGCGCTCGGCACCGCAGAGCATGGCTCGGGGAACTGCCCGGCGCGGGGCGAGGGGGAGCACGGCGCCCGCGGGGGGGTGCGGGCTGCCGGCGGCGCGCGCC
>NZ_JBLXFR010000058.1:0-22481 GCF_048261845.1 Stappia sp. | reverse complement strand
TGAACAGGATGCGCGGTCCGTCCTCGACCCGCAGGCCCGACAGGACGAGGGTCGCCGACGGCGTCATGCGGCGCGCAAGGCCGGCGGCCATGCGCATCAGGGGGCGCGCGAGGATATTGGCCACCACAAGGTCGAACGGCCCCTCTTCGGCGAAGATCCTGTGATCGACGCCCGCCGCGGTTGCCGTGCGCACCAGGCTGCCAGCAAGATTGTGGCGGGCATTCGCCTCCGCCGTAAGGGTGGAGACCGGATCGATGTCGGTGGCCAGCACAGGCTGGCGCGAAAGCAGAGCCATCGCGATGGCAAGCACGCCCGTTCCGGTTCCCAGATCAAGCATTCGCTTGTAGCGACGGCGCGACAGCAGCCGGTCGATCTCGATCAGGCATCCCGAGGTCGTGCCGTGGTGTCCCGTGCCGAAGGCCAGCGCGGCCTCGATCTCGATCGGGATCCCGTTCACCGGGCGCTTGGCCCGGTCGTGACTGCCATGCACGAAGAACCGCCCTGCCGACACCGGCGACAGGCCTTCCAGGCTCTTCTCCACCCAGTTGATGTCCTCCAGCACCACCGCCTCGACCGGCGCCGCGAAGGCATCCGCCCCCAGCCTGTCGCGAACAAGCGCGGCGGCCTCAGCCTCGCTCATGTCGAACAGCAGGATCTCGGCCGTCCACTCGCGCCCGTCGGCGGAGGATTCGAACACCGTCACCGGGTTTCCGTCATCCTCGAAATCGCGAACCAGCAATTCATAGATGCGCTTGGCCTCGATCTCGAGGGCGGTGATGCGGACACGAATGGTGGACATGATCTCCTCCGGCTGGACGCGATGGCCTGCCTAATAGCCGTGCCAATGCCGCGTCGCAATGGCCAACCACCCGCGGATGCGTCGCAGCGGCCCGCTGCATGGCGGGCGCGGTGTCAGTTGCCCGCCCTTTCAGGCGGCAGCAGAGACACGATCGTGTCGCCAACGCGCAAGGCCTCGCTCTTCGCCCCTCCGTCGGGCCGCAGCTTTCCACCCGAGGTGATGACGAGCAGCGTGATCGCGTCGGCCGGCCGGTCGGCGGCATGGGCTTCGCTGTCATATTCCTTGCTGAGCGTGGTCGCGGAGATACGCCAGTTGTCCGCGACCCTGGCGTCGAGCGCATGGATGCCGCCCGCGCTCCCCAGGAACGGACGCCCGCCCAGCGTCACCATGAGCTGGCGGCTTTCCGGCGTCTCCTCCTTGTCGCGCCCGACCTGCAGCACGTTGGAACGTCCGATCTCGGGGCCGAAATTCGTGCAGATCAGCGCGTTGTAATCGTCATTGTCCGTGGCCGCGAGAAGGTGGCTGTAGGACGACAGCGAAATCGTGTGTTCTGCCACCTCCGAGAGGATTTCGCCATAATGCGTGTCCACGCCCGCCTGCCGCGCCAGCCGGAGCCTGGCCCAGTTGCGGTCCGAGACAAGCACCGGAATGTCGCGTTCCTTCAGCTTGGCCGCCAACGCCACCGTGAAACGGCCGGCCCCGACGATTACCAGCCCGGCGTCCCCGCCGACAGAAAGACCCAGTGCCCTGGCAAGCGGGGCGATCGCGAAGCCATGCGCGACCACCGTCGCCACCACCACAGCGAAGGCAAGCGGCACGAGGCGCTCGCCATCGGCAATACCGCGCGAGGCAAGGAGACCGGCGAACAGTCCCGACACCGCGACGGCGACAACGCCGCGCGGCGCGATCCAGCCGACCAGCAGCCGTTCCTTCAAGGTGAGCCCGGCGCCGATGGTCGACAGCCAGACGGACAGCGGCCGCACCACGAACAGCAGGACAAGCACGAAGGCCAGCGTCCTGAGATCGAGCGCCGATATCAGCGCCGCCGGCTCCAGCGAGGCGGTGAGAATGATGAAAACGCCGGAGACGAGCAGGATCGTCATGGTTTCCTTGAAGCGCTTCACCTCGCCGAGCGATGCGATCCGCGAGTTTCCAAGCGCCAGCCCCAGCATGGTCACCGTCAGCAGGCCGCTTTCCTCCAGCACCGCATTGGACAGCGCATAGGTGACAAGCACGACCGTGAGAATGACCGGGATCTTCAGAAACTCCGGCACATGGCCATGAACGAAGGCGCGCACCAGCGCGCGGCCCGCGAACCAGCCTCCGCCAAGTCCGATCACAAGCGCGGCGACCACCCGCAAGGCCAGCGCGTCCGCCGCGTGGTGGCCGGACGAGACCAGGAACACCTCGTAGACGAAGACCGCAAGCAAGGCCCCGACCGGGTCCGCGAGGATCGCCTCCCAGCGCAGGATCGCCGCCGGGCGCCGGGTCAGCTTCGCCTGTCTCAAGAGCGGGATGATCACCGTCGGGCCGGTGACGACGAGGATGCCGGCGAAGACCAGTGCCGGCCAGAAACTGAGCTCGGCAACATAGAAGGCATTGACCGCGCCCAGCACGAAGGCGATCGGCGCACCGACAAGGACGATCCGGCGCACCGCCTTCGCGCTTTCCGATATCTGGTGGAAATTCAGCGTCAGCCCGCCTTCGAAGAGAATGATCGCCACGGCGACGGCGATCAGCGGCTGCACGATGCCGGCGAACTGGACGTTTGGCTGCACCAGGCCTGTTACCGGGCCGGCGAGCACGCCCGCGGCCAGCAGCAGCACGATCGCGGGCAACTGGAAGCGCCAGGCAAACCATTGCGCGGCGACGCCAGCGACTGCGATGAAGGCAATGGCGGTGACGACAGAGTGCATGTGGCAAACTCCAGGAGCGCTTCAACCAGCAGACCGATATCGCAGGATAGTCACAACAGGGCGAGCGCCGGGCGGCTCGCGATCAGTGGCGCTCGACGAAACTGTCGAGCACCTTCTTGCGGCCGGCCTTGTCGAACTGAACCGTCAGCTTGTTGCCCTCGATGGCGACGATCTCGCCATAGCCGAATTTCAGGTGGAAGACGCGTTCGCCCATGGCAAAGGCCGACGGCTCGTCCGCGACGGAGCGGGCGACGAGTTCCCCCTCAATGGTACGCGGCCCGCCGCGGTCCCGCTCGCTCCCCATCCGCCCGGCGAACCCGCCCGAGCCCGCGCCCGCCGCCTGCGCCTGCTGCGCCCGCGGCCAGCCCGGCGTCGAATAGCTCGTCTTGAACGGATCGCGCGTGTCGAAGCGACTGGCGCCGTATCCGCCGCCGCCGCCATAGCCCCCGTAGCTGTTCGATTGCGCGATCACGTCGACATGGTCGGCCGGCAATTCGTCAAGAAAACGGGACGGGATGGAGCTCTGCCACATGCCGTGGATGCGCCGGTTGGAAGCAAACCAGATCTTGGCCCGCCGCCGCGCCCGCGTGACGCCCACATAGGCAAGCCGGCGCTCTTCCTCCAGCCCGGCCCGGCCGCTCTCGTCGAGCGCCCTTTGATGGGGGAAAAGCCCCTCCTCCCAGCCGGGCAGGAAGACCGTGTCGAACTCCAGTCCCTTGGCCGAATGCAGCGTCATGATCGAGACCGCCTCGTTCGAGCCTTGCGCGTCCCGGTCCATGACCAGCGCGACATGCTCGAGAAAGCCCGGCAGGGATTCGAACTCGTCCATCGAACGGACCAGTTCCTTCAGGTTGTCGAGCCGGCCCGGCGCCTCGGCCGAGCGGTCGTTGCGCCACATCTCGGTGTAGCCGCTCTCGTCGAGCACGATCTCGGCAAGTTCGGTATGCGACATGGTCGGCATCAGGTCGCGCCAGCGGTCGAATTCCGCAAGCAGCATGCGCAAAGCGGTGCGTGCCTTGGGCTTCAGTTCCTCGGTCTGGCAGATATCGAAAGCCGACTGCATCAAGGGAATGCGGTTGGCCCGCGCATAGGCGTGAACGATCTTCAGGCTCGCCTCGCCCAGTCCCCGTTTCGGCGTGTTGACGATGCGCTCGAAGGCAAGATCGTCGGCCGGCTGCACGATACAGCGGAAATAGGCCATCGCGTCGCGGATCTCCATCCGCTCGTAGAAACGCGGTCCGCCGATCACCCGGTAGTTGACGCCGAGCGTCACGAACCGGTCCTCGAACTCGCGCATCTGGAACGAGGCGCGCACCAGGATCGCCATCGTGTCGAGGCTGTGCCCCTTGGCCTGCAGCGCCTCGATCTCGTCGCCGATGGCGCGCGCTTCTTCCTCCGAATCCCAGGCTGCCGCCACCGAAACGCGAACATCTTCTTCCGCATCGTCGACAACGTCCGTGAACAGCGTCTTGCCGAGCCGGCCCTCGTTGTGGGCGATCAGATGCGAGGCGGTGGCCAGGATATGGCTGGTCGAGCGGTAATTGCGCTCCAGCCGGATCACCTTGGCGCCGGGGAAATCGTGGTCGAAGCGCAGGATGTTGTCGACCTCGGCGCCGCGCCAGCCATAGATCGACTGGTCGTCATCGCCCACGCAGCAGATATTCGCATTGCCCTGGGCGAGCAGGCGCAGGAACAGGTACTGGGCGATGTTGGTGTCCTGATACTCGTCGACCAGCATGAAGACGAAACGGCGCTGATACTCCGCCAGAACGTCCGGATTGTCGCGGAACAGCGTGATGACATGGAGCAGGAGATCGCCGAAATCGGCGGCATTGAGGATCGACAGCCGCTCCTGGTACTGCTCGTAGAGCGAGCGCCCCTTGCCGTTGCCGAAGGAGCGTGCCTCGCCTTCGGGCACCTGAGCGGGCGTCAGGCCGCGGTTCTTCCAGCCGTCGAGCTGGCTTGCGAAGGCACGCGCCGTCCAGCGCTTGTCGTCGAGCCCTTCGGCCTGGATGATCTGCTTGATCAGCCGGATCTGGTCGTCGGTATCGAGGATCGAAAAGCCGGACTTGAGGCCGACAAGCTCGGCGTGCCGGCGCAGGATCTTGACGCAGATCGAGTGAAAGGTGCCGAGCCAGGGCATGCCTTCGGCGCTGTCGCCGATCAGCCGCTCGATCCGCTCCTTCATCTCCCGCGCGGCCTTGTTGGTGAAGGTCACCGACAGGATCTGGCTCGGAAAGGCGCGCCGCGTTGCCAGGATATGGCCGATGCGGGTGGTCAGAACCCGGGTCTTGCCGGTGCCGGCGCCGGCAAGCACCAGCACCGGCCCGTCCAGGGTTTCGACCGCCTCGCGCTGTTCCGGGTTCAGCCCGTCAAGATAGGAGGCATTTGCCGCCGGCCGCGCGAGCCCCGCCTGCGCCCGCGCGGCAATGCCGCTGCCGCCCGCCGGCCGCACGGGCACCGGCTCTCCGGGGCCCGAGGCGTGGTAGGAGGTGGAGAAGCGCTCGCCATTGGAATCGGGCATTGACTGTCATGTCTCGACGGGTTGGTCGCGATCGGGTCACCGCGAATCTGTTCGCTGTTTGGACCAATATAGCAAGTTTGCCCGGCCTTAGGAGGGGCGGCCGGCCGGAACCCTGAAAAGGTACGCGAAAACCCTTGGGTCAGCCGCCCGCCATCTCGATCCAGGCATCCTCGTCAATGACCTCGATGCCGAGATCGGCAGCCTTTTTCAGCTTCGAACCGGCCCCGGGCCCGGCGATGACGAGGTCGGTCTTCTTCGACACGGAACCGGAGACCTTCGCCCCCATCGCCTCGGCCCGCGCCTTGGCCTCGTCGCGGCTCATCTTCTCCAGGCTGCCGGTGAAGACCAGCGTCTTGCCGGCAACGGGGCTGGCATCGGCTTCGACCCGCTCCATCGCCTGCGGCCGGATCTCGCGCATCAAGGCAGCCAGCGCCTCGCGATTGTGGCTCTCGGCGAAGAACTCGACGACGGCCCGCGCCACCGTCTCGCCGATGCCGTCAATGTCCATCAGCTCGGCCCAGGCATCGGATTGCGCATCCTCCGCCGCCTGCATTGCCGTCTGAAAATTCTCCCAGTCGAGATAGTGGCGGGCGAGCAACTTGGCATTGCCCTCGCCCACATGCCGGATGCCAAGCGCATAGATCACCCGGTTGAGCGGCACCTCCCGGCGCGCCTCGATCGCGGCAAAGAGATTGGCCGCGCTTGTCTCGCCCCAGCCGTCGCGGTTCCTGAGCTTGATCAGCGGCGATGCAGCATCACGCTCGGCAAGCGTGAAGATGTCGGCCGGCTGGCGGATGCCGCCCTCCTCCATCGGCAGGTCGAAGAAGAACTCGACCTGCTTGTCGCCAAGGCCCTCGATGTCGAAGGCAAGACGGGAGACGAAATGCCTCAGCTTTTCCTTGGCCTGCGCCGGGCAGATCAACCCGCCGGTGCAGCGCCGCACCGCGTCGATGCGCCCGCTCGCCGGGTTGGTGTCGCGCACCGCATGGCTTTCGCAGGCCGGGCATCTGGTCGGGAAGAGATAAGGGGCCGAACCCGCCGGCCGCTTGTCGAGATCGATATCGACGATCTGCGGGATGACATCGCCGGCGCGCTGGATCTGAACTGTATCCCCGACCCGGATGTCCTTGCCGCCACGGATCGGCTCGCCGTCCTGTCCGATCCCCTTGATGTAATCCTCGTTGTGCAGCGTCGCATTGGAAACGACGACGCCGCCCACCGTCACCGGCTCGAGCTTGGCGACCGGCGTCAGCGCTCCGGTGCGCCCGACCTGGATCTCGATCTCGCGCAGCACGGTAAAGGCCTTTTCGGCCGGAAACTTGTGTGCCACCGCCCAGCGGGGCGCGCGCGAGACAAAGCCGAGGCGCGCCTGCAGGTCGAGCCGGTCGACCTTGTAGACCATGCCGTCGATGTCGTAGCCGAGCAGCGCCCGCTCCTCCTCGATCGCATGGTAGAGCGCCAGCAGGTCGGCAACGCTGTCGCAGCGCCGCATGCGGTCGTTGACGGTAAAACCCCAGCTTCCGAGCGTCTGCACCATGTCGTATTGCGTGTCGGCCGGCATGGCGCTCATCTCGCCCCAGGCATAGGCGAAGAAACGCAAGGGGCGTGAGCGCGTCACGTCCACGTTGAGCTGGCGCAAGCTGCCGGCGGCGGCATTGCGCGGGTTTGCGAAGACCTTGCCGCCCTGCGTCTCCATCCGCTCGTTGAGGGCGCGAAAATCCTCGTGGCGCATGTAGACTTCGCCGCGCACCTCGACGATGTCGGGGGCACCGGCGGGCAGGTCCTGCGGGATATCCGGGATCGTCAGCGCGTTCTGGGTGACGTTCTCGCCAACCGCCCCGTCACCCCGCGTTGCCGCGCTCACCAGCCGGCGCTTTTCGTAGCGCAGCGACAGCGACAGCCCGTCGATCTTCGGCTCGGCGGTCACGGCAATGGTGCCGGCGAGCGGGTCGATCTTCAGGAAGCGGCGGACGCGGCCGATGAAATCGGCGACATCCTCATCGGAAAAGGCGTTGTCCAGCGACAGCATCGGGATGGCGTGGGCAACCTTGCCGAAGCCCTCGGACGGGGCGCTGCCGACGCGCTGCGACGGGCTGTCGCTGCGCAGCAAGCTCGGGAACCGTGCCTCGATGGCGTCGTTGCGGCGCTTGAGGGCATCGTACTCGGCATCCGGGATGACCGGCGCGTCCTCGCCGTGATAGCGCCGGTCGTGCCCGGCGATCTCCTCGGCAAGCCTTGCCAGCTCGGCGGCGGCCTCCTCCAGCGTCAGGTCTTCGACGGTGCGGGCGGCAAGATCGGTATCGGACATGGCGGGATCGCAGCTGGTTGGCCGGTCCCTCGGACCGGCAGGCGGAAAGGTCGGAAACCGCGTCGCCGACCCTGCCGTCGCCCGCGATCCGTCACCGGAGTATGGGCTGTATCAAACTGCCGGGAAACCGCAAAGGCGTGCTTTCCCACCACAAGCAGACGGCATCCGGAAGCCTACGGATCAGGCGCGTCGGCGAGCAGGCGGTCGGCGGCAGCGCGCGCCTCGTCCGTGATGGTGGCACCGGCCAGCATGCGCGCGATCTCCTCGCGCCGATGATCGACGTCGATGCGCTGCACGCGTGTCGCGACCCGGTCCTCTCCCGCATCCTCCTTGAGGATCAGGAAGTGCCCGCCGGCCCGCGCCGCCACCTGCGGCGCATGGGTGACGGTGAGCACCTGGACGCGCCGCGCCAGCCGGGCAAGACGGTTGCCGATCGCCTCCGCGACAGCGCCGCCCACACCGGTGTCGATCTCGTCGAAGACGAGCGTCGGCGCCGATCCCTTGTCGGCCAACGACACTTTCAGCGCCAGCAGGAACCGGGACAGCTCGCCCCCCGAGGCGACCTTCATCATCGCTCCGGGCTTCGTGCCCGGATTGGTCTGCACCCAGAACTCGACCTGGTCGATGCCGTCGCGGCCGCGCTCTTGCGCGTCCGTCTCGACCTGCACGATGAACCGTGCCCGCTCCAGTTTCAGGTCCGGGAGCTCCCGCGCCACCGCAGCTTCCAGCGCGGCACCGGCCTGGCGGCGCCGGGCGGACAGCGCGAGCGCCTTCGCGTCATAGTCGGCCTGTGCCGCCTTCGCCGCCTCGACAAGACCGGCCAGCGCCTCTTCGCCGGCATCGAGCGCGGCAAGATCGGCCTCGAAGCGCGACTTGATGCCGGGCAGGTCGTCGACCGCGACCTGATACTTGCGGGCAGCGGCGCGCAGAGCGAAAAGCCGCTCTTCCGTTGCCTCCAGCGCGCGCGGATCAAACTCCGTCTCGCGCACGGCGGCCTCGAGGCCGGCCCTTGCATCCTCCAGCCGGTCAAGTGCCTCGGCGAGAAATCCGACCGGAGCCGAAAGGAGCTGCGGCGCCTGCTCGGCCTTGCGCTCCAGCCTCCGCCACAGCGAGGCAATCTCCGAAATCGGCGAGGCGGTGCCGTTCAGCGCCTCGAAGGCTTCGCCAAGGTCGCCGGCGATCTTCTCCACCTGCATCATCGACTGGCGCGAGGCGGCCAGTTCCTCCTCCTCCCCGGCAAGCGGCGCGAGAAGGTTGAGTTCTTCCGCCGAGGCACGCAGGTAGTCCGCCTCCCGGCGCGCGGCCGCGATCCGCTCCTCGTGCTCGGCAAGTGCCTTCGCCGCCTTGCGCATCGCGCCATGGGCCGCATTGACCGCGGCCCGGTCGCCGTCGCATTCGCCGAAGGAATCGAGCAGGCGCCGGTGCTCGGCCGGATCGGTATAGGCCCGCGCCTCGTTCTGGCCGTGGATCTCGACCAGCAGCCCCCCGGCCTGGCGCAGCAGCGCGACGCTGACGGGAGAATCGTTGATGAAGGCGCGGCTGCGTCCGTCTTCGGCCTGCACCCGGCGCAGGATGACATCGCCATCCGCCTCCAGGTCGTTGTCGCGCAGCAGCGCGCGAACCGGATGCGCCATGGGAACGTCGAAGGCGGCCGTGACCTGGCCCTGTGGCTGGCCGTTGCGCACAAGGCCGGCGTCACCGCGTCCGCCGAGCGCGAGGCTGAGCGCATCGAGAAGAATGGATTTGCCTGCGCCCGTCTCGCCCGTCAGCACCGACATGCCGGCGCCGAAAGACAGGTCGAGACGGTCGATCAGGACGATATCGCGAATGGCAAGCGCGGCGAGCATGCGAGCGGATGACCGGACCGGTTGTGCGGCAGCGCCGGAAAGCGCGCCGCGCGAGGATGACGCTTCAGATGTAGCCGCAGGAGGCGCCCCGCCGCAACGCCCAGAATGACGAAACCCGCGAGCCGTCCCGCGCCGGGATCACTGCCCCGTCAGGGGAAGGCTAGAGCGAGATGCCGCTGAACGCACGGCTGATCCAGCTGCCTGAATCCTCGTTCGGCGAATAGCCGCCGGTCTTCAGCAGGCTGAAGGCGTCCTTGTACCACTGGCTGTCGGGGAAATTGTGCCCGAGCACGGCGGCGGCCGTCTGCGCCTCGTTGACCACGCCGAGGGCATAATACGTCTCGACAAGCCGGAACAGCGCCTCTTCGATATGACGGGTGGTCTGGTAGTTGGTGACCACGACCTTGAAACGGTTGATCGCCGCGATCTGGTGATTCCGTTTCAGGTAGTAACGCCCGACCTCCATTTCCTTGCCGGCCAGCTGGTCCTGGGCGACGCGGATCTTGCTGCGGGCATCCTCGGCATATTCGGAGTCCGGATAGCGCTGGATCAGCTCTCCATAGGCAGCAAGCGCGCGCTGGGTCATCTCCTGGTCGCGCGTGACGTCCGGGATCTGCTTGTTGTAGGACTGGCCGATGATGTAGAGCGCATAGGCGCTGTCTTCATTGCCCGGATACAAGGTTGTGAAGCGCTTGGCGGCGGTGATCGCCTCCGGGAACTTGCCCAGGGAATAATTCAGATAGGCGAGATTGATCAGGGACTTGCGGGAATATTCCGAATAGGGATGAAGCTTGTCGACTTCCTGGAACTTCAACCGCGCGTCGCTCAGCTTGCCGTCGTTTCGCAGCGCCAGGCCTTCGTTGAACAGGACTTCCGGCGGCGTGTCGTTGGTCGCGAAATCTTCGTCATCCGTCGAGGAGCATGCAGCAAGCGCCAGCGCGGCAACGGCAAGCGTGGCAATCGTCGTTCTGCGCAGCCGACCGGAAAACGATCCGTCCGCGTTGGAAATGGGCACTGCCGCCATCACGTAAACTCACTCCTCAACTCGCTCCGGCCGTTGACGCCGCTCTCGCGCCGCAACGCGAAACCCTGCCGGGCGCTGTCATGCCGGATCATTCGCCCCGGCGACGGACGGGACCGAGGCACTGGCGCCGCGCCTCCCGCCATCAAACCGCGATCCGGCCGTGTTGTAACGGAAAATACCCGGTCGCGTCACGCCGTGTGAGGGACATTTGTCGCTTTTTTATGGCCGCCGGAACGGAGGAATCGCCGCAGGCCGGCCTCGCCGACATCCAAGGCACCGTCTGGCGCGACTCAGGACGCGCCCTGCGCAACCGCGAGGCGCGGCTCGTCGGCCTGGATCTGCGGAGCCGTGCGATCCGGCGAACGCTCGACGATCTCGAAGGCATCCTTGCCGGCGTTCTCGAACAGCTCGACCAGGATGGCGTGGTTCATCCGGTGCCCGCCCTTGTAGGAGCGGTAGAGCCCCAGGAAGGGAAGCCCGGCAAGCGCCAGATCGCCAACGGCATCGAGCATCTTGTGGCGAACGAACTCGTCCGCCCAACGCGTGCCCTCCGGATTCAGGACCTTCCCCTCGGAGATCGCGACCGAATTCTCGAGCGACGAGCCCAGGGCAAAGCCCATCGACCACAGCTTCTCCACATCCTGCACCGAACCGAAGGTACGGGCGCGGCAGAGCTCGTTGCGGAAGTTCTCCGCCTCGAGATCGAGAACCATCGACTGCCGGCCGATGACCGCCGCGTCGAAATCGATGGTGACGTCGAAACGGCAACCCTCGAACGGGCGCAGCTCGCACCAGGCGCTGCCCTGATCGACGCGCACGGTCTTCTTGACCCGGATATAGCGGCGGGGAGCGGCAAGCTTGCGAAGGCCAACGGAATCGATGGCCGCGACGAAGGCTTCCGAGCTGCCGTCCATGATCGGCATCTCGGGGCCGTCCATCTCGATCAGGGCGTTGTCCACGCCAAGTCCGCGCAGGGCGGCCATGAGATGCTCGACGGTCGAAACGCCACCGGCCTTCGGATCGCCGAGGACGGTGCAAAGGGCGGTGGCGGAAACGGCGCGCCAATGCGCGGGCAGTTCGACCTCGCGGCCGCTTTCAGGATCCCGGTTGACGAAAACGAAGCCGGTGCCGGCGTCGGCCGGATGCAGGGTGACCTCGGCCGGATTGCCGGAATGGACGCCAATTCCCTGCAGTGAGACGGATCCGGCAAGTGTCGTCTGCCGGTCGGAACCTACTTTCATCACCAGATTGTCCTGTCTGCAATGGCCTGAAACCCTGGCGCGAGTAATACAGGAGCGGCAGACCCCTTGGGTTGCCGGGCGCGGACGCACGATTCGCGCACCTGATCAATCGCAGGGTGAACATACAGGCAGGGCATGAGGGATAAGAAATAAAGCTTTGTTACGATATGTAACGGTTCATTAAATTTCATGACTTTGAAAAATATGGGAAATTTCGGCAGCTATCCCGACGGCGGGCGATCCGGTGAGGAGCCGGATCGCCCGTTGAGGGAGGGTCGTGAGGACGAGCCCCGATCAGTTCGCCTGGCGACGAAGGAAAGCCGGGATCTCGAGCTGGTCTTCTTCCGACAGGTTGCGCGGCTGCGACGCCGGACGACCGGTCAGATCGAGCTGACCTGCGGCGCCCTGTGCCGCGGGACGCGGCGCGGCGGGACGCATGGCCGGGGTCTGCTGCTGGGCCGGAGCCTGCTGGCGGACCGGCGCCTGGGCCGGACGCTGCGCCGCCTGGGGTTCGCGGGCCGGAGCGGGAGCAGGCCGCGGGGCCGGAGCTGCGGGCTGCTGGGCACGCGGTGCCTGCGCCGGCTCGGCACCGGCAGCATGCTCCATCTCTTCATCCTCGTCATGACGACCGAAACCGCTGGCGAGACGACGCAGCAGGCTCATCGGACGACGCTCGTCGCCGTGATGATGCTCCTCGTCCTCGACGCGGGTATGTGCCCGCATCTCACGCTGCGCCACCGGCGGAAAGTCCTCGATGGAGGGCATCCGCGAGGGCTGGGCGACGCTTTCGGCAACCGGCGGAATATAGGGCTCGACCGAAGGTGCGTCGGCGACCGGCTCGGCCAGATCCGCTTCGTCGAGATCGGCAAGCGGGGCGTCTTCGCCGATCATGCCGGGAGCCGGCGAGAACGGCGCGATCTCTACGTCCGGGTCGGTAGAGGCCTGCACCGGCTCGGGAATCTCCAGCTCCTGCTCGATACGCTCCACGGCGGCAGCGCGCATCGGGGCAGGCGTACGCGTGGCGGCGATGGCCGGCTTCGGCCGGACCGCCGGAGCGGGATCGGAGACTGTCTTCAACCGCTCGGTGAGCTCCGCCATGCGGGCTTCGGCCGGCGAGATGTCCTCGCGCAGTTCCTTGTCGATGCCGGTCGCCACGACCGACACCCGGATGATCCCGTCGAGGCTCTCGTCGAAGGTTGCGCCGAGTATAATGTTGGCATCCGCATCGACTTCCTCGCGAATGCGGGTTGCCGCCTCGTCGAGTTCGAAAAGGGTCAGGTCGTTGCCGCCGGTGATCGAGATCAGCAGGCCGCGCGCGCCCTTCATCGAGGTCTCGTCGAGCAGCGGATTGGCGATCGCCGCTTCCGCCGCCTGCATGGCGCGCTTGTCGCCCGAGGCCTCGCCGGTGCCCATCATCGCCTTGCCCATGCCGCGCATGATCGAGCGCACATCGGCAAAGTCGAGATTGATGAGACCTTCCTTGACCATCAGGTCGGTGATGCAGGCCACGCCCGAATAGAGCACCTGGTCGGCCATCGCGAAGGCGTCGGCGAAGGTGGTCTGAGCATTGGCGATGCGGAACAGGTTCTGGTTCGGAATGACGATCAGCGTGTCGACCGCCTTCTGAAGCTCGGTGATGCCGGCTTCGGCGATGCGCATGCGGCGCACGCCCTCGAACTGGAACGGCTTGGTGACGACGCCGACGGTCAGGATACCCATCTCGCGGGCCGCGCGGGCGATCACCGGTGCGGCGCCCGTGCCTGTGCCGCCGCCCATGCCGGCGGTGATGAACACCATGTGCGAGCCGGACAGGTGGTCGTTGATCTCGTCGATGACCTCTTCGGCCGCCGCCGCGCCGACATCGGGCTGCGAACCGGCGCCAAGGCCCTCCGTCACGGCCACGCCCATCTGGACGACGCGCTCCGCGTGATTGCTGGCCAGCGCCTGGGCGTCTGTATTGGCGACCACGAAGTCACAGCCCAGCAGACCGGCCTGGATCATGTTGTTAACGGCGTTGCCGCCGGCGCCACCGACGCCGAACACCGTAATTCTTGGCTTCAGTTCCTGAAGATCTGGCATTTTCAAGTTGATGGTCATGGCTTCCTCGCGACCCCTTGAAGGACCCGTTCTGGTTCCTTCACTAATCCTCGTTTCCCTCGTCGTCCGCCGGGAGTGCGCCCGGCGTTTTCCGAGGCAGTTGCCCGCCTCAGAAACTTTCGCGGATCCAGTTGCCGACCCTGGCCAGCGTACTTGATCCCAATGTCCAACGTGTGCCCGCGCCGCGCGGCTGGAACTGTTCCACCTGTGCGACCTGCGGATAGATCAGCAGGCCGACGGCGGCGGCGAAGGCAGGTCCCTTGGCTGCCTCGGGCAGGCCCGCGACACCGAGCGGGCGGCCGAGCCGTACCTGGCGACCGAGAACCCGGCGCGCCACATCGCTCAGCCCCGTGAGCTGGCTCGCGCCGCCGGTCAGAACGATGCGCTTGCCGACCCGTCCGGCAAAGCCGGAGGCGGTCAGCCGGTCGCGCACCAGTTCCATGATTTCCTCGACCCGCGGCACGATCACCCGCGTCAGCATCGAACGCGGGATCTGGTGCGGCAGGTCCCCGTCGGCATCCACCGGCGGGATCATGATGAGATCGCGGTCGTCGGCGCCGCTCGGCAGGGCCGACCCCTGCAGCGTCTTGATGCGCTCGGCATCGGCCAGACGCGTCGACAAGGCCCGCGCGATATCCATCGTCACGTGATGGCCGCCGACGGCGATCGCGTCCGTGTGCACCATCTGCCCCTCGACGAAGACCGAGAGCGTCGTCGTCCCGCCGCCCATGTCGACGCAGGCGACCCCAAGCTCGGTCTCGTCCTCGACCAGGGTCGAAAGGCCGCTCGCATAAGGGGTCGCGACCATCGTCTCAACCGCGAGATGGCCGCGATTGATGCAGAGTTCCAGGTTGCGCACCGGCGCCACTTCGGCAGTGACCACCTGCATGTCGACACCCAGCCGGCGCCCGATCATGCCGCGCGGGTCGCGCATGCCGCGATTGCCGTCGAGCGTGTAGGCGATCGGCAGGGCATGCATCACGGCGCGCCCCTCGGCGACCGTGTGGGCACTGCCGGCGGAAAGAACCCGCTGGATATCCGCCTCGCAGACCGCGTCGGAGGCAAGGCCCACGCTGGCGGTGATGATCTCGGAATGCAGCCGCCCGCAGGTGACGTTGGTGATCAGCGATTCCACGGTCAGTCCGGCCATCCGCTCGGCCGCGTCCACCGCCAGCCGGATCGCCTGTTCGGCGGCATCCATGTCGACCACGACACCCGACTTCAGGCCGCGCGAGCGCTGGTAGCCATAGCCGAGCACCTCGATCGCATGGGTCCGGCCCGGCAGCACGCAATCGTCATTGCGCGGGCTCAGCTTGGCGATGAGACAGCAGACCTTGGTCGAACCGATATCGAGAACCGACACGACGACCGCACGCCGCCCCGGGAGCGGACGCATGCGCGGCAGATAGATCGGGGCTTTCTGGCGGCTCATGCGTCGCCTCCCGTCCGCCGCACCTTGCTGCGTGTCTTCATTTCGGCGTCACGGCGCAGGGCCGCCTCGTCCGTCAGCCGCACGACCACCCTGTCGGGGAGCCGGATGTCGACGACGGTGATGTCCCGGGTCAGAAGGCCCGTCTCGTTGTCCATGCGCATCACATCGTCCAGTGCGCGCGCCACGTCTTGTTCCGGCAGGCGCACGGTGATGCCGTTTTCCAGCAGCAGGTCCCAGCGGCGGTCCGACACCAGCCGGGCCGCCCGCACCCGCGAGCGCAGTTCGGGCACCGCGCCGAGCGCGTCCAGGATCTCCGCGCCGCGATGCTGCGCACCATGGCCGACCAGCATCAGCAGGTTGGCATAGCGTCCGTCGACGTCATCGCTGATGACCTGGCCCTTGGCGTCGATCACCGACAGGCTGTCGCCGCGCTGCCAGAGCGCGAAGGCATCGCGCTCGTCGATGCTGACCTGCAGCGTGCCCGGATAGAGCTTCTTCACCGAAACCGTCTCGATCCACGGAATGCGCGACAGCCGCTCGCGCGCCGCCGCCGCGTCGAACAGCGCCAGCGACGTCCCGGCCTGGATTTCCAGTGCCTCGAGAATTTCGAACTCGGTGGTTTCCTTTTGACCCGAAAGCTTGACGGCGGCGATCTCGAATCCGGCCGCCGATGTCAGTGATTCGCTCACCGTGTGCGCATATCCGCCTACAACCAGCGCGTAAAAAACAGTTGCCGAGAGAAAGGCAAGTGCTCCGGCCGTGCCGGTCCACTCGGGCAGATCCTGCAAGAAACCGGCGGCGCGCCACAGGGGGCGCCGATGCAAACGGGGCACGCCGCGACCGCGCGGCGCAAGCGCCGCCTCGATCGGCAGGACCATGTCCTCACCCCGTTTTGCCTTTATCGTCCGCAACTTGCGTTCTCCACCATCCAGCTGGTCAGGTCTTCATAAGAGTGCCCGGCATGCGCGGCGATCTCCGGCACAAGCGAGGTCTGGGTCATTCCGGGCTGTGTATTCACTTCAAGACAGATCAGCTCACCGCGACCGCCACGCTGTTCGTCGAAGCGGAAATCTGCCCGTGTAACGCCCTTGCAACCGAGTGCCTGATGCGCCCTTAAGCTCAGTTTCTGTACTTCTTGGTAAACAAATGGTGAAATTTCCGCCGGCAGGACGTGTTGTGATCCGCCGGGCGCATATTTGGCGTCGAAATCGTAGAAGCCGTGGCCGAGCGGCATCACTTCCGTGACCCCCAGCGCCACATTGCCCATCACCGCGCAGGTCAGCTCCCGGCCGGGGATGTAACGCTCGACCATGACGATGTCGCCATAGGGCCAATCCTCGCGATAGAGCTCCTGTGGCGGGTGCTCGGCATTCTCCTTGACGATCAGCACGCCGAAGGACGATCCCTCGCGCACGGGTTTGGCGACATAGGGGGGCGGCAGGGCGTGCGCCTTGGCCGCTTCCAACCTGTGCATCACCTTGTGCTCGGCGACCGGGATGCCCGCGGCCTTCATCACCGCCTTCGCCTTCTGCTTGTCCATGGCGAGCGCCGAGGCGGCGACGCCGGAATGCGTATAGGGAATCCCCAGGATTTCCAGCAGTCCCTGAATGCAGCCATCCTCGCCGAACGGACCGTGCAGGGCGTTGAACGCGACGTCGGGTTTCAAGTCCTGGAGCACGGAGGCGATGTCCCGTTGCACATCGACCCGCGTCACCCGGTAGCCGGCCCGCTCGAGAGCCGCCGCGCAGCCTTCGCCGGACCACAGACTGACCGGGCGTTCGGCGGACCAGCCCCCCATCAGCACCGCGACATGCTTGCGCTCAGCCATGGGATGCCTCCTTTTCCTGTCGAGCGCCGAGAAACGGCGCGATCTCTATCCCGTTCGGCCAAAGCCCGAGCCGCTTGATTTCCCATTCCAGCGCGATCCCGCTGGTCTCCAGGACCCTGGCTCGAACCGTCTCGCCGAGCCGCTCCAGGTCTTCCGCCGAGGCCTCGCCGGTGTTGATCATGAAGTTGCAATGCATGTCCGACATCCGCGCGCCGCCGATCTGCAACCCGCGCCCGCCAGCCGCGTCGACAAGCTTCCAGGCGAAATGTCCCGGCGGGTTCTTGAATGTCGAGCCGCCGGTCTTCTCGCGGATCGGCTGGGCGGCCTCGCGATGGGCCTGAACATCGGCCATCTCGGCGCGGATTGCCTCGCGCTCACGCGGTTCGCCGCGAAACACGGCCTCGGTGAAGATCGTGTCGCCGGGCTGTGCGCTGTGCCGGTAGCGATAGTCCATGTCGGCACGGCTCAGACGCACGACCTCACCGGCCCGCGTGACGCCCTCCAGTTCGACCACCACATCCGCCGTTTCGCTGCCATGCGCGCCTGCATTCATCCGCAAGGCGCCTCCGATTCCGCCGGGAATGCCGGCATAGAAGGCAAATCCGCCCTGCCCGGCATCCGCGGCCGCTTCGGCAAGCCGCTTGTCGGGCACCGCCGCACCGGCGCGGATGGTGCCGTCATCTTCCACCGTGACCGAGCCGAACCCCTTCGCCCCGAGCCGGACAACGACGCCGGGAATTCCGCCGTCACGCACCAGAAGGTTCGAGCCGAGGCCGATCGGCAGCACCGGAACCTCTTCCGGCAGGTGCGACAGGAACGTGGCAAGGTCTTCCGTATCGGCGGGCTGGAACAGGAGCTGCGCCGGACCGCCGACGCGAAACCAGGTCACTGCGGAGAGCGGCTGGTTCGCCGTCAGCTTGCCGCGCAACCCGATGCGGTCCAGCCCGTGCCTGCCGATCAGATCGGGAAAGCTCATGCCCCGGCTCCGCCGCGCGCGGTCGCCAGCGCTTCGGGCAGGGTCTGGGCCCATTGCGAGATGCTGCCCGCCCCCAGACAGACCACATAATCGCCCGGCTCCGCGATCCGCGCCACGGTGCCGGCAAGCTCGTCCTCGCTGCCGATTGCGTGAACGCTGCGGTGACCGCTCGCGCGGATGCCGTTCGCCAACGCATGATGGTCGATGCCTTCGCGCGGTGCCTCGCCGGCCGCGTAGACCGGCGCGCAGACCACGTGGTCCGCGTCGTTGAAACAGGCGGAGAACTCGTCGAACAGGCTTTCCAGCCGCGTGTAGCGATGCGGCTGCACGACTGCGACCACCTTGCCCGGCGCAACGGCCCGGGCAGCCGACAGGACGGCGCGGATTTCCACCGGATGATGGGCGTAGTCGTCGAAGATCTCGATCCCCTCCACCGAACCGGTATGGGTGAAGCGCCGCTTGACGCCGCGAAAGGCAGCCAGTCCCTTGCGGATCTGCTCCGGCGAGATGCCGAGCTTCCAGGCAACCGCGATCGCCGCCGTCGCGTTGGACACGTTGTGCAGGCCCGGCATCGGCAGGCTCAGGTCTTCGACCGTCTCGGCCGTGCCCGCGATGCGATCGCGCAGCTCCACGGAAAACACCGACGCCGCCCCTTGCGTGCGCAGGTCGAAGAACCGAACGTCCGCCTGCCGGTTCTGGCCATAGGTGATGACCTGCCGGTCCTCGATCCGCCCGACCATGGCCTGCACCTCCGGATGGTCGAGGCACATGACCGCGAAGCCGTAGAACGGCACGTTCTCCACGAATTGCAGGAAGGCATCGCGCACGCCGTCGAAATCGCCGTAATGGTCGAGATGTTCCGGATCGATATTGGTGACGACGGCGATATCCGCCGGCAGCTTGACGAACGTGCCGTCGGACTCGTCCGCCTCCACCACCATCCAGTCGCCCTGGCCCATCCGGGCATTGGTGCCATAGGCATTGATGATGCCGCCGTTGATGACGGTGGGATCCAGCCCGCCGGCATCGAGAACGGCGGCGATGATCGAGGTTGTCGTCGTCTTGCCATGGGTGCCGCCGATGGCGATCGCCTGCTTGAAGCGCATCAGCTCGGCCAGCATCTCGGCGCGGCGCACGATCGGCAGAAACCGTTCGCGGGCAGCGATCAGTTCGGGGTTGTCGCGCTTGATCGCCGAGGAAACGACGACCACACGCGCATCGCCGATATTGGCACCGTCATGGCCGACCTTGACCGCGATGCCCTTGTCGCGCAGCCGCTTGACATTGGCGCTTTCGGAAAGGTCCGATCCCTGAACGGTGTAGCCGAGCATGTGCAGCACTTCGGCGATGCCGCTCATGCCGATGCCACCAATACCGATGAAATGAACCGGACCAAGGTCCTGGGGCATCTTCATGATGCGTCTCCGTTTTGGGTTTCGCGCGTCGCGAGCGCATCCAGCGGCGTCCTCGCGGCAACATGTTCGACAAGATCGGCAAGCAGCGAGACCGCATCCGGGCGGCCCGCAGCGCGTGCAGCTTCCGCCGCCCGCGCCAGACGCTCCGGAGCATCCATCAGTTCGGCGAGCAACGCCGCGAGCCGTTCCGGGCTCAGTTCCGCCTGACCGACCGGCCAGGCGCCGCCGGCCCGCGCCAGCACTTCCGCGTTGCGGCCCTGGTCGTTGTCCAGCGCATGCGGCAGCGGCACCAGAACCGACGGCCTTCCGATCACGGCCAGTTCGCTGACGCTGGAGGCGCCCGACCGGCACAGCACCAGATGCGCGGCGGCGATTTTTTCCGGCATGTCGGAAAAGAACGGCGCGAGTTCCGCCTTCACCCCGAGCCGGTCGCACACGGCGCGCACGTCCTCGATGTCTTCCGGGCGGCACTGCTGGACCAGCGAGAGGCGGTCGCGCGTCTCCGGATCGAGGCACTCCAGCGCCGCCGGCATCACCTGGGAGAAGAACCGCGCACCCTGCGACCCACCGAACACCAGAAGGCGGAACGCCTCTCCCGCCTGCGGGGCCCTGTAGGCCGTGCCGCTTGCGGCGATGACCGCCTCGCGCACCGGATTGCCGGTGCGAACCGACTTGGCCGCGTGGTCTCCCGCCGCCTCTCCCACGAGCGGAAAGCTTGTCGCCACCGCGCTCGCGCGACCGGCAAGCATCCGGTTCGCCCGGCCCATCACGGCATTTGCCTCATGCAGGACGCTCGGCACACCGCCGAGGAAGGCCGCGAACATGGGAGGGAAGGTCGGATAGCCGCCGAAGCCGACCACCGCGTCGGGCCGCAACCGCCGGATCAGGGCACGCGCCTGCAGGAGGCCCTTGCCGAGCTTCCAGGCCGTGCGCGCGAGCGCGACGGGAGAACGGCCGCCGAGCGTTGCCGAGGAGATCACATGCACCGCGCGAGCGGGAAAATCCGCCCCGTAATCGCTGACCCGATGATCGGTCGCAAGTTCCACCACATGCCCGCGCCGGACCAGTTCGCCAGCCAGCGCCTGCGCGGGAAACAGATGGCCGCCGGTGCCGCCGGCGGTGAGGAGAAACGTCCGGGTCATGACGCCTCGCTTACGACAGGCTGGCGGGAGACAGCCGCGAAACGATCACGCTGTCGGAGCGCGAGGCTTGCGGGCGTCGTCGGGTCAGGGCGAGAACAAAGCCCATAGAGATGGCCGTCGCCAGCAGGGATGAGCCGCCATAGGAGATGAACGGCAGGGTCATGCCCTTGGCCGGCATCAGGTTGAGGTTCACGGCCATGTTGATGCAGGCCTGGATACCGAACAGCACCATCAGCCCGGCGGTTGCCAGCCGGCCGAAGGGATCGCTGTCCTGGGCCGCATGGGACAGTCCGCGCAGCACGACGAAGCTGAAGACCAGCAGCAGCAGCAGGCAGACGATGATGCCGAACTCCTCCGCCGCCACGGCGAAGATGAAATCGGTATGGCTTTCCGGCAGGACACGCTTGATCGTGCCCTCGCCCGGCCCGCGACCAAACCAGCTGCCGGCGACGAAGGCCTCGATCGCCCGGTCGATGTTGAACGTGTCACCCGAGCTCGGATCGAGGAACCGGTCGACGCGGCTTTGCACGTGGGGGAGCATGACATAGGCGGCGACCAGACCGCCGATGCCGAGCGTGCCGATCGGCACGATCGCCAGCCACGACAGCCCGTTCAGGAAGATCAGGGCCGCGAAGACCAGCGCCAGCAGCATCGTCTGGCCGAAGTCGGGCTGGGCGACAAGCAGGGCCGCCGCGATGATGAAGAGCAGCAGCGAGAACAGCGTCCCGGGAACCTCCGGCCGGCGGCCGCCTTCCGACAGCAGGAAGGAAACCAGCACGATCAGCGCCGGCTTGAGAAACTCCGACGGCTGGATCGAAAAGCCGAGCAGGTTGATCCAGCGCCGGGCGCCCTTGGCCTCCAGGCCGATGAACAGCGTCGCAACCATCATCACCAGCGACACCGCGAAGAGCAGCAGCGCCGCTCGGCGCACCATGCGCGGGCTCAGCGCCGAGATCGCCAGCATCAGGGCCAGCGCCGGCAGCAGGAACATCGCCTGCCGCTTGATGAAATGGTAGCTGTCGATCCCCAGCCTTTCGGCAACCGCCGGACTGGCGGCGAAGGACAGGACGATGCCGCCGATCATCAGGATGATGAAACCGGCAACGAGATACCGGTCAACGGTCCAGAGCCATTCGGCGAAGGGACTGCGATCTGCGCGGCTGACCATCAGGCAACCTCCTGTCCGGCGTGGCGCGCGGCGGCCGTTCGCGCCGCCTCGGAGAACGCCCGCCCTCGGGCCTCGAAATTGGGGAACTGGTCGAAGGAGGCGCAGGCCGGCGACAACAGCACCACCGGCTCTGCGTGAGCATCGCTACCCGCATCGCGTGCGGCCGCCGCAGTCGCGTCAGCCAGCGTGTCGCAGGTTTCGAAGCTCACCTGCCCGGCAAGTGTGGCGGCGAAAGCATCGGTCGCCTCGCCGATCAGATAGGCCTTTGCGATCCGGCCGAAACAGGGCTGCAAGCTGTCGATGCCGCCCGCCTTGGCACGCCCGCCGGCGATCCAGTAGATCCGCTCATAGCTCGCCAGTGCGCGTTCCGCGGCATCGGCATTGGTCGCCTTGCTGTCATTGACGAAGAGCACGCGTCCGGCGCGCGCCACCACTTCCATCCGGTGTTCAAGTCCGGGAAAGCTCTCCAGCCCGCCGCGTATCTCGGCATCCGACAATCCGAGTGCCCGGCAGACCGCAATCGCGGCCGCAGCGTTCTGCGCGTTATGCGCACCGCGCAGCGAGGTGATCGGGGCAAGGTCGGCGAAGGGCGTCTGCGCCGCCGCCTGTGCGAGCCACATGGAGCTGCCCTGCGCATAGATGCCGTCGGCCACCGGCTGGCGGGCGCTGATGCGCAAGGTCGTGGTTCCCGACCGTTCGGCCCGGTCGGCAATCGCCGCGCTCAGGCTGTCGTCGACACCCACGACAGCCATGCGGCTGCCGGC
>NZ_JBLXFR010000057.1:0-24537 GCF_048261845.1 Stappia sp. | reverse complement strand
GAGGTCGATGCCTTCGACGAGCCGAATTGCGCCGCGACGATGGCCTTCGGCATGGAGGCCGACACGGTGGTGTTGGGGAAGCCCATTTTGCCGATCTCCTGTGCATCGGCCAAATGGGCATCGCCAACACCACCGTGGCGGCCGCCGTCCTGGCGGCGCTTTTTGGCGGGGATCCGGCCGAATGGGTCGGCCCCGGCACGGGCGTCGACAATGATGGCATGGCGCGCAAGCGCGCCGCCGTGACGCAGGCGGTAAACCGCATCGCCGGCACGAAGGATCCGCTTGAGGTGCTGCGCCGGGTCGGCGGCCGCGAGATCGCGGCCATGGCGGGCGCGGTGGTCGCGGCGCGCCTGCAGCGCATCCCGGTGATCGTCGACGGTTTCGTGGCCACCGCCGCCGTCGCCGTGCTGCATGCGATGGATCCGCGCGCGCTCGATCACTGCCTGTTCGCCCATGTCTCGGCAGAGCCGGCACATCGCCGGGCGCTGGACGCCATGGGCAAGACGGCGCTGCTTGACCTGGGCATGCGGCTCGGCGAGGGCACCGGCGCGGCCCTTGCCGCGGGCATCGTCAAGGCGGCCGCCCAGGTGCATGACGGCATGGCGACCTTTGCCGATGCGGGCGTGTCGGGGAAGGGCGAGGGCTGACAGCCCGCGGTATCACCCTTCCTCCGACCCGATCCGTGACCGGTAGGCGCTCGGCGTCTCGCCGGTCACGCGCAGGAACTCGCGGTTGAAGTTCGACTTGGTGTTGAAGCCGCTGGCCAGCATCGAGGCGGTGACGCTCTGTCCCTGTCCGAGCAGCTTGCAGGCGTGGCGGATGCGGTGGCCGTTGACGTGACGCGAGACGTTCTCGCCGCTCGTGCGGTTGATCGCGGCCGAGAGCTGTTTCATCGGCACGCGCAACCTTCGGGCGAGGCGGGCAAGCGTCAGATCCGGGTCGAGGCAGGCGCCTCCCTCGTCGAGGAGTGCGTCGAGGCGCTGCATCAACTCCCGGTCGGCCTCGGTGTCCGCACCAAGCTCCCCGGAGACTGTCTCGCCGGCACCTGGCTCTTCGTCCTCTCCGGCCGATCCGGGGCGCGCGGCGACAAGACCGAGCAGCCCCACGGCCAGCAGCGCCAGTGAGGACGCGAGGCTGACGACAAGGGGCCGCAGCCACGCCTCGCCGTATATCAGGGCAAGGGCGATGGCCGTATCGCTGACCGCCGAGAGCAGAAGCGAGGCACCGACCACCTGCCAGATGCGCTGCGGCAGGCGACCGGCCTCGAGCCGCGCGAGCGGCAGGTCCTCGCGTCCGCGCGCCTGCAACAGGATCGCGGTGCCATACCCTGCATACAACGCGACGAGCACCGCATCGGGAAGCCACTCCAGCGGGCCCTGGCCGAGCGGCACGGACAGGCCCGCGCAAAGCGGCGCCAGCACATGCGGCAGGGCGCCTCCGAGGGCGGGCGCACGGATCGCCGCCTGGCGGAAGGCGAGATAGGCAAGCGGTGGCACCAGCGAGGCGGTCGCCGGAAGCACCGGCTGAAGCGCGGCGATCCCGTAATGCTGGACGAGGGAAATCAGCGTCCCCTGCAGGGCCGTCACCCCGAGCAGCAACGGAAAGAGCGAGGGACCGTCGCGCAGCAGCACGAAACGGCAGGCGAGGAAAGCCAGCACGAGGGCGACCGCAAGGGGGATCGGCAGGACAAGCATGAAGGCCTCGGTGAACGGCGTCGGGGCGCGGGGGTGAATGAATTCCTGGTACAGGATCCGGTTCCAGTCGTCCTCGATCCGGTTTCAGGACGCAAGTGCGGGCAGGGGCGGGCACCGACAGGAGGTCGCAACCGATGGAAGGTCCCGCAAATGAAACGTCTTGTCCTTGCCGCCCTGTTTTCCGGCCTCGCCCTGCTTCCTCCGGCATTTGCGGAGCCGGTGGCGCCCGGTCTTCCCGGTTATGACCGCATGGACGTGCCGGCCCGCCATCGGGCCCTGCCTCTGGCGGCGTCCGTCTGGTATCCGGCCGGGCGCACCACCTATCGGAATGTCATCGGCGACAATGCCCTGTTCGTGGGAGCGCCGGCATTGATCGGTGCCGCGCTCGCCAAGGGGCGGCATCCGCTTGTGCTTCTGTCGCAGGGCTCGGGTGGCAACATGGACGGCCTTGCCTGGCTGTCCTCGCGTCTTGCCGCGCGCGGGGCCATCGTGCTGGCGGTGAACCATCCCGGCACCACGTCCGGCGATTCCTCGCCGCGCCGCACCATGCGGCTGGCGCCGCGCGCCGCCGATCTTGGAGCCGCGCTCCAGGCCCTTCTCGCCGATCCGCAATTCGCTCCCCATGTCGACCGCGAACGGATCTCCGCGCTCGGCTTCTCGCTCGGCGGCAGCACCGTTCTGGGGCTCGCCGGCTTGCGGTTCGACGGCGACGCCTTTGCCGACTATTGCCGGAAGGCCGGGGAGGCGTCGCCCGGCTGCGACTTTCTCGCCAGCGGCGGCGTGCGGCTGGACGCCCTGCCGGAGAGCTTTTCGGCCGACATGCGGGATGCGCGCGTCTCATCGGTGATCTCTGTCGATCCCGGTTTCACCCATGCCGCGGTGGAGGACAGTCTTGCCGGCGTGCGAACACCGGTGCTTTTCATCAATCTGGGCAACGAGCACCGCTGGCCGGCGGTGGATGTGGGCCCGAAGGGCAGCGGTCTGGCCGACCGGCTTCCCGGCGCGCGCCACGTGTCGGTCGCGCCCGCGCATCATTTCACCTTCCTGGGCGTGTGCAAGCCGGGAGGCGCGGAACTGCTGCGCAAGTGGGAGGACGATCCGGTCTGCGACGACCCGCAGGGCACCGACCGGGCAAGGACGCATGTGGAAATCGTGGAGACGGTGGCCGGGTTTCTCGGGCTCGCCCCGTGAGCATGCGGGCGCAGGCGTGAAGGGGAGAGGCGGACGAAGCGGGTCCGCCTCGTCTCAGGATGCCTTGCGGATCATCGACCGGCGCATCGCGGCGCGACGCGGATCGGTGTTGGCGGCGACTGTTTCCTCGAGCGCCGGCATCGCTTCCAGCACGCGCGAGGCGGGGAAGGTGACGATGACCTCCGTGCCCTCGCGCAGCTTCGAGCGCAGTTCCAGCTTGCCGCCATGCATCTGGACGAGCGCCTGGACGATGGGCAGGCCAAGACCGGTCCCGTCCTCTGCGCTCTTGATGGCGATGGCACCCTGGCCGAAGGCCTGCATGACGATCGGGATTTCGTCCTCGGGAATGCCGGGGCCGTTGTCGCGGATCGAGATGTACTGGCCGCCGCCGGCCGTCCAGCCGGCCTTGATCTGCACCTCGCCGCCCGTCGGGGTGAATTTCACCGCGTTCGACATCAGGTTGAGGATCATCTGCCGGACGGCGCGCTCGTCGGCCCACAGCTTGGGAAGGTCGGCCTCGTAGGTCTCGATGATCGAGATGTGCTTCTTCTTCGCCCTGATCGCCATCATGTGCTTGCAGTCTTCGAGCAGCTCGGCAAGCGGCACCGCTTCCTCGCTGAGCTCGTAGCGGCCGGCCTCGATGCGCGACAGGTCGAGGATCTCGTTGATCAGGTTGAGAAGGTGCTGGCCGGAATTGTGGATGTCGGCCGCGTAGTCCCGGTAGGTGGGATTGTCGAGGGCGCCCAGCAGCTGGTTCTTCATCACTTCCGAGAAGCCGAGAATGGCGTTGAGCGGCGTACGCAGCTCATGGCTCATCGTCGCCAGGAAGCGCGACTTGGCCAGATTGGCCTCCTCGGCGCGGCGCCGCGCCTCGTCGGAGATCGCGTTGGCCTGTTCCAGTTCGGAGATCAGGTGATCCTTTTCGGCCCGGAATTCCAGCATCGTCACGGTCGAGATGTGCAGCTGGTTGCCGAGCATCAGGAAGAAGCCTTGCGCGCCGATGGCCATCGCCATCATTGCATAGTGGATCGCGGACTGCTGGTTCAGGAAGGAGACCACGATCGCCAGGGTGATCGGCAGCGTGCCGGCAAGCAAGGCCTTCGGCTGGCTGGCCGACAGCATGGTCAGCATGGCGATGACGATCAGCATCGTCGCGAACTGGAAGATCTCCGAGCCGTCATGGCCGGGAGCCGTCGACTGCAGCAGGAAGAAGCCGGCCCAGGTGAGGCCGTAGAGCATGTCGCCGCTGATCATCTGCCGGCGCCAGCGCCGCAGGTCGCCGTCGACAGGCACCTCCCGCTCGAAGCGGCGGCACGCCATCAGCAGCAGAACATGGGCGATCGCGTTGAAGACCAGCCAGCCGACAATCACCTCCGCACGCATCCACAACAGGGAGATGCCGCCGACGATCAGCGCGAAGAGCGGCAGCGCGATCGCCGCGCTCAACCTGTTCCTGGAGAATGTCAGCAGCAGCTCGTATTCGAAGTTCGCCTCGTTTCCGTCGCTGATCGACAGCCTTTCGCGAACATTGCGCACGGTGCGCGCCACGTCGCGCCGCCGTCGGGCACGTTCGCTGTTGAGTGCGGTCTTCGCCTCGCTGCTTGTTTCCTGCGCGGCCATGTTTTGCAGACGTCCGGTTGCCGGGACCTTGCCCCGTATGCTTGAAACAGCTTCATCATGGTGACCAACCCTTAATATCCGCCTCAGGGACGTGGTTAACAAAACGTCTCGAGCCGGCCATGGTGGCGACCGGCGCCATGCCTGCGGATCGTCGTTCTTTCAAGGGCTTGCAAGAGGTGATGATGGCGGATGCGCCCGACAAGGATGCACTGGACGCGCTGGCTGGAGAGATTTCCGCCTGTCGGCATTGCGTCGAGGAGCCGGACCGCAAGTCGCTCCCGCACGCGCCGCGGCCGGTCTGCGTGTTGTCGGCCACTGCGCGGATCGCGATCTGCGGCCAGGCACCGGGAACGCGCGTGCATGCCAGCGGCCGGCCTTTCACAGACCCGAGCGGCGACCGTCTGCGTGACTGGATGGGGATCGGCGAGGACATCTTCTACGATGCCTCCCGTATTGCCATCGTGCCGATGGGCTTCTGTTTTCCCGGCCTCGATGCGAAGGGCGGGGACCTGCCGCCGCGTCCCGAGTGTCGCCGGCTCTGGCATGACCGTGTATTCGCCGCGATGCCGCAACTCAGGCTGAAGATCGTGATCGGCGCCTATGCCCAGTCCTATCATCTTGGCGGGCACGCGCGCGGGTCGGTCCGCGAAACGGTTGGCGCATGGCGCGAGATCTATGAGGCGACCCGGGACGAGGGCGTGGCCGCGATCTGCATGCCGCATCCTTCGTGGCGGAACAACGCCTGGCTGCGCAAGAACCCGTGGTTCGAGGAGAACTGCCTGCCGGTCCTGCGCGCCGAGGTGGCCCGTCTTGCCGGTGATGCCGGCCAAAAAAAACGCCGGCCCGTTTGAGGGCCGGCGCAAGGTTGTCCGGATCGATACCGCAGAGGAGACGTCGGTATCAGCCGAAAAGATCGCCGAGGAAGGCGCGCAGGTCGTCGAGCGTGGTGCGCTCGGACGCCATCGGCAGGGTGTCGTCCTGCGACCAGCCGACCATGCTGTCGTCGTAAAGGGAGACGTTCTCGTAGCCGAGAAGCTCGTGCAGGACGAACCAGTTCGTCGCCGCCCAGTGGCCCGTGTTGCAATAGGAAACGATCTCGACCGACTTGTCGGCAAGGGTTTCCGGAACCAGGGCCGCAATCTCCGCCTGCGGCTTCAGCTTGCCGTCGGCATCATTGTAGAAACCGGCCTGGTCGAGCCCGAGCGCGCCGGGAATGCGACCGAAGCGCGTCGCCTTGGAATGCTTGTCCTTGCCGGCAAACTGCTCGGCGGGGCGCCCGTCGACAAGGATCGCGGAGGTGTCGAGGCGCTTGGCGACGTCCGACGTCTGGACCAGATAGCTGTCGCGCGGCTCGGCGATGAACATGTCGCCGACCGGCGTGACGTTGCCCGTCTCGAGCGGACGCTTCTCCGCCGTCCAGGCCTTGTGACCGCCGTCGAGGATCGCAACCGCGTCATGGCCGAGATACTTGAAGGTCCAGTAGATGCGTGCGGCCGCGCCGAACTCGGAGCTGTCGCCGCCGGCCGGCACGATGATCACGGCCTTGTCCTCGGAGACGCCGATTTCCGAAAGGGCCGCCTCAAGCTTCTCCACCGACGGCAGGACGCCGACGACGGACCCGCGATCGGTGCGCCAGTAGCCGGGATACTCGCTCCACACGGCGCCGGGGATATGCCCCTTGAGATAGTCGTCCTTGCCGGACTTGGCGAAGGGCGAGCGGATGTCGAGGATGACGACGTCCTTGCGCTCGATGTGATCGGCCAGCCACTGGGTGGTGACCAGCGGCGTGACCGCCGGTGCCGCCAGCGCGGGCTGGGCAAGCGCCGTCGCCAGGACCATGCCGAGCACGGCTGCGATACGGGTGAGGGGAAACATGTCGCGTCTCCGCTTGATTGGCTCCCGGAACCGCTCCGGGATTTGAATTTCAAGCTTTCAGTTGACATCGACTGGAAAACGCGGCAAGCGGAATTCAGCCTGTTCTTGGAAGAAAAATCTAAAATTCCCTACAAGTGCAGTGAGCGAAGAAAACCAATATCGACATGAGCGCGGTTCATAAAAAAAGAATCCAGTCATGTCGACTACCATCCGGACCTGAAATCCATGATCGACCGCATCGACCGCCGAATTCTCTCCATTCTCCAGGAGGACTGCACGATTCCGGTGGCCGAAGTCGGCCGACGGGTCGGCCTGTCGACCACTCCCTGCTGGCGCCGCATCCAGAAGCTGGAGGAGGACGGGGTCATCCAGAGACGGGTGGCCATCCTCGATCCGAAGAAGATCAACGTGAAGGTCACGGCCTTCGTTTCGATCACCACGTCGCGACACAACGACGACTGGCTGCGCAAGTTCGCCGACGTGATCTCGGAGTTCCCCGAGGTGGTCGAGTTCTACCGCATGGCCGGAGCGGTGGACTACCTGCTGCGCGTCGCGGTTCCGGACATCGAGGCCTATGACGCATTCTACAAGCGGCTGATCGCCAAGATCGACATCTCCGACGTCTCGACCTCCTTCGCGATGGAGCAGATCAAGTCGACCAGCGAACTGCCGCTCGCCTATGTGCAGACGGAAAAGCCACGGGCAGAGAAGGACGACTGAGGATACGTCCCGATCAAACAAATTCGAATTTTTGAATGCATTGTGGCGTCTGGTGCCTTTGGCGGCTAGAATTCGTGGCGTAGCCACGCCTCGGCCCCGTCGCGGGTGCCTGCAGGCACACCCGGGAGACGTCCCCATGATCCAGATATCCGCTATTTTCAGCCGTCACCTGCGCATCGGCGCGATCATGGCCGGGTTGCTTGGCGCAGGCCTGTCGCAGGCCGTACTCGCCGACGAGGCGTCCGACATTGCCGAGACCCGCGTTGTCGAGGCCGCGTTCGAGGATGTTCGCTTCGATGTCGAGAACGCGATCATCAATCGCGGTCTGGTCATCGACTATGTTTCGCATATCGGCGAGATGCTGGCCCGTACCGGCGCGGATGTGGGGTCGGGTGAAGAGGTGTTCACACGGGCGGAGGCGATGCTCTTTTGCTCGGCCGCCCTGTCGCGTGCCGCGATGGAGGCCGATGCGGGAAACATCGCCTTCTGCCCCTATTCGGTCTTCCTTTACGAGACGCCGGACGCTCCCGGCAAGGTGACGGTCGGCTTCCGGCGGCTGCCCGAAACCGGAACGGAAGCCTCCGGCAAGGCGCTTGCCGCTGTCAACGAGCTCCTGTCGGGTATTGTTCGCGAAGCGGCAGGCGAATAGCCGTCAGCCCGCCGCAACGGTCGGCCAGTAGGTTCCGAAGCACCAGACATTGTCCTCCGGGTCGCGGCAGATGAATTCGCGGCTGCCATAGTCGCGCTCGGTCAGCGGCTCGACGATGGTGGCGCCGGCCGCCTCTGCCCTTTGGAAGGTTGCGTCGACATCCGCGACCGCGACGTAGAGCGTCTTGCCGGAGGGCCCGTCAGGTTCCCCGACAATCTTGGCAAAGGCATCGTCGCGCGTCTGGCCGACCATGATCATGGAGGTGCCGAGAGCAAGTTCCGCGTGAACGATGCTGCCGTCCTCGGCCTTGTGGCAGGCGTGCAGGCGGAAGCCGAAGGCCTCCTGCAGCCAGTCGGTCATCCGGTTCGCGTTGCCGAAGCGCAGGGCGGGGAAAATGCAAGGGGATTGCTGTTCGGTCATGGTTCAGGCTCCTGTTGGGACGCCTGTCGATAGCCCGCGGACGGCCCTGCGGATTGAACAAATGTAACCTCAAGGGCAGGGCCCCCTACCAGGTGGCAATGCCGAACGTGTCGAGGCTGGCGCGCCATGCGCGGGGCGCCAGCCCGGCAAACGTGCCGAACTCCCGGATCATGTGCGCCTGATCGGCGTAACCGCAGTCGCAGGCGATGTCGGCCCAGTCGGGTGCGGCCTCGAAACGCGCCAGCGTCTGTGCCCGGGTGAAGCGGGCGATGCGCGCGACCGTCTTCGGCGGCAGGCCGATCTCCTCCCGGAACTTCAGCGAGAGATGCTTGCGGCTCCAGCCGATCTCCTCGCCGATGGCGGCGATGCCCGCTTGCCCGCCGCTGCCGACGATGCGCCGATAGGCGTGGACCACCTGGGGCGTTCCGTCCACTGCAGACGTCAACCGGTGCAACACGAAGGCTTCCGCCAGATCGAGGCGGCTTTCCCAATCCGTCAGGTCCTCGACGCGCTTCTTGAAGTCGAGAACCTCCCCGTCGGCGCAGTCCTCGAGCGGGATCATCGCACCGGTCAGCGCAGAAACGGGAAGGTCGAGGAGACGGCGCGCTCCCGGCGGTGTCAGGTTGATCTGCAGGCAGGCGGCGCGGCCGCTTGAGCCGATATAGATCCGCTCGGAGGAAAGCCCGGAGGCAAAGCTCGGTCGCGCGTCGTCGTCGCCGGGTTGCCGGCCGAGCCCGATGCGGAACGGTTCACCGAGGCTGATGATCACGGGAACGGTGAGCGAGGCGCTTTCGATTTGGCGGATCGGGCAACCGGCGCGTTCGTCATAGGCGACGATTTCGGTGTACCAGCGGCGCAGAAGGACCGGCGCCGGACGGCGCAGGAGCAGCACCGGCAATCCTTCCGGCACATATGTTCCCGGGCCGTGCCGGTCGCCGGCATCCGGGTCTGCGCGGGTCATGCTGCTGCTCCGCAGGTTCGCGTTCTTGTCCGGTCATCTTGCGCCGCCCGGGCCGGTCGATGCAAGCCGGCAACGCGAGGCGGGCCGGCGACTGCCGCCGCCGGACCGCAACGGGTCACTTGCCGGCGTTCTGCAACCGCGCGATCAGGCTCGACGTGTCCCACCGGTTGCCGCCCATCGCCTGCACTTCGGCGTAGAACTGGTCGACCAGCGCGGTCACCGGCAGGCGGGCGCCCGTCTCGTTCGCGGTCTTCAGGCAGATGCCGAGATCCTTGCGCATCCAGTCGACGGCGAAGCCGAAATCGAACTTGTCGTCGCGCATCGTCTGCCAGCGGTTCTCCATCTGCCAGGACTGGGCCGCTCCCTTGGAGATCACGTCGATCACCTTGGCGACGTCGAGATCGGCCTTCTTGGCGAAGTGAACGGCCTCGGAAAGCCCCTGCACGAGACCCGCGATGCAGATCTGGTTGACCATCTTGGTGAGCTGGCCGGCGCCTGCAGGGCCCATGTGTCCGACCATCTTGGCGAAACACTCGATCGCCGGCCGCGCCGCCTCGTAGATGTCCGCATCGCCGCCGACCATGACGGTGAGCGCGCCGTTCTCGGCGCCGGCCTGCCCGCCGGAGACGGGCGCGTCGAGGAAGCCGCAGCCCTTCTCCTTCGCGGCGGCATAAAGCTCGCGCGCGACTTCCGCCGAAGCGGTCGTGTTGTCGATGAAGATCGCGCCGCGCTTCATGCCGTGGAACGCGCCATCGGCTCCGGTCGTCACGGAACGGAGGTCGTCGTCATTGCCGACGCAGGCGAAGACGAAATCGGCGCCCTCGGCCGCCGCTGCCGGGGTCGCCGCATGGGCTCCGCCATGCTCGGCGGCCCATTTTGCGGCCTTGGCGGCAGTCCGATTGTAAACGGTGACATCGTGGCCGCCGCGGCTCTTGAGATACCCGGCCATGGGATATCCCATGACGCCAAGACCGATGAATGCAACCTTCGCCATTGCGCCCCTCCCTTCGGGATTTTCGGATGTGGCCGCCCCGCCGGATAAAAAGGGGGCGACCGAACGTGTCAGTCGCCCCTTGTTTAGCGCATCGGAGGGGACGAGTCAGGGGGAGGGAAGCCAAAGGTCCTTTTCCTGTCTCAACGGGCCGGAGCCGGGTTCCGCCCGTGTGCCTGGCCGACGCGGTCGCCTTGCAGAAGCAAGACCTTGGCGGGGCGTTCCTGTGTCCGGCCATGCGCCTCGGAGCGGGTGGCGGTCATGAAAGTTTCTGCGAGAATGCCGATCATTGTTCCGTCTCCTCGTGTCGTCGTGATGCCCGGATGATTGCGGTTTTCGGCAAAACATGCCACTCAGGAAAGTTGATGAAATGTAAGCTCAGGTGACATATGGAATGGACCCGGATGCCCTCGCTCGCAAGCCTGCGCGCCTTTGCCGTCGTTGCCGAGACCGGCACGCTGGCGGGTGCCGGACGCGTGCTCAATGTCAGCCATGCGGCGGTCAGCCAGCAGGTTCGCGCACTTGAGGCCTTCTTCGGGGCGCAACTGGTGGTGCGGCAGGGGCGGGGTATCGCGTTGACGCGGGAGGGGCGCGGCCTTGCCGAGAACCTCGACGAGGCCTTCTCGATCATGCGCCGGGCCGTCGACGAGCTGGCCCGTGCGGATATCGCCCGCCCGTTGCAGGTCACCATGACCCCGGCCTTCGGCGTCAGCTGGCTGATGCCCCGCATTTCCGAGTTCCGGCATCGTCATCCGGAGATCGAGCTGATGCTCAACCCGACGGCCGAGGTTGTCGAGATGGAGCCGGGCGGCGTGGACCTTGCCATCCGCTACGGGCAGGGCCGATGGAGCGGATTGCAGTCGGAACCGCTGCTCTTCACCAGTTTCGTCATCGTTGCGGCGCGCTCGCTGGTCGGCGATGCCGACTATCCCGATCCGGCGAAGCTGCAGGAGTTTCCGTGGTTGCAGGAGATCGGCACGCACGAGATCGCCCAGTGGCTCGACCGGCAGGGCGTCGTTTCGACAGGCAGCCTCAACATCCTGCACCTGCCCGGCTACATGATGCTGGAGGGGCTGAGGCGCGGCGAGGGGGTGAGCGCGACGGCGCGCGCCTTCATCGAGCCGGATATCCGCTCGGGTGCGCTCCGCGTCCTCTTCGAGGACGTGCTGCCGGGCAACGGCTACCACCTGGTCACCCGTCCGGGCGTCCAGCGCCCGCCGCTGAAGGCGTTCCTGTCCTGGATCCGCAGCCACCGCGACCTGGAGCCAGGCCCCGAGACGGGGGCCGCAGCTATCCGGACGTGAGGGGAGCGAGCGCGGCCTCGAGATCGGCGGCAAGGTCGGCAACGTCCTCGATGCCGACCGAGATACGCAAGAGGTTCTCCGGAACGCCGGTCGCATCGCCCTCGATCGTGTGGCGATGCTCGACAAGGCTCTCGACGCCGCCGAGCGACGTCGCCCGCTTGATCAGTTGCAGCCGGCCGACGACACCGAGCGCGTCTTCGGCACTTCCCCGAACGAGGATCGACATCAGGTAGCCGTAGCCGCCCTGCATCTGGGCCTTGGCCGCGGCGTGGGTCGGATGGCCGCGCAGGGACGGATAGAGCACGGTTTCCACCGCCGGGTGCCGGTCCAGCATTTCGGCAAGCGTCCGGGCGCTCGCGCACATGCGCTCCAGCCGCAACGACAGCGTGCGAAGTCCGCGCAACAGCAGATAGGCCTCGAAAGGCGCGAGCACGGCGCCCGCGTCATGGCGCTCCTCGCGGATGAAGCGCCATGCATCGCTGTCGGCATCGCGGCAGGAGGCGACACCGGCGAGCACGTCGGAATGGCCGTTCATCGCCTTGGTCGCGGAATGCAGGACGATGTCGGCGCCAAGGTCGAGCGGTTTCATCAGCAAGGGCGTGGCGGCGGTGGCGTCCACCGCAACCAGAGCGCCGCTCTGGTGTGCGGCCTCGCTGATCGCCCGGATATCGGCAACGGCCAGCCACGGATTGGACGGAACCTCCAGGAACACCAGATCCGGGCCGCTTTCGCGCAAGGTCTCGCGGAAACGCTCGGTATCGGACGCTTCCGCCTCGAGAAGCGCGATGCCGCTATGGGCGCAGTGCTTGCGCAGCCAGGATGTCGTGCCCCAGTAGATGCCGGACTGCGCCAGGACCGTGCCGCCGGGCCGCACGGTGCGGATGGTCGCGGCGATCGCCGCCATGCCGGAGGAGAACAGCCGCGTCTCGGCGCCGTTCTCCAGCCGGGCGATCAGGCTCTCGATCTGGCGCACGAGATCGTTGTCGTCGCGCGAGTAGATATGCGCGGCGCTGGTCAGCCGGTAGTCAGTGTCGCGGGCGAAGGTGGTCGCGGTGTGGATCGGGGGCACGACAGCGCCTGTTGCCGGGTCGATGCCGCCGCCGCCATGGGCGAGAAGGGAGGCCGGCGCGAGCTTGCCGCTGCTGGTGTCGGACATGGAATGTCTCCGCGATGTAAAAGGGTCGCCAAGCGGTATCCGCGCTGCGCGGTTTTCGCAATCGCCGGCGGCAGCGGGTTGCGAATAAAGTGGCAGTCAGTTGCGCTTGAGATGCCGTGTGAGCCGCCTCTCTAGCCGCTCCCAGATCCTGCGCAGGGTTTCCACGACGATCAGGTAGAGCACAGCCGCCCAGATATAGGCCTGGAAATCGAAGGTGCGCGAATAGGCCCGGCGCGTTTCGCCCATCAGGTCGAAGACGGTCACCAGCGAGACGATGGCCGATCCCTTGATCATCAGGATGATCTCGTTGCCATAGGGGCGCAGGGCGACGATCATTGCCTGCGGCAGGAGCACCTTCCAGAAGGTGACAAGCTTGGGAATGCCGAGGGCGGAGGACGCCTCCCACTGGCCCTTGTCGATGTTCTGGACCGCGCCGCGCAGGATCTCCGCCTGGTAGGCGGCGGTGTTCAGCGTGAAGGCGAAGATGGCGCAGTACCAGGCGTCCCGGAAGAACCACCAGAGCCCGATGTCGCTGAAGAACGGGCGGAAGGTCCCGGCGCCGTAATAGATCAGGAAGGTCTGCGCCAGCAGCGGCGTGCCGCGGAAGAAATAGACATAGGCATAGGCGATGCCAGCGACGAGCCGGTTGCGCGAGGAGCGCGCCAGCGCGACCGGCAGCGACAAGAGCGCGCCTGTCACCATCGAGATGCCGACCAGCTGCACGGTGACGAGGATGCCGTCGAGATAGTCGTCCCAGTAGTTGCGGACGTAGTCCGACATCACGTTGCTGGCGAGGTAGTAGAAAAGATAGGCGCCGGCGACGATCCACAGGGCCATCAAGACGTTGCCGGCGATGCGGGCGGCGCTCCAGCTACGTTCGCGGGCAGGCGGTGCCGGCTGCGCCGGGAGGGTTTCCGTGCTCACCCAGCTCATCGCGGCACCTCGCCGCGTTTCGACCAGATTTCGATCCGTCTCAGCCCGATGGAGGAGATCATGGACAGGACGAGGTAGATCAGGCAGGCGCTGCCGAAGAACAGGAAGGGCTCCTTGGTGACGCGTGCTGCGATCCCCGCCCAGCGCAGCAGGTCCTCAAGGCCGATGGCCGAGACAAGAGCGGTTTCCTTGAGCAGGATCAGCCAGAGATTGCCGAGCGCCGGCAGGGCGAGGCGGATGAGCTGCGGCAGGACGACGAGACGCATCGTCTGGTGGCGGCTGAGCCCGAGTGCATAACCGCCCTCGTACTGGCCCTGCCGGATGCCGCGAAACGCGGAAAGAAACGCTTCCGAAGCATAGGAGGAGAATACCAGCGACAGGGCGATCATGCCGGCGATGAAGGAGTTCACATCGACCGTCGCGCCGGTGACGAAGAGCCGTGCCAACTCGTTGAGCAGCATCTGGCCGCCGTAATAGACGAGAAACAGCGTCAGAAGCTCGGGCAGCCCCCGGAAAATGGTGGTGTAGATATTTGCCGCATTGCGCAGCGACGCATCACCGGAATTCTTGGCAAGGGCGATCAGAAAGCCGATGACGAGGCCGAACGGCAGCGAGGCCAGCGCCAGGCTCACGGTTATCAGAACGCCGCGCGCAATTTCGTCGCCCCATCCTTCCGGGCCGAACGATATCAGGGTGAGAGCTTCATTCATGCGCCGGGACCGTGGCCTTGCGCAAGGCGGCGATGGTCTGCCGCCTTGCGTGTTTCAACGGTCTTCAGCCGCCGTAGACGTCGAAGTCGAAATACTGGCCCTGGATCTTCTCGTAGGTGCCGTTCGCGCGGATGGCCTCGATGGCCTTGTTGAACATCGCCTTGAGATCGTCCTCGCCCTTGCGGATGGCGATGCCGGCGCCTTCGCCGTTGATCACCGGATCCGGCGTCAGCGTGCCGAGAAGCTTGCAGCAGGCGCCATCGTCGGTGTCGAGCCACTCGGACAGCACGACGACGTCGTCGATCGCGGCGTCGATACGGCCCGAGGCAAGGTCGAGCTTGTACTCGTCAGGCGTGGGATAGAGCTTCAGTTCGGCATCGCCCAGCTTTGCCTCGGCATAGTTGGAATGCGTGGTCGAGGACTGGGCGCCCAGCAGCTTGCCGGCCAGCGCTTCCTTGGTGGCGGCCGGGATATCGCTGTCCTTGGGGACGATGATCGCCGGCGGCGTGTTGTAATACTTGTTGGTGAAGTCGACCTTCTGCAGCCGCTCCTCCGTGATCGACATGGAGGCGATCACCGCGTCGAACTTGCCGGCCTGCAGCGCGGGGATCATGCCGTCCCAGTCCTGCACGACGAACTCGCACTCCACCTTCATCTCGGTGCACAGCGCCTTGGCGATGTCGATGTCGAAGCCGACAAGCTGGCCATCGGAGGTCAGGTTGTTGAAGGGAGGATAGGCGCCCTCGGTGCCGATCAGCACCTTGGTCCAGTCCTTGGCCTCGGCGCCGCCGACTGCCGCAAGAACGAGGGCGGCTGCCGCCGCGAGTTTCATGAAACGCATCTGATGTCCCCTGTTAGTTCGGTTATTTCCGTGAAGCGGCTTCGCGCTCCTTCGGATCAGCCTGCATACTCCCATCAAAATCGAACGGATTTCAACAGCTTTACGTTGCGTTGTCCCCATGGCAGTGGCGGAAGCCCGATGTCTTTCAGGCCTCTCGCAAGGGAAGCTCGAGCGCTTTCGTCAGCGTGCCGGGATGCCGAATTCGGCGAAGGAGATGAAATCGACGGCCTCGCCCTCGACGATCCTTGTCGTTTCCTCGGGGATCTCGATGAGACCGTCCGCTTCCCGCAGGGAGGTAATCAGCCCGGAGCCGTCGCGCTCGAACTTGCGCACCACGGTCCGCCCTGCGTCATTGCTGGCCAGGATGCCGCGATAGAACTCGCGCCGGTCGGGCTTCTTCTTCTCCACCGAGAAGGCCGCCGGAACCTGAAAACGCCTTGGCGTCAGGAACCCGCCACCGCCCAGAACCGACAGGACGGGGCGGACATAGAGCAGGCAGCAGATCATCGCCGCCACAGGATTGCCCGGCAGGCCGAGCGTGACGCAGTCGCCGATCTGGCCGAAATTCATCGGCCGCCCCGGCTTGACCGCGAGTTGCCACATGTGCCGGGTGCCGAGCGCGTCGATCGCCTCGACCAGATGATCCTCTTCCCCGCGCGAGGCACCGCCCGTCGAGATGATGGCATCATGCTCGCCGGCGGCACGTTCCAGCGTCCGGCGGATATGGGAGGCATCGTCCGGCAGGATGCCGAGGTCGGCGATTTCCACGCCGAAACCGGCAAGCAGCCCGGACAGGAGATAGTGGTTGCTGTCATAGACGCCGCCGTCGGGCAGTCCGTCGCCGGGGCGGCGGATCTCGTCACCCGTCGACACGAGCGCAACGCGCACCGGGCGGAAGACCCTGACGCGCGGTGTCCCGGTCGAGGCGATGGCCGCAATGTCCTGCGGCCTGAGCCGCGTGCCGGCGGTCACCAGAACGTCCCCGGCCTTCAGGTCCTCGCCGGCACGCCGCCTGTTGGCGCCGGGCTTCAGGCCGGGCGGGATCCGGACGGCATGGCCGTCCTCGTCGAGATCGCAATCCTCCTGCATGGCGACCGTGTCGGCACCGCCGGGCATCAGGGCGCCGGTGAAGATGCGCGCGGCCGTTCCGGGGGCAAGCGAAGCCGGGGAGGGATGCCCCGCCGGTATGCGCGCGGAGACGGGGAAGCGTCCGCCGGTTCGTCCGTGGTCCGCCTGCGCGAACGCGTAGCCGTCGACGGCGGAGTTGTCGGCAAGCGGGACATCGTGTCCGGCGTGGACGGGATCGGCCAGGATCCGCCCCGCCGCTGCCTCGAGGTCGACGGTTTCGACCCCGACGGTCGCCGAAACGCGGTCCCGCAGGATCGCCAGTGCATCGTCGTGGCGCAGCCGGTCGCGGTCATGCAGGAAGCAGTCGTCGATGAGGCGTCTAGACGAGGTCATCGGCGGCCTTCCGCAATCCGCAGGTGGCGAGCACGAAGTCGGCAATGCCCTCGACATCGTCGAGGTCGAACACGGGCAGCCGCGCCTCCGCCACCGGCTCGTCGCTGGCAATGGCGACGACGCCCGGATCGCTGTCGGCCAGTCGCTCCTCCTTGAGGGTCGCCCGTCGGCGCAGCTCGATCTTCGGGTGCGGCGCGCGCTTGTAGCCTTCCACGAGCACGATGTCGCAGGGCGACAGCCGCGCGAGGATCTCGTCGAGCGTTGGCTCCTGCGCGCCGCGCAACTCATGCATCAACGCCCAACGGCGGCTCGAGACGAGGGCGACCTCGACGGCGCCGGCGGCCCGGTGCCTGTGACTGTCCGTGCCGGGCTGGTCGATATCGAAGGCGTGATGCGCGTGCTTGACGGTGGCAACCCGGTAGCCGCGGCTTGAGATCGCGGCGACCAGCCGTTCCGTCAGCGTTGTCTTGCCGGAGTTCTTCCAGCCGGCGATGCCGAACACCGGAGCCTTGCCTGCCGACGTCATGCCTCGATCCTTGCCCGCGCCTCGGCAGCTTCCAGGTCTTCAGGCGTGTTGATGTTGAAGAACGGATCGGGGGCGCCAGCCTCCGGGGTGAAGTCGGCGGCCGTGTTGGGATGAAGGTTGACAAAGGCGAGCACCTTGCGCGTCGTTCCCTCGCGCAGGAAACGCTCGAGCGAATCCGCGACCGAAACCGGCCAGTAGCCGAAAACCGGATGCATGTGCCCGTCCGATTTCGCCAGCACGATGCGGCCCGCGTCGGGGCCTCGCGCTTCCATGAGACGCGCGGCCAGGTCCGCAGGGTAGAACGGCGTGTCGCCGGCCACCGAGATCACCCCCTCTGCCTCACCGTGATGGGCGCGCGCCCACCGCAGGCCGGCAAGGACGCCGGCAAGAGGACCGGCAAAGCCCTCGATCGGATCGGCGACAACCGGCAGCCCGAACCGCGAGAAGCGCCCTGCATCGCCATTGGCGTTGAGCACGACCGCGCCGACCTGCGGCTGCAGCCGGGAGATGACGCGCGCCAGCATCGGCGCGCCGGAAAGGGGCAGCAGCGTCTTGTCGCCGCCGCCCATCCGGCGGGCCAGTCCGCCGGCCAGAATGCATCCTGCAAGGGGCGCTGAGGTCATGCGGCATCTTCCGCGTTGCGCGCGCCCTTGCGCCGATGTTTGGCGTCCTCGCCGTCGGCCTCGCCCGCGTCCATGTCGTAGACGAGCCTTTCGGCCCCGGACAGCACGACGAAACGCTGGCCACGGGCGCGCCCGATCAAGGTCAGGCCGACGCGGCGCGCAAGCTCCACCCCCCAGGCGGTGAAGCCCGAGCGGGAGACCAGGATCGGGATGCCCATCATCGCCGTCTTGATCACCATTTCGGAGGTCAGCCGGCCCGTCGTGTAGAAGGTCTTGTCGGCCGGGGAGATGCCGTTCAGCCACATCCAGCCGGCGATCTTGTCGACGGCGTTGTGGCGTCCGACGTCTTCCATGTAGGCGACCGCGCGGTCTTCCTGGCACAGCACGCAGCCGTGGATCGCTCCGGCTTCCAGGTAAAGCGAGGGCTGGGTGTTGATCTTCTTGGTCAGCGCGTAGAGCCAGGACGTGCGCAGGCGCGCATCCGGATCGAGCGCGATCTCGTCGAACCGCTCCATCACGTCGCCGAAAACGGTCCCTTGCGCGCAGCCCGAGGTGCGGACCTTCTTCTTCAGCTTTTCCTCGTAGTTGGTCGCGCGTTCGGTGCGCACGACCACCACGTCGAGATCCTCGTCATGATCGATGCCGGTGATCCGGTCGTCGGGCTTCAGCATGTTCTGGTTGAGGAGATAGCCGACGGCCAGAAGGTCCGGCCGGTCTCCGATCGTCATCATGGTGACGATTTCCTGCGCGTTCAGATAAAGCGTCAGCGCGCGTTCGGTCACGACGCGGATCTCGACCTCGTTTCCGTTCTGGTCGCGCCCGGTGACCGGCGTCGAAAGCCGTGGGTCCTGCGGGTCGGGCTTGACGTGAAAATCCGGCAACTGGTCCGGCATCCGGTCGCGTCTGTCTGCGGTGTCCACTGATTTTTCCTTCCACGGCCCGCCATCAAGGCGGGCCGGTCCCGACCGTCCTGCGTCGGCACAAGGTAGGGAAGGAGAGGCATGGCTGGCAAGCGCCGCGAGGACGGTTCGTCGTGGAAACACGCGCCGCGAAAATCCTAGGACGTGAACTCATAATTCTGGCGAGAAACGGTATGAGGGAACGGGACTGGATACCAGGAGCAACCCCGCAGGAAACCGCCCGGTTTTCAAGGGGGGGGGGGCGACGCCGTTGCCAGCCCGTTCCCTCGTACCCGGAGGGCGCCCGTCCGGCTTCGATCCGCGGCGTCAGACCGCTTGACCGGGGCCCGCCCCGGCCATCGCGGCCTTTCTGGCGGATCATTGCCGGATCGGACGCCGTTTCCGGCACAATTGTGAGTCCACGTCCTAGGCAGGCCTGGCCGGCCCGCTCGGCAAAATTTCCGAGGGCCGGTGTGCGGACGCACAAGAAACTGTTACATGCGGCTGGTATGGCCCCGGGATCGCCCGCTCCGCCGGGCCGGGACAGATCACGTCGAATGGGGATCCGCATGTTCAAGACCAAGCTGCTCGCAGCGCTTCTCACTGTGTCGCTCGCCACGCCGGCCATTGCCGAGGTTTCGGGCAAGCTGGTGCTCTATACCTCGCAGCCCAATGCCGACGCGCAGCAGACCGTCGACGCCTTCAAGGCGAAGCATCCCGGTGTCGAGATCGAATGGGTGCGTGACGGCACCTCCAAGGTGATGGCCAAGCTGCGCGCCGAGTTCGCCGCCGGCGACCCGCAGCCGGACGTGCTGCTCATCGCCGACACGGTCACGATGGAAGGCCTCAAGCAGGAAGACCGTCTTCTTGCTCACGAGGGCGCCGACGTCTCCGCCTATGATCCCGCGATCATGGACAAGGACCGCACCTATTTCTCCACCAAGCTGATCACCACCGGCATCATGTACAACACCGGTGCCGAAATGGTGCCGACCTCCTACAAGGACCTGCTGAAGCCGGAAGCCAAGGACCGGCTGGCAATGCCCTCGCCGCTGACCTCCGGCGCGGCCACCATCCACATGGTGGCGGTCACCGGTCATCCGGATCTCGGCTGGGACTTCTACGAGGGCCTCGCCGCGCAGGGCGCCAACCCGCAGGGCGGAAATGGCGGCACCTACAAGGCGATTGCCGGCGGCGAGAAGCTCTACGGCTTCATCGTCGACTTCCTCGCCATCCGCGGCGCCGCCGAGGGCGCGCCGGTTGCTTTCGTCTTCCCGGAAGAGGGCGTTTCGGCGGTGACCGAGCCGGTCGCGATCCTGAAGACGGCGAAAAACCCCGACGCGGCGAAGGCCTTTGTCGACTTCCTGCTGTCCGAGGACGGCCAGAAGCTGGCCGCCAGCCAGGGCTACCTGCCGGCGCATCCCGCCGTTGCCGCGCCCGAGGGCTTCCCCTCGCGCGACAAGATCAAGCTGCTGGACTTCGACGCCGCCAAGGCGCTTGAGGGCGACACCGCCAACAAGATGAAGTTCGAAGAAATCTTCGGCGGATAAGGCGTTCCCCTTGCGCAACGCCATCGCCTTTCGCGGCGGCGAGGGCCTGTCCCTCGCCGCCGTCTGCGTTCTCGTCTCCTTGCTGTGCGGGCTGCCGCTGGCCCTGCTCTTCGCCGTCGGGCTTGCCCTGGACGGCAACCTGTCGCTGACGCCGCTCGGCGAGACGCTCGCCAGCCGCTCGGTGCAGCGGGCGCTGTGGAACTCGCTGGAAAGCAGCTTCCTGTCCGCAGTGCTCGCGACGGTCCTCGGCACCGCGCTGGCGCTTGCCATCGGCCTGACCAACCTGCGCGCCAAGGCGGCGCTGGTCTTCCTGGTGCTGGTGCCGATGATGATCCCGCCGCATGTCACGGCGATCGCCTGGAGCCAGGCGCTCGGCCCGGCCAGCCCCGTGCTGCAGTGGCTCGGCCTCGCACCGCCCCCCGGCGCCGCCCATCCGGTCTATTCGCTGCAAGGGCTCGTCGCATTGCTCGCCTTGCAGCACATGCCCATCGTCTTTCTCGTCGTGCGCGCCGGCCTGCGCGCCTTTCCGCGCGAGCTCAGCGATGCCGCCCGGGTCAGCGGTGCCCGCGCACCGCGCCTGCTCTGGCGGATCACCCTGCCGCTGCTCGCGCCCTCGCTGCTCGCCGGCTTCGTCCTCGCCTTCGTCAGCGCGCTCGGCAATTTCGGGATCAACGCGCTGATCGGCATTCCGGCCCGCTACACCACCTTGCCGGTTCTGATCTGGCGGCGGCTCGCCGGTTTCGGTCCCGATGTCATCGGCTCCGTCGCGCTGGTCGCCATCGTGCTGGCACTGGTGACGCTGGTGCTTGTCGCCCTTCAGGGCGCGCTTCAGCGGCGTTTGCGCAACGCGCTTGTCGGCCTGCCGCAGCAACCGCTTGCGGTCGATCTGGGCCGCGCCCGCCTGCCGGTCGAGATCGGTGTCTGGAGTTTCCTCGCCCTGACCCTGTTGCTGCCGGCGGCCTCTCTGGTCGCGACCTCGCTGGTGCGCACATACGGACTGCCGCTGGCTGCCGACAGCTTCACGCTGGAAAACTATGCCGAGATCCTGTTCCGCCAGTCGGTGACGCTGCGCGCCTTCGCCAATTCGACCTTCGCCGCCGCCGTGGCGGCCGTCCTGATTGCCGCGATTGCGGTGATCCTCGGTTATTTCCTCACGGTCGGGCGCGGTGTTTCGCGGCGGCTGGCCGGCCTTGCCGCGGCGCAGGCGGACGTTGCCTATGCGGTGCCGGGCCTCGTCATGTCGATTGCCTTCATCCTGATGTTCCTGCGGCCGCTGCCCTTTGTCGGCATCGGCCTTTACGGCACGCTGGCGATCATTCTCATCGCCTATGTCGCGGTGTTCCTGTCGATCGGCCTGAAATCGGTGGTTGCTGCCTATATGCAGATCGATGCCAGTCTCGATGACGCGGCACGCGTGTCGGGCGCGGGCTTCGCCCGCCGCATCCTGCGCATCTATGCCCCGCTCGTGGCGCCGGCCGCTGCTTCCGGCGCGATCCTTGTCTTTCTCACCTCCTACAACGAGGTGACGGTTTCCGCACTGCTCTGGTCGGCGGGCAACGAGACCATCGGCACCACCATCTTCAACTACGAGGACGGCGGCTACACGACGCTGGCGGCGGCCATGGCAAGCGTCACCGTGGTGGCGACCGTGGTGGTCATGCTGGCGGTCAACGCGCTTGCCCGTCACGTGCCGGCGGGAACGATTCCCTGGAAGGACTGACCGGGGCCTGCGGGTCCGGCACTGGTTCTTGCGCCGGTTCGCCGGCCGGTTCGTGCACCGGTTCGTGCACCAGTTCATCTGACAGTTCATGTGCCAGTTCACGCGCCTGTCGCAGCGCCAGCAGGCGATTGGCGTCATGTGCCCAGGAGCCGGCACGCCCGAGCTGGCATTCGGCCGCCTCCGCCCGTTCGAGCCACCTCATGTGGCAGGCGATCTCTGCGGCGGTGAAGCCGAGCCGGTTGCCGGATCCCTCTGCATGCGGAACGCCGAGACGGCGCGCGATCCGCGCGTAGAGCGCCGGCCGACCCGCCGTCCCGGCATGGTGGGTCTGGTGATTTCTCAGCATCCGGATGCTCCCCCGACAGGCCTTGGCGCCCCGTGCGACCGGCGCTTTGAAACAGCTCCGGTCAAGGCGCCAGTATCGCATTGCGGCGGGCTGCGAGGATGGTGCGCGGGGGTCTGATCGGAGCGCCAGGGTTTCGGGAAGACTTATCCCCGCCTGCAGATTTTTCCCGTATTGATATAGGAATATAAACCTAAGATTGAATGTGGAGGCGAGTATGCTTGAACCGGCGCAAGAGGCAGGGGTGACGCATGGCGCGGGAATGGGTGCGGCGACGGGAGAGGCGGGACGGCGGCGCTGCCCGGCACCCGGGGCCGGCCCGCTTGTCACCGCCTGCGTCATGTCCGTCTTCGATGTCAGCGAGGAGGATATCGCACGCGGCAGTCGCGGCCCGGCGCGTGTCGCGCTGGCGCGCCAGGTCGCCATGTATCTGCATCATGTGATCCTGGCGCGGACCCTGACGGACATCGCCGTTGGCTTCGGCCGCGACCGCACGACGGTTGCCCATGCCTGCCGGCTGGTGGAAGACCGGCGGGACGAGCCGGAATTCGACGCAATGATCAGCGAACTGGAATCGGCCCTTCATGCCGGCCTTGCATTGATCCGCAGCACCCGGCGCGCGGCATGACGGCGGCCGCGCGAAAGGGGGGCAGCGACACGGTGCGGGGTGTCGACCGGTTACTTGCCCGGCTGTCAGCGGCGCCGTCCTGGATTGTCGCGGCGTGCGACAGGGAGGCCGAAGGCGCCAGCGGCGCAACGCCGGGCAGTGTGCGGCTGATCAGGCGACGGGCGGCATCGAAAGGGCCGGGAGAGACGGCCGGGCGCGGGGAACTGGTGGTCGATGCGGGCCTTTTGCGCCGGTTGGCCGGTGACGGCCTTGTCGAGCGCGGCCCCGGCTCCGTGCTCCACCTGTCGGAGGCAGGGCGCAGGCGGTTGAAAAGGGCAGGGGCGCGAGAGGACGGGTTTCTCGACCAGCACCGGGAAACGGGCACGCGCCGCCTGCCGGATGGCGGGGCGGGGGAACTCGTCACCGTCAACCACGCGGAAAGCCCGCTTGCGTGGCTGCACAGCAGAAAGTCGCGCGATGGCCGGCCCCTGATCGACGCGGCGCAATTCGAGGCCGGGGAACGCTTGCGGGCGGACCATGCCTTCGGTCAGATCGTGCCGGGCATGCGCGGCATGGCCTGGTCGGGTCTCGAGACCGGGGGCGGCGGCATCAAGGGCGGCGGGGCGTGCGGAGGGCTGGCGGACCTGAGCGATGCGACCATCGCCGCGCGGCAGCGGCTGGAGCGTGCGCTTGCCGATGTCGGGCCGGAGCTTGCCGGCGTGCTGGTGGCTGTCTGCTGCGAGCTCAAGGGATTGGAACAGGTGGAGCGGGCTCGCGGTTGGCCGCCGCGCTCGGCCAAGGTCATCCTGTCGCTCGGCCTGACCCGGCTGGCGCGCCACTATGGCTGCGGGTGAGCGGCGGTCTCGTGCGGCTGTTTCAGGCGTCGGCCAATGCGGCGCGGGCGTCGGAGCGGATCCGCTCGACCATCGACTTCAGCCCGTTGGCGCGCTGCGCGGAAAGGTGCTCCTTCAGGCCGATCCGGCCGAAGATGCCGTCGATATCCGTGGTCGCGATGGTCTGTGCGTCGCGCCCGGAATAGGCGGCCAGCACGATGGCGACGAGGCCCTTGACGATATGGGCGTCGCTGTCGCCCTGGTAGACCAGCACCGGCTTGCCGTCCCCGTTCGGTTCGACACGCCGGGTCAGCCAGACCTGCGAGGCGCAGCCGCGCACCTTGTTCTCGTCGGTGCGTTCGTCCTCGGGAAACTCGGGGAGCATGCGGCCAAGCTCGATGACATAGCGGTAGCGGTCGTCCCAGTCCTCGAGAAATTCGAAGTTTTCGAGAATGTCGTCGAGTGGTGGAATCATGGCTGCCATCTGGTCGTGAACGTGTTCTGCCCCGCTATATAGGCCGTTGCCGGCCGGTTGGGAACCGATGGTGCAGGCGGGGGCCGGAGGCGAAAAAGAAAATCCCGCAGGTGGAAAGGGCAGCAATCCACCTGCGGGCGGCGGAAAATTCCCGCCGGGAGTCAGCGCAATGCAAAGGGTGTCATGTGCGGGAACCGGTTTTCCCGCGCGGCTCAGGCCGGCCGGTCGCGCAGCGCGGGCTTGGGCATTGGCGCGGCGGTCGTGCCGGGCACGCTCACGGCCTGCGCGGCATGCCGCTCGCCCGCGTTGCCGGCGGCGCGCTCCGCGCTGTCGGCCGGCATCGTCGCCACGGGTGCGGGAAGGGCCCAGTCCGGCTCGAGGTCGGCGGCGGTCAGCGTACCGGTCGCGCCGGTCGTCAGGTTGCCGTCCTCGTCG
>NZ_JBLXFR010000056.1:0-24857 GCF_048261845.1 Stappia sp. | reverse complement strand
GCCACGCATGCCTTTCCGGGCGGCAGACCGCCGCACGCCCGGGAAAGCACGCGGCGGGTCTCTTCGTGGCCTGAAGCGCCGGCCTTACGAGGCCGGCAGGAGAACGGTGTCGATCACATGGATGACGCCGTTCGACTGGTCGACATCGGCGATGGTGACGGTTGCCATGTTGCCCTGGCCGTCCTCGATCATGATCTTGCCGTCCACGGCGCGGGCGGTGAACTCGCAGCCGCCGACGGTCTTGACCGGATGGGCGCCGCCGTCATCCGCGATCATCTTGCCGAGCGCCGAGGACATGACGTCGGCAGCGACGACATGGCAGGTCAGGACCTTGGAGAGCTGATCCTTGTTTTCCGGCTTCAGAAGCGTGGCGACCGTGCCCTCGGGCAGCTTGTCGAAAGCGGCATTGGTCGGGGCGAACACCGTGAACGGCCCCTCTCCCTGCAGCGTCTCGACGAGGCCGGCGGCCTTGACCGCGGCAACGAGGGTCGTGTGATCCTTCGAGTTGACGGCATTCTCGACGATGTTCCTTTCCGCCAACATCGGCGCGCCGCCGACCATCGGGTTTTCGGCGAAGGCGGCAGGAACGGCCAGCGTGGCGGCGAAGGCGGCGGTAGCGAGAAGCTTTGCAGAACGCGTGAACATGAAGTTTCTCCTGTGAACTCGTTTTGACGGTGCCGGACGGCGGGCAGCACGCGCGCCTTTTCCCGACACAAATTCCGATACGGAGGAAATGCCGCGCAGGTTTCGGCCCGAACGATCACGGCTTGGTGAGGTGACACGGAAACCGCAGCGATCCTTGGGGCGCGGCCGCACAAACGATGAGCGCCGCCAGGCCGGCACGGAGGTTGACCACCGCCTCGGAGCCGACCCCGCCCCCGGCGGAAACAGCACCGGCGACGGCCGGCATGCGTGCCGAACGCCCTGTCCAGATTTCGCCCTGAAACATGCCTATGCTGACGGGCAAGCGCCTCGAACGAGCAGGCGCACCGAACGACGGGAGCCCGGAGAGCAGATGAGTTTTTTCCGACAGGCCGGCATCGGCGCCGTCATGGCATTGGCAATCGTCGCGACGGGGACGGCGTGGAGCCAGGCGAGGGCCGGAGAGACGGCTTCGCAGGACAAGCCGGTGAAGATCACCGGAACGGCCGCCTATCGCGAGCGCATCGCGGTGAGCAGCGATGCAGAGCTTGTCGTCGAGCTGCGCGAGAGCCCCTCGCTCGGCGACGATCCGGACGCCGGCCGCCTGGTCGCCAGCCGCAGCCGCCGTCTGGAAGGGCGGCAGGTTCCCGCCCCCTTCTTCCTCAAGATCGACAGCGCGCTCCTCGTTCCCGGCACGCCCTACGCATTGCGGGTGGCCTTGTCGGACCGGGGCCAGCCGGGCTGGCTCTCGGAGCCGGTCAGCATCATGCCCCGCAGCGGTGCGGAACACGATGCGGGCGCGATCACATTGACGCGCGTCGAGTCCCTCCCCCTTGCCTTCACCTCCACACTGATGTGCGGCGACACCATCGCCCGCTTCGGGATGCGCGACGAACGTCCGGTGCTGCAGGTCGGGGACGAGGAATTCGCGCTGAGGGAAGTGAAAAGCGCCTCGGGCGCGAAATACGAGGCCGAGGGCGATCCCGACACGAGCTTCTGGAGCAAGGGCGAGACGGCGCTCGTCACCCTGCACGGCACGCAACTGCCCGAATGCAGGCTGACCGCAACCAGAACGCAGGCGCCGGCCGGGCTCGACCTGCTGCCCGGCTCCGACTGGGTGGTGGAGGACATCGACCGGCGCGGGATCATCGACAACTCCCGCGTCACGCTGGCATTCACGCGCGAAGGCACGCTCGGCGGACGGGCCACCTGCAACAGCTACTCGACCCGCTTCGCCACCAATGGCGGACGCATCTCGGTCGATCGCCGCACGGTGGCGACGATGATGGCCTGCGCGCCGGCATTGATGAACCAGGAGGCGAAGTTCCTGTCGCTGCTGCCGACCGTGACAGACTGGCGGATCGACGAAACCGGGGCGTTGCTGCTTTCAGCCGGCGAGAAGCTGATCGTCAAGGCGCATCGCGACGGATAGGGCCCGGGTCCCGGGCCGGGCACGGTCTCCGCGACCGGTCGCCAGTATCATCCCCAACGCCTTGACGACGGCGTGACGGCCGCGGACCCTGCCCCGCGACGCCTGATCCGGACGCGCACGGCCTCGGCCACGAGGCCGGCGGCGAGACCGGCAAGCGCGCCAAGCCCCCATGTGGCGATCGCCGTCGCGGCGATCACCGGCCGACAGTCCGGGCGTGCATCGACGAGACGACGGCTGGCCAGAAGATCGACCGCCGCATAGGCGAGCAGCGCACCGACAACGGAAGCGGGAATGCGCGCGAGCAGCGCCGGCACCATGGCCCCGGACACCGCCGCGAGGGCGCAGAGCAGGGCGAGCAGCAAGGGCGCCGCCAGACTGCGGGCGCCGAAGCGGTGATGGCCGGCAATGCCCCCTGCCCCATGGCACATGGGCATGGCACCGAAAGGAGCAAGGACGAGGTTGAGCGCGCCGGAGGTCGCGGCAAGCCGGCGCTCGTTCACCCGTCGCGCCGCGGGGCCGTAGAGCGTGCGGGCGACGGCGGCGGGGAGCACCACGGCGTTGAGCAGCGTCAGCGGCAGGTGTGGCAGAACGCCGGAGACGAAGGCGGTCACGGGCGAGGCCGCATGCCCGTCCGGCACGGCTGCGACCGAGGCCATGTCGAGCGGCGGCCCCAGCGCGGGACCAAAGGCAATCGCGGTCACGACGACCACGAGCGCCCAGGGGCCGCGCGGCCAGATCCATGTCAGCGACAGCAGGGCGAGCGCTGCAACGGCGAGCAACCAGTCGCCGCCCATCAGACGCGCGGCAACGGCGAGCAGGACCAGCCCGAGACCCGCCTGCAAGCCGGTGACGACCGATTGCGGGATCACCCGCGCGGCACGCAGCAGCACGGGCGAGGCGGCCAGCGCCAGCAGGATCGCCCCGAGCATCGCACCGGCCCACGCAACCTCGCCACCCGACAGGCCGCCGGCGAGGACCACGGCCCCGACCGCCTTCATCGGCTGGACGGCAACGGGCAGGCGATAGACCAGGGCAACGAGAAGGTATCCGGCGGCGAACCCGGCAAAGACCGGAGCAGGCGCAAGCAGGCCCGCACCGATGGCGACGACCACATAGGGAAGAAAGGTGCCGAGGTCACCGAAGGCGCCGGAGACATCGCCAAGCACGCCGCCACCAGCCCCGGCGAGGCGCTTGCGCCATCCACGTTCCGGAAAACCGGGCGTGTCCGTCATGTTTTCCCTGTCGTTACCATGCATTTTCTTCAAACCATCGGGAGCCCATCTGAGCCCGCTCGGCCATAACTGTCTCGAAAACGGCGGCAAACCGCAATGCCTCTGGATTGAATAGGTTTGCAAAACGACCCCGACCCTTCGCTGGGTGGTAGATTTTGCGATGTTTTTGTGTATTTCTTCCCTCAAGAGGGAGCAAACGCACCTATGAAGGACTTCACGTCCATACTGGCGGAGGCCGTCGGCCTGATTTTTGCCGGCGATGCGGATCTGATCGAGATCATCGCGTTGTCGCTGAAGGTGACGCTGAGCGCGGTGGTCATTGCCTGCCTGATCGGCCTGCCGCTCGGCGCCGCCGTTGGCGCTTTCCGCTTTCCCGGCCGCACCCTCGTCACCATCCTGCTCAATTCGCTGATGGGCCTGCCGCCCGTCGTCGTCGGCCTCGTGGTCTACCTGGCGCTGTCGAATGCCGGCCCGCTCGGCCCCTTGCAGCTTCTCTACACCCCGACCGCCATGATCATCGCCCAGACCATTCTGGTGACCCCCATCGTGGCCGCCCTGACGCGGCAGGTGATCGAGGATCTCGACACGGAATATGCCGAACAGTTCCGCTCGCTCGGCGTCGGTCCGCTGGAGCGGGTCTCGGCGCTTCTGTGGGACGCCCGCTACAGCCTGCTCACCGTGGCACTCGCCGGCTTCGGCCGCGCCGTCGCCGAGGTCGGCGCGGTGATCATCGTCGGCGGCAACATCAACCACGTCACCCGGGTCATGACGACGACGATCGCGCTGGAAACATCGAAGGGCAACCTGGAGCTGGCGCTGGCGCTCGGCGTCGTGCTGCTGGTCATCGCCGTCATGGTCAATGCCGCCGTCATGGGCCTGCGCGCCTCCGCCGTGAGGTCCGCCTATGCGTGAGGCCCTGCAGAGCGTGAGCGAACCGCCGGCCGAACCCTTGCGCGAAATGCCGGACGCCGCGTGCTCGCCCCTGCCCGAGCCCCTGATCAGCGGGCGCGGGCTGACGCTCGACATCGGCGGGCGGCGGCTTCTCGATGCGGTCGGCATCGACATCCGCCCCGGCCGGCGAACCCTGGTCATGGGGGCGAACGGTGCCGGCAAGAGCCTGTTGCTGCGCGTGCTGCACGGGCTGATCGCCCCCACGTCCGGCAGCGTGCGCTGGCGCGACCGGCCGCTCGACAAGGCAGCCCGGCGCGCCCAGGCGATGGTCTTCCAGCGACCGGTGATGCTGCGCCGGTCGGTCTTTGCCAATCTTTCCTTCGCGCTCGGCGTGCGGGGCCTGCGCGGCGCTGAGCGCGGACGGCGCATCGCCGAGGCGCTGGAGCAGGCGCGCCTCGGCGACCTGGCGCGGCGTCCGGCCCGCGTGCTGTCCGGCGGCGAGCAGCAGCGGCTGGCGCTGGCCCGGGCGCTCGCCTGCGATCCGGAACTGCTGTTCCTCGACGAACCGACCGCAAGCCTCGATCCCGCCTCCACACACGCCATCGAGCGCCTCGTCGACGACGCACATAAACGCGGCGTCACCATCGTCATGGTGACGCACGATCTCGGCCAGGCGCGGCGCATCGGCGACGACGTCGTCTTCCTGCATGACGGCCGCGTCGCGGAGACGGGTCCGGCCCGCGAACTGCTCGAGGCGCCCGCCTCGGAGGCTGCCCGGGCCTGGCTCGAGGGCCGCCTCTATCTGGGCGACACGCAAAAGACAGACTGAAGCAAAGAGGGAGACTTTCCATGTTCAGACGCCAGTTCCTGACACTCGCCGCCGCCGGCTTGCTGGTCACCGGCCTTGCCGGCCCGCTTCAGGCCGAGGAGACGTTCATCGTCGTCCAGTCGACGACCTCGACGCAGAATTCCGGCCTGTTCGAGTTCATGCTGCCGAAATTCACCGAGAAGACCGGCATCGAGGTGCGCGTCGTGGCGGTCGGCACCGGCCAGGCGATCAAGAACGCGGCGAATGGCGACGGCGACGTCCTCTTCGTCCACGCCAAGGCGGCTGAAGAGAAATTCGTCACCGAGGGCAACGGCGTGAAGCGGTTCGATGTCATGTATAACGACTTCGTCATCGTCGGCCCGCCGTCCGACCCGGCAGGCGTCGCCGGCTCCAACGACGTGGTCGCCTCGCTGAAGAAGATCGCCGAAGCCGGTGCTCCCTTCGCCTCGCGCGGCGACGATAGCGGTACGCACAAGGCGGAGCTGCGCCTGTGGAAGGCGGCCGGCATCGACGTCAAGGACGCCTCGGGCGGCTGGTACCGGGAGACCGGATCGGGCATGGGCGCGACGCTCAACACCGGCACCGGCATGGGCGCCTATGTCATGACCGACCGCGCCACCTGGATCTCCTTCGGCAACAAGGGCGAGTACAAGGTCGCCGTCGAGGGCGACGACAAGATGTTCAACCAGTACGGCATCATCCTCGTCAGCAAGGACAAGCACCCGAACGTCAAGGCCGATCTCGGCGAGCAGTTCGTCAACTGGGTGGTGTCGAAGGACGGCCAGCAGGTCATCGCCGACTACAAGGTCGACGGCCAGCAACTGTTCTTCCCCAATGCCGCGCCGAGCGGCAGCTGACGCAGGCCTGATGCCGGAAAGACCGGACACAGGAGCAGGCCTGCGCAGTTCAGGCAGGCCCGAACCGGCAACAAGTAGCCACTTGTCCTGAACCTGCTCTGGACGCAGGTTCTACCAAGTATCCGGTGCGGACAACCGCACCGGATCGCCAATGCCGTATTCATTCAGGTCATTTCAGAGGTACCTACATGTTCAAACATCTTCTGGCCGTGGCTGTCGCCGGCATGATGGCTCTGCCAAGCTTCCAGGCCATGGCCGAAACCGTCGTCAAACTCCACGCCGCAGGCAGCCTGGGTGCCGCCATCAGCGAGATCGCCAACGCCTACGAGGCACGGACCGGAATCCGCGTGGAACGCAGTTTCGGACCGTCCGGACTGCTGCGCGAGCGGATCGAGGGCGGCGAGCCGGCAGAGGTCTTCGCCTCCGCCAACATGGCGCACCCGACGACGCTTGCCTCGGCCGGCATGGCGTTGCCGGTGGTTCTTTTTGCCCGCAACCGGCTCTGCGCCCTGGTCCAACCCGGGATCGAGGTCAACACGCCCACCCTGCTCGAAACGATATTGCGCGACGACATCCGCGTCGGCACGTCTACGCCGAACGCGGACCCTTCCGGCGATTACGCCTTCCAGCTGTTCGACAAGGCCGAGGCATTGTCGCCCGGTGCGACGGCGAAGCTGAAGGCCAAGGCCCTGCAACTGACCGGCGGCCGGGACAGCGAGGCAGCGCCGGAGGATCGCAACAAGTACGGCTGGATCATGGAAAACGATCGGGCCGACATCTTCCTCACCTATTGCACCAATGCCCTGCTCGCCAAGCGGGAGGTCCCGAGCCTGTTCATCGTCCAGGTGCCCGAACAGCTTTCCGTCGGCGCCGATTACGGGCTGACGGTCATCAAGGGCGCTTCGCCCGAGGCCTTCGCCCTGGCGCTGCATATCCTGTCGCCGAGCGGGCAGGCAGTCCTCGTCGACTACGGTTTCGACGCCCCGGGTTTCACACGCTGATCGTCCCGACCGGGCGCCGCTTCCACGCCCCGCCGCTGTTGCGCGAAGGCAACGCCCCGAGTTCCGCCCGCCTGGAGAAAGCGCTGACCGCCGACGCGCGGTCCGCGCTTTTGCGACAAGCCGGTGCAGGCACAATACCCGCCTTCGGGCCAGGTCATCCGTCTCCCCGATATCGGCGGGCGAACGCGAATCCGCCTCCGGGGCGTTGAAAAAAAGCCGCAGGCAAAGAAATTATACGCTGCTCACAAAAACGTGATGTCAAGAACACCACGTTCCTGCCAACCCTCCGCCGCATTCTCGCCGCGTTTGAAACATGCGCGATATCATCGCGTTATCCCTGCAACCCGGCGCTCCTTTAAAAAAATGTAAAAAAGAACCCCCGCAATTGTGATCCATATTACGGTTTCGTCAGGATGTTTGAGGGAGCATGCTTTCAGTCGGAACTAGAATAGTTTGGTGTCGTACACCATATCTTAAACTTAACGACATTCAGGCGCCCACCGGCCAAAGAACCGGGGTCGTCATGCCCTGGGAGGCGACGAATGTTTGAAGGTGTGAAGAAATTTGTTGCATTAAAGTCACGTGCCGCGACGGCAGTTGCGCTCGGGCTGATGCTCGGACTGTCCGGCGGGCTCGCCAGTGCGGAGACCCTTTCGGCTTCGGCGCGCGCAACCGGCGCGGATGCCGTCCTGCAGAAGAGCGACCGCGAGACGTTCGTCATTCCGGAGGATCGCCTGGCCGTCACGCTCGGAACCCCGCAAGGGGCCGAAGAGAACGGGTCCTACGCGATCTGGGTCGGCGAAGTCGAGCGCAACGGACGCAAAATCGTCTGGGTCGAGCTGATCGACGATCACGGCGAGGTCATCTACGACAGCGAAGTCTCGCAGAACGAGACCCACCTGTTGCCGGACGGACGGGCCGTTGTCGTGCGGGCGCTTGGCGATGACGAGACGAGTGGCGTCAAGGTCGCCAAGGCGGACCAGTCGCGCGTTGCACCCGATGCACGTCTCGTCGTGACACGCCGGGTCGTCGACGATCCGTCCCTGCAGACGGCGATCGAGTTCATCGAACAATCGCCGCGCGAAGAACAGGGCACCATGATGCGCATCGCCACCTTTGGCCAGGCCATCTGGGCGTCCATCGTCGCCAGCCTGACCGCCGCTGCCGATGGCGTGCTCGTGGCCTGGGACTGGATCACCGAACCGTTCCGCGCTTGAACCCGGCGCCTGACGACAGACAACCCGGCCGCGTGCGTGGCGCGCGACCGGTTCCCCCTAAAGGTAAGGTTCGCTCCCGGAAAATCTCCGGAAGGTCGGGCACGGTGATTGACCGCAACCTCCCGACCACCCGAAACGCCCCCCCTGCCCCGGCACAGCTTCCCCGCACGTGCACAACCAGCGACAGACACCGCCCTCCCATCCTGACCACATGTCGCGGCCGCCCCGAAACACCCGGTTTCGGGGCGGCTTTTTCACATCTGCCGCCGATGCCCGAACAGCGCGCCGCAAAACACTGTTCAAAAAGCCGAAACCGCTAATCCATCAACGGGGACCGACCGTAGGAAGGAAACAAACAGGCCTTTAACGACCGGACCCTGCCGACCGATGCCAGATACCGACCAACCCGTCCCGATCCTCGTCTGGTTCCGTGAGGACCTGCGGCTTGACGACAATCCGGCGCTTGCCGCCGCATTGTCGCCGGGCAGTCCGGTCGTCGCGGTCTACGTGCGTGAGGAAGGTCCCGACGCGCCGCGCGCGCCTGGCGGCGCCTCGCGCTGGTGGTTGCACCATTCCCTGACGCGCCTTTCCGATGATCTCAAGCAAGCGGGCATCCCGCTGGTCCTGCGGCGCGGGCCCGCGGAGGAGACGTTGCGCGGCCTTGCCGCGGAAACCGGCGCCAGCCGCATCCTGTGGAACCGTCGCTACGACCCCGCCGGCATCGCCATCGACACGGCGCTGAAAGCCGCCTTCAAGGCCGACGGCGTCACGGCGGAGAGTTTCAGTGCGACCCTTATCGCCGAGCCGTGGGAGCTGGCCACCGGGTCCGGCGGGCCGTATCGCGTGTTTTCCCCGTTCTTTCGCGCGCTGATCGCGCGCGGCGAACCGGCGGCACCACGTCACACGGCCCTGCCCGCGGGACGCCGCAGGATCGAGGTCTCGCCCGACAGCGAGACACCCGCCACCCTGTTTCCCCTGCCCACCAGCCCCGACTGGGCCGGCGGGCTGCGCGAGACATGGGAGCCGGGCGAGGCGGGCGCCCTTCGCCGCCTCGAAACGTTTCTCGATGACGGACTGGAGCGCTATGCGGAGAAGCGCGACGAGCCAGCCAGCCAGGCGACCTCGCTTCTGTCCCCGCACTTGCGCTTCGGCGAGATATCGCCGCGCCGGATCTGGCACGCGGCGGCCCATCGCGGCGCCGATCCCTCGTCCGGCGTCGGCGACCGGCAGGTGGCCAAGTTCCATTCCGAACTCGGCTGGCGGGAGTTCTCCTACCACCTGCTCTATCATTTCCCGAAGCTGCCCAGCGCCAATTTCCAGTCGCGCTTCGACGCCTTCCCCTGGCGCTCGGACGATGCGCAACTGCGCGCCTGGACGAAGGGGCTGACCGGCTATCCGCTGGTCGATGCCGGCATGCGCGAGCTTTGGCACACCGGCTACATGCACAACCGGGTGCGCATGGTCACCGCCTCCTTCCTGATCAAGCACCTGATGATCGACTGGCGGGAGGGGGAAGCCTGGTTCCGGGACACGCTGGTCGATGCCGACCCGGCCAGCAACGCAGCCAGCTGGCAATGGGTGGCCGGTTCCGGCGCCGATGCAGCCCCGTATTTCCGCATCTTCAACCCAACGACGCAGGGAGAGAAATTCGACCCCGACGGCACCTACACGAAGCGCTGGGTGCCGGAGCTTTCCGGCCTGCCACAAGAATACCTTTTCAAGCCGCACGAAGCCCCCCGCGAGATGCTCTCGCAGGCAGGGATCCGCCTCGGCGACACCTATCCCCGGCCGATAGTCGATCACAAGGCAGCGCGCCAACGTGCCCTCGACGCCTTCCAGACCATAAAAAACGCCGCCTGAAGAAGACAAAGGACACGCAATGCGCATTGCCGTGATCGGTTCCGGTATCGCCGGAAACAGCGCCGCCTGGGCCCTGAGCGAAAGACACGACGTCACGCTTTACGAAAAGCGTGCAAGGCCCGGAGGCCACAGCGCCACCGTGGACATCGACTATGACGGTACGCCAATGGCCGTCGACACCGGTTTCATCGTCTACAACGAGCTCAACTATCCGAACCTGACGGCGCTGTTCGACCATCTTGGCGTGAAGACCGAGGCGAGCGACATGAGCTTCGCCTTCTCCCTCGACGACGGCCTGCGGGAATGGTCGGGCGGCACGCTGAACACCGTCTTCGGCCAGAGGCGCAACATCGTCTCGCCGCGCTTCATGTGGATGCTGCGGGAGATCCTGCGCTTCAACCGGCAAAGCATCGAGGATCGCGCCGCCGGCGCCCTGTGCGGCCTGTCGCTGCAGGACTATCTCGCCAGGCGCCGTTTCTCCAGGGAGTTCGCCAGCGACTACCTGTTGCCGATGGGGGCCGCCATCTGGTCGACCCCGCCTGCCCGCATGCTGGCCTTCCCGGCGGAAAACTTCATCGCCTTCTTCGAGAACCACCGGCTGGTGCATCGCGACCGGCCGGTCTGGCGGACGGTATCCGGCGGCAGCCGCACCTACGTCGAACGAATGTTGTCGTCGCTCACCATAAAGGTCCGGCTGGCGACCCCTGTTGCCAGCGTCACGCGGCGTGACGGGCGGGTGCATGTCATTGACACGAAGGGCAAGGAGGACGTTTTCGACCACGTGGTGCTGGCCGCCCATACCGACCAGACGCTGGCGATGCTCACGGACGCAACGCCCGAGGAACGCAACATCCTGGGTGCGATCCGCTACCGGCCGAACCAGGTCTATCTGCATCGCGACCGGGCCTTGATGCCGCGCCGGAACCGCGTGTGGGCGTCGTGGAACTATCTCGCCTCGAGCGATCCCGGTGCGCCCTACCGCGATGCCTCGGTCAGCTACTGGATGAACCGGCTGCAGAACCTGCCCGACGACAAGCCGCTGTTCATCAGCCTCAACCCGGTCGAGCGCCCGCGCGACGACCTCACCTTCGCCACGTTCGAATACGATCATCCGCAATTCGACGCTGGCGCGATCGCCGCGCAAAAGGCCCTTGGCCAGATCCAGGGCGCGGGCAACATCTGGTTCTGCGGCGCCTGGTGCGGATACGGGTTCCACGAGGACGGCCTGGTGGCCGGACTTGCCGTTGCGGAAGCGATCGGCTGCGAGATTCCCTGGCGCCTCGACGAAACCGGCGTGGCGCGCACGGCGGAGGCAGCGGAATGACCGGCAACCGGCATCACCCAGCCGGGACAGCGGCAACGACAATGGCCGGCAATGGCGGTCCGCCGCCGGCCGCGGCACAGCTTTACCCGGGAATGGTCATGCATGCCCGGCTGAAACCCTTCGGCCACCGGTTCAGCTATTCCGTCTTCACCCTGCTTGTCGACATCGACCGACTGGCGGAGGCCGCCAAGGCCTCGCGGCTGTTCTCGGTCGGCCGGTTCAACCTGATGTCCTTCAACGAAGCGGACCACGGCCCGCGCGACGGCAGTTCCCTGCGCGCCCATGTGGACCGGCTGCTGGCCGCGCGCGGCATCTCCACGCCGCCGGCCCGCGTGCTGCTTCTGTGCTACCCGCGCATCCTCGGCTATGTCTTCAATCCCCTGTCCGTCTATTTCGCCTATGACGAGGACGACAGGCCGGTTGCCGTCATCTACGAGGTGCGCAACACGTTCGGCGACCTCCATACCTATGTGGAGCCGGTGCGCGAAGGCCAACTCGGTCCCGAGGGCATCCGCCAGACCCGGGCAAAGGCCTTCCATGTCTCGCCCTTCATCGACATGGCCCAGACCTATGCCTTCCGGGTGCTGCCTCCGGGCGAGGCCGTGCGGATCCGGATTCTGGAAAGCGATGCCGAGGGACCGCTCCTGTCGGCCGCCTTCGCGGGACGGCGGCGAGAGGCGACAAGCAGGAGCATTCTGTCGCTCTGCTTGAAAATCCCGTTCATGACACTCAAGATAATCGGTGGCATCCATTGGGAGGCCACCAAACTCTGGTTGAAAGGGGCCCGCTTCCACTCGCCGTCACGACGTCCAAGGACCGTAGAGCGCAATACTGCGATCCCCAGGGTCTGACGCGCCCCGGCTGTGTGACGAGGTTTGACATGTCGACTGCGATTGCTCTCACTCCCGACAATGCCCGTCAGGCGCTCGCCGGACTTCCCCGGCTTGCCAGGCTCGGCATGCGTATCGCGCTGAACCTGAAGGTCGGCTCGCTCACGATCGAAACACCCGAGGGTCGGCTGTTCCTGGTCCAGGGCCAGCAACCCGGCCCCGATGCCCATGTGAAGATCCATTCCTGGCGCTTCATCCGCCGCCTTTTGAGCGGCTCCGACATCGGTGTCGGCGAAAGCTACATGATGGGCGAATGGACGAGTTCCGACGTCACGACATTCCTGGAACTGTTCTGCCGCAACCGCGACGCCACTGCCGACATGCTGCGCGGCAGCCCGCTGTTCCGCATGATGATCCGCGTCCGCCACTGGCTGAACCGGAACACGCGGACGGGGTCGCGGCGCAACATCTCCGCCCATTACGATCTCGGCAATGCCTTCTACAGGGAATGGCTCGACCCGACGATGACCTATTCCTCGGCGCTCTATGATGGCGGCGTCAACGACCTGGAACAGGCGCAGCGGCGAAAATACAGGGCGCTGGCCGAGGAGACCGGGATCGAACCCGACCACCACGTGCTGGAAATCGGCTGCGGCTGGGGCGGGTTCGCCGAATATGTCGCCGGCGAGATCGGCGCCAGGGTCACCGCGCTGACCATCTCGCGGGAACAGTACGACTTCGCCTGCAAGCGGATGCAGGACGGGGGCCTCAACGACCGGGTCACCGTCAAGCTGCAGGACTATCGCGACGAGACCAGCCAGTATGACCGGGTTGCCTCGATCGAGATGTTCGAGGCGGTCGGCGAGCAGTTCTGGCAGACCTATTTCCAGAAGGTGGCCGGCTGCCTGAAGGCGGGCGGACGCGCCGGGCTGCAGATCATCACCATCCAGGACACGCTGTTCGAGGACTATCGCCGCACGCCGGACTTCATCCAGCGTCACGTGTTCCCGGGCGGCATGCTGCCGCCGCCGCGCGCGCTGGCGGATCTCGGCGAGCGGACCGGGCTCAAGCTCGCCGCCGAGCGGATCTTCGGGCACGACTACGCGCGCACCCTGGAGGAATGGCGGCAGCGCTTCTGGGCAGCCTGGCCGCGCATCAGCCCGCTCGGTTTCGACGACCGGTTCAAGCGGCTGTGGGAGTTCTATTTCCACTACTGCGAGGCAGGCTTCCGTTCGGGCAACATCGACGTGCGCCAGATGATCTACGTGAAGGCGCCCTGACGGGTGGCGGCAGGAGCGGGGCTGACGCGCGGGGCGCTTGCCGCCTATGCAGGCCCCGCCCTGCCGCTTGCCGCGCTGACACTGCCGCTCTACGTGATCCTGCCGACCTTCTACGCCGAGAGCGTCGGCCTGCCGCTTGCGCTGGTTGGAACCATCCTGCTGGCGGTGCGGCTGGCGGATGCGGTTTCCGACCCGCTGATCGGCCTCATGGCCGACCGCTACCGACCGCCGCTCGGTCGTCGGCGCGGCTGGTTCCTGCTCGCCTGCCTGCCTGCGGCACTGGCCGCCTACATGATCCTGACCCCGCCCGGAGATGCCGGCGGCGGTTACCTTCTGTTCTGGGGTCTTGCCCTGTCGCTCGGCTACACCGCCTCGATCATCCCCTACACCGCCTGGGGAGCGGAGCTGTCCGACGACTATCACGGCCGCAGCCGGATCGCCGGCGCGCGCGAGGGGATGGTGCTTGTCGGCACGCTGATTGCCGTCTCCGTGCCCGCCATTGCCGAAGCGCTCGGCGCACCGGGCCAGGCAACCGCGCTCAAGGTGCTGGCGCTGATCATCGTGGTCTCCCTTCCCGTCCTGACGCTTGTCGCGGTCTGGCGCCTGCCGGAACCGCGCGACACGGGCGCCGCACTGCCGCCGCTGGCGGACGGGCTCCGGCAAGTGGCGCGCAACCGGCCCTTCGTCCGGCTTCTCGCCGCCTTCGTCCTCAACGGCTTTGCCAACGGATTGCCGGCAACGCTGTTCCTGTTCTTCGTCGCAAGGGCGCTCGCGGCGCCCCAGATGCAGGGCCCGTTCCTGTTCCTCTATTTCCTGTGCGGCGTTGCCGGCGTGCCGCTATGGCTTGCCGTCTCCCGGCGGCTCGGCAAGCATCGCGCCTGGTGCGTGGCAATGCTCGGTGCCTGCGCGATCTTCGCGCTGGTGCCGCTGCTCGGTCCTGGCGATCTCCTCGGCTTCGCGGCGATCTGCGTGTTGACCGGACTCGCGCTGGGGGCGGACCTCGCCCTGCCCTCGGCCATCCAGGCGGATGTGATCGATGTCGACCGGATGGCAACGGGCACGCGGCGCTCGGGTCTTTATTTCGCGCTGTGGGGGCTTGCCACGAAACTGTCGCTGGCGCTGGCCGTCGGACTTGCCTTCCCCTTGCTGGGGCTTGCCGGTTTCGACCCTGCCGCAGCCGACACGACCGGTATCGGCGCGCTGGTGGCGCTCTATGCGGTCGTGCCCGTGGCCCTGAAGCTCGCGGCCATCGCTCTGATGTGGAACTTTCCGCTGGGGGCGAAGGAGCATGCCGAGCTCGCCGCACGGCTGGCCCGCGAGACGGTCTGATCCGTCACCAATCAATCCTGCGGCCGGGACTTGCGCGACCAGCCGGTCGCACGCGCCATCAGCGGGAAATAGAGCCGGTAGGGCAAGAGCCTCAGGAATTTCAACTGCCGCGTGAACCGTTTCGGAAAGCTGATCTCGAAGGATGTTCCGCCAAGGCCGTCGATCAAGGCGTCGGCCGCCGCGTCGACCGGCATCAGATGCGGCATCGGGAACGGATTGTCCTTCGTCGCCGGCGTATCGACGAAGCCGGGCGACACGATCTGGAGGAGAATGCCGAGACGATCGAGATCGAACTTCATCGCCTCGGCGAGATTGATCAGCCCGGCCTTGGTGGCGCCGTAGGCGGCGGAGGTCGGCAGCCCGCTGTAGCCGGCGACCGAGGCGACGAGCGCGATCTGCCCCCGGTTTCGCGGCTTCATCGCCGCGACCAGCGGCACCAGCGCGTTGGCCGTGCCCTTCAGGTTCACATCGAAGGAAGTGTGGAACGCCGCGAGATCCGGCGCGGTGCCGTCTACGCGGAGATAAACACCCGCATTGAGAATGGCGAGGGCGACGGGGCCATGACCCGCCTCGAGCTCGGTGACGATTTCCGCCATGCGTGCGGCATCGGTCACGTCGCCGGGCATGACGATGATTTCTCCGGACGCACCCGCCGCGCGACCGCGCAGCGCTTCAAGCGCCTCGGCCGAACGCGCCGTAACCGCGACTTTCCAGCCCAGCGGGGCCAGTTTTTCCGCGAGCGCCTCGCCAATGCCGGAACTGGCGCCGGTGATCCAGGCAATGCCGTCCCCGGGGCGTGCGGCGCGCGGCTCTTCGTTGGTTCGCGTCATGATCCCTCCTGCCGTTGCATACCCTTTCTACGGGCTGGAACGGAAGCGGATCGCCGGAGACGGCCCATGCGTGAATTTCGGAAGAAACTGTCCTAGCCGCGCAGGAAAGGCGCGAAGAAACGGCCGATCGGACCCGTCAGGCGCAGGCTGCCCTCGGTCACGGCGAAGCAGATGCAGTCCTCTCCCTCGTCGGCGACCGGACGATGATCGACCTCGTCGTCGGCAAAGGCGACGTCGCCGCGCACGTAGTGGCCCTCGCCGTCCCTGAAGCCGCCCTCGACGACAAGCGTCAGCTCGGTGCCATGATGCGTATGGGTCGGCATCGCCATTCCGGCGCGAATCCACAAAAGGCTGGCACTGCAGCCATCCATCTCCGCGACCTTGTATTCACGCAGACCCGGCAGTTTCGTCTTCCAGGCAAGGTCGGCAATGTCCTTGCCGATAAAATCGGCGAGCGCTGCCGGCAGGCGGGTGTTGCGTGGCGGCGGCGGCGCGGCCGCGATGCGCTCCGACGGCGGGCTGGCGAAGATCGCGGCAAGCATCGCGTCCCGGTTCTCGAGCGGCACGGGAGAAACCTCCTCCAGCATCGAGCCGCATGTCGCCTCCAGATCGCGGACGAAACCGCGATTGGCAGGCGACAGATCCAGATGGGAACGCACCAGCAGGCGAGCGGGCCCGGCAAGCGTTCCCGCTACATACCCGGCCAGCAGGGCATCGAATTGTTCCTGTCTTCCGTCCATTCCGTTCAACCTTCGTCGCGACACGCGCCCATGCAGGGACGTCGAGTGCCGGGCTCGTCATAGCCGACAATGCGGCCTGCGCCAATTCCGCAGATGGCCTTGCGGCAGGGCGGTATTTGGCTTTCCCGTATCATGCTACGATGGGCGGGGCATCGCGGATCAGCAAAAACATCATATTCCAAGCCTGTGTCCACTTTGATGATTTGTCGATCAACTTTGCAGAACAGGGCCGAAAGGATTATCAACGACGGCCTTACATATGGCACGGGATCGCTTGAAGCCACCACCCCCGCCACCTACCCTTTCGGCCAACCTTGCGGGACGCCCCGGACCATCGTGGATCGGGAAACCGGCTCCCCCTCGAACGGACCAGAGACGACCGATGGACATCAAGACCTCCGTGATCGACGCAATCGGCAACACGCCGCTCATCCGCCTCAACCGTGCATCGGAGCTGACCGGCTGCGACATCTACGGCAAGGCAGAGTTCATGAACCCCGGCCAGTCGGTGAAGGATCGCGCGGCGCTCTTCATCATCCGCGACGCGGAAGCACGCGGTGCGCTTCGGCCCGGCGGCGTCATCGTCGAGGGCACGGCGGGCAATACAGGCATCGGCCTGGCACTGGTCGGCAACGCGCTCGGCTACCGCTCGGTGATCGTCATCCCGGAGACCCAGAGCCAGGAAAAGAAGGACATGCTGCGACTGGCCGGCGCCGAGCTGGTCGAGGTGCCCGCCGTTCCCTACAAGAACCCGAACAACTACGTGAAGCTGTCCGGGCGTCTTGCCGAGCGGATGGCCGCGAGCGAGCCGAACGGCGCGATCTGGGCCAACCAGTTCGACAATGTCGCCAACCGGCAGGCGCATGTGGAGACGACCGGCCCGGAAATCTGGCGCCAGACCGACGGCAAGGTCGACGGCTTCATCTGCGCGGTCGGCTCCGGCGGAACGCTGGCCGGCGTCGGCATGGCGCTGAAGGGGTACAACAAGGACATCAAGATCGGCCTGGCCGACCCGATGGGCGCCGCGCTCTTCAACCACTATGCCCATGGCGAGTTGAAAGCCGAGGGCTCGTCCATCTCGGAAGGCATCGGCCAGGGCCGCATCACCGCCAATCTGGAAGGCGCGACCGTCGACATGCCGTTCCAGATCCCGGACGAGGAGGCGCTTCCCGTCGTCTTCGACCTGCTCGAGCATGAGGGCCTGTGCATGGGGGCTTCCACCGGCGTCAACGTCGCCGGCGCGATCCGCATGGCGCGCGAGATGGGGCCGGGCCACACGATCGTGACGATCCTGTGCGATTACGGAACCCGCTACCAGTCGAAGCTCTTCAACCCGGACTTCCTGCGCTCCAAGAACCTGCCGGTTCCGGCCTGGCTGGAGCGGTCGAGCGGCATCACGGCTCCGTTCGAAGAAGCGGTCTGACCCGTTCATGCTTCAAGACGTCGATCTTGCCGAAGCTTTTGTCGCCAACCTGCCGATCATCGCAGCCTTCACGCTGGCGCTCTACGTGCTGGCGGGCGTCTGCGCCGTTCGGGAGGTGCTGAACTCGCGCACCGCGCAAGGCTCGATCGCCTGGCTGCTGTCGCTTCTGTTCCTGCCGTTTCCGACCGCCTTCCTCTATCTGGTCTTCGGCTGGAAACGCTTCGAGGACTATGGCGAGGTGCGCGCCTATGCGGGCCGGGCGACCCGCGCCGCGCGGGCCGGCGAGCTGAGGCTCGCCGATGCCAAGACCAGCACGAGCTGGCCGGTGCTCACCCGGATCGCGCAGATCCCGTTCCTCGCCGGCAACACTGTCGAGTTGCTGATCGACGGCCCCGACACGTTCGACTCCATCCTGTCCGGTATCGCCGCCGCCCGCCGCGAGGTGCTGGTGCAGTTCTTCATCATCCGCGACGACGGACTGGGCAAGCGCTTCGCCGACGCCCTGATCGAGCGTGCGCGTGCCGGCGTGACCGTGCACCTGCTCTATGACGACGTCGGCAGCAAGAGCCTGCCGCGCAGCTACCGCCGAAGGTTGCGCGAGGCCGGTGTCAAGGTCGCCGGCTTCAACCAGCGGCACAAATGGCTGCGGGTGACCGGGCCGATGCGCCTCAACTACCGCAACCATCGCAAGATCGTCGTCGTCGACGGGCAAAACGCCTGGGTCGGCGGTCACAATGTGGGCGATGAATATATCGGCCTCTCCGCGACTTTCGGCCACTGGCGCGACACGCATGTGCGGGTCGAGGGGCCCTCGGCCATCGCCTGCGCCCTGTCCTTCTGCGAGGACTGGCACTGGGCGACGGGAACGCCGATCCGCCCCTTCCTGCCCAACCCGATCCCGCAACCGGGCGACGAGCCCGTGCTGGTCATGCCGACCGGACCGGCGGACACGTTCGAGGATTGCGGGATAGCCTTTTCCGAGGCGATTTCCCGGGCTCGCGAGCGGCTTTGGATCGTCAGCCCCTATTTCGTGCCGGAAGCGGCCATGCAGACGGCTCTTCTTGCCGCCGCCATGCGCGGCGTCGACGTGCGCATCCTGCTGCCCGAAAAGGCGGACCACCGGCTGGTGTGGCTGGCCAGCTACGCCCATGCCGACGACATGGTCGACCACGGCATCAAGATCTATCGTTACACGTCCGGCTTCCTGCACCAGAAGGTCATTCTTGTCGACGATGCGCTGGCCGGCATCGGCACGGTCAATTTCGACGCCCGCTCGTTCCGGATCAATTTCGAGATCACCTTGTGGTTCACGCATGAGCGGACGATCGCCAAGGTGGCCGAGATGCTGACCCGCGACTTCAAGCAGAGCCGCGCGACGACGGCCCGGGACCTTGCGGTGCGCTCCTTCGCGTTCCGCTTCATCGCCCAGGCGGCACGGCTGTTCTCCCCGATTCTGTGACGTTGCGTCAGTCCTCGCAGGGCCGTTGCGGCGGTTGATTGCCCTTGCCGATCGGATAGGGTGGCGCTCCGGCCTGAATCATCGAGGACTGCCACATGACGGAACTGCTCTTTCGCGACGATGCCTATCTGCGCAGCTGCGAGGCGCGGGTAACCGCCATCACGGAGCGCGGCGGCGTGGTCACGGACCGGACCGTCTTCTACGCGACCGGTGGCGGCCAACCCGGCGACAACGGCCGGATCGAGCTGGCCGACGGGCAGCAGATCGAGATCGCCACCACCGTCTATGGCGAGGATCGCAGCCAGATCGTCCATGTGCCGGCGGAAGGTTCCGCCCTGCCCGCCGTCGGCGACACGGTGGTGCTGCATCTGGACTGGGAGCGGCGCTACCGCCTGATGCGCGTGCACACCGCGCTGCATCTTCTCTCCGTCGTTCTGCCCTTCCCCGTTACCGGTGGGCAGATCGGCGAGGGCGAGGGCCGGCTCGACTTCGACATTCCGGACGCAGCCCTCGACAAGGACGAGATCGCGGCGAAGGTCAACGAGATCGCCGGCGCCGACCATGCCGTCACCTCCGACTGGATCACCGACGAGGAATTGCTGGCCAGGCCGGAGATGGTCAAGACCATGAGCGTCAAGCCGCCGATGGGCTCGGGCCGGGTGCGTCTCATCCGCATCGGCGATGTCGACCTGCAGCCCTGCGGCGGCACCCATGTCGGCCAGACGGCAGAGATCGGGGCGCTCGACGTCACCAAGATCGAGAAAAAGGGCCGGCAGAACCGCCGCGTCCGCATCAAGCTGGCGGACTGACGCCGCAAGTCGGTCCGCCCCCCTATCGCTTCCTGAAGAGGCAGATCCATGGCGCTTTCCCCTCTCGTTTCGACAAAGTGGCTGGCCGAGAAGCTCGCCTCCCCCGACATTGTCGTCGTCAACGCCTGGCTGCCGCCGGTCGGCAAGCCCGACGCCGCGCCGGAATATGACGAGGGGCACATTCCCGGCGCCATCTTCTTCGACGTCAACGCGATCAGCGACACGACGAGCGACCTGCCGCACATGCTGCCGCCGGCGCATGTGTTCTCCTCGATGATGCGCAAGCTCGGCATCGGCGACGGCCAGACCATCGTCGTCTATGACGGGGTCGGGCTCTACTCCGCCGCCCGCGTGTGGTGGATGTTCCGCGCCATGGGCGTCGAGCAGGTCCATGTGCTCGACGGCGGCCTGCCGAAATGGCGGGCGGAGGGACACCCGATCGAGGACATGCCGCCGCGCCCGCGCGGCGAGCGCCAGTTCACGGCGAGGCGCAACAACGGCCTGGTCGCCGGTCTCGACAAGGGGGCCCGGGCGCGGACGTGCGGTGCCCAGGTGCTCGACGCGCGCTCGCGCGGCCGCTTTGCCGGCACCGACGCGGAACCGCGCGCGGGCCTGCGCGCGGGCCACATGCCCGGAGCGCTCAACCTGCCCTTCACCGAGCTTCTCGCCGATGGCCGCATGAAGCCGGCCGAAGAGCTCGCCAGCGCCTTCGACGCGGCCGGCATCGACCGCTCGCGCCCCGTCATCACCACCTGCGGCTCCGGCGTCACCGCCGCGATCCTGTCGCTGGCGCTGGCCGTCACCGGCCACGACAAGGCGCCCGTCTATGACGGCTCCTGGACCGAATGGGGCGGCCGCGACGACACCCCGCTTGCGACCGGCGAGGCCTGACCCTTTTCCTTCAGCCGCCTGAAAAGGACGATTGCGCGACGGCGGCATGTCGGATCGCAAAGAGATCTGTGCTACCTCCGCCGCTAGGATCGGTTTTATCAATCGACCGATAGAGGATCGCCCGGCAAGGGTGGCGATCCGTTCCGGGAGGACCCTACACGCCATGGCCAGTGACATCGAAATCGCCCGCGCCGCCCGCATGAAGCCGATCGCCGAGGTCGGCGCCAGGCTCGGCATCCCGCCGGACGCGCTGGAGAATTACGGCTCGACCAAGGCCAAGGTCCGCTCGGACTTCATCTCCGGCCTTTCGTCCCGCCCGGACGGCAAGCTGGTGCTGGTCACCGCGATCAACCCGACACCGGCCGGCGAAGGCAAGACGACGACGACCGTCGGGCTTGGCGACGGGCTGAACCGGATCGGCAAGAAGGCGGCCATCTGCCTGCGCGAACCCTCGCTTGGCCCCTGTTTCGGCATGAAGGGCGGTGCGGCCGGAGGCGGCCATGCACAGGTGGTTCCAATGGAGGACATCAACCTCCATTTCACCGGCGACTTTCACGCCATCACCTCGGCGCACAACCTTCTCGCCGCGCTGATCGACAACCATATCTACTGGGGCAACGCGCTCGAGATCGACCAGCGCCGCATCACCTGGCGCCGCGTCATGGACATGAACGACCGGGCGCTGCGCCAGATCGTTTCCTCGCTGGGCGGCGTTGCCAACGGCTTCCCGCGCGAGTCCGGCTTCGACATCACCGTCGCCTCCGAGATCATGGCGATCCTGTGCCTGGCGAGCGACCTTGCCAACCTGCAGGCCCGGCTCGGCAACATCATCATCGGCTATCGCCGCGACCGGACCGCCGTCACGGCGCGCGACCTGGAGGCCGACGGCGCGATGACCGTGCTGCTCAAGGAGGCCATGCAGCCGAACCTGGTGCAGACGCTGGAGAACAACCCGGCCTTCATCCATGGCGGGCCCTTCGCCAACATCGCCCATGGCTGCAATTCCGTGATCGCGACGAAGACGGCGCTGAAGCTCGCGGACTTTGTCGTCACCGAAGCCGGGTTCGGCGCGGATCTCGGGGCCGAGAAGTTCTTCGACATCAAGTGCCGCAAGGCCGGGCTGTCGCCGTCCGCCGTCGTCATCGTCGCCACCATCCGGGCGCTGAAGATGAATGGCGGCGTCGGCAAGGACGCTCTCGGGCAGGAGGATGTGGCGGCGCTGACGCGCGGCTGCGTCAATCTCGGCCGCCATATCGAGAACCTGCGCCTGTTCGGCGTGCCGGTGGTCGTTGCGATCAACCACTTCGTCTCCGACACCGATGCGGAGGTGGCCGCGATCCAGGCCTATGCCGCCGGACAGGGCGTCGAGGCCGTGCTCTGCCGGCACTGGGCGGACGGGTCGGCCGGCACCGTAGAGCTGGCGGAAAAGGTCGTCGAGCTCGTCGAGGCGGACACGGCCCGTTTCGCGCCGCTCTACGAGGACGCGCTGCCGCTCTTCGAGAAGATCGAGACGGTCGCCAGAAAGATCTACCGGGCCGACGAAGTCGTCGCCGACAAGGCGGTGCGCGATCAGCTTGCCAAGTGGGAGGCGGACGGTTTCGGCCACCTGCCCGTCTGCATGGCGAAGACACAGTATTCCTTCTCCACCGACCCAAGCCGTCGCGGCGCGCCGGAAGGCCACGTCGTGCCGGTACGCGAAGTGCGGCTTTCGGCCGGCGCCGGCTTCATCGTCGCCATCTGCGGGGAGATCATGACCATGCCGGGCCTGCCCAGGGTGCCCTCTGCCAACCATATCCGCCTCGACGACAACGGCCAGATCGAGGGGCTGTTCTAGTGTGGTGAATTTGAAATACGCGTCACTTTGGCAGCACGCCCAGAGCGTATTTCAAATTCGAAAACCACACTAGAAACATAAGCTTGCTAGTCACCCTCTTGAATCTGAAGTTCGTTTGGAGCATGCCGGGAAATGTGACGAACTTCAGATTCTGGTGACTAGGGGGCAGGCATCCTTCGTTCCGGAGCAATGTTGTTCCCTTTTTGTTCCTTTCGGAATATGCTCCTCCTGCTGCCAGCAGGAGGAGACGGATCATGGCCGGGCAACAGGAGAAATTCACGCGGCTGAAGGCGCTGCATGCGCAAGACGGCGCCTTCGTCATCCCCAACCCGTGGGATGCAGGGTCCGCGCGCCTTCTGGCGAGCCTCGGCTTCGAGGCGCTTGCCACCACCAGCGCCGGCCTTGCCTTCTCGAAGGGCAAACGGGATTCCTTTGCCGGGCTCAGCCGGACGGAAATCCTGGAAAACGCCGCCGAGATCGTCGCCGCCACGGACCTGCCTGTTTCCGCCGACCTCGAGGACGGGTTCGGCCCGGCGCCGGAAACCTGCGCCGAGACGATCCGCATGGCCTGCGAGACAGGTCTTGTCGGCGGTTCGATCGAGGATGCGACAGGCGATGCGGATGCACCGATCCACGATTTTTCCCTTGCGGTCGAACGCGTTCAGGCCGCAGTGGAAGCGGCCCGGGGCCTGCCCTTCCTGCTGACGGCAAGGGCCGAGAACCACTTGTGGGGGCGGCCGGACCTCGACGACACGGTCCGGCGGCTTCAGGCCTTTTCGCAAGCGGGCGCAGATGTCCTTTACGCTCCCGGTCTTCCCGACATCGAGGCGATCAGGACCGTCTGCCAGGCCGTGGACAAGCCGGTCAACGTGGTGATGGGCTTGAAGGGCAAGAGCTATTCGGTCGACGAACTGGCGGCAGCCGGCGTGCGGCGCATCAGCGTCGGGGGCTCGTTTGCACGGGCCGCGCTCGGCGCCCTGATGCGCGCGGCAGAGGAGGTCAAACCGTCGGGCACGTTCAGCTATGCCGACGAGGCCCTTCCGGATGCGGCCGCCAGCCGGCTGATGTCGCAGCAAAGGCCCGCCACCCGGTCGTGAGGGCGAACCGGTGGGTGGCCGCCTCACCGCGGCATGACGGAAAAACGTCCCTCCCTCACCCGCCGAGGCTGGCGGCGACGACGAGGTCGGCGGCGGCCGGAGAACAGGCCATCGGCGTGTCGTGCAGGATGGCAAGCCGGGTCAGCGCCATCAGGTCGACATCGCTGGCGTGATGACCGTGCGGGTCGGCGAAGAAGATCACCGCGTCGAGTTCGCCCGTGGCGATCAGCGCGCCGAGCTGCTGGTCGCCGCCATGGGAGCCGCGCTGCAACCGCTGGATGGCGAGGCCCGGCACGGCTTCAAGCAGCATGGCGCCGGTGCCGCCGGTCGAGATCAGCTTCTGCCGGCGCAGGATATCGGCGTGGCGCGCCACCCAGGCACGCAGATGCGACTTGCGGGCGTTGTGGGCGACCAGCGCGATGCGCCGGGGCGCGGTGGACATGCGCCGGGCGGCAAGCGTCAGCGACAGGATGGCCCGCACCTGTGCGCCGAGGCCCTCCTCGGAGGTCGCGAACTGTCCCTTGAGCGCGGCCGTGCCGACCGTGAAGCCGGCGGCGCCTGCCTCCGCCACCTGGGCGATCCGCTCCGCCCGGTCGATGCTGCCGGCCATGATCACCGGCTTGTCGCAGGCCGAGCAGACGCTGCGCATCAGCTCCGGCACGTTGCCGGCAAACCGGTAGGCGAGCAGGTCGAGACCGTGCACGCTTTCCAGCTCGGTCAGCGCGCGGGCGCTTTGCGTGATCGTCTCGACCGATCCGGCAAGCACGCTCGGATGGCCGACAATCTCGCCGGGAAACGGATAGTAGCGGATCGGGTGGGCCTTCAGCATCGGCGCGACCTCGGCGGCGCGCGTCCCCCCGAGCAGGCAGTCGACCTCCAGCCCGATGGCCGCGCGCGCGGAGCGCAGTTCGCTCTCCGCGTCGAGACTGACGACCTCCAGATAGACGCGCCCGCCGGCATCGCGGATATCGCGCGCAAGCGCCTTCAACTCGCCGAACGGCAGGCCGACATCCTTGAAGCCGATATGCCGGGCACCGCCCGCCAGCACCT
>NZ_JBLXFR010000055.1:0-25104 GCF_048261845.1 Stappia sp. | reverse complement strand
GGTTGATCGCGATGACCCGGTTCCAGCTCTCTTCGCTGGCCTCCACCGGCCCCCCTGTTTCGGAGATGCCGACATTGTTGTGCAGGATGTCGATGCGGCCGAAGCGGGTGAGGCAGGCGGCGACCATCGCGGCGACATCGGCATCGCGAGAGACGTCGGCCTCGCCCGTTTCGCAGGTGCCGCCCTCCGCCTCGATGATGTCGCGTGTCGCCGCCGCTGCGCGCGCGTCGCGATCGACCGCGAAGATCGTCGCCCCCTGCCGGGCGAAGAGCACCGCGGCGGCCTTGCCGTTGCCCCAGCCTTCGCCGGAGGAGCCGGCGCCGACCACCATGGCGATCTTGCCGGCGAGCCGGCCCGTCGGTGTGGAGGGCATGCTGTCTGTCGTCATCTGCGATATCCCGGGAAAGAGCCGTCGGCTTGTGTGAAAACGGATCCGGGCAGCGCGTTGCCGCCCGGATCCTTCTCTGTGGGACTTGGGAGCCACGGCCCTTGCGGGCGTGGCGTCTGTCTCCTGTGGGAGGAGCTTATTCCGCCGCCTCGCGGTGGGCGCGCGCATGGCGCAGCAGCGCGTCGTCCTCGACCGGTTCGATCGGCGTGAAATCGCGATGGGCAATGTATTCGGGCCGCGTCGGCTTGCGGATCGCATTGGAGACCGTCGACAGCGTCAGGTAGACGATCTTGCGCGGGTAGGGGGTGATGTTGCCCGACGAACCGTGCACCAGGTTGCCGTGATGGATGAGCAGCCCGCCGGCCTTGCCGGTCGGCGCCGCGATCCCGCCCTTGGCGGCAAGGTCCGTCACCGTCTCGTTGTCGAGCGTCCACAGCCCGTAGCTGGTCGTCGTGGTGTCGTATTCGGATTTCAGCTGGCCGTGCGTATGCGAGCCGGCGATCACCATCAGCGGCCCGTTGATCGGCAGCACGTCGTCGAGGAAGACGGAGATGTTCATCGCCCGCGGCTCGGGCATGCCGTCGTCCTTGTGCCAGGTCGGGAAGTCTTGGTGCCATTGCCACACGTCGCCGGTGAAGGCCGCCTTGGCGTTGACCTTGAACTGATGCATGTAGAGCTGTTCGCCGAAGATCTGCTGCACCGGCTCGATCAGGCGGGGATGCCGCCCCAGCAGCCGGAACGCCTCGTTGTAGGTATGGCAGGCGAAGGCCGTGCGCGGCGTGCCGTCCTTCTCGCGCCAGATCTCCTTGCGGTCCTCGTCGAAGATGCCGGACGCGGCCTCGCGCATCACCGCGACCTCTTCCGGCGAGAAGGCTTCCGGCAGGAACAGGAAGCCCTGTTGGTTGAACTCGGCAATCTGCTCGTCTGTCAGTTTCATGGGTCGTTCCTCCTCGGTTGGCTTCGGCTCTCAGGCCGAATGCCTCAGTGTCCGGCCTTCGCGCAGCCGGGCTTCCGTCTCGCGCCCGGCGACTTCCGCGTGGGCGCGCGCCGCTTCCTCCGCGGCAATGTCTCCGCCGAGCACCAGCCGGGCGATCTCGCGATGTTCCTGCCAGGCCTTGGCACGAAAGCCGCCGACATCGAGCACCAGCCGCATCGAGCGCATCATGTGGGCGAATTGCGGTTCCAGCGTCTCGGCGATCCGTCGGTTGTCCGACATGGCGATGATCTGGTTGTGAAAGGCGATGTCGAGCGCGATGCGCTCGTCCGTCGGCGTCTCGTCACTGAAGGCGCCGGCCTTGTCGAGGATCGCGGTGAGGGTGTGGCCCGCCGCTTCCGGCATCTTTCCGGCCGCGACGCGTTCGGCCGCGAGCCGTGCGGCCAGCGCGTCGAGTGCCGCGCGCACCTGGTAGACATCGCGCAGATGCGCCGGGTCGATCTCGGTGACCTTGAGCCCCTTGCGTCCGGTTTCCTCGACCAGCCCGTCGCGTTTCAGAAGCTGCAGGGCGTGGCTGACCGGCTGGCGCGAGACCCCGAGCCGGTCGGCAAGCTCGGCCTGGCGGATGCGCTCTCCAGGCGCCAGCGCGCAGGTGGCGATCGCATGGCGCAGCTTGTCATAGACGCGGTCGACGAGGATCGGTGTCTGGTCGATCAGTTCCATCCGGTGTCCGTCCCCTGTTCGCGCCACCGGCCGTTGCGGGCGATGTCTGGAATTTGGAATTCCGAATTCAAACATGCAGTGTCATGGGCGTCAAGATGGAATTCCGAATTCTCAAATGGACGCGTGCCGGCACACGGCGACGGCCGCGCGGCAGGGCGTGGGAAGGGGTGCGGCGCCAACCGTGAGGAGGGGCGTTGGACGGGATGCGGAAGCTGGACGGCAGGACGACGGGAAAGAAAACGGAGAAAGGGCGCGGTGACCCCAGGGAGGTCTGGCGCCGGCAACCGGTTCTGCGGTCAGCCGGGCTGTGTCAGTTGTCCTGGAGACCGAGTTCGCGGCGCCGGGCGCGGGTCAGCTTCGCCGCGACGATCCGGTGCGCCTCGGCGATATGCGCGCGCAGGTCCTCCTCGCCGAGCGGCGCGCCGCCGCGCACCTGCACCCAGGAGGCGCGGGCGAGATAGGGCGCGGGCACCACATGATCGAGCTCGGTCAGGATCTTGTAGCTGAGCTCGGAACACTTGAAGGCAATCGCCTCGCCGGCGCCTTCGCCCCAGTTCGAGCATATGGCAAAGATCTTGCCGCCCACCTTCCAGACGGAAGCGTTGCCCCACTGGACGACATGGGTCGTCGCCGCGAGTGTCGCGCAATAGGCGTCGAAATCCGCACGCGTCATTCTGATTTGACCTCGTTCCGGATGGGGTGAAGCCGAGGTTTGCCCCGAGCCTGCATGGACATGGCATTCGGGTGACGATCGGGAATCACGACGCCGCCACCCTGGAGATTGTCGAGCTTGGCCATATATGCCGGGTAACGCAACCAGCACCGGACGCTGCATGGCGAGCCGGTCCGACCTGAAAGGATATCATGCAAGACGTCCGCATTCTCGTCCTGTCCGGCTCGATCCGTTCCGGCTCCTACAACACGCAACTTGCGGGGCTGGTGGCAAAATACGCAGCCCTTTCCGATGCGCAGGTGACGCAGGTCTCGCTCGCCGACTATCCGATGCCGATCTATGACGCGGATCTTGAGAAGGAGAAAGGCGCGCCGGAGGCGGCAAGGAAGCTGAAGGCGGTGTTCCAGAAACACAATGGCGTCTTCATCGCCTCGCCGGAATACAACACCGCCATCACGCCGCTTCTGAAGAACACGCTCGACTGGGTGTCGCGTCTGTCGGGCGAGGGGGAGCCGCCGGCGGCGGCCTTCAGGAACCGGGTCTTCGCGCTGGGAGCAGCCTCGACCGGCGCGCTTGGCGGCATTCGCGGGCTGATCGGCCTCAGGACGATCCTGGAGATCGGTCTCGGCGCACTGGTGATCCCGGACATGGGCATGGTGCCGAATGCGAAGTCGGCCTTCGACGAGCACGGCGAGCCCGTCAACGAGCGCACGGCCAGGCTTCTGCAGGCGATGGTCGACCGGTTGATCGCGGAAGTGAAGCTGCGCGGCTGAGCGCAAGGCGCGCGTGTCGCGAGCTGGAACCCGAGCCTTGCCTCACGCGCCTCGGCCGGAGGATTTCGGTCTCAGGCGGTGTTGCGGCGGTAGACCCACACGCGCGCCGGCGGCAGGTTCTTCAGGATCCAGCCGCTGCGCTGCACCGTGAATTTCCCGGGCTCGGGCTCCACCGGCGGCACCAGCGCATAGGAAAACTGGATGAAGGGCGCGCCCGGCTGCAACAGCTCGAAGGCTTCCATGAGGAGAGCCCGGCGTTCCGCCTTGGGACGCGAGAACAGCGGCAGGGAGGAGACGATGCTGGCGAGCGAGCCGGAGGGAATGTTCGCCAGCGTCTTGCGCAGGCTGTAGGCATCGCCTTCGATGACGGCCATGTCGGGATAGCGGCGGCGCAGGAGCCGGCAGAAGTCTTCGTTGTACTCCAGCGCGATCACGCGCTCGGTTGCGATGCCGCGCTCCAGGATCGCGTGGGTCACGACGCCGGTGCCCGGTCCCAGCTCCAGGACGGCCCCCGGCCGGTCGCGCTCGATGAAGCTTGCCATTCGCCGCGTCAGGTCGGGGCCGGACGGGCTCACCGCGCCGGTGGTCAGCGGGTTTTCCGCCCAGTTGCGGATGAAGCGTATCTCGTCGGCAATCTTCGCCGAGAAGCCCTTGACCTTGCGCGCGGAAACATCGAGCATTTTGAAACCCATCCTGAAATCGTCAAAAAAACGTGCCGTCCGAGGCTTTCGGCCTCTCAGGTTGGCACGGCAAGATGGGTGGGCCTCATGGCGAATTCATGGCGCGGCCACAACCCGGGTGCGCATCTCCCGTCAACACGACACTGTGAGGTTTACGCGGCGATCCGCGAAACGGACCGCCTCAACCGCCGAGATTGTCGAGAAAGTCCTTCACCTTGGCGAAGAATCCATGCGATTCCGGATGCGTGTCGCCGGAGGATTCCTGCTCGAATTCGGCCAGCAACTCGCGCTGCCGCTTGGTCAGGTTGGCCGGGGTCTCGACAGTCACCTGGATATAGGCATCGCCGAACTGCTGCGAGCGCATCACCGGCATGCCCTTGCCGCGCAGGCGGAACTGCTTGCCCGTCTGGGTGCCTTCGGGAACCTTCACCCGTGTGGTCTCGCCGTTCAGCGTCGGCACTTCGAACTGGCCGCCAAGGGCGGCCGTCGTCATCGAGATCGGCACCCGGCAATAAAGGTCCGCGCCGTCGCGCTGGAAGAAGGCGTGCGGGCGGATCGACAGGAAGATGTAGAGATCGCCGGACGGGCCGCCGCGCAGGCCTGCCTCGCCCTCGCCGCCGAGGCGGATGCGCGTGCCATCCTCGATGCCGGCGGGAATGTTGACCGACAGCATCCGGTTGACGGTCTTGCGGCCGGCGCCCGAGCACTCGCCGCAAGGGTCGGCGATCACCTGGCCGCGCCCCTGGCAGGCCGCGCAGGTGCGCTCAAGCGTGAAGAAGCCCTGCGACGCCCTGACCCGGCCGGAGCCGCCGCAGGTGCGGCAGATGGTGGGCGCGGTACCGGGCTTGGCGCCGGAGCCGGAGCACGCCTCGCAGGAAATCGAGGTCGGAACCTCGATCTCGACCGCCTTGCCGGAAAAGGCTTCCTCCAGCGAGATGTCCAGATTGTAGCGCAGGTCCGCGCCCCGGTCGCGGCCACCGCCGCGCCGGCCGCCGGCCATGCCGAAGAACTCGTCGAAAATGTCGGACATTGCCGAGGCAAAATCGCCGGGATGGCCACCGCCGCCGCGTGCGCCGAACCCGCCATTCTCGAAGGCGGCATGGCCGAACCGGTCATAGGCCGCGCGTTTTTGCGGGTCCTTCAGCGTGTCATAGGCTTCGCTGACTTCCTTGAAGCGGTTCTCCGCGTCCCCGTCCCCGGGGTTGCGATCCGGGTGGTACTGCATGGCGAGCTTGCGATAGGCGCTCTTCAACGCCTTCTCGTCGGCATCGCGGGCAACGCCCAGCACCTCGTAGTAGTCGCGCTTTTCCATCAGGCTGTTCCATCCCTGCGCCCGGCCGTATCGGCATCCTGCGGCTCGACGCGCCGAAGCAGCGCGTTGAGGCGGGTGCGGCGGGCGAGTTCGTATCCATTGTCGAGGCAGATGCGGACGACGCCCGGCAACGCCTTTTCCTTGCCCGCCTCGACCACGATGAAGCCGGGGCGCAGCTCCCTCGGTCCGTTGGCGAACAGGCCGCGAAGCGCGGCCTCGTCATGACCTTCCAGATCCACCTTCATCGCGTCGATGCGGGCGATCCCGCGCCTGGCGCAGATCTCGTGGATCGGCAGCACCTCGAAACTGTCGGCGTCTCCCTCGCCGGCGGCGCGCACCGTGTGCTCGCCGCGATTGCCCTCGTGGGCGAGGATCGCGCCGCGGCCGGCATGCTCGCCGACTGCGCAATCGGCAACCATCACGCAGTCGATGCCGGACGCCGCCAGATTGGCCTCCAGCCGCGCCCTTGTGCCCGCGTCCGGCTCGACGGCCAGCGCCACCACCTCACGCGACATCGCGCGCGCGGTGCTGACCATCCACAGGCTGTAGAGGCCGACATTGGCGCCGAGGTCGACAAACACGAACGGGGAGGAGGCCGAGGCGGCGAACACGTCGCGCAGGGCCGCGCGCTCGTCGGGGTCGAAGAGCTGGGCGCCGGCGACGGCACGCTTCTCGCAGCGATTGGAGGTCGGGTAGAGCCGCGCGCGGATCGAGGGAAACACCTCGACGTCGAACGGTCCGGGGGCGCCGCCGGTCGCCAGCTTGCGGATCAGCGAGACGCCGATCCGGCCCAGCCGGTTCTCCGGCATCGCGCCGGCCAGCCGGCGCAGTGCCTCGCGCGGAGCGGACAGGGCATGGGCGCCGAATGGCGGATCGAGCGAACGCAGCCTCATGCCCGGGTATCACACTCCAGCGTCAATGATCGGTTTCGGGGAAAGGCATGCGCGGGAGGGCAAACGGCCTTCCATCGCACGGCCGGACTCGATCGCGAAACGGCAAGAGGGCACGGCGCCCTGGCGGCGCCGTGCCCTTGGCGGTCCTGCAATCAGGCGGACTTCTTGTCGTCGTCGTCGCGGACTTCCTCGAAATCCGCATCGACGACATCGTCGTCGGCCTTGGGCGTCTCGCCGGTGTCGCCGGCCTGCGCGCCGTCTTCCTCGGACTGGGCTGCCTTGTACATGGCCTCGCCAAGCTTCATCGAGACTTCGGCCAGCGCCTGGGTCTTGGCCTGGATCTGTTCCAGGTCCTCGCCCTCGAGCGCGCTCTTCAGTTCGGCGAGAGCCGCCTCGATGGCGCCCTTGTCCTCGGCCGAGACCTTGTCGCCATAGTCCTTCACCGACTTTTCGGTCGAGTGGACCAGCGCCTCGCCCTGGTTGCGGGCCTCGACAAGCGACTTGCGCTTCTTGTCGTCGTCCGCATGGGCTTCCGCGTCCTTGACCATCTGCTCGATGTCCGCGTCCGAAAGACCGCCGGACGCCTGGATGCGGATCTGCTGCTCCTTGCCGGTGCCCTTGTCCTTGGCCGAGACGTTGACGATGCCGTTGGCGTCGATGTCGAACGTGACCTCGACCTGCGGCACGCCGCGCGGCGCCGGAGGAATGCCGACCAGGTCGAACTGGCCCAGCATCTTGTTGTCCGCCGCCATCTCGCGCTCGCCCTGGAACACCCGGATGGTCACGGCCGTCTGGTTGTCCTCGGCGGTGGAGAAGGTCTGGCCCTTCTTCGTCGGGATCGTCGTGTTGCGGTCGATCAGGCGGGTGAAGACCCCGCCCAGCGTCTCGATGCCGAGCGACAGCGGCGTCACGTCGAGCAACAGCACGTCCTTGACGTCGCCCTGCAGCACGCCGGCCTGGATCGCCGCGCCCATGGCCACGACCTCGTCCGGATTGACGCCCTTGTGCGGCTCCTTGCCGAAGAAGGTGGACACCACTTCCTGGATCTTCGGCATGCGGGTCATGCCGCCGACGAGAACGACTTCGTCGATCTGGCCGGCCGCGATGCCGGCATCCTTGAGGGCCGCCTTGCAGGGCTCGATCGTGCGCTGCACGAGGTCATCGACGAGGCTCTCGAACTTCGCCCGCGTCAGCTTCATCGTCAGGTGCTTGGGACCGGACGCGTCGGCGGTGATGAACGGCAGGTTGATCTCGGTCTGCGAGGACGACGAGAGCTCGATCTTGGCCTTCTCGGCCGCCTCCTTGAGGCGCTGCAGCGCGAGCTTGTCGTTCTTCAGGTCGATGCCCTGGTCCTTCTTGAACTCCGAGGCGAAATAGTCGACCAGGCGCATGTCGAAGTCCTCGCCGCCGAGGAACGTGTCGCCATTGGTGGACTTCACCTCGAACACGCCGTCGCCGATCTCCAGGATCGAGACGTCGAACGTGCCGCCGCCAAGGTCATAGACCGCGATGGTCTTGCCGTCGTTCTTGTCCAGACCGTAGGCGAGCGCCGCCGCCGTCGGCTCGTTGATGATGCGCAGCACCTCGAGACCGGCGATCTTGCCGGCATCCTTGGTCGCCTGGCGCTGGGCGTCGTTGAAATAGGCGGGAACCGTGATGACGGCCTGCGTCACCTGCTCGCCGAGATAGCTCTCGGCGGTTTCCTTCATCTTCTGCAGGATGAAGGCGGAGGCCTGCGAGGGCGAATACTTCTCGCCGCTCACTTCCACCCAGGCATCGCCATTGTCGGCCTTGACGATCGAGTACGGGACAAGCTTCTTGTCCTTCTCCACCGTCGGGTCGGAATAGCGCCGTCCGATCAGGCGCTTCACCGCAAACACCGTTCCGGTCGGGTTCGTCACCGCCTGGCGCTTGGCCGGCTGGCCGACGAGCCGCTCGCCGTCGTCGTTGAAGGCGACCATGGACGGGGTCGTCCGCGCGCCTTCGGAATTCTCGATCACCTTGGGAGCCTTGCCGTCCATGACGGCGATGCACGAGTTGGTCGTGCCGAGGTCGATACCGATGACCTTTGCCATATTGTCCTTCCTTTCCAGCAGACCGGTCGGACCCGTTACGGCATCGGACCGGTCCCTCTTCTCGTACGTCTTGTCGATACGTCGTGAAATGCTCCCCGCATGACGTGAACCAAGGATCGCGCAGCATGGGAGCGGAACGTGACCGGTATATATGTTGAGCAGTCGCGCACCGCAAGGCTGGCGGCACGCAAGGTTTCACCGGCCTCCGCTTCGCCGTCGCGGCGGATCGCCCCTTGTTGCGCCGCGGCGGAAACCGGCCTAGAAGCGGCACAAACCTCAACCGCCGGAGCGCGACCCGCATCCCCTGCGCTGCCCCCGCGCCGCCAGCGATGCCGTTCGTCTCTCCACGACACGTACCGACCCGCGCCGCGCGGCACCAGACCGGATGGCCTGATGTTCTCATTGTCCCACTATGCGCAGGACTGGACCGGCAATGTCCGCAAGGACGTCATTGCCGGCCTTGTCGTCGCCCTAGCCCTCATTCCCGAGGCGATCGCCTTTTCCATCATCGCCGGCGTCGACCCCAAGGTCGGCCTCTATGCTTCCTTCTCGATCGCCGTGATCACCGCCATTGTCGGCGGCCGGCCGGGAATGATCTCGGCCGCCACGGCGGCCACCGCCGTGCTGATGGTGACCCTGGTCAGGGAGCACGGGCTGCAATACCTGCTCGCGGCCACGGTGCTTGCCGGCCTTTTGCAGATCGCGGCCGGTCTCCTGAGGCTCGGTTCGGTCATGCGCTTCGTCTCGCGCTCGGTGATGACCGGCTTCGTCAACGCGCTCGCCATCCTGATCTTCATGGCGCAGCTGCCGGAACTCATCGGCGTCACCTGGCTGACCTACGCGATGGTCGCCGCCGGCCTCGCCATCATCTACCTCTTTCCGCGCCTGACGACGGCGATCCCCTCGCCGCTGGTCTGCATCCTGGTGCTGACCGCCGCCGCGATGGCCTTTGGCTTCGACGTGCGCACCGTCGGCGACATGGGCGAGCTGCCCGACACCCTGCCGGTGTTCCTCATTCCCGACATTCCGCTGACGCTGGAAACCCTGCTGATCATCCTGCCCTATTCGGCTGCCGTTGCCGCCGTCGGCCTGCTGGAATCGCTGATGACGGCCGCCATCGTCGACGACCTGACGGACACGCCCAGCGACAAGAACCAGGAATGCATCGGCCAGGGCATCGCCAATTCGGCCACCGCCTTCATCGGCGGCATGGCCGGCTGTGCGATGATCGGCCAGTCGATGATCAACGTGAAGTCGGGCGGTCGCGGCCGCCTGTCGACCTTTTCGGCCGGCATCATCCTTTTGTTCCTCATCGTCGCACTGGGCGAATGGGTGGCGCAGATCCCGATGCCGGCGCTGGTGGCGATCATGATCATGGTCTCTATCGGCACGTTCAGCTGGTCCTCGATCGTCAACCTCAAGGACCATCCGCGCTCCTCGTCGGTGGTCATGCTGGCGACCGTCGCCGGCGTGGTGCTCACCCACAATCTCGCCATCGGCGTGCTGATCGGCGTGCTCCTGTCGGGCATCTTCTTCGCCTGGAAGATCGCACAGATCTTCCGCGTCACCTCGAGCCTTTCGGCGGACGGGCGTGCGCGCACCTATGTGGTCGAGGGGCAGGTCTTCTTCGCCTCTGCCGAGGCCTTTACAGCCGCCTTCGATTTCAGGGAGGTTCTCGAGAAGGTGACGATCGACGTGTCGCGCGCCCATATCTGGGACATCTCGGCGGTGGCCTCGCTCGACATGGTCGTGCTGAAGTTCCGCCGCGAGGGCGCGGAAGTCGAGATCGTCGGCATCAACGAAGCGAGCGAGACGATCGTCGACAAGCTCGCCATTCACGACAAGCCCGGCGCGCTCGAACGCCTGATGGGCCACTGACAAGGCCGGAGGAACACCCATGACAAAGCTGATCGCCCTGGTCGACGGTTCCGTCTACTCGCGAAGCGTCTGCGAAAATGCCGCCTGGATCGCGGCGCGCGCCGGTGATGCCGCCCGGGTCGAGTTGCTGCATGTGCTCGGCCGTCGCCAGGCGGAGGGAGGCGCGGCCAACCTCTCCGGCAACATCGCGCTCGGTGCCCGCACCACGCTGCTCAACGAACTGGCCGAGCTGGACGTCCGCACGGCAAAGCTCGCCCAGGCCCGCGGCCGGGCGATTCTCGACGATGCCGCCAAGGTGCTGGACGAGGCCGGCGTCACGGATGTGGGCACCCGGCTGCGCGCCGGCGATCTGGTCGAGACGCTGGCCGAAATGGAAGCCGACGCCGATCTCGTCGTCATCGGCAAGCGCGGCGAGGCGGCGGACTTCGCCCGGCTGCATCTGGGGTCCAACCTGGAGCGGATCGCCCGTGTCGCGAAGAAGCCCGTCTTCGTCGCCGCCCGCGCCTTCCGCCCGATCGAGCGGATGCTGATCGCCTTCGACGGCGGCACCAGCGCGCTGAAGGCGGTCGACCACATCGCCCGCAGCCGCATCCTCTCCGGTCTCGACTGCCGCCTCCTGATGGTCGGCCAGGACACGCCGGAGGCGCGCCGTTCCCTCGATGGCGCCGCCGCGATCCTCAAGGGTGGCGGCTACGAGGTGACGGCCGAGATCCGTCCCGGCCAGCCCGACACGGTGATTTCCAGGGCGGTGGAGAACGACGGCATCGACTTGCTGGTCATGGGCGCCTACGGCCATTCGCGCATCCGCTCGCTGATCATCGGTTCGACCACGAGCGAGATGATCCGCTCCTGCAAGATCCCGGTCATGCTCTTCCGCTGAGGCGCGACGCCGCTGGCAAAGCTTTCCGGCTGCGATATAACCGCAAGGGACTGAAGCGGGCGGCCCCGCCGCCCGCCTCGCCCCCGTGCCGGGGTTTCTTTCACCCGGTCAGCCCACCACCCGATCAGCCAACGGGATGCAGCAACCGATGAGCGCCGAAACCGAGAGCCCTTCCCGAGACGAACTGGAGGCGCGCGTCGCCGCCGGCGATCCTTTCGCGATCTTCGCGGACTGGCTGGCGCTTGCGCAAGCGAGCGAGCCGAACGATCCCAATGCAATGGCGCTGGCGACAAGCGGCGCCAACGGGCTGCCGGACGTGCGCATGGTGCTGCTGAAGGAGTTCGACGAGGCCGGGTTCGTCTTCTACACCAACAGCCAGTCGCAGAAGGGCGACGAGCTGGCTGAGAACATGCAGGCCGCCGGCGTTCTGCACTGGAAGTCGCTGCGTCGCCAGGTGCGCTTTCGCGGGCCGGTCGAACTGGTCAGCGAGGCGGAGGCCGACGCCTATTTCGCGTCGCGGCCGCGCGACAGCCGCATCGGGGCCTGGGCGAGCCAGCAGTCGCGGCCGCTGGAAAGCCGCTTCGCCCTCGAGAAGGCGGTGGCGAAACACGCCACCCGCTTCGCCATTGGCGAGGTTCCCCGGCCCGACTACTGGACCGGTTACCGTATCCGCCCGCTCTATATCGAGTTCTGGATGGACAAGCCCTTCCGCCTGCACGACCGGCACGTCTTTCGCCGACCCGCGCCCGAGGGCGGCTGGACGACGGAACGCCTCTATCCGTAAACGGGCGGCCGCCGCTTTCGGGACGTACCGGCGGTCTGCCGTGGTGCCGCCCTCCGGTCTCTCCGGAGCGGCACCGGAACCTTTTTTCCCCTCGGCCGTTGACCAGGCAGCAACCAACAGCGGGCACCCCCTCCCGGGACTGCTCGCAACCATTGGAGGATTGCATGCTTCGAACCATTGGCCTTGCCGGAACCGCCCTTGTCGCCCTTGCCGTGTCCCCGCCGCTGGCGGTCGCGCAGGACGCGAAACCCGGCGTCGAGATCGGCAAGCTGACATGCGAGGTGAAGGGCGAAAGCAACTTCATCGTCGGCGGAACCAATTCACTCGCCTGCAGCTACCAGCCCGTCGACGGTGGTCCGGTCACCTTGTATCAGGGGGAAAGCCGTGAATTCGGCCTCGACATCGGCACGCAGGACAATGCGACGCTTGTCTGGGGCGTGTTCGCTCCGACCGCCGACACCGATCCCGGCGCCCTGGCCGGCAGTTATGGCGGCGTGACGGCCGGCGCGAGCCTTGGCGTCGGCCTGACGGCCAACGCGCTGCTGGGCGGCCTCGACAAGTCGATCGCGCTCAACCCGATCAGCGTGGAATCGCAGACCGGCACCAACCTGACCGTCGGCGTCAAGACGCTGGTGCTTGAGCCTGTCGGCTGAAGCATCCGGTCCGGATCGGGCACGGGAATTTTCGAAGGGCGGCGAACCGGTTGGTTCGCCGCCCTTCGTGCGTCGGCGGAACGCCGCCTGTGGCCACTCGCATCGCCTGGATTTCCTCTGCCGGCCAAACCGTCTAGGGTTCGCGCATGACAGTCGCAATCGAGACCAACAATATGCGCCCGCGCCTCGTGCTCGGGCCTGACGCGGCCTTTTGTCCGGGCAAGGCGGGCCTTCTGGAGACCATCGCCAGGACCGGCTTTGTCGGCCGTTCCTGCTCTCGTCTGCTTTCCTGCGCGCGCCGGATGCTGGTCGCGGCGGCCCTGCTGCTTGCCCTTGCCGGAACGGGCCTCGACGGCGCCTTCGCCCAAACCGGGGCCCAAACCGGGGCCCAAACCGGAACCGGGACGCCGGAACGCGGCAGTGTCACGGTGTTTGCCGCCGCCAGCCTGAAAAACGCCATGGATGCGATTGCCGCCGCGTGGCGGGCGCGGACGGGGCACGACGTCGTCGTCTCGCTTGCCGGCAGTTCGGCGCTGGCCCGCCAGATCCAGGCGGGAGCCCCGGCGGATATCTTCATCTCGGCCAATACCGACTGGATGGACAGGCTGGAGGCCGACGGCCTGCTGGTCGGGGGGACCCGCCGCGACCTGCTTGCCAATTCCATCGTCCTTGTTGCCCATGGCCGGAACGTCGCCCCCCTCGAGATTTCGCCCGCGCTCGACCTTTCCGGCCTCATTGGCGAGGAGAGGCTGGCGATGGCCCTTGTCGAGGCGGTTCCCGCCGGCATTTACGGCAAGGCCGCGCTGACGCGTCTCGGCCTTTGGGATGCTGTCGCGCCGAAGGTCGCGCAGGCGGACAATGTGCGTGCCGCCCTTGCCCTTGTCGCCACCGGCGAGGCCCCTTTCGGCATCGTCTATGCGACCGATGCGGCGGCCGAACCCGGGGTCACTTTGATCGGAACATTTCCCGCCGACACGCATCCCCCGATCGTCTATCCTGCCGCCGTGCTGGGCGGGCGCGACAACCCGCTGGCGGTCGACTTCCTGGCCTTTCTCGGCAGTGACGAGGCAACCACGATCTTTGCCGGCGAGGGGTTTGTGGTCCTCGACTGAGCTTGAGCGGAACGAACGCGAATGGATTTCCTGAGCCCGGAAGAATGGAGCGCGGTCGGCCTGTCGCTGCGGGTCTCGTTCTGGGCGACGCTTGTCAGCCTGCCGCCGGGCATTGCCGTTGCCATGCTGCTTGCCAGGGGAAACTTCCCCGGAAAGCAGCTTCTCAACGGCATCGTGCACCTGCCGCTGATCCTGCCGCCCGTCGTCACCGGCTATCTGCTGCTTTTGACCTTCGGCCGGCGCGCGCCGGTCGGAAGCTTCCTGCATGACGCCTTCGGCCTTGTCTTTGCGTTCCGCTGGACGGGCGCCGCCCTTGCCGCCGGCATCATGGCCTTCCCGCTGATGGTGCGCGCCATCCGCCTTGCCATCGAGGCGGTCGACCCGAAGCTGGAGCAGGCGGCCGGCACGCTCGGCGCGTCCCGCGCGATGGTCTTCGCCACCGTCACCCTGCCCCTGATCCTGCCCGGCGTCATCGCCGGGGCGATCCTTGCCTTCGCCAAGGCGATGGGCGAGTTCGGAGCGACCATCACCTTTGTCTCCAACATTCCCGGCGAGACCCAGACACTGCCCTCGGCGATCTACGCCTTCCTCCAGGTGCCGGGCGGCGAGGCCTCGGCCTTCCGCCTCGTGCTGGTGTCGATCGTGGTCGCCATGACCGCGCTGCTGGCCTCCGAATGGGTGGGCCGCGCCGTCGCCAGGCGGATTTCCGGCGCATGAGCCTCGACGTCTCCCTTCGCCATGCCTTCCCGGGTTTCACCCTCGATGCCCGCTTCGAGGCGCCCCCCGGCGTCACCGCCCTGTTCGGCCGCTCCGGTTCGGGCAAGACCACCATCGTCAACGCGCTGGCGGGCCTGCTCGCCGTCGATCATGGCCATGCGCGCATCAACGGCACCGTCCTCTTCGACACCGAAACCGGCATCCGGATCCCGCCGCATCGCCGCCGCATCGGCTATGTCTTCCAGGAGGGGCGCCTGTTTCCGCATCTGACGGTCCGCCAGAACCTCAATTACGGCCGCTGGTTCGCCGGCAACCGGGCGAGGACCACTGAGGGCGATGCATTCGCCCGCCTCATTGCCCTGCTCGGCATCGAGGCGCTGCTGGACCGTCGGCCGGGCACGCTCTCGGGCGGGGAGAAGCAGCGTGTCGCCATCGGCCGCGCCCTGCTCAGCCATCCCCGGCTCCTGCTGATGGACGAGCCGCTCGCCGCCCTTGACGAGGCGCGCAAGGCGGAGATCCTGCCCTTTCTCGAACGCCTCGCCCATGAAACCGAGGTGCCGATCCTCTATGTCAGCCATTCCGTCGCCGAGGTCGCGCGCCTCGCCACCACGGTCGTCGCGCTCGGTGAGGGCCGGGTCGTGCGCACCGGCACGCCGGCCGAGGTTCTGAGCGACCCGCGCGCCGTGCCGACGCTGGGCATTCGCGACGCCGGCGCGGTGATCCGCGCAAGGGTGCTGCGTCACCATGCCGACGGGCTGAGCGAGCTGGAAACCGCCGCCGGCCCCCTGTTCCTGCCGCAGGTCGCGGCGGCTGTCGGCACATTGGTGCGCGTGCGCATCCACGCGCAGGACGTGATCCTGTCGCGCGATGCGCCGGTCGGCCTTTCCGCGCTCAACATCCTGTCGGTGGAGGTGGCCTCGTTGCGCATGGGCGAGGGGCCGGGCGTCGTCGTCCAGCTGCGCGCCGGCGAGGAGCGGCTGCTTGCCCGCGTCACCCGCCGCTCTGCCGAGGCGCTGGCGCTTGCCCCCGGCCTTGCCTGCCATGCCATCCTCAAGTCGGTCGCCGTGGCGCAGGGCGATGTCTGGATCGAGGGTCGGGACGAGTGACCGGCGTCGCCGCGGCCGGTGTCAGCTTCCGGTCGCCGCGCGGGCGTGCCGCAGGCCCTCGTCGAGGGTTGCCGCGTAGGTGACGAGGGGCGCCACCAGCCCCTGGACGGCAAGCTGCCGGCGGATCTCGGGTGCGGTTCCCGTCAGGATCACGGCAACGCCGCGCCGCGTCGCCTTGCCGGCCAGGCTCTCGATGCTGTGTGCGGCGGTGGAATCGAGAAACGGCACGGCGGCAAAGTCGATCACCAGCGCCTTGTGGCTGTCGGCGATCCGCTCGAGCACGGCCGCGATCGAGGCGGCCGCGCCGAAGAAGAAGGCGCCCGAGATGCGGTAGACCACCACCTGCGGATCGACGGCGCTTGCCTCGTCATAGGGCTGGCGCCGGCCATCCGGCGTATCGGCCTGGTCCTCGGCGACGAAGGGCAGATGCGTTTCGACCGCCGTGATCTGCGACATGCGGTGAATGAACAGCACCGAGCCAAGCGCGAAGCCGACGACGATCGCTTCCGTGACATCGCGAAGGACCGTCAGGCCGAAGGTCGTCAACAGAACCAGCGCGTCGCCCCGCGAGGCGCGCAGAAGCGTCGCGAAGGCGTGCCTTTCGATCATGTTCCAGGCGACCACGGCCAGCAGGCCGGCGAGGCTTGCCAGCGGAATGTAGGCGGCCAGCGGCGCCGCGACCAGCATGAAGACCAGCAGGAACAGCGCATGCAGAATGCCGGCGACCGGCCCGTGCGCCCCCGAGCGCACATTGGTGGCGGTGCGGGCGATGGTGCCGGTGACGCAGAAGCCGCCGAACAGAGCCGAGCCGGCATTGGCGATCCCCTGCCCGACCAACTCGCAATTGGAGCGATGCCGGCGCCCGCTCATGCCGTCGGCGACCACCGCCGAGAGCAGCGATTCGATCGAGCCGAGCAGGGTGAAGGCAAGCGCGCTGGGCAGCACCGCGACGATCCGCTGAAGCGAGAGATCGGGCAGTGACGGCATCGGCAAGGAGGAGGGAATGCCGCCGAAACGCGAGCCGATCGTCTCCACCGGCAGTCCGGCAAGCGCCGTGACGAGGCCCGCCAGCGCGATGGCGACGAGCAGGCCCGGCCAGGCGGGCCGCCATCGCTTGAGCAGCACGATCACGGCAATGGTGGCGCCGGCGAGCGCCGCGCTTGCGGCATCGAAATCCGGCAGCGCAGCCCACAGGACGGGCAGCTTTTCCGCAAGCGGCCCCGGCTCCGGCCCTGACAGCTGCAACCCGAGCAGGTCCTTCACCTGGCTGGCGAAGATGATGACGGCGATGCCCGCGGTGAAGCCCACCGTCACCGGATAGGGCACGAATTTCACATAGGTGCCGAGGCGCAGCAGTCCGGCGACGACCAGCATCAGGCCGGACAGGAACGTGGCGAGCACCAGCCCCTCGACCCCGTGCGTCGCCACGGTCGTTGCCACCAGCACGATGAAGGCGCCCGCCGGCCCGCCGATCTGGAAGCGGCTGCCGCCGAGGGCCGAGACAAGAAAACCGCCGATGATGGCTGTCGTCAGCCCCTGTGCCGGTGATACGCCGGAGGCGATGGCGATCGCCATGGAAAGCGGCAGCGCGACGATGGCCACCGTCAGCCCGGCAATCGCGTCGGCTTTCAGATGCGCGCCCGTATAGCCCTCGCGCAGCACCGTGACGAGTTTGGGCGTGAACAGTTCGGCAAAGCCCGGCGCGCGGTCGCCGGACACGTCGCCATTGGCGGAGGAGGGGATCCGTGCCGTCATGACCCTGCTCCCCCGGCTTCGGCGGGCGGCGAGACCTCGATGAGCCGGACACCGCGTCCCTTGCCGGCGGAGGGCGCCTCCTCGCCGATCAGTTCGATGCCGGAGCGTGACAGTGCGTCCACCACCTTGGTCAGGCTGTCGACGACGCCGCGCACATTGCCGGAACTGGCTTCCATGCGCTGGATTGTCGGCACCGACACGCCGGCGCGCTCGGCCAGCGTCTTCTGGTCGATGCCGAGCAGTGCCCGCGCGGCGCGCATCTGGGCGGCGGTGATCATGTCGGATGGGCTCCAGCTTGGCAGTATCGATATCTCAGTCTGTCAAATTGATATGTCACATATCAATACGCAGAAACGCGGAGCCCGCAGCGGATGCGAAAAACGCCGGACCCGTTCCCGGATCCGGCGCTTGCTGCTTTCCTGGGGGTTGCAGGTCTTGCCGCCGCCTCAGATGATCGCGTGGCGGACCTTGGCCGAGACCCATTCGCTGAAGACGACGGTGGCCAGGATGACGAGCAGGATGGTGGTCACCTGCGGCCAGGCCAGCACGTTCAGCGAAGCCTGCAATTGCAGGCCGAGGCCGCCGGCGCCGACAAGGCCGAGCACGGCGCTCTCGCGGATGTTGATGTCCCAGCGAAACACCGAGATGCCCCAGAAGGCCGGCGCGATCTGCGGCCAGTAGCCATAGACCAGCACCTGGCCGCCGCTGGCGCCGGTTGCCTCGATTGCCTCCGTCTGGCTCGCGTCCGTCTCCTCGATCGCCTCGTAGAGCAGCTTGCCGACAAAGCCGATGGAGCGCAGCGCGATGGCGATGATGCCGGCAAGCAGGCCGGGCCCCAGGATCGAGACCAGCAGCAGCGCCCAGATCAGCGAGTTGATCGACCGCGAGGCGACGATGATGAAAAGCGCGACCGGCCGGGCGATCAGCAGGCTCGGCGTTGTGTTGCGCGCCGCCAGGAAGGCGACGGGCGTCGCGATGATGACACCCAGCATGGTGCCGAGCGTCGCGATGTTGAGCGTGTCCCACAGGGGCCAGAGCAGCTTTTCGATATAGGAAAGCCGCGGCGGAAACATGCGCGAGCCGATATCGGCCGCCTGTTGCGGCGCGTCCATGACGAAAAGCCAGATCGTGTCCTTCGTCATGATCTGCCAGCACCAGACGGTCAGCGCGACGAGCGCGAACCAGCCGCACCAGAGGGCAAGCCGCGCGCGCGGCGTGCGCAGGCTCCAGACCGGCCCGTTTTCGGTTTGCGTCACCGGCATCTTACTGCACCCGTTTGCGGATAAAGCTGGAGGAGTATTCGGCGAACATCACCACACCGATGATGATCAGGAGGATCGCTCCGGCGCTGTCATATTCGTAGCGGTCGATCGCCGTGTTCAGCGTCGCGCCGATGCCGCCGGCGCCGACGATGCCGATGACCGCGCTCTCGCGGAAATTGATGTCGAAGCGGTAGAGCGTCAGCCCGATCAGGCGCGGCATCACCTGCGGCTGCACCGCGTAGTTGACCAGCTGCCACCACGAGGCGCCGGTGGCGCGGATGGCCTCGGCCTGGGTCTCGTCGATGTCCTCGATGTCTTCCGCCAGCAGTTTCGCCAGGAAACCGATGGTGGCGAAGGACAATGTCAGGAAGCCGGCAAAGGGTCCGAAGCCGAACATCGCGACGAGCAGGATGGCGATGATGATTTCCTGCAAGGAGCGGCTCAGCGCGATCAGTCCCCGGCAGGCGTAATAGACGGCGGGCGGTGCGATGTTGCGTGCCGCGCCGATGCCGATCGGCACGGAAATCAGCACGCCGGCGACGGTCGCCGTCACCGTCATCGTCAGGCTCTCGATCATCCCGGCGCTGATATCCTTCCAGCGGCTGGTGAAGTCGGGCTTGAGGAAGCCCATGACGAAGCGGCCGCCCCGGTCGAGCCCGTCCCACACACGAGCCCAGTTGACGTCGACGGTGCTGACGGCGAGCACCAGGTAGATCAGGATGGCGGCATAGATCCCGTAGCGCCAGCGCGGATCGGGGATCATCGTCGCCGGCCGGCGCCAGCGGCGGGGATAGGTCGTGGCGGTCGTGCTCATGGCTCAGATCATCCCGGCCATGCGCTCGGCCGCGTCGCGTTCGGCGTGGTCGTCCTCTTCCGCCGCGCGGCGCATTGCGGTCCAGTCTTCCTCGCCGTAGATGCGGGTGAGCACGTTTTCGTCGAGAAGGTCGGGAGCGCCGTCGAAGACGACCTCGCCGGCCCTGAGGCCGATGATCCGCTGGGTGAACTGCTGCGCCAGCACCACGTCATGGATGTTGATGATCGCCGGCAATTCGCGCTCCGCGCAGATCTCGACAATGAGCCGCATGATCTGGCGCGAGGTCTTCGGGTCGAGCGAGGCGGTCGGCTCGTCGACCAGCAGCAGTTCCGGGTCCTGGGCAAGCGCGCGGGCAATGCCGACACGCTGGCGCTGGCCGCCCGACAGCGCGTCGGCGCGCTTGTCCGCGTGGTCGATCAGCCCGACCCGGTCGAGCAGGCGGAAGGCGTTCTGCACGTCGTCGCCGGGATATCGGCGCAGGAACGAGCGCCAGAAGCCGACATAGCCGAGCCGGCCCGACAGCACGTTTTCCATCACCGTCAGCCGTTCGACGAGGGCATATTCCTGGAAGATCATGCCGATCCGGCGCCGGGCACGGCGCAACTCGCCCGCCGGCAGTCCGGTGATGTTCAGGTCATTCAGCAGGACCCGGCCCTGGCTCGGTTCGACGAGGCGGTTGATGCAGCGGATCAGTGAGGACTTGCCGGCGCCCGACGGTCCGATCAATCCGACCACCTGTCCCTTGGGCACGGTGAAGCCGACGGACTTCAGGGCCTTGTCGCCGGTCTTGTAGGTCTTTGTGAGCGCATCGACTGTCAGCATGCGGTGTCCTGCGAAGAGTGCGTCGTGCCGGGTTGCCGGATCGGAAAAGGAGAATGGCGCGGGCGGAAGCCGCCCGCGCGCCCGGCGGTGCCGGTCTTGATGGTTACTGGCAGTTGTAGGAAACGTCGTTGGCGGCGTCGATCTGACGGATCACCGCCCAGTTGTCCTTGAAGGTGATCGGGATGAACTGCGCCTCGCCGGACTTGGAGAATTCCTTCTCCAGCGACGAACCTTCCCACTTGAAGGTGGCGAAGCCTTCCTTGATCTTTTCCTGCAGCTCCGGCTTCAGGTTGTGGGCGACGCCGTAGCCGGTCGTCGGGAAGGTCTGCGACTTGTAGATCGAGACGATCTGCTCCGCCTTGACCACTTCGCGATCGAGCATCCGGTGCATCACCGAGTTGGCGATGGCCGCGGCCGGATAGTCCTTGTTGGCAACGCCGAGGATCGAGTTGTCGTGCTTGCCGGAAAAAGCCGGCTCATAATCGGTGCCGGCAACCAGCCCGTATTCGGCCTTGAGCAGGGCCGAAGGCGCCTTGTAGCCGGAATTCGAGGTCTCGGCGGTGAAGGCGAGCGTCTTGCCCTTGATGTCCTCGGGCTTCTCGATGCCGGAGCCCGGATAGGAGATGATCTCCATCTCGTAGCCGAAGCTGCCGTCGGCCTTGGCCATCATGGTGAAGGGGCGGAACCCGGCGCAGGCGACGGCAAGCGGGTTGGAGCCCGTGTTGAACCCGGCGACATGCAGGCGGCCGGCGCGCATCGCCTCGATCTGGGCGGCGTTCGACTGGACGGGGAAGAACTGCACCTTCTTGCCGGTGACGCTTTCCATATGCGTCAGGAAGTCGGCCCAGGCCTCGGCATAGACGGCCGGATCCTCGACCGGCGTGTAGGCGAAGATCAGCGTCGAGGGGTCGACCTGCTGTGCGGGATCGGACGGGATGTCCGCGATCAGGTCGCCATCGGCGTCGCTGTAGCGGCTGTCGAGCTTGAATTCGGCCTGTGCCGCGCCGGCCAGCAGCGCGGTGAGAAGTGCGGCAACGCTGGCCGCACCGGCGACTTTCGTCAGGTGCTTGGTCATGTCAGTTCCTCCACTGGGGCGCGATGCGCATCCGTTGTCGTCCGGATGTCTGATAGGCGACCTCCATGAAGGCTGGATGACAATGTTAGCCGCGTCAAGAGCTTGCCGGAATGTGCGAAACATGAAGGGGTCCCGGCGGTCTGTATTCGGGCCCGTTCAACCCGGAAGGACCTGGGCATGCTTGACCGTGCCGAAGGCGAAACTCGATTCCAGCGAGGCGATACAGGGGATCTTGTGGATGCGCCGCCGCATGAAGTTCTCGTAGTCGGCGAGCGAGGCGACGACGACCTTCAGCAGATAGTCGCGATCGCCGGCAAGCAGATAGCAGTCCATGATTTCCTCGATACCGGCCACCGCCTTTTCGAACGTGGTCACGGTTTCCTGGGTATGCGGCGTAAGCTTCACCTGCAGGAACACCGTCACCGGCAGTCCGTAGGCCTGCGGGTCGACAATGGCCGCATAGCCGGAGATGACACCGGATTTCTCTAGGTTGCGCACCCGGCGCAGGCAGGGCGAGGGCGACAGGCCGACCCGTTCGGAGAGCTCCTGGTTGGTCAGGCGTCCGTCCTTCTGCAATTCGCGCAGGATACGGCGATCGATTTCGTCCAATGAATTCTCCTTCAGTGGCAGATTCTGCTAATATGAGCGCCTAGAGAAGCAAAATACGCCAGAACGCGCTATCTGGAAATCCATACCCTGTCGCCAGTTGAGCCCTACGGCCTGCACAGGAGTTGTTGCCATGACCACCAACCGTCCTCTCGGTTTCGCCACCCGCGCCATCCATCACGGCTACGATCCGCTCGCCAACGAGGGCGCGCTGACGCCGCCGGTGCACATGACCTCCACCTTTGCCTTCGAGACGGCCGGGGCAGGCGGCGAGATGTTTGCCGGCGAACGGGCCGGTCACGTCTATACGCGCATTTCCAATCCGACCCTGGCGCTGCTGGAGGACCGCATGGCGGTGCTGGAAGGCGGCGAGGCGGCGATCGCCTTCGCCTCCGGCATGGGGGCCATCACCGCGGTGATGTGGACCTTTCTTTCGCCCGGCGACGAGATCATCGTCGACAGGACGCTCTACGGTTGCACCTTCGCCTTCTTCCGCCACGGGCTGGCCAAGTTCGGCGTGACCGTCACCCATGTCGACATGCGCGATCCGGAAAACCTCCGCGCGGCGATCTCGGATCGCACCCGCATCGTCTATTTCGAGACGCCGGCCAATCCGAACATGCGCCTCGTCGACATTGCCGCCGTCTCGGCGATTGCCCGCAAGGCCGGGGCGAAGACCGTCGTCGACAACACCTATGCAACGCCGCTCCTGACCCGGCCGCTGGAACTGGGTGCCGACATCGTCGTCCATTCGGCGACCAAATATCTCGGTGGTCACGGCGATCTGGTCGCGGGCCTTGCCATCGGCAACGGCGCCGACATGCAGGCGGTGCGCCTGGTCGGCCTGAAGGACATGACCGGTGCCGTCATGGCCCCGCTCACCGCCCATCTGATCATGCGCGGACTGAAGACGCTGGAACTGCGCATGGAGCGGCATTGCGCCAGCGCCATGGCCGCGGCCGAACTGCTCGAGGCCCATCCTTCGGTTGCCGCCGTTCACTATCCCGGGCTTGCAGGCTTTCCCCAGCACGAGCTGGCCGCACGGCAGATGCCGGGTTTCGGCGGCATGATCGCCTTCGAACTGGTCGGCGGCATGGCGGCCGGCATCCGCTTCCTCGACGCCCTGCAGCTGGCGCGCCGCGCCGTCAGCCTCGGGGACGCCGAGACCCTCGTCCAGCATCCGGCCAGCATGACCCATTCGACCTACACGGCCGAGGAACGGCACGCCCACGACATCTCCGACGGACTGATCCGCCTCTCGGTCGGACTCGAGACGCCGGACGACATTCTCGCCGATCTGGACCAGGCCCTGCGGGGATTGCAAAAAGCCGCCGCGTAAACGGGGTTCTGGGGGAAGATTTTCGGCAATCTCGATAAAGCAGGAATCATTTTTTCGAATTTTTGATGTCGAACTTGTCGAAATCGGACGAAAATTGCACCGGATCCACCCTATCCTCGGTCGCTCGAACCACTGTTCGGGCGGCCGACCCGTCCGTCACTCCAGCTGTCATCCGAGAAGGGCAAGCGTTCATGGACACGTCCCGCAAGACCGCATTGAAGGCCATCGAGAAGAAGCTTCTCTGGCTTGCATGCTGGACCATCCACAATGCCAACCACCTGCGCGAAAAGGGCGACGGCATGAAGGTCGGCGGCCATCAGGCGTCCTGCGCCTCGATGGTATCGATCATGACGGCGCTCTATTTCGACTGCCTGCGCCCGCAGGACCGGGTGGCGGTCAAGCCGCATGCCTCGCCGCTCTTCCATGCGATGCAGTACCTTGCCGGCAACCAGACGCGCGAGAAGCTGGAGGCCTTCCGTGCCTATGGCGGCGCGCAGTCCTATCCCAGCCGCACCAAGGATGTCGACGACGTGGATTTCTCCACCGGCTCGGTCGGCCTCGGCGTCGCGATCACGGCGTTTTCCTCGATGATTCAGGACTATCTGGCGGCCAAGCCCTGGGCGAAGCCGCGCGATGAGGGGAGGATGATCGCGCTGGTCGGCGATGCCGAACTCGACGAGGGCAATGTCTATGAGGCCCTTCAGGAGGGCTGGAAGCACGGCCTCAGAAACACCTGGTGGATCATCGACTACAACCGCCAGAGCCTCGACGGCGTCGTCCGCGAAGGCCTTGCCGGGCGGATCGAGGCGATCTTCGGCGCCTTCGGTTGGGACGTGGTGCGGCTGAAATTCGGCGCCCTGCAGCGGGCCGCCTTCGAGGAGCCGGGCGGCGAAGCCCTGCGTGAATGGATCGACACCTGCCCCAACGCCCTTTATTCCGCGCTCACCTTCCAGGGCGGGGCGGCGTGGCGCAAGAGGCTGCTCGACGACATCGGCGACCAGGGCGATGTCAGCGCGCTGATCGAGCGCCGTTCCGATGCCCAGCTGCAGGAGCTGATGACCAATCTCGGCGGTCACTGCCTTGAAACCCTTGGCGAAAGCTTCGAGGAACAGGCGCGGCACGACCGCCCCGTCGCCTTCGTCGCCTACACGATCAAGGGTTGGAACACGCCGCTTGCCGGCCACAAGGACAACCATGCCGGCCTGATGACCCCGACCCAGATGGACGGGTTCCGCAGCCAGATGAATGTGCGCCCCGGCCACGAATGGGAGATGGCGGAAGGACTTGAGCTGGACGCGGCGGGCTTGCGCGCTGCCATCGACGAGACGCCGTTCTTTGCCGCAGGCCGGCGGCGGTTCCTGGCCGACCGGGTGGCGACGCCGGGGCCCGTGACGCTCGACGACAAGGTGCTCTCCACTCAGGCCGGCTTCGGCAAGGTGCTGGACCAACTCGCGAAATCCGATCATCCGCTGGCCGCGCGCATCCTCACCACCTCGCCGGACGTCACCGTCTCGACCAATCTCGGGCCTTTCGTCAACCGGCGCGGCCTGTTCTCCCGCGATGCGGTTGCCGACACGTTCCGCGACCAGCGGATCCCCTCGGCCCAGAAATGGGCGTTCTCGCCGGAAGGCCAGCACATCGAGCTCGGCATCGCCGAGATGAACCTGTTTCTGCTGCTGGGTGCGGCCGGCCTGTCGCATTCGCTCTTCGGCGAGCGCCTCATTCCGGTCGGCACGCTCTACGATCCGTTCATTTCGCGCGGCCTCGATGCGCTGAACTACGCCTGCTACCAGGACGCCCGCTTCATGGTCGTGGCAACGCCCTCGGGCGTGTCGCTGGCGCCCGAGGGC
>NZ_JBLXFR010000054.1:0-25702 GCF_048261845.1 Stappia sp. | reverse complement strand
CCTTCTGCGGCCGTTGCGGCTTCGGCGCGGATGCGCGTGCGGACCTCCTCCGGGATCGGCGGCACTTTCGACAGGCCGCCCAGCAGCGCGCGGAAATAGAGCCCTGTCCCGCCGACGATGACGAGCGGCTGTTCGGAGGCCCGCGCCGCGTCCAGAATGCGCGCCACGTCATCCAGCCAGCGGGCGACCGAATACGCCTCGCCCGCATCGACATGCCCGTAGAGCAGGTGACGGGCCCGTGCGAGATCGGCGGTCGCCGGCCGGGCCGTCAGCACGTCGAGGTCGGCATAGACCTGCATGCTGTCCGCATTGACGATCCACGCGTTGTCGCGTTCGGCCAGGCGCAGGGCGAGCGCCGACTTGCCGCTTGCCGTCGGGCCGGCTATCAACGTCACCGGTTTCGTCACGTCCTCTTTCCTTTCAAGGCGCTTTCACGATGTCGCTCGTCGCTACCCTTGTCGCCAATCCCTTGCGTCCGGTGATCGACGCGGACCTCGTCGCACGGGCACTTGCCGCCCTGCCGGCCGGCGCGGAGGCGAGGGAGCTTTCCCCCGGCATCGCCGTCGACCTCGTTTTCGAAGGCGACCCGTCTCAGGCCGCGGAGCATGACGCGGAATTGCGCGCGGCGACGGGGGCTGCCCCGGTCGACCTCCTTGTGCAGAAGCGCGAGGGCCGACGCAAGCGGCTGCTGATCGCCGACATGGATTCCACCATGATCGGTCAGGAATGCATCGACGAACTCGCCGATGCGGTCGGCAAGAAGGCGATTGTCGCGGCGATCACCGAGCGGGCGATGCGCGGCGAACTGGAATTCGATTCGGCACTGCGCGAGCGAGCGGCGATGCTTGCCGGGCTCGACGCGGCGGTGATCGACGACGTGCTTGCCGGGCGCATCACCCTGACGCCGGGAGCGACCGCCCTGCTTGCCACCATGAAGGCGCATGGCGCCTATTGCGCGCTGGTCTCGGGTGGTTTCACCGCCTTCACCGGTCACATCGCCGCGACGCTCGGTTTCGACGAACACCGGGCGAACACGCTGGAGATTTCCGAAGGCAGGCTGACGGGGAAGGTCGGCGAGCCCATCCTCGGCCGTGCCGCCAAGCGCGAGCGGCTTGCCGGATTGCTCGCCGAGCACGGCCTTGACGAGGGCGCGGCGATCGCGGTTGGCGACGGGGCCAACGACCTTGCGATGATCGAGCTTGCCGGCCTCGGCGTTGCCTATCACGCCAAGCCGTCCGTGGCGGCCGTCGCCGATGCGAGGGTCGATCATGGCGATCTCTCGGCGCTGCTCTACTTCCAGGGCTACGCGGCGCACGAGATTTCCGGCGCCTGAGGCATCGCCGACCGCCAGCCGCAAAAAAGGCCGCGACAGTGTCGCGGCCTTTGTGTTTCAGGCAGCAGGAAGGTGACGCCTCATTCCTCGATGGAGAGCGGAATGAAGCGGACCTCGCCCTGCGCGTTGGACATGAGGAACAGCGCCAGCCGGCGGTCCTCGTCCTTCAGTGCCTTGACGCGGGCGGCGACGTCGGCGGGCGCCGAGACGCTTTCCTGCGCGACCTCGACGATCACGTCACCTGCCACGATCCGCTTCTCGGCGGCGCTGCTGCCGTCGGCGACGGCCGTCACGATCACGCCCTTCACGTCATCGGCGATCGTGTACTGGGCACGCAGCTCGTCGGTGATGGGAGAAAGCGTCATGCCGAGCACGACGGGGTTCTCGTCCTTGGCATCGTCATCCGACTGCTTGCCGGTGGTCTCGGCGGCGGCCGTATCGGCCTCCTCGAGCCGGCCAAGCGTCACCTTGAGGGTGACCTCCTCGCCCTTGCGGAGCACGGTGACGTCGACTTCCTCGCCAACCGGCGTATCCGCGACCATGCGCGGCAGGTCGCGCATCGAGGGGACACGGGCCCCGTTGAACTCGACGACGACGTCTCCGGCCTCGAATCCCGCGTCCTCGGCCGGACCACCCTCGGTGATGCCGGCGATCAGGGCGCCTTCGGCCTTGTCCATGCCGAGGCTTTCGGCGATCTCGTCTGTGACTTCCTGGATCCGCACGCCGAGCCAGCCGCGACGCGTCTCGCCGAATTCGCGCAACTGCGCGATGACGCGCACGGCGATCTCGGAGGGAATCGCGAAGCCGATGCCGATCGAGCCGCCGGACGGCGAGATGATCGCCGTGTTGATGCCGATCACCTCGCCGTTGCGGTTGAACAGCGGGCCGCCGGAATTGCCGCGGTTGATGGAGGCATCCGTCTGGATGTAGTTGTCATAGGGACCGGAATTGATGTCGCGGTTCCTGGCCGAGACGATGCCGGTGGTCACCGTTCCGCCAAGGCCGAACGGATTGCCGATCGCCATCACCCATTCGCCGACGCGCAGGTTTTCCGAATCGCCGAAAGGCACGGCCTTGAGCGGCTTTTCCGGCGTCACCTTGAGAACGGCGAGATCGGTCTTCGGGTCGCGGCCGATCACTTCCGCCGCCAGCTTGCTGCCGTCGTTGAAATTGGCGGTGATCTCGTCGGCACCCTCGATCACGTGATTGTTGGTGATGATGATGCCTTCGGTGCCGTCGACGACGAAGCCCGAACCAAGCGACTGCACGCGGCGGGGACGGTTCTCGTCGCGCTGCTGGCGGTTGAAGAACTCGTCGAAGAACTCCTGGAAGGGAGAGCCCTCGGGAACCTGGGGCAGCGGCACGGAGCGCTGCGCCGTCACGTTCTGCGCGGTGGAGATGTTCACCACCGCGGCAAGCAGCGTTTCGGCAAGATCGGGGATGGAGTCGGGCGCTTGCGCGCGGGCGCTTCGCTGCTCCGTTGCAAGAAGGCCGCCGGCCAGGACAAGGGCCAGGACGGGGGCCAGCACGGCGCTGGCGAGGCGTTGTCCGATAGCAGGGCGCGTCTTGCGCGACCGGGATGTCGCAAGCGGAGCGATGTTCAACAGGGCCATTGGCCGTTGTCCTCCAGTTGAGCGGGGATCGTCTCCCCGGATTGCAGCCCGCGTCCGGCGCAATGTCGCCGGGACGATTGCCGATACTGCTTTGGCGCGGGCGGATGCCCTAGCCGCGCACGAGCCAGACGATGGCGACGCCGATGGCCAGGGCGGCCAGGCCGCCGGTTCTCAGTACATTGTCCGGCAGATCGAGGATCTGCCGGACAAAGTTCTTGGCAGCTCCGGGTGCCAGCGCATAGAGCGTGCCCTCAAGCGCGAGCACGAGCCCGAGGGCGACCCAGAGGTCGTTCACTGCGCGACAGGTGCCTGAGCATCGGGTGCCTGAGCCTCAGGCGCCTGTGCAGCGGGGGCCTGTGCGGCCGGGGCGATGCTGGCCGGCGCGCGGGTCGGCGACAGTTCGGTGCCGCGCGGGTCGCGGAAGTAGCGGAAGAACTCCGAGTTCGGCGACAGCACCATGGAGGTCTCGCCGGATTCCAGCCCGCTCGTATAGGCCTGCATCGACCGGTAGAAGGAGAAGAACTCCGGGTCGCGGCCGAAGGCCTCGGCGAAGATCCGGTTCCGCTCGGCGTCGCCGTCACCGCGAATGATTTCCGCGTCGCGGTTGGCCTCGGCGACGATCACGGTCGAGTCGCGCTCGGCACGCGAGCGGATGCGCTGCGCCTGCTCGGCGCCCTGGGCGCGGATCTCGGTCGCCTCGCGCTGGCGCTCCGTCTGCATGCGGCGGAAGATCGCCTCCGAGTTGGTCTGCGGCAGGTCCGCACGGCGGATCTTGACGTCGACAACCTCGATGCCGATGGGGGCGGCGCGGCTGGCCACGTCGTTGCGGATGCTTTCCATCAGTTCGGCACGCTGGTCGCGCACCACCTGGACGAATGTCGCCCGGGCCAGCTCGGACCGCAGGCTCGACTGAAGGAAGGTCGACAGGCGCTGGTTGGCCTCGTTGATGTTGTTCACCGTCTGGAAGAACAGCACCGGGTTGGTGATGCGATACCGGGCGAAGGCGTCGACGATCAGCCGCTTCTTGTCAGAGGCGATGGCCTCGATCGGCGGCATGTTGAGGTCGAGCACGCGCTTGTCGAAATACATCACGTTCTGGACGAAGGGCACCTTGAACTTGAGGCCCGGCTCCTGGACGCTGCTCTTCACCTCGCCGAACTGCAGGACGAGGGCCTGCTGCGTCGGGTTGATGATGTAGATGGAAAGATAGGCGACGAGCGCCAGAACGGCGACGAGTATGCCGCCAAGTCCGAAAAGACCGTTCTTCATCACTGGTTGCCTCCGCTGCGGGCGGCGCCCTGGTTACGGTTGAGCTGGTCGAGCGGCAGGTAGGGGACGACACCCGATCCGCCGGCGCTCTCGTCGATGATGATCTTGGAGTTCTTGCCAAGCACCTGCTCGAGGGTTTCGAGATAGAGGCGCTCGCGCGTCACGTCGGGGGCCTTGGCATATTCATCCAGGATCTTGATGAAGCGCTGCGCCTGACCGTTCGCCTCGGCGACGGCCTGCTCGCGATAGGCATTGGCCGCTTCGCTGATCCGCGCCGCTTCGCCTCGGGCTTCGGGGACGACGCGGTTGGCATAGGCCTGCGCCTCGTTCTGGATCCGCTCCTGGTCGGCGCGGGCGGCCTGCACGTCGCGGAAGGACTCGATCACCTGCTGGGGAGGATCGACCTTCTGCATCTGCACTTCGGTGACCTCGATGCCCGCATTGTAGCTGTCGAGCGCCGTCTGCATCAGCTCGAGCACGGCCTGCTGGATGGGCGTCCGGTTCTCGCCGAGAATCGAATCGATGTTGCTCTGGCCCACGACTTCGCGCATCGAGCTTTCGGCCACGGCCTTCACCGTCCCGGCCGGGTTCTGGATCTCGAAGAGGTAGTTGGAGACGCCTTCGGGCGTGTTGCGGATGCGCCACTGCACCTTGAAGTCGACGTCGACGATGTTCTCGTCGCCGGTCAGCATCAGGCTTTCCTCGACCACGTCCTGCGTGTTGACACGGCCGCTGTTGACGGATTCACGAAGACCCACGGTCAATTCGCGGATGCGCAGGACTTCCGGTGTGTAGACCGCGCCGACCGGATAGGGCCAGTTGTAGTTCAGGCCCGGGGAGGTCTGGTTGGTGACCTCGCCGAAGACCAGCTCCACGCCCACTTCGTCCGGCTCGACCCGGTAGAAACCGGTCGCCAGCCAGATACCGGCAGCGATGATCAGCGCCAGCAGGATGCCCTTGAAACCGAGATTGCCGCCGCCCGGCAGAACCGTCTTGAGCGTGTTCTGGCTGCGCTTCAGAAGCTCTTCCAGATCGGGGGGATTGCCACCACCGCCGCCGCCGCGCTGCGGTCCGCTACCCCACGGCCCGCCGCCGCCACCGCCGGAACCGCCCCAGGGTCCGCCGTTGCCGCCGCCCTTCCAGCCGCCGCCACCGTTCTGGTTGCTCCAAGGCATCACACATCCTTCGTTTTGGAACGCCGGCCCGGGGGCCGTTTCCGGTTGTTTGTCGACACGCCATCAAGGCCTTGTCGGGTTATAGGGAGATTGCCCGTTGCTTTCAACGAAAGCCGGCGCGCGCACCTCACTCGGACTTGGATATCCCGGTCCGCCATGTCAATGCGTGGACGGCAGGTTTCCGCCATTCCGCGTGTAATCATGGCGGATTGCGGTGCAGATGGTTTATGCGGAGAGGCAAGCAGGTGCCCGGCCGCGGGGGCGCGGCTGCCGCAAGCCGGCGAAAAGCCGCCCTGGCGCTGCCCCTGCAACAGGCGGTGCTGCTCTCGTCAACCGGTCAGCCGTTCGGCGTGCCAGGCGAAATGATCGGCCAGAAAGCTGGCGATGAAGTGGTAGGAATGGTCGTAGCCGCCCTGCATGCGCAAGGTGAGGTCGATCCCGGCACGGCGGCAGGCGGTGTCGAAAACCCAGGGGCGCAGCTGCTCCTCGAGGAAACCGTCGGCCCCGCCCTGGTCGATGAGGATGTCCCTCTCCCAGCCAAGGCTCGCCGCCAGGTGACAGGCATCGTGCTCCGTCCATGCCTTCCGGTCGCTACCCAGATAGGCGGTGAAGGCTTTCTCGCCCCAGGGGCAGGCGGCGGGATTGACGATCGGGGCAAAGGCCGAGACCGAACGGAAGAGACCGGGATGCTTCATCGCCAGGGTCAGCGCGCCATGACCGCCCATGGAATGGCCGGCAATGCCGACGGCCTCCTCCCACACCGGAAGCTCGGCGGCGGCAACCCGCATCAACTCGTCCGCGACATAGCTTTCCATGCGGAAATGCGGGGCCCAGGGGGCCTCGCTCGCGTCGATGTAGAAGCCGGCGCCCTGTCCGAGATCATAGGCCTCGTCATTGGCCGCCTCCGCGCCGCGCGGGCTCGTGTCGGGGGCAAGGACGATCATCCCGAACTCGGCGGCAAGCCGCTGGTAGCCGGCCTTCGTCGTGGCGTTCTCCCAGGTGCAGGTGAGGCCGGAGAGCCAGACGAGGGTCGGGCAGGCCTCGCCGCGCAGCGCCTCGGCAGGCAGGAAGGCGGCGAATTCCATGTCCGTGCTCGTGGCGGACGAGGCATGGCGATAGACGCGCTGCTCGCCGCCGAAGGAGCGGGCCGAGGAAACAAGGTCGAGTGTCATGGATGGATCGTCCCGGTCGTGCCGCGTCCTGCTGCAAGGATGCCGGCGGTCTTTCTCATGTCTATATGGGGAATGCCGTCCTCGAGATAGGTTTCCGAGACGGCCTCGAAGCCATGCGAGCGGTAGAATTTCAGCAGATGCGCCTGCGCGGACAGCTCCACATCGCGGCCGGGGCAGGCGCGCTCCGCCTCCGCGAGGCCTTCGCGCACCAGGTATCCGCCAAGGCCGATGCCGCGCCGCGCCGGTGCGATGACGATACGCCCGAGCCTTGTGCTGCCGCCCGCTTCCGGCGGCAGGAGCCGCAGATAGGCGGCGAGCTGGCCGGTGTCCGCGTCCTCGACGAGCAGGTGGCGGGCGATGGGGTCAAGCCCGTCGATCTCGGCATAGGCGCAGGCCTGCTCGACGACGAAGACGTCGACGCGCAAGCGGAAGACGGCGTGCAGGCGGGCCGGCGACAGGTCGCCCAAGTCCGCCCACAGTGCCGTGAGCCGGTGTTCTTCGGCCGGCGCGGCGGTCGTTGCGATCGTCACGCGGACGCGTCCTCCTTGCCCGCGCCCGCAATGCGCGCGATCTGCGCGATCTGCGCCTCGATGCGGTCGAGCGCCTCGCCGGTGCGTTCATGGTTCTCGCGCAGCAACTTCAGCGTCGAGGCGACCACCGCCAGTTCGCTGGCAAGCGGACTTTCGACAGGGGCCTCGCCAAGGCCGTAGAGCAGCCATGTCGGGCTGACACCCAGAAAACCGGCCAGCATGGTCAGCCGGTTGGCGCGCGGTTCCGAGCGTCCCCCTTCCCAGGCGGTGACCGTCGCCGTCTTGACGCCAAGGCGCCGCGCCAGCTGCGCGCCGGAGAAGTTCGCCGCCTCGCGCGCCCGGCGGATGCGGCCGCCGATGCTGTCGCCGTCACGGGCTTCCGACCACATCGATCCGGTTTCCGTCATCGTCCGCTCTCCCTTGTTGTCCGGTTGTCGGGGTGATCCGGCCGGGGCCTGTTTCCGTCCGGACGTTTCGTCAGAACGTCACGACCGAGCGGATCGACTTGCCGTCATGCATCAGGTCGAAGGCCGTGTTGATCTCGTCGAGCGGCATCGTGTGCGTGATCATGCTGTCGATCTCGATCTTGCCGTCCATGTACCAGTCGACGATCTTCGGCACGTCCGTGCGCCCGCGCGCGCCGCCGAAGGCGGATCCGCGCCAGGAGCGCCCCGTCACGAGCTGGAAGGGCCGGGTGGAGATTTCCTGTCCCGCGCCGGCAACGCCGATGATGATGGATTCGCCCCAGCCCTTGTGGGCGCATTCCAGCGCCTGGCGCATGGTCGTGGTGTTGCCGATGCATTCGAAGGAATAGTCGGCGCCGCCCTTCGTCAGGTCGACGAGATAGGGCACGAGATCGCCCTCGACCTCCTTCGGGTTGACGAAATGGGTCATGCCGTAGCGCTCGGCGATTTCCTTCTTGTCGTCATTGATGTCGACGCCGACGATCATGTTGGCACCGACGAGGCGGGCGCCCTGGATGACGTTGAGGCCGATGCCGCCAAGACCGAAGACGACGACGTTGGAGCCCGGTTCCACCTTGGCCGTGTTGACCACCGCGCCGATGCCGGTCGTGACACCGCAGCCGATGTAGCAGATCTTGTCGAAGGGGGCGTCCTGGCGCACCTTGGCCAGCGCGATCTCGGGCAGCACCGTGTAGTTGGCGAAGGTGGATGTGCCCATGTAGTGGAACACCTTCTCGCCGCCGACGGAAAAGCGCGAGGTGCCGTCCGGCATCAGGCCGGCTCCCTGCGTCGAGCGGATCTTCTGGCAGAGATTGGTCTTCGGGTTGAGGCAGTAGTCGCACTCGCGGCATTCCGGCGTGTAGAGCGGAATGACGTGGTCGCCCGGCTTCAGCGAGGTGACGCCCTTGCCGACCTCGACGACCACACCGGCACCCTCATGGCCGAGGATGGCCGGGAAGATGCCTTCGGGATCGTCGCCGGACAGGGTGAAGGCGTCGGTGTGGCACACGCCGGTTGCCTTGATCTCGACAAGCACCTCGAAGGCGCGCGGGCCGTCGAGCTGTACCGTCTCGACGGAAAGGGGCTGGCCGGCCTTGAAGGCGACGGCGGCGCGTACGTCCATGGGAGTTCCTCCGAATTGCGGGCCGGGAATTCTCGCATGTCTCGCACACGTCCCGGCCGGTGTCGGAGGCGATCCTAGGAAATTGAAGGGACGGGCGAAAGGCCCGAGGCGACGCGAAGATGTGTCAACGCGACGCGGAGGGCTCGCGGCGGCGATAGGTGAGGAAGGTCACGTCGGCGCTGTCCTTCGGCCCGCGCTCCGGTGTCTGGCGGGCAACCTCCTCCCAGATCGCCGGATCGATGACCGGAAAATGCGTGTCGCCGGCAGGTTCTGCGTGAACACGGGTGACTTCCAGCCGGTCGGCGCGGGGAAGGGCGGCTTCGTAGATCTGGCCACCGCCGACGACCATGATCGCCTCGGCGTCGGTCTCGCGGGCACTGGCGCGGGCCCGTTCGAGCGCATCATCGAGCGAGCCGGCCTGCGTGATGCCGTCAATGCCTTGCGCCCAGCCGAAATCGCGGCTGATGACGATGTTCTCGCGGCCGGGAAGCGGCCGGCCGATCGACTGGAACGTCTTTCGGCCCATCACCAGCGGACACCCGAGGGTCAGGCGCTTGAAGCGCTTCAGGTCGGTCGACAGTTTCCACGGCATGTCGCCATCCGAGCCGATCACGTCGTTCTCGCCGACGGCGACGACGAGCACGATTTCGGGCGTGTCGGATTTTGTCATGGGCCGTGCTCCTATGGCGGGAGAAAAGGGTCTTGCGCCTCTGATAGCGCCGTCGACGCCAAATGAAAACGGCCCGCGAGGGGCGGGCCGTTTCCGTGTCGATACCGAGGGCGCGAACCTGGCCATCGAGGCCCGGTTGCGCTGTCGGCTTTGGCTCAGTTGCGCTTCCCAAGTCGACCAGCGCGCCCTTCTTGATCCCCCGCGTCATGCAGCAGGCATGCGCAAGACTTGATGCGTGGATCCTGAAGGGCGCTTTCCGGTTCGGCTCAGTTGCGCTTCCCAAGTCGACCATCGCGCCCTTCTTGATCCCCCTGCGTCATGCCGCAGGCATGCGCAAGACTTGATGCGTGGATCCTGAAGGGCGCTGTCGGCTTTGGCTCAGTTGCGCTCCTTGTCGACCAGCGCGCCCTTCTTGATCCACGGCATCATGCCGCGCAGCTTCTCGCCGACTTCCTCGATCTGGTGGGCGTCGTTGAGGCGGCGGGTGGCCTTGAAGCGGGCCTGGCCGCCCTTGCATTCCTGCATCCACTCGGAGGTGAACTTGCCGGTCTGGATGTCTGTCAAAATGCGCTTCATCTCGGCCTTGGTCTCGGACGTGACAAGGCGCGGGCCGGACATGTACTCGCCCCACTCGGCGGTGTTGGAGATCGAGTAGTTCATGTTGGCGATGCCGCCCTCATAGATGAGGTCGACGATCAGCTTCACTTCGTGCAGGCACTCGAAATAGGCCATTTCCGGAGCGTAGCCGGCTTCCACCAGCGTCTCGAAACCGGCACGGATCAGCTCGACCAGACCGCCGCAAAGAACAGCCTGCTCGCCGAACAGGTCGGTCTCGCACTCTTCCTTGAAGGTGGTCTCGATGATGCCCGAACGGCCGCCGCCGACGCCCGATGCATAGGCAAGGCCGAGGTCGAGCGCGTTGCCGGAAGCGTCCTGGTGGACGGCGACGAGGCACGGCACGCCGCCACCCTTCTCGTATTCGCCGCGCACGGTGTGGCCCGGGCCCTTCGGCGCGATCATCAGCACGTCGACGGTGGACTTCGCCTCGATCAGGCCGAAATGGACGTTGAGGCCGTGGGCGAAGGCGATCGCCGCGCCGTCACGGATGTTGTCGGCGATGTGGTCCTTGTAGATGTCGGCCTGGAGCTCGTCCGGGGTGGCCATCATCATCAGGTCGGCCCAGCCGGCCGCCTCGGCGACGCTCATCACCTTGAGGCCGTCGGCCTCGACCTTCTTGGCGGTGGTGGAGCCGGGGCGCAGCGCCACGACGATGTCCTTGACGCCGCTGTCCTTGAGGTTCAGCGCATGGGCGCGGCCCTGGCTGCCATAGCCGATGACGGCGACCTTCTTCGACTTGATCAGGTTGAGATCGGCATCGCGATCGTAATAAACGCGCATCTTGGTGTCTCCCGTTGTGGCGTTTTGGTTGACCAGCGGTTTGTCCCCCGCCGGCCGGGGCTCAGTCCCGCGTGGCCGCGCTGTCTTGCGTGGCTGTCGGCGGGTGAAGTGTGAGGAACTGGTCGATGGCGCGCGCCGCCTGTCCCGCGAAATCGGCATCGGTGCCGCTCGGAGGCTGGCCGAGCAGCCAGCGGCCATGGGCATCGCGCACGATCAGCCCGTAAAGAGTGCGATAGGCCTCCGTCGGATCGTCGAAGGTGACGTGACCCTGTCCGCGTCCGGCCTCCAGCAGAACCCGGGCGCGGGTCGAGATGCGCTCGCGCCCGCGCTCCAGCAGCAACCGGCCGAGCGGGGCGCCCTCGCGGCTCGCCTGGCTGATGGCGAGCCGGTTGAGCGCCAGCGAGGTGTCGCCGGCCAGCACGCTCAGGAGGTCCTCGGCGAAGGTGACGAGCCTTGCCCGGAACTCGGCTGCGCCCAGTGCCCCGGCGCTTTCGTTGGACACGCGGACCTTGGACGCCTGGTGCGCGACGATGGCGGCGAGCAACCCGTCGCGGTCGCCGAACCAGCGGTAGAGGCTTTCCTTGGAGCAGTTGGCAGCGCGCGCCACGGCGGCCGTGGCCAGCGCCTTCTCTCCGCCATCGACGACGAGCCGCAGCGCCGAGGCGAGGACCTCGTTCTGGCGCGGCGTGAAGTCGCTGTCTGGGACGGGAGCCATGCGGAATGTCTCGGTTTCGATCGGCCGCGGCGGGCGCGTTTGCAGGGCGCATCATCGCCCTTGCGAGCGGATGGCGTGCGTGAAGGAGGGCGTTTATGTATGTAAGTACCGTACGGTACGGTTCGATTTCGGTTATCGCATCGGCCGGAACCACGGTCAAGGGGAAATCGCCGGCTGGGGAGGGGCCTGGCGACCGGCATCACCTCACGAACCGTGTCTCCCGGAACGGCGCTGCCTCCCGAACGGCGCTGCCCCCGCCGGCGTCCTCGCATTGCCTGCCGGGGCGGTGCTTGTCCCCCGGGTTTCCACTGTCGCCGGATCAGCCAATGCTTTCCGGTTCGCTCTTGAAATTCAGGCGGTTGCTTTAATCTTGCGGCGGGGCGCGGTTGACTTGCAGCTCGCGGCGGGCGTCACATTCTCTTGATCGGGGTTTTCCCGAATACTGACTTTTGCCAATATAGGAGAGCCTTGGTCAGACTTTGTTAACCATGGTGTACCACTCTTCAGGTCTGTGCTGCAGGTGGCAACAGTCTCGAACAACAGGGCCGCATCCCGGCAAACCTGTGGATCGCAACGGCAACAGGCTTCCGGAAACAGGCGGGTTTTCGGGCACGTGCCACCAGACCTCCTGACGAGCGGGCGAATCTCATCGTGGTGAAACTTGTGTCTCTTTCGGTCCTGGCCGGTCTGGTCACCAGTCTGGCCACCGGTCTGGCGACCGTTTCGATTGTGCCGGCCGGGGCGGCTGGCGCGAGGACGTTCAACCCGCTCACGCTCGATGGCCAGGTGGTGAAATGGGGCGCGCCGCAACTCGGTGCGCCGGCGCGGGTGACCTATGCGTTTGCCCGGGGGAAGGTCCTCAACCCGACTGCGCGAAACTGCCGGGCGATGGACGCTCTCGACGGTCTTGCCGCGGCGGCCGGGGTGGAGCTGGCGCAGGTTCGCGGCGAGGCCGCCGCTGCCTTCCGGCTCTGGGAAGAGGTGAGCGGGCTCTCGTTCGAGGAAGTGGCTTCGGTCGAAACCGCCGATATCGTCATCGGCAGCCAGTTGGTGCCACGCGGATACGCTTTCACCAATGTGCGGCATGCCGGAGAGGCTCCCCGCCTGCCGCTCATCGTCTCCGGCGAAACGCGGGAACTCGGGAAGTCCGGGCCCGCGAGGCCCGGCGTGCAGGACACCGCCGCCGCGCCGCGCGTCTCGCGGATCACGGAGGCGGCCGTGTGTCTCAACCCGGCGCATATGTGGAAGATCGGCTTTGACGGAGACCTTGGGAGCTACGATCTCAAATACACGTTCGCGCATGAGATCGGGCATGCGATCGGGCTGGATCACCACATTCGCGGGCAATCGATCATGCATTTCAAATATAGTGAAAATTTCCAAGGTCTTCAGATGGGAGACATTGCTGGCGCCAAGTGGCTCTACGGGTCTGCAAAGTAAGCGGGAAGGTCATTCATTGGACACGATTTGCGTGTATGTGATGTGCCGTCAAATAATTTAAATTATTGTTTTTGTTTTGATTTCGAAAACGCAAAAAGCCGGAAAAAGATCACGATCGCTTCCTATATCCAAGGTTGCATCCCGCACGGGACGAGCCCCCGCCGTCCCGGGTGACGGGATACAGCAAGGGAGTTGGTCATGATCAGCAAGCTTCTTGCCACCACCGCCACGCTCGCAGTCCTGTCGATGGGCCCCGCATGGGCGCAGACGGCCACGGAGCCGAAGGGCGAGGATCCTCTTGTGCAGGAAAGCACGCCCGGTGCCGCCATGCCCGCTGACGAAGCGCCCGCGCGGGGAGCCGCAGAGGCTCCGGCAACGACGGCGGCGGGCGACCTGACCTTCCTGCCGGCGCAGAAGGAGGGTCACTGGCTGACGAGCGGCCTCATCGGCCAGGAAGTCACGGCCCCTGACGGCGAGGCTCTCGGCGAGGTCGCCGCGCTCGAGATCGGGCCTGACGGCAAGGTCGTCTCGGTCGTCATCGATGCCGGCGGCTTTCTCGGACTGGGCGCCAAGCGCGTCGCCGTGCCCTACGATGCGGTCCAGCACATGAGCGACACGCCCGACGAGCAGCGTCTTGTGGTGGCTGTCACCTCCGAGCAGCTGGAGGAGGCGCCCGACTACGTGACCCTGCTGCAGATGCGGCAGGAGGAAGAGGCGATCCGCGCCCAGCAGGAGATGCAGGCAACGCAGCCGCGCACGGTCGACCCGGCCAATCCGCCGGCGACCGAATAGCGCCGGCGCCCTGGTGCGGCCAGTCATGCAGGCCAGTCACACAGGCCAGTCACACAGACCGGTCACACAGGCCAATCACACAGGCCACGGGACACCGTGGCCTGTGTCCTTTTCGGCCCGCGTTTCCGGCTCCGGAAGGCCGGCCCGACTTGTAGTATCGGCCTAATACCAGCAGGCTTGCATCTGTTGCTAGCCTCCCGGCGTTTCCAAGCTGCTTCGGGAGGACATGATGAGCGCGAAGAAGAAGATCCTGATGATCACCGGTGACTTCACCGAGGATTACGAGACAATGGTGCCGTTCCAGACGCTTCTGGCGGTCGGTCACGAGGTGCACGCGGTGTGCCCGGGCAAGAAGGCGGGCGAGAGCGTCGCCACCTCGATCCACGATTTCGAGGGCGACCAGACCTACAGCGAGAAGCGGGGACACAATTTCACGCTCAACGCCACCTTCGCCCAGGTCGACGTCGCCGACTATGACGCGCTGGTGATCCCCGGCGGCCGTGCGCCGGAATACCTGCGCCTCGACAAGGACGTGATCGCCGCCGTTCGCCACTTCTTCGATGCCGGCAAGCCGGTTGCCGCGATCTGCCACGGGGCGCAGCTTCTGGCCGCCGCCCGCGTCATCGAGGGGCGCACGGTTTCCGCCTATCCGGCCTGCCGGCCCGAGGTGGAGCTGGCCGGCGGCACCTATGCCGACATCGCCATCGATGGCGCCGTGACGGACGGCAATCTGGTCACCGCTCCCGCATGGCCCGCGCATCCGGCCTGGCTGTCGCAGTTCATGACGGCGCTTGCCGCCTGATCGACAGCCTGGTCATCGGCCCTTCGGGCCGGTTGATTTTGACATGAAGCAGGGCCACCCTGTCGCGGGAAACCGGGGCAGGGCGGCCCTGTCGGCGCTGCCGGCGGGAGACTGGCAGCAGGCCTGCCGGCAAGCAGGTCGGACCAGACAACCGTGCGGGAAGCCGGGGCCAAAAGGGGAGGAACAGCGCCATGTGCAAGCTCTTTATCGAGGCCGAACCGGGACTTTGGGAAAGCTCGACGCGGTCGCTCCGGATTGATCGGATGGTGACCAGCGTCCGGCTCGAGACCTTCTTCTGGAGCGTGCTGGAGGAGATCGCCGAGCGTGACGGCATGAACCTTGTGCAGCTCATCACCCGGCTGCACAACGAGTCCATCGAGGCCGGCCACGACCTTGGCAATTTCGCCTCGTTCCTGCGGGTGTGCTGCGGCCGCTATCTGGCCCTGCAGCTCAGCGGCGACATTCCGGACGACCTGACGACGCCCATCGCGGCGCTCGACAGTGCCCGCATCCTCGACAAGGAGCGCGGCCGCATGCGGCCCGTCGCACCGGCCGGGACGGGATCAGGGGCCGGATCCCGGGCCTCGGTGCACCCCGCCGCGCGGTTGGTGTCGTAGGGGGATGCGCGGCTGAAGTTGGGGGGAGGGGGATGTGCGGTTCGCACGGAGCGTGCCGCGAGTGACGGCCGATGCAGCCCGGAAGAGGTCAAGGGGCAGGTCGATTGGCCCCCCGAGCGGTCGTGGCGGAATCGAACCGATCTCGATGATTCAGCGTGGTAGGATCTCCACCCAAACTCACCTTTTGTTCGGTTCTTCACATGGAGCGATACAGAGCGCTCAAATTTGGGGATGTTCTGAAAAACTGGTCCGGGCTTCCATGGCAGAGAAACTATCTTCTTGGAACGCGCCTTGAACCTATTCATACTCTACCTCCATTGGAGGTCTCTATGAGAATTGTTTTTTTCTGCATATGCTGGCTCGGGTCGGCCTATTTTTTTGTAATGTTACATATGGTAGCAGGCTTGCCGCCCAAGCATATTCTTGACGATGGCGTTTTCGTCTACGTTCTCCTCTTTGCCTTTTTTTTGCTGTTGCCTTTCGCGCAGACACTGGAGATCGGCACATTTTTCAAATATTCAGCCAAAATCAATGAACTGAAATCCGAAGTGAAGGACTTCAAAGAGGAGACACGCAGCCTGATCGCTCTTCAGAATTCGCTGATCACCAACGTCTCCCAGAGCGTCAACCACAATGTCCTTGTCACCGTCCCCTCACTCGCACAAGGACGCGCGGCGGAAGAACAGCTCGCCACGCTGGAGCAGGACATAGCGCCAGACGGCCATACCGCGCAAGATCAGGCCACCGCCATCGCTGCTTACGTCGATAGCGCTGGCGGCAGCGTGGATTTCGCGCTGATGCGTCTGCGCCGCGAGCTTGAAATGGAACTGCGTCGCGTTCTTGACAAGGAGTTGCCGTTCCGCAAGCACTCGCCCACGGCCGATCGACCGCGCCTACTCAGTCTGCGCTCGATGTGGAATATGTTTATCGAACGATATCCGCACGAGAACAACTTGGAGAAGGCCTTCATTTACACTGTTGATGTTTGCAATGCTGCCGTGCATGGGCAGAATGTGCCGCGAGAGGTTGCCGAAGAAGCTCTTTCGTTGGGCTTTCGCGTGCTCGATTTGCTTAGGAATATTGAGGCATGAGCAAAGAGACACCGCGCCCATATTCAATGCCTGGGGCGGGAATTTTTGTGAACAATCTAGGCGAGCCCATTCTACTTTCGGGGTTGCAACTCGACGCTGTTGCTGCCGAGGCCGCCCAAAAAGGTTCGTCTGTCAGTGTTTGGACAAGGCTCTCACTGACCTCCGATGAGGCAATCTTTCACCGTATCGCGAGATCGCTCGCGGACCATATTGAGTTTCGTGCTCGCGAAGCCAGCAACTCCGTCAACTTGGCGTGCGCAGACACGACGCTGCTGGTTATTCGGCCTGACAATAGTGGCGAGCTCTGGCTCGACGCAGCCGCCGTGTCCATAAACATCGTTGCAAAGCGCTCGATAGAGGCCGGAACGCTAGTGTTCGAGCGTGACATTGCCGATGTAACAGGCATGTCATTCCCAATGGTGCAGATTGGGAAAGCGGACCGTGTTGTGTGCCTGTTCCGTGAGGGCTGGCGGTTCGCACTATTCTTCGACTTCAATCCCGAACGAAAATTTTCCATAGTCGCCATGGAGCGGGATCTCGGCACTTTGTACCGTCGATTGCGCTACAGGAAGATGTACGATGCCATCGCCAACGCCGCCGTCTTCGGTCACCTAGTGCAAGCTGGCTGGTTTCCTTTTGCCGAGATTATAGGGACAGAGTTCGAACAGCTTTCCTTGCACTGCGAGAGCGATTTTGACCTTGCCGAAGTCGAAGCCGAGCTCGTCGCAAAATTCGACACTAAGCGGTTGGAGAAGATGTTCGCCCGCTGGATGGCCAAACCGCATTTCGCGGGCAAGGAACGTCTGCTCCGCTCTGCGCTCCAGAGATATCTCGCCGATGACCCGATCCCTGTACTTAAAATCGTGTTGACCGAGATCGAAGGCATTCTCAACGATGCGCACCGCAAGTTGTACGGGACAAGGGCAAAGCAGAAAAAGCTGCTGGCGTTTGCCGTGCGCTCGGCCGAAAAAAAACACGGACACCCCGACACGCTGATGTTTCCAGCGGCCTTTGGACGCTATCTCGCGGAGTATACCTTTGCCAATTTCGATCCGGTACAAGGCGGCGGCACTGCGGGCTCACGGCATGCGGTTGGTCATGGCGCGGCCGAAAGCGACAGCTACACCCAGACACGCGCACTGCAAGCCCTGCTAACCTTGGATCAACTGGCGTTTTTCACCTAAGCGGGAAGCGGTGATGAAGGTATGGCAGAAACGGCGCTGCCTAGCCTTGCTTTACCTTAGGGCGTGAAAGGTAGCTTGCCCAGAACGACCCAAAGTCCGCCAGCCCCCTTCCCATCTCCGCCACCTTCCCTTGCCGCCGTGTCGCGGGAAACCGGGCGCAGTTTGGCCGCGGAATTTTTCAAGACCCGCCGCCCCCCTAAAGATACAACTCACCACTCGAGACAACCACCGCCTGTCCGCCGATGCGCACGGCCTTGAGCTGACCGGTCTCCACATCGACCTCCAGGTCGATCATCGAGGGGCGGCCCATGTCGAAGCCCTGCTCGATGCGCAGGTAGTGGGTGCCGTCGGTGATCTTGTCGTAGTGGCGCACCACGCCGGCGAAGGCGGCGGCGGCCGATCCCGTCGCCGGGTCCTCGCCGATGCCCATATGCGGGGCGAACATGCGCGCGGCGAAGGTGCTGTCATGGGAATTCGTCTGGCGGCAATAGACATAGGCGCCCATCTGGCCGCCGCGTCCGAAGGCGTCGTCCCAATGGGCCTGATAGGGGGACACCCGGGCAAGCGCGGCGAGATTGGCCACCGGCACGAAGGCGAAGGGAACGCCCGCCTCGAAAGCGCAGGGGCGATGGTTCTCGAAGCCGATCTCGTTGGGTTCGAGGCCAAGGGCGGCGGCGATCAGGTCCTTGTCGCCGAGCGGGTCGGCGGGGCGCGGCAGGCGCGGCACGTCGAACTCGGCAAAGCCGGCGGCGCCGTTCTTCAGCACCACGCCGCAGCGCATATTGCCGATCGCCTCCTCGAGCACGACCATGGCGTTCTGGTCGGCATCGCTGTCGCCGAACCGCTCCCTGGCGAGCAGGATCGCCGTCCCGACCGTCGGGTGGCCGGCGAAGGACAGTTCCCTGGCCGGGGTGAAAATCCGAAGCTTCGCCGAATGCGCCGGGTTTTCCGGGGGCAGCACGAAGACGGTCTCCGACAGGTTGAATTCCCGCGCGATCGACTGCATGCGCGTGTCCGACAGGCCTTCCGCGTCCAGGACGACGGCCAGCGGGTTGCCCGCGAGCGCCTGGTTGGTGAAGACGTCGAGGACGAAGAAGCGTCGTGCCATCTCGCGGGATCCTTGGTTGAAAGCCGTGTTGCTGTCCGGTCTTGCCCGCTGCGGGCGCCAGACTGTCGCATGCCCGATACCCGCTTGCCAACCGGCTGGCTGACCGGCATCGCCTGCGGTTAACGACGCATTAACCCCTGTGGCGGGCCGGGCGGCCGCTCGCCCCCGGGTGAACCGCGCCGCGCCCAGCCGCGTAACTCCGGCATGAGCAATGCACTGAACAGTTTCCCCTCCGGCGGCGTTGCCGTCGTCATCGGCGCGAGCGGCGGGCTTGGATCGGCTTTCCTGTCCCGTCTGGAGGGCAGCGGCCGGTTCGCGCATGTTGTCGGCTGCAGCCGGAGGGGCGTGCCGCGGATCGATCTTGAGGACGAGGCAAGCATCGCGGACGCCGCGGCCCATGTCGCCGGGCTCGGCGAATTGCGGCTGGTTGTCGATGCGACGGGGATCCTGTCGGACGGGGCGATGGTTCCCGAAAAGGCGCTTGCGCGGATCGATGCGAACCAGATGGCACGCTCCTTTCGCATCAATGCCATCGGCCCGGCCCTGCTGATCAGGCATTTCGCGCCGCTCTTTCCGCGCCAGGGCAAGAGCGTCTTCGCAACCTTGTCCGCCAGGGTCGGCAGCATCGGGGAAAACGCGCTGGGCGGCTGGATCAGCTACCGGGCGGCCAAGGCGGCGCTGAACCAGATCGTCCGCACGGCCTCGATCGAACTGGCGCGCAGCCGGCCGGAACATGTGCTGCTGGCGCTGCATCCCGGCACGGTCGAAACGGCCCTTTCCCGGCCGTTTGCCCGCAGCGGTCTCGCGATCCGGACGCCGGACGAGGCGGCCGGCCGGTTGCTTACGGTGATCGACGGGGTCGACGGCGGCGATACGGGCAGCTTCCTGTCATATACGGGCGAACGCCTTCCCTGGTAGGGAGAGGGCGTGTAGAAGCGGTGGCAAATGACAGCCCGGGCCGCGCCGACCATGACAGATTTCCGGATTTCCGCCTTCTATCACTTCGCCCCGCTCGATGATTTCGCGGCGATGCGCGAGCCGCTTCTGCGCGTGGCGCAGGAGGCGGGAATTCGCGGGTCGATCCTGCTCGCCAGCGAGGGGGTCAACGGCACCATCGCGGGACCGCAAGCGGGGGTGGAGCGGGTGCTGGCCCATCTGCGGGCCGATCCCCGGCTTTCCGCCTTGGTGGAAAAGGCCTCCTTTGCCGAGCGCATGCCCTTCGGCCGGCTGAAGGTGCGGCTGAAGAAGGAGATCGTCAGTCTGGGCGTTGCGGGCATCGATCCGCGCAAGGCTGTCGGCACCTATGTGGCGCCGGAGGAGTGGAACGCCCTGATCAGCGATCCCGACGTGGTGGTGCTGGACACGCGCAACGACTACGAGATCGCGTTCGGCAGTTTCGAGGGCGCGATCTCGCCCGATACCCGGACCTTCCGGAGCTTCCCCGACTGGGTGCGCCAGGCCCGGGCGGATGGCGACAGGCGCAAGGTCGCGATGTTCTGCACCGGCGGCATCCGATGCGAGAAGGCGAGTGCGCTGCTCCTGTCGGAAGGGTTCGGGGAGGTCTTCCACCTGGAAGGCGGCATCCTCAACTACCTGGAGAAGGTGCCGGAGGACGAAAGCCTCTGGCAGGGCGAATGCTTCGTGTTTGACGAGCGCGTCGCCGTCGACCATTCCCTGCGCCCCACCTGGGGGCGCGGGGCGCCGGAGGCCGCGCGCGAAGTGCTGCCCGCAGGTCTGGTCGAGGACGGTCTGGCCGAGGGAGGTCTGGCCGGCGCCGGCCCGGACGCTACGCCGGGCCCTGAAGACTGAAACGCTCGGCCTTCAGGCCGCGAACGCCGGGCCGCAACATGAACAGCCGGCCTGAGTCCGGATGGGCCTCCAGCAGCGCCGCGTCGGCAAGCGGCCGCAGGCTCGTCACCACCAGCGCATCCAGGTCCGGTCCGCAGAAACACGGCATGGTCGGACGCGGAACGGGCATGGCGATGACCTCCACCAGCGTTCCGTCCGGCGAGAAGCAGTTGAGAAGCCCGGCCGAGACACCGGCCGACCAGTAGCGGCCATCCGCGTCGACGGTTCCCCCGTCGGGCCGCCCGTCCTCGTCGGCGAGTTTCGCAAAGAGGCGGCGCCCCGACATCGCGCCGGTGGCCGGGTCGAAGTCCCAGGCCTCGATGATGCCGGGACGGCTGTCGGCATGATACATGGTTCGCCCGTCCGGCGACCAGGCGAGGCCGTTGGAAACGGTGACCCCTTCCACCAGCGTCTCGCAGCTTCCGTCGGCCCGCACCCGGTAGAGTGCGCCGATCGGCTGCCGTTCGGGCCGGTCGTCCATCGTTCCCACGTAAAACGCGCCGTCGGGGCCGACCCGGCCGTCGTTGAGCCGCGTGCGCGGATCGCCGGTCTCGATCTCGGCAAGCACGTCCAGTGTGCCGTCCTCCAGGGTGAGAATCGCGACGCGGTCGCGAATGGCGACGACAAGACGGCCCGGGTCGTCCGTCAGGCCGAAGGAGCCGATGACGTCGGGAAGGTCCCAGTGCCGCTCCTGGCGGCTGGACCAGTCGAGCGCGTGCAACCGCTTGCCGAGAATGTCGCACCAGTAGAGGCACCCGGTCCGGTCGTCCCAGGTGGGCCCTTCGGCAAGGTCGCTGCGGGTCTCGCTCAGCCGTGAAATCTCGTATGCCATCAAATCCCTCCCTCGCGGCTCGTCTTCGTTGTCGGACGGATGGGGCGAGGGATCAAGAACGGTTTGATGTTTCGTGGTCCCGACCCTCAGGCGCTGGCCCGCTGCGGATCGCGCTGCAGGGGCGGAGGGGTGCCAAGCCAGGTCCTGAAGATGGTGCTGGCGAGTTCCGCGATGCTTTGCATGGAATCGGGCTTGGTGATCACCGCGTCCGCCCCGTGCCGCAGGGCCTCGTCGGCCGCGTCCCGGTCGTCCGCCGTCGACAGGATCAGGATCGGCGTGCCGGCCAGCGCGGCGCTTGCCCGCATCATCCTCAAGACGTCGAGACCGGAAAGACCGGGCATGTTCATGTCCAGCAGGATGAGATCGGGGAGGGGGGCCTTGGCGGCGACGGCAGCCTCGATGCGCGCGAGCGCCTGCACGCCGTCCATCGCCTTGACCAGTGCGAACCGGTCCGGCCTGGGGCAGGCGCGCCGGAGGAGATGCCCGAATATCCACAGATCGTCCGGATCGTCGTCGACGAGCATCAGAGTGAAGCCGCGTCCGGTCGCGGAAAACCTGTCTTCCGTCATGGCTGGACCGCCGAAGTCGAGACTGCGCTTTTTTCTGATCACCGAAATTATGATATCAGCAAATCAGACAGGGTTCCAGCGGGCTGCCCCGTGATCTCCTCGTCAAATCAGACAGGAATGATGTTTCGGGCAGGTTCGTCAGTGTCCGGCCTCGGGCAGGGGGAAGGCGGTGCTCCGTGCCACGGTGCGGATCGCGAAGGACGACCGCATGCGTGAGACGCCCGGCAGGCGGGCGAGATGGTCGCGGTGGATGCGCTCGAAGTCGGTCGGATCGGCGGCGGCGATGCGCAGCAGATAATCGGCATCGCCCGCCATCAGGTAGCATTCCATGATTTCCGGCGACTGGGCGACCGCCTTTTCGAAGCGGGTCAGCACCTCGTTGGCCTGCGAGTTCAGCGAGATCTCGACGAAGATGTCCATGCGCCGGCCGATCTGAGACTGGTCGAGCAGGGCAACGTATTTCTCGATGACGCCGGCGTCCTCGAGCGCGCGCACCCGGCGCAGGCAGGCGGACGGCGACAGGCCGACGGCCTCGGCGAGATCGGCGTTCGCCATGCGGCCGTCATTCTGGAGCAGGGTCAGGATGCGCCGGTCAATACGGTCGAAGTTCACAAGGTGCTCCGCAGATTGTTTTACTTTTACCGGGTTTCACGCTGCAAAATTGCATGAAAACCGCTATCCGGGTCAAGTACGCAAGCAAATTCGAAGCGCTTTGATGTATCTTTTATGACAAAGGCCGGCAGGCGCCCGGCCCGTGTCCGGAGGAGGCTTGAGATGCGCATTGGTGTGCCGAAAGAGATCAAGAACCACGAGTACCGGGTCGGCCTGACCCCTGACAGTGTCCGCGAGCTGGTGGCCAACGGCCATGAGCTTTTCGTCGAGACCCAGGCCGGTGGCGGCATCGGTGCGGACGACGCCGAATACGAGGCGGCCGGCGCCAGCATCCTTGCAAGCGCGGCCGAGGTGTTCGCCACGGCGACCATGATCGTCAAGGTCAAGGAGCCGCAGGCGGGCGAGCGGGCCATGTTGCGGCCCGACCATCTGCTCTTCACCTATCTGCATCTGGCGCCCGATGCGGCCCAGACGGCTGATCTGGTCAAGTCCGGCGCGACCTGCATCGCCTACGAGACCGTGACCGACGCGCGCGGCGGGTTGCCGCTGCTGGCGCCGATGTCGCAGGTCGCGGGGCGTCTGTCCGTTCAGGCCGGCGCGAGCGCGCTCGAGCGTGCCCATGGCGGTGCCGGTGTGCTGCTCGGCGGCGTGCCGGGTGTTGCCCCTGCCAAGGTCGTGGTGATCGGCGGCGGCGTCGTCGGGGCCCATGCCATCACCATGGCGCTCGGCCTTGGCGCGGATGTCACCGTTCTCGACCGCTCGATCGACGCGCTGGGCAGCCTGTCGGCGCGCTTCGGCGCGGCCCTGCGCACGGTCTATTCGACCCGTGCCGCCATCGAGCAGTATGTGCTGGAAGCGGACCTCGTCGTCGGTGCGGTGCTGGTCGCCGGCGCGGCGGCCCCCAAGCTCGTCACCGCCGATCACGTGCGCCGCATGAAGCCGGGCTCGGTGCTTGTCGATGTCGCCATCGACCAGGGCGGCTGTTTCGAGACCTCGCATGCCACGACCCATGCCGAGCCGACCTATGTGGTCGACAATGTCGTGCACTATTGCGTTGCCAACATGCCCGGAGCGGTGCCGCGCACCTCGACCTACGCTCTCAACAACGCGACGCTGCCCTTCACGCTGGCGCTGGCCAACAACGGTTATGCGAAGGCGCTGGCCGAGAACCCGCACCTGATGAACGGGCTCAACGTTCACGCCGGGCAGGTGACCTGCCAGGCGGTGGCCGAGGCGCTCGGCTATGACTATGTCGCCCCGCGCGAGGCGCTGGCGCGCGGCGTTGCCGCCGCCGCCTGATCAGCGGCTGCCTTCAGGCGATCACCAAAACGGCCGGCAAGGGATCCCTTGCCGGCCGGTTTTGTCTGGCACTGATGGTGACTGACCGGTTACGGGCAGACGACGCGATAGCGCCGGCCGTAGCGGTCGCGCGCCACGCAGTTTTTGGGTGTGGTGGCAGCGCCCACTGCCGCACCGCCGACACCGCCGACAGCGGCGCCGACCAGGGCACCGCCCACATCGCCGGTCGCGGCGGGGCCGACTGCCGCGCCGGTGGCCGCGCCAAGGCCGCCGCCGACGAGCGCCCGGTCGGACTGGCTGTCGGACTGGCAGGCGGCAACAAACAGGGTCGCCGCCGATACTATGAGGATCTTCTGCATAAACTCACCTCCGATTGGTTTGCCGTGGTGACGCGTTCACGTTGAAACGCGTGCGCCGCCGCAACGGTCAGCCGGAGCTTGCGTTGCGGCGGTCAGGCATGTCCTTTCGGGCAGGCGATTGGCGCCTTTTTACGGGCAAACGACCCGATAGCGGCGGCCGTAGCGATCCCGCGCGATGCAGTTCTTCGGCGTGGTGGCCGAACCGACCATGGCCCCGCCGACACCGCCGATGACGCCACCGACGAGAGCACCGCCGACATCGCCGGTTGCGGCCGCACCGATCACGGCACCCGTTGCGGCGCCAAGGCCGCCGCCGACAAGTGCGCGGTCGCGCTGGCTGTCGGACTGGCATGCCGCCAGAAGAAGCGCAGCTGCGCCCACAAGAACAATCCTGACCATTCTATAACTCCTCACATGTCCACATGGTTCCGGCGAATGTCGCCTCCCGGTAGGCACTGCCGCAGAGACACGGCGAACCGTTTCCCCGTTGCAACCTATCTGAGCACTAAAACACCACCCAGTCTAGCGGCTCGCTGAGGCGAAGCTGTGACGCAGATCATTGGGCGGGCGTTCCTTTTGACGAATTTTCCGAAGACGGAAATGCCTTGTTAGACGCGGAGCCGGCGCAGCAGGCCGAGCGTCGATGCGTCGCGTCCCTTGGCGGGTGCACGGCCGTCGACCATCGGCAGCAATTCGCCGGCAAGGACCTTTCCCAGTTCCACGCCCCACTGGTCGAAGGAGTTGATGTTCCAGATCGCACCTTCCACGAACACCCGGTGTTCATAGAGCGCGACGAGACGGCCGAGCGCGAAGGGCGTCAGCCGTTCGTGCAGGATGGTGATCGACGGACGGTTGCCCGGAAACACCTTGTGCGGCGCAAGCCGGGCGACATCGTCCTCGTTGTGGCCTTCCTTGCGCAATATCGCTTCGGCCTCGGCGCTCGTGCGGCCGTTCATCAGGGCTTCCGACTGGGCCAGGCAGTTCGCGGCCAGCAGGGCGTGATGATGGGCAAGGTCCGGCTCGTGGCCCTTCGCGGCGAGAATGAACTCGCAAGGGATCACGTCGGTGCCCTGGTGCAGGAGCTGGTAGAAGGCGTGCTGGCCGTTGGTGCCGGGTTCGCCCCAGACGAGCGGCCCCGTTGCCTCGCTCACCGGATCTCCGGAAAGTGTCACACGCTTGCCGTTCGATTCCATGTCGAGCTGCTGAAGGTAGGCGGGAAGACGCGCCAGCCGCTGGTCGTAGGGAAGGACCGCGCGGGCCGGGAAGCCGCAGGCATTGCGATGCCATATGCCGGCGAGGCCGAGCAGCATCGGCAGGTTGGCCTCCGCCTCCGCCGTCGCGAAGTGCCGGTCCATCGCATGCGCGCCATCGAGAAAGGCGCCGAAGTCGTCGGGCCCGACGGCGAGCATCACCGGCAACCCGATCGCCGACCAGACGGAATAGCGTCCGCCGACCCAGTCCCAGAAACCGAAGGTGCGGTCCGCCGCGATGCCGAAGGCGGCGACCTTGTCGAGGGCGGTGGAGACGGCGGCGAAATGGGCGCCCACGGCCTCTTCGCCCAGATGCCGGACGATCCAGGCGCGCGCCGTCGCGGCATTGGTCATCGTCTCGATGGTCGTGAACGTTTTCGAGGCGACGATGATGAGCGTCGTCGCCGGGTCGAGCGCCGTGAGCGTGTCCGCGACAT
>NZ_JBLXFR010000053.1:0-27126 GCF_048261845.1 Stappia sp. | reverse complement strand
GGCCAAGAACAGTGAACGTCCGGCATCGATTCTCGATGCCGTGCCGGGCACGCAGTCCGCTCCGGTGGACGGCGGGACGCCGGGTTCGGGCAACGGCATTCTCGACCAGTTGCGTCCGCCCGAGCAGCCGACCGGACCCCAGGTTCCGGCGGCGCAGTAGGCTTCTGGCCGGCTAGCCTCTTCATCTCGTGCCCCGCGATACGCATCGCGGGGCATTTTCTTGTGTGTTAACTCTGTGCCGGGCGTTCGAATCAGCGCTCGCGGCGATATGGTATTGGTCCATGGCGCGATACATCTTCATTACTGGCGGCGTGGTGTCCTCGCTTGGCAAGGGACTGGCTTCCGCGGCTCTCGGGGCACTGCTCCAGGCGCGGGGCTACAAGGTCCGGCTGCGCAAGCTCGATCCCTATCTCAATGTCGATCCGGGCACGATGAGCCCGTATCAGCACGGCGAGTGCTTCGTGACCGATGACGGCGCGGAGACGGATCTCGATCTGGGGCACTACGAACGCTTCACCGGCCGGCCGGCCAACAAGATGGACAACATCACGACCGGCCGGATCTATCAGGACATCATCGCCAAGGAACGGCGCGGCGACTATCTGGGCGGAACCGTCCAGGTGATTCCCCACGTCACCGATGCGATCAAGGCCTTCGTGCTCGACGGCAACGAGGAGTACGATTTCGTGCTCTGCGAGATCGGCGGCACGGTCGGCGATATCGAGGCGCTGCCGTTCTTCGAGGCGATCCGACAGCTCGGCAACGAGCTGCCGCGCGGTCACGCGGTCTATATCCACCTGACCCTGATGCCGTTCATCGCCTCGGCGGGCGAGTTGAAGACCAAGCCGACACAGCACTCCGTCAAGGAGCTGCGCTCGATCGGCATCCAGCCCGATATCCTGATGGTCCGCTGCGACCGCAAGATCCCGGAAAGCGAGCAGCGCAAGCTGTCGCTGTTCTGCAACGTGCGCGAAGGCGCCGTGATCCCGGCCTATGACGTCAAGTCGATCTATGACGTGCCGATCGCCTATCACCAGGAAGGGCTCGACGACGAGGTTCTTGCCGCCTTCGGCATCACCGGCGCACCGGCCCTGGACCTGACCCGCTGGACGGGCATCTCGGAAACGCTGGCCAATCCGGAAGGCGAGGTCACGATCGCCATCATCGGCAAGTACACCGTGCTGAAGGACGCCTACAAGTCGCTGATCGAGGCACTGGTGCATGGCGGCATCGCCAACAACGTGCGCGTCAACATCGAGTGGATCGAGTCGGAAATCTTCGAGAAGGAAGACCCGACGCCATGGCTCGACAGCGTCCACGGCATCCTCGTGCCGGGCGGCTTCGGCGAGCGCGGCGCGGAAGGCAAGATCGCCGCGGCACGCTTCGCGCGGGTGCACAAGGTGCCGTATTTCGGCATCTGCTTCGGCATGCAGATGGCCGTGATCGAGGCGGCGCGCAACCTGGCCGGGATCGCCGGCGCCAATTCGACGGAGTTCGGCGAAGCGAGTGAACCCGTCGTCGGACTGATGACGGAATGGGCGAAGGGCAACCAGCTCGAAGTCCGCCGCGCGGACGGCGAACTGGGCGGCACAATGCGCCTTGGCGCCTATCCGGCGCGCCTTGAGGACCACTCCAGGATCGCCGGCATCTACGGGTCGGAGATGATTTCCGAGCGCCATCGGCATCGCTACGAGGTGAACATCGCCTATCGTGAGCGGCTTGAGGCAGCCGGGTTGCGGTTCGCGGGAACCTCACCGGACGGGCAATTGCCGGAGACCGTGGAGATCGACGACCACCCCTGGTTCATCGGCGTGCAGTATCATCCGGAACTGAAGTCGAGGCCGTTCGAGCCGCATCCGCTGTTCGCATCCTTCGTCGCGGCGGCGGTCGAGCAGAGCCGCCTGGTCTGATCCGTCAGGCATTTCCCGGGGGAGGGGCGAACATGGCCGCGCGCGGTTTCGATCACATTGTCTGGGCGGTGCATGACATGGATGCGGCCGCGACCTATCTGGAAGCGGCCGGTTTCACCGTGACCCCGCGCGCGCGCCATCCCTGGGGCACGGAGAACCGGCTCGTCCAGCTGGACGGGTTCTTCATCGAGTTGCTGACCATCGGCGCGGCGGCCGAAATCCCGCCGGCATCGGACCGGGTCTTCTCCTTCGGCGGGTTCAACCGCGACTTCCTGGAGCGCGGCGAGGGCGCCTCCATGCTGGTCATGGAAAGCCGTGATGCGGGCGACGACCGGCGTGCCTTCGAGCGAGCCGGCCTGCATGTCTACCAGCCGTTCTCCTTCGGCCGCGAACAGACCCGTCCGGACGGAAGCATCCGCAAGGTCGGGTTCGACCTGACCTTCGTGCGCAACCCTTCCGATCCGCTGCACGGTTTCTTCTCCTGTCACAACCTGTATCCGGAAAACTTCTGGTCGGCCGACTACCAGCGACACGAGAACGGCGCGACTGCGCTCGATACCGTCGTCGTCGTCTGCGAGGAACCGGCCGAGCAACATATTTTCTACGCGGCTTTCACCGGCGAGCGGGAGATGCGCGCCTCAAGCCTTGGAATCGCGATCGAGACACCGCGCGGACGCCTTCACCTGATGCCGCCGTCGGCGTTCGAGGCGCTTTACGGCGTACCTGCCCCAACGTTTTCTCCCGGCGGCTCCGCCATCGCGGCGCTTGCCGTCGCCGGCGCGGACAGGAGCGCCGTCGCACAATCGCTTGCGCATCGGGACATCGATGCGGTCGAGTCCCGCGAGGGGCTGGTGCTGCCGGCTGCGCATGGTTTCGGATTGGCTCTTGTTTTCGCCTGAAGTCACTGTGTAGCCTTCCTTTGACACGCTTGGCGCACCGAAGCAGGTGCGCCTCGAACCATGAGGCGGGATCGGGAGCGTAACGGCCTCGTGTCCGGAACCCGCGTCGACCGGGGAACCATTTTTCATGTCAAGACTTTCTCGCGCCGCTCGTTATTTCACCCTGCCGGCCATTGGTCTGCTGCTTGCCGCCTGCAATCCTTCGGACGACGCCGCGGCGCCGGCCGCGCCGCCGTCGGTCTCCGTCGCTGCGGCCGTTTCCAAGGACATTCGCCAGTCGGCGCGGTTCGTCGGCCAGGTCGAGGCGGTCGACAATGTCAACCTGATCGCGCGTGTCTCCGGTTTCCTGGCCTCGAAGAATGTCGATGACGGGGCAAGCGTCCAGACGGGGCAGTTGCTGTTTTCCATCGAACGGGCGCCCTACGAGGCGGCGCTGGCCTCGGCCAAGGCGGATGCCGCCAAGGCCGAAGCGGAGGCCGCCTTGAAAGCGGCTGACCTGGAGCGCGATGCGGATCTCTTCCAGAAGGGGCACGTTTCCAAGGCCAAGTTCGAGGCGACCAAGGCGGCCAAGGAACAGGCCGACGCCGCGGTCGCGGCGGCCGGCGCGGCGACCACCCAGGCGGAACTGAACCTTGGTTATACGGATATCGTCGCACCGTTTTCCGGTCAGCTCGGCAAGTCGGCCTTCAGTGTCGGCGACGTGGTCGGACCGTCGTCGGGCGCGATTGCCCGGCTTGTGCGCACCGCGCCGGTCTACGTCAATTTCGCGATCAGCGAGAAGGACTATCTCGAGGCGGTGCGAGGGGACCGGCCGGCGGAGGATGTCGCCGACAAGAAGAACCTGCCCGGTATCCATCTGATCCTGCCCACCGGCAAGCGGTTCGAGGAGGACGGCGAGATCGTCTTCATCGACAATGCCGTGGACCCGAACACGGGCACGATCTCGGTGCGCGGGCGTTTCGCCAACAAGAGCCGGATCCTTATTGCGGGCGCCTTCGTCGAGGTGGTCGTCGAGGCACCGGTCGCCATGAGCGAGATCGTCATCCCCCAGGCGGCGATCCAGCGCGACCAGCGCGGTCCGTTCGTGCTGACCGTGGGAGCGCAGGAAACGGTCGAGCAGCGCTACGTGGAACTCGGCCAGCAGGTGGATCTCGATGTCGTCGTGAAGTCGGGACTGCAGGAGGGCGAGCGGGTGATCACGCTCGGCCTGCAAAAGGTGCGGCCAGGCGTTCCGGTCAATGCCGTGCTCGCCTCCGGCGCGGCGGAGTAGGCGGCCATGTTCTCGCGCATGTTCATCTACCGCCCGAAGTTCGCCCTCGTCATCTCGATCGTGATCACGATCGCCGGCGTGCTCGGCTACCTGTCGCTGCCGGTCGAACAGTTCCCCAACATCACGCCGCCGGTGGTCAGCGTCACGGCCTCCTATACCGGCGCCAGCGCCCAGGTGATCGAGGAAACGGTCGCGGCGCCGATCGAGGCGCAGGTCAACGGTGTCGACAACATGATGTACATGTCGTCGAACAGCTCCGACGACGGTTCCTATTCGCTGAACGTCGTCTTCGAGGTCGGCACCGATCCGGACATTGCCACCGTCAATGTTCAGAACCGGGTGTCGCAGGCGACGAGTTCGCTGCCTGCGGACGTGACCCGCAACGGCGTCACGGTGCAGAAGGCCAGCACCAACATGCTGCTGGTGGTGACGCTGTTTTCGCCAAAGCGGACCTATGACGAGGTCTTCCTCTCCAATTACGCGTCCATCAACCTCAAGGATGCACTGGCGCGCGTGAAAGGCGTCGGCAAGGCGGATGTCCTGACGAATTTCGCCTATGGCATGCGGGTCTGGCTCGATCCCGACCGTCTGGCGAGCCTGGCCATGACGCCGTCCGACTTCATTGCCGCAATCCAGGACCAGAATGTCCAGGTGGCTGCCGGGCAGATCGGCGCGCCGCCGGTGCCCGACGGCCAGCAGTTCCAGTACACGGTGAAGGCGCAGGGCCGCCTTTCGACGCCTGAGGAGTTCAGGCAAATCGTGCTGCGCAGCAGCGCCGAGGGCGCGCTGGTCCGGGTCGGCGATGTGGCGCGGGTGGAACTCGGTTCGCAGTTCTATTCGGCCAACGGTCGCTTCAATGGCACCCCGGCAACCGTGCTGGCGATCTATCAGGCGCCGGGCGCCAACGCCCTGGCCGTCGCGGAAGGGGTGCGGACCCGGATCGACGAGCTTTCCCGGGCGTTCCCCGACGACGTTGCCTTCGACATCCCCTTCGATACGACGGAGTTCGTGGAAAAGTCGCTGGAAGACGTCATCATGACACTGATGATGACCTTCGTCCTGGTCGTGACCGTCGTCTTCGTTTTCCTGGGGAGTTGGCGCGCCACGATCATTCCGATGGTGGCGATCCCCGTGTCGCTGATCGGAACCTTCGCCATCCTGCTGGTCGCGGGCATGTCGCTCAACACGATCAGCCTGTTCGCGCTTGTGCTGGCAATCGGCATCGTGGTCGACGACGCCATCATCGTGGTGGAAAATGTCGAGCGGATCATCGCCGAGGAAGGCCTGTCGCCGAAGGAGGCGACGGCCAAGGCAATGGGCCAGATCTCCACGCCCATCATCGCCACGACGCTGGTGCTGCTGGCCGTGTTCGTTCCGACGATCTTCATGCCGGGCATCACGGGACGCCTCTATTCGCAGTTCGCGGTGACGATTTCGGTCTCCGTGGTGATCTCGTCGATCAACGCGCTCACCCTGTCGCCGGCGCTATGCGGGTTGATCCTGAAGGCGCGCAGCGGGCCGCCGACCGGCATCCTCGCCGTGTTCGACCGGGGAATCGGATGGTTGCGAGACGGCTATGTCGGCATCGTCGCCAGGCTGTTGCCGCGCTCGCTGGTGGGGCTTGCCGGCGTCGGTCTGGCGGTGGCGCTGATCGTCGTCCTCAACGAGCGCCTTCCGAAGGGCTTCCTGCCGCTGGAAGACCAGGGCTACCTGATGGTCGACGTGCAGTTGCCCGACGGCGCGGCGCTGCCGCGCACGGAGGTGATCACCGACCAGATGGAGTCCATCCTGGAGGATGTGGCCGGCGTCCGGCACATCATCGTCGTCAACGGCTTCTCGATTCTCAATTCCGGGCTCGCTCCGAACACGGCGCTGATCATCGTCAAGCTCGAGCCCTGGGCCGAGCGGACCACGCCCGAATTGAGCGCAGACGGCATACTGGCGCATTTGTGGCGCGAATTCGCGACGATCCCTGGCGCCAACATCATCGCTTTCAACGCACCGCCGATTCCCGGTCTCGGGACGACGGCGGGCGTCGAGATGAAGGTCCAGCAGACCGGTGGCGGCACTCCGCAGGATCTCGCCTCCGGCATCGGGTCGCTGGTCTACTCGGCCAACCAGCAGCCCTCGGTCTCGCAGGCCTATTCGACCTTTCGCGCCAATGTTCCGCAACTCTTCGTCGATCTCGATCGGGAGCGCGCAAAACTTCTCGGCGTGAATGTCAGTGACGTGTTCCTGACGCTGCAGTCATTCCTTGGCGGATATTATGTGAACGACTTCAATCTGTTCGGCCGAGTATACAAGGTCATGATCCAGGCGGAGGGACGCTTCCGCGACCGGGCGGACGACATCGCGCGACTGCATGTGCGTTCGCAGTCGGGAGACATGGTCCCGTTGCGCACGCTGGTCAGCGTCGACAATGTCCTGGGTCCGCAGATTCTCAGCCGCTACAACATGTTCCGCGCGGCTTCGGTCACGGCCGAGCCCAAGGCGGGCGAGGCAACCGGAACGGTGATGAGCGAGATGGAAGCCGCCGCCGCCCAGGCCTTGCCGGCCGGATATGCGTTCGAGTGGACCGGTACGGCGTTGCAACAGCAAGGTGCGGGAGCGGTCGTCGTCATCGTGCTGCTCCTTTCAGTGCTGTTCGCCTATCTGTTCCTGGTCGCGCAGTACGAGAGCTGGTCGATGCCGCTGGCGATCCTGATGTCCGTGACGGTGGCACTGCTCGGGGCCTTCGCGGCCGGGATGGCGACCGGGAGGGATGTGAACCTCTATACCCAGATCGGAATGATCATGCTGGTCGGGCTTGGCGCCAAGAACGCCATCCTGATCGTCGAGTTTGCCATGGAGGAACGCGGCAAGGGGCGCTCCATTCTTGCTGCGGCACGCGAGGCGGCGCATCTGCGCTTCCGGGCGGTGATGATGACCGCGCTCTCGTTCCTGCTCGGCGTTGTTCCGCTGCTGACCGCCAGCGGCGCGGGAGCGGCGAGCCAGAAGGCCATCGGCTTTGCCGTCTTTGGCGGAATGCTGTTCGCGACCGTCTTCGGCGTGGTCCTGATACCGGTGCTCTATGTGGTCATGCAGATCACACGTGAGCGGATCAAGGGGGTTTATCGCGGGGCGGACACGGAAACACCGCAGTCCGAACCGGAGCCCGCCTGACCGGCAACTGACACGGGGTTATCCAGTGCGGGCGATTCAGCTCTTGTCACCGGGGCTTCGCGTTGTTACACGAACTCCCGGAATGAGCCTGTAGCTCAGTTGGTAGAGCAACTGACTTTTAATCAGTAGGTCCAGGGTTCGAGCCCCTGCGGGCTCACCATTTCACTCTTTCCAAGCCGATGCGCTTTTCGCAAGGACATTGCTGTCGTTGCGAGGTCGTGCCCGCGCGCCCCCTTTGCTGCCGGCGTTTGCAGGATGTTGCCCGGCAACCGGCGATGCGGCGTCCTGCGTGCCAATGGTACGGCTCAAGCCGGAGCAGGGGGATAAACGGCGCTGCGCCCGCCGGCGCGCGCGACCCGGTCCGGAATGCTTGTTGTTGATCATGTGATAAATAACGAATGTGGAAAATTCAGTCCCGGTGTTGTAGGGTTTGGAAAGGTCCGCATGAGAGACTGCAGGTTGCAGCGGGGCTCGACTGGCGTGTCAGGGCGTCGAGGTTGCGCTTGGGATCCGGCGACCTGCACCGGGAGACGGATCGCCAAGCAGATGGTATGCTGACGGGGCGAGGGCTCACCGGCCGCGCGGTCGGGCCGGAGGCTTGAAGCCTGAGTTCGGACGTATTGGTATGATTGGAAGCGACGATGTCTGATTCCTCTGACGACAAGACGGCGAGCACGGCCGAATACGAGTTCCTGAGGGGACACATCGCGGCCACCATGGCCCTCATTCACGGGCTGATCGCGCAAGGCGCGCTCGACCGCCAGGCGCTCGACAACTATTTCACCGATTACCTGAGCCGGTTGCCGCACACCCGCGAGACGCTGGCACTGCGTCTTGTGATCGACCAGTGGCGTCAGGGGCTGCGCGAGGGCCAGGACGAGGCCCAGTTGCGCCGCAATTTTCTTGAAGTCATTTACGGCGGCAAGACCAAGGACTGATCCTCGACCTGCCTGCGGTCGCACCGACTGCCGCCCTTGCCGGTGCGTTTTCAACCGGCGCGCACGCCTTTGTCCCGAAAGCACCGATCTTCACGCCCCGCACGCTCCCGCGGCGGGCGACGCGCGGTTTTGCAGCCGCAGGACACGCAGAGCGTGTCCGATAGGGGGGTTGGAACAGCGCAGGGTTTCGGTCTAACCTCGATTGTCCGCATTTCCGCGGGAATGCCCGGGCACCTGCTGTCCGGCATACGCAACACCAGGCGGGAAGGGTGATCGCCAAGGGCGCAAGACCTCTGCTTCGAACGGCCACGCCGACTGATCCGTCCGAGAGAAGGGCGGTGAAATGGCCGGAATCGACCGGTTTCGCTCCGTGAGGTGCATGGGCCGGAGAGGCGCGGTCCCAACGTTTGACGGTCCCGAACCGGGATGGCGATGATCCAGAAGCGTTTCGGATGCACGGCGGAGCCGGCAAGGTCCCTCCGCGCGTCTCACCATACCGCTGCCTATAAACGGGAGGCATCGCAGTGACATTCTTGAAATCCATGACCATGGGAACGATCCTGGCCGGAGCGCTCGCAGTTTCGGGTGCCGCGCAGGCCGAGACGTTCATCACCATCGGCACCGGCGGACAAACCGGGGTCTACTATCAGGTCGGCGGAGCGATCTGCCGTCTGGTCAACCGCGGCTCGGCCGAGCACGATATCAAGTGCACCCATACGACGGGCGGCTCGGTCGCCAACATCAACGGCATTCGTGCCGGCGATCTCGACATGGGCGTTGCCCAGTCGGACTGGCAGTACCATGCCTATAACGGCACCGCACCGGACACGTTCCCCGATGGCAAGTTCGAAGAACTGCGCGCGGTGTTCTCGGTTCATCCGGAGCCGTTCACCGTCGTGGCGCGTGCCGATTCCGGCATTCAAACCTTCGACGACCTGAAGGGCAAGCGGGTCAACATGGGCGATCCGGGTTCGGGCGCGCGCGCCACCTTCGAAGTGGTGATGGAGAAGATGGGCTGGTCGGCCTCCGACTTTGCGCTGGCCGCGGAGCTCAAGTCGGCCGAACAGGCCGCCGCCCTTTGCGACAACAAGATCGACGCGATCGTGTTCACCGTCGGCCACCCGGCCGGCACGATCAAGGAGGCCACCACCTCCTGCGAATCGCGCCTGATCGACGTCGACAACGAAGCGATCAGGAAGCTCGTCGAAGACAATGCCTTCTACGCCGTGGCGACCATTCCGGCCGGCATGTATGCGGGCACGGACAAGGACACGACGACCTTCGGCGTCGGCGCCACCTTCGTCTCCTCGACCAAGACCTCGCCGGACGTGATCTATGAGGTCACCAAGGCCGTCTTCGAGAACTTCGACCGGTTCAAGCGCATGCACCCGGCCTTCGAGAACCTGAAGGAGGAGAACATGATCAAGAACAATCTCTCCGCTCCGCTGCATGACGGCGCCGTGCGCTACTACAAGGAACGCGGCTGGATGTAATCCGGCAGCACCGGCCGGCGCGGACATCCGCGCCGGCCGATTTGTCTGGGCTGATGCCGGGGGCTTTCCAGAGGGGCTTTCGCCAGTTCGGACGACACATGTTCACATCGTTTCAGGGCGCGTGAAGCGCGGGGGGATCCATGAGCGAGGACAAGAACGCAGGGCAGCTGAGTGCCGCCGAGCTTGAGGACCTGGTTGCGTCCACCGATACCGGAGGACGCAACCCGACAAGTCGCCAGGTGGCGCTTCTGATCGCCGGCGTGGCGCTGGCCTGGTCGCTGTTCCAGGTGTGGATCGCATCGCCCTTGCCGTACATGTTCGGCGTCGGCGTGTTCTCCAGCCGCGAGGCTCGGCCGATCCATCTCGCCTTCGCGCTGTTCCTTGCCTATCTGGTGTTCCCGGCGTTCCGCACATCGCCGCGCCGGTCCGTGCCGCTGGCGGACTGGGCGCTGGCGATCGGCGCGACCGCCTGTGCTCTCTATCTCTTCGTCTTCGACACGGCGCTGATCAAGAGCCTGCTCGGCTCTCGCCTTGCCGAGCGGCCGAACGCACCCAACACGACCGATGTCGTGGTCTCCGTGTTCGGCATCCTGTTCCTGCTCGAGGCGACGCGCCGCTCGCTCGGCCCGCCGCTGATGATCGTGGCGATGGTGTTCCTCGGCTACACGTTCCTGGGGCCCTATGCGCCCGGTCTGCTTGCCTGGAAGGGCGCCAGCTTCAACGCCGTCGCCTTCCATCAGTGGCTGTCGACGGAGGGTGTTTTCGGCATCGCGCTCGGTGTCTCCACCGACCTTGTCTTCCTGTTCGTGCTGTTCGGCGCGCTTCTCGACAAGGCCGGGGCCGGCAACTACTTCATCAAGGTGGCGTTTTCGCTGATGGGCCATTTCAGCGGCGGTCCGGCCAAGGCCGCCGTCGTCGCCTCCGGCATGACAGGCCTGATTTCCGGCTCCTCGATCGCCAATGTGGTGACCACCGGCACCTTCACGATCCCGATGATGCGCCGGGTCGGCTTCTCGCGCGAGAAGGCGGGTGCGGTCGAGGTGGCCTCGTCGGTGAACGGCCAGATCATGCCGCCGGTGATGGGGGCCGCCGCCTTCCTGATGGTTGAATATATCGGCATTTCGTATTTCGAAGTGGTCAAGCACGCGTTCCTGCCGGCGATCATCTCCTACATCGCGCTCGTCTATATCGTTCATCTGGAAGCCATGCGGCAGGGTATGGAAGGCCTGCCGCGCGCCAACGAGCCGAAGCCACTGAAATGGGCGATGATCTCCTTCGGCGTGACCGTTTCCGTGCTGCTGGCGATCGCCGGCGGGGTCTACTACCTGTTCACCGCCTTCCAGGCTCTCGGGTCCATGTCGAACCGGCTGCTGGCCGTGGCGATCATCCTCGGACTGGTCTTCAGCCTGATGGCGCTCCTGCGTGCACGCACGGACGAGGACATGCGCGCCAAGGTCGTCTCCACCGGAGCGCTGGTGCTGGGTGTCGCCACCATATCCGCCTTCGGCCTGTTCTATTTCATGGACGTGTTGCGGGCGACCGCGGGCGGGGCGACGTCCTGGGTCGTCGCGGCGCTGCTGCTTGGCACTTATGTGGGGCTTGTGCGCTATTGCGCGACCTTCCCGAAGCTTGAGCTCGACGATCCCAATGAGCCGGTGGTGCGGCTTCCCGACCCGGGACCGACAGTCAAGTCGGGCCTGCACTTCCTGCTGCCGGTGCTGGTGCTGATCTGGTGCCTGATGGTCGAACGCCTGTCGCCCTCGCTGTCGGCGTTCTGGGCGACGGCACTGATGATCTTCATCCTGGTCACCCAGCGGCCACTGTTCGCCATGTTCCGCGGCCAGGATCTCTCCGGCACGGTGAAACTCGGCTGGACCGAGCTGATCGACGGGCTGATCGCCGGTGCTCGCAACATGATCGGCATCGGCATCGCGACGGCCGCCGCCGGCATCATCGTCGGCGCGGTTTCGCAAACGGGTGTCGGCTCGGTGCTGGCGGCGCTGGTCGAGTTCCTCAGCCAGGGACAGATCCTGCTGATCCTGATCTTCACCGCGATCCTGAGCCTGATCCTCGGCATGGGGCTGCCGACGACGGCCAACTACATCGTCGTCTCCTCGCTGCTGGCCCCGGTGATCGTCGCGCTCGGCCAGCAGAACGGCCTGATCGTGCCGCTTGTCGCGGTGCATCTGTTCGTCTTCTATTTCGGCATCATGGCGGATGTAACGCCGCCTGTGGGGCTTGCCTCCTTTGCCGCAGCTGCCGTTTCGGGTGGCGACCCGATACGAACGGGCTTTGTCGCGTTCTTCTATTCGCTGCGCACAGCGCTGCTGCCGTTCCTTTTCATCTTCAACACGGACCTGTTGCTGATCGATGTGACGCCTGTGGAGGGGGCCATCGTCTTCGTCGTCGCGACGCTGGCGATCCTGATATTCACCGCCGGCGCGCAGGGCTTCTTCATCGTGCGCTCCCGCCTGTGGGAATCGGCCGTCCTCATTCTGGTTGCCTTCACCCTGTTCCGCCCGGGCTTCTGGATGGACATGGTCGCGGCGCCCTACACGAATGTCGATCCGCTGACCATCGAAGAGACGCTGGAGGCCGCCACGCCGGGCACGGAGCTGCGCGCGACGGTCGCGGCGATCGACGATGTCGGCGATCCGATCACACTGACGATGATGATCCCCGTCGGCGACGAGCCAACAGGGGCGGAACGGCTGGAAGCGTTCGGCCTGCTTGTCTTCGAGCAGGACGGGAAACTGGTTTCGGATGGCGCCTCATTCGATTCCCCGGCGCAGGACGCGGGTTTCGACTTCGACCAGACGTTCCTGAGCCTTGAGGTTCCCACTTCGCAGCCGCCGCGCGAACTCTTCTACATCCCGGCGATCCTTCTGCTTGGTGCGATCTATGTCATACAGCGCCACCGGCGGACCCTGCTTGGTGAGGAACGGGCGCGCGAACGGGAGGCCGCAGCATGAGCAATATCTTCAAGCATGTTCTTGCCTGCGTCGATCTGGGTGACGAGGCCTCGTCGGCCCAGGTGATCGCGGCCGCGATGGAAACGGTCGCGGGAAACGACACGCTGCATGTGTTTACCGCCGTGCCGGATTTCGGGCGCAGCATCGTCGGATCGTTCTTTCCCGATGACTATGAGAAGTCGGCGATCCAGAAGGCGCGTGACGCGCTGCACGCCTTCATCGACGCGCATGTGCCGAAGGGAACCCGCGTGCAGGCAGTGATCGGCCACGGCAACATCTACGAGGAGATTCTCGTTTCCGCCGACAAGGTCAACGCCGACCTGATCGTCATAGGCTCGCACAGGCCCGAGCTGAAGGACTATCTGCTCGGCCCCAACGCGGCGCGCGTCGTACGTCACGCGAAGATCTCGGTGCTCGTGGTGCGCGGAGCCGCCTGAGCCGAGTGTTTCGCCCTTTTCGCCGCCGCCGGCCGCTTGCCAAGGGTGTCAGCGCTGGAACAGGCCGGCAAGGCTTCCCTCGACCAGCCAGGCGATGCCCAGACGGGCGCCGACGGCGATCGACAGCATCACGACGGGTGCGGAGATGGCGAGCGCGGAAGCGGCCGTGATGCCCTGTCCGACGGTGCAACCGAATGCCATGATGCCACCGGTCCCCATCAGGAAGGCGCCGATCATGTGGCGGCGCAGCTCGCGTACGTCGTCGCAGGCCTCCCAGCGGAACTCGCGCTTGAACAGGGCGCCCGCGAAAGCGCCGCAGACGACGCCGAGAACGGAACCGATGCCAAATGTCACGCTGGCACCGCTGAAGGTCATCAGATAGACCAGCGCGTCGCCCAGGGGACGGACGAAGGTGAAGGATTCCAGTCGTTGCGGCTGGAACGGGTTGCTGCCGGCCAGGGCCGTCGCAACCCAGCCGCCGGCAATCACAAGACCGACGGCGAGACCGCTGGCAACGAGGCGGCGTTCGCGCCGGAAGGCCGCGTCGCGCAACGCCCAGACAAACAGCATGCCGGCGATCAGAAGACCGACAGCTGGCCCCGTGTCGATGCCCAGCAGCCGGTTGACGACCCCGTCGAGCGCCATGCCTCCGGTCGCTTCGAAGGAGACCGTGAACGGATCGACCAGCCATTGGCGGGCAACGCCGGTCAGTCCGCGCATCGCCATGTAGGCCGAGACGGCCATTACCAGGAAGGTCACCACGGAGCGCAAGTCACCGCCACCGATCCGGGCGAGCGTGCCGAAGCCGCAGGTTCCGACCAGCGCCATGCCGATGCCGAACATCAGACCGCCGGCGACGGCGCCAAGCCAGGGGAAGGAGGTGGGCAGGTAGATGGAATGACGAAGGTCGAAGATGCCGGCTGTCGCCAGAACCTGCGTCACGGCGATGGCAACAGCGATGGCAAGCGCCCAGCTTCTGAGCCGTCGCCGGTCATCGCCGAGAAACGCGTCCTCGAAGGCTCCCATCGTGCAGAACTGGCCGACACGTGCGGCAAGGCCGAGCACAATGCCGCCGCCAAAGCCGCCAAGGGCCACGATCTGCGTGGTCGTCAGTTCCATCGGCCGCGCCTCCCTCACGCAAGCTCGATGACGGACCGGGTGCCCCACACCGGCGGCGGATCTCTTGCGGACCCGTCCTGCCGCCGGTTTCCCGGTCAGTCCCTGCAGAATACGGTGTAGACCGCCTCGATAATTTGCCGGGCATCCTCGTTGGCCAGGCGATAGTAGACAGTCTTGCCCTCACGCCGTGTCGTCACGAGCTTGTCCATGCGCAGCCGCGCAAGTTGCTGGGACACTGTCGGCTGACGAAGCGACAGGAGCGATTCCAGCTCGGTCACGGATTTTTCGCCCTCGGCAAGGATGCAGAGGATCAGAAGACGGCTTTCATGAGCGATCGCCTTGAGGAAATCGCTGGCATGTTTTGCCCTGTCGACGATCTTGTCGAGTTCCTCGGAGCATTCGAGGTCCTTGATACTGGGTAGAGACAAGTTCTGGTCCTTTGCCTGGAAACTGGCATGGGCGCCGCCCGGGGCGGCCCTGTTGCGGCAGTTTATCGTGTATCGAACGGATTGTCCGCGCCACCTGGGGCCGGGCGGCGGACACGGTCCGGTCAGCCCGGTGTTTGCATCCCGTTCGATGGCCGGTCACCGTCAAGCGCACCCTTCAGCTTGCCGACCATCTCGCCGAGCAGTCCCCAGAAGAAGTCTTCGCCCGGGTAACCTCGGATACGGCCGTATTCACGGCCCTCGTGGACCAGCGCGAAGCTGGGCGTGAAGCGCTCGCCGCGCATCCACGCCAGATCGTCCGGCATTGGCTCGTGAATGTCGACGCGGCGCAGCGGCGCGAAGGCGCCTTCCTCGGTCTTGGGATAAATGGGCGCAATCTGCGCGTCCCATATCTCGCACCACTCGCAACCGCGTTGCTCGAACATGACGAGCTCGGCGGCGGCGAGACGCTGCTGGGTCATGCTGACGACCGAGGCCGCGACCAGAAGGCCGAGGGCGGTCAGGCGGATATGCATGTTTCCTGCTCGCTAAAAGGTGAGGCGACGGCAGCCTATCGGCACCCTATACCAAAACAGATGGATCACATGCAAAAAACAGAATACGTGTGTGTCACGAGGTCACATTGTCGTGCGCGTTGCGCGTCCCCAGTCAAGGACATGGCCGGCATGATACTTCCATGTCCGATGCCGAAGACACGCCACCGTGAAGCCGGACAGGATCAGGTATGTTTCAGGACGTAACCCTCATTGGCGCATTTTTCGCCGGACTGCTTTCCTTCGTTTCGCCCTGCGTGTTGCCGCTCGTGCCGCCCTATCTGGGGTTCCTTGCGGGGGTTTCCCTTGACCAGCTGACAGGCGAGGGGGAGGAGAAGGCGGACCCTCACAAGGTGTTCTTCGCCTCGCTGGCCTTTGTTCTCGGGTTCACGACGGTTTTCGTGGCGCTCGGCGCGAGCGCCTCGTTCATCGGCCAGTTCGTCACCCAGCATATCCAGATCTTCGGCTATATCGCCGGCGCGGCGATCATCGTCATGGGGTTGCATTTCCTGGGCGTGTTCCGGATCGGGCTGCTCTACCGGGAGGCCCGCGTCCATGTCGAGCGCAAACCGGCAGGGCTTGTCGGCGCCTATGTCATCGGCCTGGCCTTCGCTTTCGGATGGACGCCCTGCGTCGGTCCGATCCTGGCAGCGATCCTGTTCGTTGCCGGAAGCGAGGAATCGGTCCTGAAGGGGGCCGTGCTGCTTGGGTCCTATGCGCTGGGAATCGGCGTGCCGTTCCTTGTGGCCGGCCTTTTCGCAGGCCCCTTCATGCGGTTCATGAAACGCTTTCGCCGGCACATGGTCACGGTCGAACGGGTGATGGGCGTATTCATGATCATCACCGGCGTCGCCTTCATGACCGGCCAGATGGCTCGGCTCTCGTTCTGGCTTCTCGAGGCTTTTCCCGGACTTGCGACCATCGGTTGAGTTTTTCGCGGGCGCGGGCGCAGCGGCCGTCGGTCGGTCGATTTATGTATTCTCATAATTGAATATGTGAATTGATCCCGGCGAGGCTTGCTGCTAGGCTCCTTCTGCGTCGTGATGTCACGGGCACGCGATACAAAAACAAAGCCGGGATCGCCGGCAGAGGGAAGGAACATCGCCCATGAAGGTCTTTCGCCGGAGCATGGTGGCCGGTTGCGCGCTGCTTCTCGGCATGTCCGTGGCATTTGCCCAGGACATTGTCGCCTATGAAGTCGTGGACGGGACGATCCCCAAATCCTTGACCGGCACGCCGGGCGATCCGGTCGCCGGGCGCGAAGTGATGGTCGACCGGCGTCTTGGAAACTGCGTCGCCTGTCACACCGCAGGCGTCTTTTCCGACCAGCAGTGGCACGGCGAAGTCGGTCCGCCCCTCGACGGCGTCGCCGACCGCTGGGACGAGGCGTCGCTGCGCATGATCATCGTCAACGCCAAGGCGGTCTATGACGGGACGATCATGCCTGCCTTCTACCGCAATGACGGTTTCAACCGCGTCGCACCGAAATTCGCGGGCAAGACAATCATGTCGGCCCAGCAGGTCGAGGACGTGGTTGCCTATCTGATGACCCTGAAGGACTAGGATCGGGCCTGCCAAGGTGGCTGATCCGGGCCTTGAGACCGGACCCGATGCGATCGGGGCTCCGGACAAAGCGTGAGGAAAGATCGATGACAATCACACGACGCCAGGCTCTTGCGCTGGGTGCCGGTGCCGCTGTTCTGACGGTGGCCGGGCTGCCGGGCGTGTCGCTCGCAGACGATGCCAAGGTGCAGGCCGCCATCGACGCGTTTTCCGGAGGCACGGCTCCGGAGTCGGGAACGGTTTCGCTGACCGCACCCGAAATCGCGGAAAACGGCAACACGGTTCCGATCGGTGTTTCCGTGGACAGCCCGATGACCGAGGCCGACCATGTGACAGCCGTCATCCTGCTGGCGGCCGGCAATCCGCAGCCGGGCGTGGCGACCTTCCATTTCTCGCCGATGTCGGGGGCCGCGGAAGCGACGACCCGGATGCGTCTGGCCAAGACGCAGGACGTCATCGCCCTGGCGAAGACCTCGACCGGCAAGGTCTACATGGACCGCAAGTCGGTCAAGGTGACCATCGGCGGCTGCGGCGGCTGATCGCCGAGCGCATCCGACCTCATCAAGCATTCAACGCCAGCAGGAGCGTGCGATGTCCACTTCAAAGCCCCGCGTCAAGGTGCCCAAGACGGCATCCAAGGACGAGGTTATCCAGATCAAGACCCTGATTTCCCACACGATGGAATCGGGTCAGCGCAAGGATTCCGACGGCAAGCCGATCCCGCGCAAGATCATCAACAAGTTCACGTGCGAGTTCAACGGGAAGACCGTTTTCGAGTGCGACATGGAGCCGGCGATCTCGGCAAACCCGTATCTCGAGTTCAGCGCCAAGGTGCCGGAAAGCGGCACGTTCACCTTCACCTGGGTGGATGACGACGGATCGGTCTATTCGACCGATGCGAAGATCGCCGTCGAATAGGACGCCGGCGGGCCGTCGGCCGGTACGACCCGGCCGCGATGGTGCGACAAGGAACAACGAGACGAACCGAAGGGTTCGCGCTGGAGGGGAAAGCCTTATGAGGACGCATCGGGGAACTATCCTGGCCGCCTGCGCGGTGGGACTGCTGGTGGCTTCGGGCCCGGCGGTGGCCGACGAGGACGGGATGCCGAGCATCGACGGCGTGAAGATCGTGACGCGCGTTGCCCCGCCCGAAGGGCATCCGCTGACGGAGATCATTTCCGGCTTCGAGTTCCGCACCAAGGAGACCCAGGACCTGGAGCTGGACGACTTCACCAATCCGGGCTTCCTGATGGTGGAGCAGGGCGAGGAGGCCTGGTCGACGGTCGAAGGCTCCGCCGGCAAATCCTGCGAGAGCTGTCACGGCGATGCGGCCGAGAGCATGAAGGGTGTGCGCGCGGCCATGCCGAAATGGAGCGAGGCGGCCGGCAAGCCGCAAACGCTCGAGCAGCATATCAACAGCTGTCGCACCGAACGCATGGGCGCGGATGCGTGGAAGTGGGAGTCCGACCAGATGCTCGGCATGACGGCCTATGTCGGCCTGCAGTCGCGCGGCATGCCCGTCGGGGTCGACCTCACGCAGGGCGAGATGCAGAACTGGTGGGAGAAGGGCAAGGAATTCTACTACACCCGTGTCGGCCAGCTCGACATGGCCTGTGCCAACTGCCACGAGAACAACTACGGAAACTACATCCGTGCCGACAAGCTGAGCCAGGGAAACACCAACGGCTTCCCGACCTATCGCCTGAAGTGGCAGAAGATGGGCTCGCTGCACCGGCGCTTCAAGGGCTGCATGGACAACATCCGGGCCGATGCCTATCAGCGCGGCTCCGACGAGTTCATCGCGCTGGAAACCTATCTCGCCTGGCGCGGGCAGGGGCTCTCGGTGGAGACCCCGTCGGTCCGCAACTGACCATCTGGGCAGTCCGACAGAGATGACGGGCGGCGGCGTTGCCGCCCGCGCTAGAAAGCAAGACACGAAAAGCTGTTCGTGCGGGCGGCCCGGTTCCGGGGCGCGACGGCGGAGCCTTGCCGGCTTCTCGCCGCGGCAGCAAAACGCATTATAGACGGAAGTGGGAACGACAATGATCTCGCGGCGTGAATTCCTGATGGCGGCGGTTGCCGCGGGTGCCATCACCAGCGGGTCCGGCTTCGGGCAATGGGCGCGCCTTGCCGCGCAGCAGGCGCTGCGCGAGGACGACATCCTGTCCTTCAAGCCGCTCGGCAATGTCACGCTGGTGCATCTCACCGACATTCACGCGCAGCTGATGCCGGTCTATTTCCGCGAACCGTCGATCAACCTGGGGGTTGGCGGGGTGAAGGGGCTGCCGCCGCATGTGACCGGCGAGGACTTTCTCAAGCTCTACAATCTGACGCCGGGCTCTCCGGAAGCCTATGCGCTGACGTCGGTGGATTTCGATGCGCTGTCGCAGGCCTATGGCCGCATGGGCGGCGTCGACCGGATCGCGACCGTGCTCAAGTCGATCCGCGCCGAGCGCGAGGACAACACCCTGTTTCTCGACGGGGGCGACACCTGGCAGGGCAGTTACACGCCTCTCAAGACCGGCGGCGGCGACATGATCGAGGTGATGAACGCCCTGCGGCCGGACGCGATGACCGGCCATTGGGAGTTCACCTATGGCGCGGACAAGGTCAAGGAGATGGTCGAGGCGCTGCCGTTCCCGTTCCTTGGCGGCAACATTCGCGACACCGAATGGGACGAGGCGGTCTTCGAGGCTTACCGGATCTATGAGCGCGGAGGCGTGCGGGTTGGCGTCATCGGCCAGGCATTCCCCTACACCCCGGTCGCCAACCCGCGCTGGATGATGCCGACATGGTCCTTCGGCATTCGCGAGGAGGAGGTTCAGGCCAATGTCGATGCGGTGCGCGCGGAAGGGGCCGATGTGGTCGTGCTGTTGTCGCATAACGGCTTCGATGTCGACCGCAAGCTCGCCGGCCGTGTTGCCGGCATCGACGTCATCCTGACCGGTCACACCCATGACGCCCTGCCGGAGCCGGTCAAGGTCGGCAAGACGCTGATCATCGCTTCGGGCTCGAACGGCAAGTTCCTTTCACGCCTCGATCTCGACGTCCAGGACGGCGAGGTGAAGGATTTCCGCTATCGCCTGATCCCGGTCTTCTCCGACGTGATCACACCGGATGCCGAAATGTCGGCACTGGTGGAGAAGGTGAGGGCGCCGTATGCGGGGGAACTGGCGCGGGAACTGGCGACGGCGGAAACCCTTCTCTACCGGCGTGGCAATTTCAACGGCACGTTCGACGACATGATCTGCGAAGCCCTGATCGAGCAGCGCGACGCGCAGATTTCGCTGTCCCCGGGCTTCCGCTGGGGAACGTCGGTGCCCGCCGGCAGCCCGATCACCGTGGAAGACCTGCACAACGCCACGTCGATGACCTATCCGGCGGCTTACAGGTCGGAAATGACGGGCGCCCTGATCAAGGAGATCCTGGAGGATGTCGGCGACAACCTCTTCAATGCGGATCCCTACTACCAGCAGGGCGGCGACATGGTCCGCATCGGCGGCATGGCCTATGCGATCGACCCGAACGCGACGATCGGCAATCGCATCTCGGACATGACCCTGCTTGCCGACGGCACCCCGATCGAGGCCGGCAAGAGCTACGTGGTTGCCGGCTGGGCGAGCGTCAACGAGGGAACCGAGGGCCCGGCCATCTGGGACGTGGTCGAGGATCACCTGAAGGAACGCAAGACGGTCAGCCTCGAGCCGAACCGCGCCGTGCGCGTGAGCGGCCTCTGACCGGTCCGACCGCAAGGGGACCTGCGCGCAAATAGTTGCGTTCATATGAAATAAAAGATTTGATCCGAGAAAGACGGAGACGAAGAATGACAAGATCGTCGAAGCCCGAAGAGGGACCGGCCAGTCCGGGACGGCGCTCGCTGCTGAAAGCCGGCCTGGCCGCGGGAGGTCTGGCGGCGACGGCCGGCCTGGTGCGTGCCGGCGAGGCCAACCCGGAAAACCTGCCGCCCAATGTCGCCGACTGGAGCCGGTATCTCGGCGTCGGAGTGGATGCGGCACCCTATGGCGTGCCGTCGGAGCACGAGGCGCATGTGGTGCGTCGCAGCGTCGAGTGGCTTACCGCCTCGCGCGAGAGTTCGGTCAACTTCACGCCCCTGCACGAACTGGATGGCATCATCACGCCGAACGGTTTGTGCTTCGAGCGCCATCACGGCGGTGTCGCCGAGATCACGCCGACGGACTACCGCCTGATGATCAACGGGCTGGTCGAGACGCCACTGGTCTTCACGCTGGACGACCTGAAGCGTTTCCCGCGGGAAAACCGGCTCTACTTTCTCGAATGCGCCGCGAATTCGGGCATGGAATGGCGGGGCGCGCAGCTCAACGGCTGCCAGTTCACCCACGGCATGGTCCATTGCGTGATGTATACGGGCGTGCCGCTGCGCCACATCCTGGAGGAAGCCGGGCTCAAGACCAACGCGAAATGGATCATGCCGGAAGGGGGCGATGCCTCGGGCATGAACCGCTCGATCCCGCTGGAGAAGGCGCTCGACGACTGCATGGTCGCCTTCAGGATGAACGGCGAGGCGCTGCGTCCCGAACAGGGGTATCCGGCGCGGCTCGTGGTGCCGGGCTGGGAAGGCAACATGTGGGTCAAGTGGCTGCGGCGCATCGAGGTCGGCGACCAACCGTGGCACGCGCGCGAAGAGACGTCGAAATACACCGATCTCATGGAGAACGGAAAGGCGCGCCGCTTCACCTGGGTGATGGACACAAAGTCGGTGATCACCAGTCCGAGCCCGCAGGCTCCGATCAGCCACGGCAAGGGACAGACGGTGCTGAGTGGCCTGGCCTGGTCGGGAAATGGCCGGATCACGCGGGTCGACGTGACGGTGGACGGCGGCAAGAACTGGCACGAGGCGCGCCTCGATGGGCCGAGCCTGCCCAAGGCGCTGCACCGCTTCTATTACGAGTTCGAGTGGGACGGATCGGAGCTCTTGCTGCAATCGCGTGCCCATGACGAAACGGGCTATGTGCAACCCACCAAGGATGCGTTGCGCGCGGTGCGTGGAACCAACTCCATCTACCACAACAACGGAATCCAGACCTGGTATGTGAAGGCGGACGGGAGCGTTGAAAATGTCGAGATTTCCTGAGCTCCTTGTCTCCGCCCTGGCTCTCGTCATGTGCGCTTCGGGTCCGGCCGCGGCCGGCAAGCTGGGCCTTGGGACGCCGGCGACAGCGGAAGAAGTGGCCGGATGGGACATCGACGTCCGCCCGGATGGCGAAGGGCTTCCCGCAGGCAAGGGAACGGTCGCCGAGGGCGAGGTGATCTTCACCGAGCAATGCGCGGTCTGCCACGGCGATTTCGGCGAGGGGGCCGGGCGCTGGCCGGTGCTGGCCGGCGGCGGGGAGACGCTCGCCTCGCACAACCCGGTCAAGACGATCGGCTCGTACTGGCCGTATTTGTCGACCGTTTATGATTATGTCTACAGGGCCATGCCCTACGGCAATGCGCAAAGTCTTTCTGCGGACGAAACATATGCTATCGTCGCGTATCTTCTCTATCTGAATGATGTGGTGACCGACGAGGAATTCGAGCTTTCGAACGAGAACTTCACAAAGATCCGCCTGCCCAACGAGGACGGCTTCATCAAGGATGAACGCCCCGACACCACGGTCGCTGGCGGTGGACAGCCTTGCATGAGTGATTGCAAGGCCGAGGTGAAGATCACCAAGCGGGCCAGGATCATCGATGTGACGCCCGAGGATGACGGCGACACCGCAGGAGTGACGGTCGACTGAGATATCTGGCGGGGCTTTCCGGCCCCGCCGCCTCGGCACCTTGGGAGGGAGTGCTGAATGCCTGCTCGATCTGCCCGGCACGCCGCGTTGGTGGTTTGCGCAGTGGCGCTCTGGCCGTCGATGCGGCCGGCGGTCGCCGGGGATCCGGAGATCGAACGCGGGCGGCAGGTGTTTCTCGCCTGCCAGGCCTGCCACCAGGTCGGCTCAAAGGCCCGCCACCGCGTCGGCCCCACACTCAACAACATCTTCGGCCGCCGGGCGGGAACGCTCGAGGGCTTCAACTACTCCGGCGGCATGCGGGACGCCGGTCAGAACGGTCTCGTCTGGAACGAGGCCGAACTGTCGAACTTCATCGAGGCACCGGCTCGGCATGTTCCCGGCACAACGATGATGTATCGGGGGCTGCCGGATGAGGATGACAGGACGGCGCTGGTCGCGTTCATCCGCCAGCATTCGCCGGGCCCGGCAAACCTGCCCGAGACACCGCCAACGGAACCCTTGCAGGCCCCGGCAGGAGACCCGGATGTGCCAGAGCATATCGTGTCCATTGCCGGAGATCCGGCCTATGGCGAATATCTCTCCGGCGAATGCGTGACCTGTCATCAGGCGAGCGGCGAGGACAAGGGCATCCCTTCGATCACCGGCTGGCCTGCCCGGCAGTTCGCCACGGTCATGCACGCCTACAAGTCGAAGCATCGGGAAAACCCGGTGATGCGCTCGGTTGCGGCGAGCCTGACTGATGAGGAGATCGCCGCGCTCGCGGCCTATTTTGCGAGTATTGAGTAGCAATTGATTTTCGAAGTAACCTCAGGTGGTATTGGTGTCGCGGACCCGGAAGTCGGGCAGAGAGGAGGGGGCAATGATCAGTATCTCAAGGAGGCGCTTCAACAAGGCGGTCGGCGTGATGGCCGGCACGGGACTTCTTGCGGGGTTCAGCCTTGCCGTCCATGGCCAGGCGCGCCCCAAGGTGGTCGTCGTGGGAGGCGGCGCGGGCGGCGCGACGGCAGCCCGCTATCTTGCCAAGGACAGCCAGGGCGCCATCGACGTGACCCTGATCGAGCCGACCAAGACCTACTACAGCTGCTTCTTCTCCAATCTCTACCTTGGCGGCTTCCGGACGCTGGAATCGACCGGACACACCTATGGCAAGCTTGCCTCCGACTACGGCATCAACGTCGTGCATGACTGGGCGATCGCCGTCGACCGTGACGCAAAAACGGTGGCACTCGCCGGCGGCGGCAGCGTTCCCTACGACAGGCTGGTGATCGCGCCGGGCATCGACCTGATCTACGACAGCGTTCCCGGTTACTCGCTGGAAGCGTCGGGGGTCATGCCGCATGCCTGGAAGGCCGGCACGCAGACGACGCTGCTGAAGAACAAGGTCGCCGCGATGCGCGAGGGGGGCACTTTTGTCATGGTGCCACCGCCCAATCCCTATCGGTGCCCGCCTGGACCGTATGAGCGGGTGTCGATGGTGGCGCACATGCTCAAGCAGTCGAATCCGAGCGCAAAGATCATCGTGCTGGATCCCAAGGAAGCCTTTTCCAAGCAGGCCCTGTTCATGGAAGGCTGGGAAAAGCACTATCCGGGCATGGTCGAGTGGATCCCGGCCTCGATCCATGGCGGTGTCGAGGCGGTGGATGTTGCAAGCGGCGAGGTCGTCACCGGCCTCGACACATTCAAGGCCGATGTCGGGAACATCATTCCCGCGCAGAAGGCGGGCCTGATCGCGGGCAATGCGGGTCTTGCCAATGACAGCGGTTTCTGCCCGATCGAACCGGCGACGATGGCGAGCAAGATGGACGGGAACATCCACATCATCGGCGATGCGTGCATTGCCGGGGACATGCCGAAGTCGGGCTTCTCGGCGAACAGCCAGGCAAAAGTCGCCGCTATGGCGATCCGTGCAGACCTGACCGGCTCGCCCACGTTCCCGCCGCGCTTCTCCAACACCTGCTGGAGCCTCATCGCCACGGATGACGGCGTGAAGGTTGGCGCCAGATACGAAGCCGGCGAAGAAAAGATCGCGTCGGTCGACAGTTTCATCAGCGCCACCGGCGAGGATGCCGCCTTGCGCAAGGCGACCTACGAGGAATCCGTCGGTTGGTATGAAGGCATCACGGCCGATATTTTCGGCTAGAAACCGCCACTTCGGCACTACAAAGATGTACCGCCGGGCGAGAAAGGCCCGGCGGTTTTCGTTTTTCCGGGCCGGGTTATCGGGCAGGGGCGGGCGCGGCTGCGGGTCGCCTTAGCCGCCCTGTGAGAGCGGTTGCCTGTTGCAGCAACCAGCGTGGTGCGGTCGCCAGAACGAGACCGCCCATGATCAAAAGAAAGCCGGCAAAGTGATAGCCGTGCAGCTCTTCACCCAGAAACAACACTGCCATGATCACGCCGTAGGGCGGCAGCAGGTACATGAAGAGGCCCGCCGTCGAGGGGCCGACAATCCTGACGCCATACTGGAAGCAGGAAAAGGCCAGAACCGAGGCCACCAGCGCGACACCGAATATGGACAACCAGGCATCCGCCGACACCGGGAACCTGCCGGTTTCAGCGATCTCGACGATGGTGAACGGCAGCAGCGTGATCGCCCCGCCGAGCGCCAGCGCGGCGAAGAGCGTGAGCGTCGGCATCTCGTTCAGCGAGGAACGCTTCAGCAGGACCGAGTAGATCGCCCAGCTCAGGGCGGCGATGGCGAAGAGCACGTCTCCGGCATTGAACTGCAGCGACAGCAGCAATGTCAGCGATCCCTTGACGACGATGGCAAGCACACCGAGCACGGCGAGAACGATGCCGATTCCCTCGCGGATGCCGACCGCGCGGCCGCGAAACAGCCATTCCAGCAGGATGATGAGAATCGGCGAGGAGGTGTAGATCAGGGTGCCGTTGGTCGCGGTGGTGTAGTTCAGGGCGAAGTAGACGCCGGCGCCGCAGAACCACATGCCGAGCAAGCCCATCATGCCGATCAGGTCCCAATGTCGCAGAAGGTCGCGGGCATGCTTGCGCAGACCCGGCAGGGCGAAAGGCAACAGGATCAGGAAGGCGAGGACCCAGCGCAGGAAGGCCAGCGTCCAGGGTTCAACGGTGGCGGCCGCGGCCCGCCCGATGACCATGTTGGAGGAGAAAAAGAGAGGGGTTACGAGCAGCAGGGCGTAGGCCCTGTGCTGAACATTGGCGGGATCGAACATGGACAGCCTTGGATCGCGGTCGAGGGAGCCGCATCCTGGTCCCGGCGCAGGCGCTACCGGCTGGCGGCGACCTCGCGCGGGTAGGTCACGGGCCTGCAGGTGATAGCCCCGCTGCCGAGATAAACGCAAGCGGCGGCGGCATCGGCCGCGTTGGGATAGGGACCGGCAAAAAGGTGAACCGACCCGTCCGCCTCGTCAATAATGCGAGCCTCAAGCGTCGGCGGAAGCTGGCTCTGTGTTGCCTTGAGTTCGTTCCAGGCCGCTTCAGCGGCCGCCGCAGAGGCATGGGTGCCAAGGTCTATGGCGAAGTCCGTGCGCTCGATCCTGTCTGCGCTTTCAAGTGCGATGCGGCCTGCCGCGCCGGTAATGGAGAGCAACGGCTTTTCCTTCGCGGCCGGCGTTCGGGGGATCGAGGCGACACTGGTGGGCGCTTCGGTGCCTGGCGCCGCAACGATCCGCACCGGTTTTCTCAGGGTTTCGGGAAGCGCTTCCTCGATCAACCTGCGCCGCTCGGCGGTGCGGGTGTCGCTGGTGGCGGACGACGGTTTCACGGGGGGAGCCGTGCGGGAGTGATTCTGGCGGGCAGGGGGCGCCGGCAACGTTTCGACCGGCCTTGGTTCTCCTGCAACCGCCTCGACGGCGGCATCGATATCGCCACTGACATCGGGTGCGGCGGCCTGTTCCGTCGTTCCGTTCCCGACCGGGGCAATACCTGGATGTGCGTCCGGTTTCTCCTCGCGCGGCACCGCTCCGGAGCGCGCGCTCAGCATGGCGTTGCGTTCCTGCATGACGGACATGGCGCGGCGCAGCTCCGCGACCTGACGACGCAATGTCTCCATTTCCGCCTTGAGCGCGCGGCGCGCCTGTTCGCCTTCGACGCCGCCATTCGAAGGATAGATCTCGATCGCTTCCGGTCCGCGCGGGGGGATGGAAGCGGTCGTTCGAACATCCCCTTGCGAAGGGAGGGGCTGGCCCGCGATCCGCATGCCGGACTGCGGGGGAGAGGCGGCGAGGAACATCGAGGAAATCCCGACAAGCGCAAACAGCATCGCGCCACCGCCCCAAAGGGCGACCCAGCGCGCATCCGCCCGACCTTGCGAGGGTGCGGTCCTGTTGCGTGTCTTCAGCGGTTTCACGCTGCCAACCCCAATCTGTTCCATCCTGTTTCTAGGAAACGCCAAACAGGGTTAACAAGCCTTAAAGTTCGGAGCGAAAGCACGGCGTGTGGGAGGGATTCCACCGAATTTGCGGTTCTTTCTGGTTTGTTTGCAATTCCGTGTCACGAAGTGAAACAGGTTTTGATTGTGCGGGCGGGGCCTGTGTTCGCTATGGGTGTGCCGGGGAACGCCCGGCGAGACGCGGGGGCTCCGGTGTCGCGACACCGGATGGTGGAGACAGACATACATGTGGGGGATTGTTGGGAGTCTGGGGAGG
>NZ_JBLXFR010000052.1:0-27316 GCF_048261845.1 Stappia sp. | reverse complement strand
TGCGAGTCCCGTGCCGCCGGCGCGGGTGCGCCATCCGCACGAGGCTTGTCTCCTTGTTGCGGATGGCGGGAACATCTTCAAAAAGGGGAGTTTTCCGGACTATTGCAGGCAGCGGTCGACAATGTCGCGCATGTCGGCCGAGAGCCCGTCGTCCGAAGCCAGGTGCCGCAGGGCCGCCTCGGCGTGCTTGCGCCGCTCCGGTTCGAGCGCCCGCCAGGAGCGGAAAGCCGACAGGAGGCGGGCCGCCGCCTGCGGATTTCTCCGGTCGAGCTCGCGGGCAAAGCCGGCAACATAGTCGAAGCCGGCGCCGTCGGCGCGGTTGAACTGGCTCTGGTTGCCGGTCGCGAAGGCGCCGATCAGGGCCCGGACCCGGTTCGGATTGCCGGCGGAGAAGGCCGGGTGACGGGTGAGCGCGCGCACCTTGTCGAGCGTTTCGTCCTGCGCCGCGGTGGCCTGCACCATGAACCACTTGTCCATCGCAAGCGGGTTCGCCTTGTGGCGTGCCGCGAAGGAGGCAAGTGCGTCCTCGTGGCCAGGCAGGGCGGCGTGGACAAGCACGTTGAGCGCGGCGAGGCGGTCGGTCATGTTGTCCGCCTGCTCGAAATGGGCCCGCACCAGCGCGCCGTCGCTGCCGCTCTCGCCATGTCCGATATAGTCGAGCAGGACATTGCGCAGGGACCGGCGCCCGGCCGCGGCGGCCTCGGGCGAGAACGCGTCGGTGCTGGCAAGGCCGGCATATTCGGCGGCGATGGCCCGTGCCATCCGGTCGGCAATGGTGCGGCGAACTGCGGCACGCGCGATCCTGATCGCCTCCGGGTCGACATCGTGACCGATTTCACGGGCGATGTCGGCCTCGCCGGGCAGTTGCAGGCACAGGGCACGGAAAGCGTGTTCAAGCGTGCCGTCGACCGTGTTTGCCTCGATCGCCGCGACAAGCGCGTCCGGCAGGGTCACCGGTTCCTGGCGCGCGACGCAGGCACTCGCCGCGATCAGCGCATTCATCACCACCGTCTGAAGTGCGGCCCAACGATTGAAGGGATCGCTGTCGTTGGCCGCCAGGAACAGGAGGTCCTCGTCGGCAAGGTCGCTATTCAGCGACACCGGCGCCGAGAAGCCGCGCAGGATCGAGGGCACGGGCCGTTCGGCGAGGCCGGTGAAGGTGACGGTCTGCGAGGTTTCGCGCAGATGGATGACGTCGCCGGTCATCTCCGCGCCCGTGACCGAGGCTGGCCGAAGCTCGCGTCCATCCCGCCCGATCAGCGCGACGCGGACGGGAATGTGCATCGGCTTCTTGTCGGCCTGTTTCGGGGTGGGCGGCACCTGTTGGCGCAGCGTCAGGGTGAAGCGGCCCGTTTCCTTGGCGTAATGGCTTTCGGCACGCACCATGGGCGTTCCGGCCTGTTCGTACCACAGCGCGAATTGCGCGAGATCGACGCCGCTCGCTTCCTGGAAGCAGGCAAGGAAGGCCTCGATGGTGGTCGCCTCGCCGTCGTGGCGGTCGAAATAGAGGTCCATGCCGGTGCGGAAGGCGACGTCGCCGAGCAGGCATTTCAGCATCCGCACGACCTCCGAGCCCTTCTCGTAGACGGTGGCCGTATAGAAGTTGTTGATCTCGTGATAGAGGCGCGGGCGCACCGGATGGGCGAGCGGGCCGGCGTCTTCCGGGAACTGGTGCGACTTGAGCAGGCGCACGTCGGCGATGCGCTTGACCGCGCGCGAGCGCTGGTCGGCGGAGAACTCCTGGTCGCGGAAGACGGTGAGACCTTCCTTCAGGCAGAGCTGGAACCAGTCGCGGCAGGTGATCCGGTTGCCGGTCCAGTTGTGGAAGTATTCATGCGCGATCACCGTCTCGATGCCGGCATAGTCCTGGTCGGTGGCGGTGTCCGGCTCTGCCAGGACGTATTTGTCGTTGAAGATGTTGAGGCCCTTGTTCTCCATCGCGCCCATGTTGAAGTCCGAAACGGCGACGATGTTGAACACGTCGAGGTCATAGGCCCGACCGAACGCCTCCTCGTCCCAGCGCATGGAGCGCTTGAGGCTGTCCATTGCCCAGTCGCAGGCGCCTTCGTTGCCATGCTCGACATAGATGTTGAGGGCGACGTCCCGTCCTTCGCTGGTGGTGAAGCTGTCGCTCACCCGGGCAAGGTCGCCGGCGACCATCGCGAAAAGGTAACTCGGCTTGGGATGCGGGTCGTGCCAGATCGCGTAGTGGCGGTCGGTGCCCGGCACATCGCCGTGTTCCACCGGATTGCCGTTGCCCAGCAACACCGGGGCATCGCCTTTGCGGGCTTCGATGCGGGTGGTGTAGACGGCGAGGCAGTCGGGCCGGTCGAGGAAATAGGTGATCCGGCGAAAGCCTTCCGCCTCGCACTGGGTGCAATAGGTGCCGTTGGAGCGATAAAGACCCATCAGCCGGGTGTTGGCGTCGGGATCGAGCTCGGTCTCCATCTCAAGCGTGAAGGGGCCGGCGGGCGGCGACAGGATTTCCAGCCGGTCGGGCGATACCCGGATCGCGTCTTCCGCCAGTACCCGACCGTCGAGCGCAAGCGCGACAAGCTTCAGCTCGTCACCGTCGAGAACCAGGGGCGTGCCTGCCTCGGTTCCTTCGGCCGGGCTGACGGCCAGCCTTGCCCGCACCCTGGTCGCCTGCGGCGCGAGCCGGATGTCGAGATGCACCGTGGTGATCCCGTAGGCGGGCGGGCGATAGTCCTCGAGGCGGACGGGGGCGGGGGTTTCTGGACGCATGGATGCTCCTTCCTGCGAGGGATGCGTGCTTGCGGGCGTTGCCGGGCAGAGGCAAGCCGACAGGAAAACCGGCACGCTCGCATTGATACGGGTCATGTTCGCCGCGTCGGGGCGGCGCGGGATCAGCAGATGGCGCGGGCCATCGAGACGAACGCCGCGGTCAGGTCGCTGGCCGGATCGGCGAGGGGCGCGATGACGGTGAAATGGTTGTCCTGGCCACGAATGTCGAGTTCCGTGGCGACGCCGCCACGTCCCCAGGCATCGGCGATGACCCTGGACTGGCGGATGAACTCGGAGGATTCGCCGCCGCCGACGGCGGCGATCAGTCGGGTTCCCATGGGTGCGGCCAGCGCCACCGGCGACACCTCGATCGCCTCCTTGCGGTCGAGGCGCAGGTTCGCGTTGATCGAGGTGCCGATCAGCGGCTGCAGGTCGAAGACGCCCGAGATGGCGAGGCCCGCCGGCACCAGCCGGGGCGGCAGGCCGCGATTTCCCCAATCGGTGGCAAGCAGTGCCGCGGTCAGTTGTCCGCCGGCGGAATGGCCATAGGCGATGACCGGCTTGCGGTAGCGTTCCCACAGATGCCCGGCAAGCTGGCGGACCTCCTCGACGATATCGGCAACCCGAACCTGCGGGCAGAGCGAGTAGTTGGCAACCGCCACGGGCAGGCCGTGCGCGTTCGGCCCGTGCGCCATGTGGGAGAAGTACGACCGGTCGAGCGCCTGCCAGTAGCCACCATGCAGAAACAGCGCGATTGCTCCCGTCGCCGGCATCCCTCCCGCCGGCAGGAACAGGTCGTATCGCGCCCGCTCGCCGAGTTCATAGGCAATTCCGGTCTGGCAGTCGGCGCTTTCGCGATAGGCGGCAGCGTCGCGGGCCCAGCCGTCGATGATCGTCATGTGGTCGGGAACAAGCGCCCGGTTGTTGTATTCGGCCTCGTAGTCGATCACCCGTCTGTGCTCCCCTCGTGCCTCGCGCCGGCGGGTCCGGACCCTAGCCGCTGTGCGGATGCGAGTACAGTGACGCCGGCCTCCCTGGCGCAGGTTGTGCACCGAAGCAGTAACGTGTTGCATCGACCCGGATTTGACGTCGCGGGGTCGCCATCGTGCCGCAATCCGGCGTAAGGTGTCGCCATTGGACGAGACAACCGTTGCGGCGCCCCACGTTTGAAACCGACATGCAGGCGCCGGCATTCACGGACAGGGACGACTGCCAAGCATGATACGCCGGCTGAGTAGATACGGACGTGGGCGGATGCGCGGCATCTCGATGACCTGGCTCGTCGGCATCGCCTTCGGTGCGCTTGTCGGCGTGTCGATGCTGCTTGTGCTCGGCCTCGCCGTCACGGCCAATATGCGCAACACCTTTTCGCTTCTCAACGACAAGGCGGTGTTGACCACCAACGCGCTGGAGCGGAGGCTGCGCGACCATCTTGACCTGGCCTCGGGCGCGGTCGTGCAGTTGAAGGCGGTGTTCGAGAACCGGTCCCTCGACAGGGGCAGCCTCGAGGGCTTCCGGCCGGAGATCCTGGCTGCGGTGCATGCCAATCCGGCGCTCGATGTCCTCGTCGTCACCAACATCGAGGGCGACGAATACGGTGTCTACCGCTCCGCCACCGGCAAGCTCTGGCCGTTCCAGCGCCAGCAGGTGCCGGAGGAGGCGAAACGCTACATCCTTCCCAAGATCGCGGCCGGCTCGCCGGCGACATGGGGCCCGCTGGTGAAGTCCGGCGACGTGCTCTACGCCAATGTCACGGTTCCGCTGGCAACCGACGGCGTCCTGAAGGGATATCTCACAGCCGCGGTGTCGATCGACGAGCTCGGCCGGACCGCGCGCCAGCTTGACGACGGTCCCTTCGCCACCGTCTTCATCATCGCCAATGGCAACGAGGTGATCGCCCATTCGGATATCGAGGACTACGCGAGACCGGACGGTGAGGCGCCGAAACTGCCTCTGACGGTCGACGAGCTGGGCGACAAGGCCTTGATGAGGCTGGCGACCGCGCCCACGCTGCAGAATTTCGAGCGTGCCAGCGCGGCGGGCGTCGAGGTGCGCGATCTCGAAAGCGATGACGGCGGTCCGGACTTCCTGTCGATGACCAAGATCATCGCCGGCTATGGACCGGGCGTTTGGACAGTCGGGCAGTACTATGTCGCCTCGACCATTTCACGCGAGGTGCAGCGCCTGTTCGGTTCGGCCGTGGTCGGTCTCGTCTCGATCCTGGTCGCGCTTGGCCTGTCGGTGCTTCTGGTGCGGCGCGCGGCGCGGCCACTGTCGGAAATCTCCAGGCGGGCGCAATTCGTCGGCGATCTCGATTTCGACCGGGTCGAGCCGCTGCCGCGCAGCCGGGTGCGTGAACTCGATCAGGTCTACCAGGCCTTCAACGCCATGGTGATCGGCCTCAAGGCGATGAACACCTATGTGCCGCGCTCGCTGTTCCGCAAGCTGATGCGCCTCGGCGTCGACCAGGCGGCGGTCGCGAGCGAACGTGACCTGACCTTCATCTTCACCGACATTGTCGGGTTCACCTCCCTGTCGGAGAACCTCACCGCCGCCCGCACTGCAGAGGTACTCAACGAGCATTTCGCTGTGCTTGTCGGCGCGGTCGAGGAGGAGGGCGGCACGGTCGACAAGTTCATCGGCGACGGCATGCTGGCCTTTTGGGGCGCACCCGACGAGCGGCCCGACCATGCGATCGCCGGCGCCCGGGCGTGCCTTGCCATTGCCGCGGCGCTGCGCGAGGCGAACCGCGCCGCGCGCGCGGCCGGACGGGAGCCGATCCGCATGCGCATCGGCCTGCATTCGGGGCGCGTGGTGGTCGGCAATGTCGGGGCGCTCGACCGCTGGAACTACACCGTTGTCGGCGATGCGGTGAATGTCTGCGAGCGTCTTCAGTCCTTTGGCCGGGATGTCGCGCCGGAGGACGAGATGGTGATCCTGGCCAGCGACACGGCGATGGCCCGCATCCGGGCGCAGGCCGGCGGCCTGCTTGCCGGTTGCGCCACCCGTGTCGGCACGCACAAGCTGCGCGGGCGCAGCGGAGCGATCGCCGTATGGCGTGTCGACGACACGGTGACGCCAGACGAGATTGTGCCGGTGCAAGGCGGTATCGAACTGGCGGGTTGATCCGGTGTCCGCAATGCGCACGGTTTTTTCCGGTTGCCGTCATGGTTTTGTGATGCCGGTCACATGCACCTGCTGTAGCAGTGATATGTGCGTATGGGGGCACATGTCGGGGAATGAACTTTCACGACAGGACTTGCCTCCTATAATGGCCCGATCAATCGCCGGAACAGAGGGGCGAAAGACGAGGGTGCCAGGAGGAGGGCGAACCACGTGGATGTGCTGACGGTCGACGGTCTGAGCGTCGATTTCACGACCCAGGAAGGGCGGTCGCGCGCAGTGGACAACGTGTCCTTTTCCGTGCCGCGCAATCGCACCGTTGCCCTGGTCGGGGAGTCCGGTTCGGGCAAGACGGTGATCTCGCAGACGATCATGGGCCTGCTGCCGGAAAAGGCGCAGGTGACGGGCGGACGCGTCCTTTTCCGTGACAGCGACGAGGCCGAACCGGTCGACATCGCCACGCTGGACCGCAAGGGCCCGGCGCTGCGCGCCATTCGCGGCAACCGCATCGCCATCATCTTCCAGGAGCCGATGACCTCGCTTTCGCCGTTGCACACGATCGGCGACCAGATCGGCGAGGCGGCGGAACTGCATCGCGGCTGCTCGCCGGCCGAGGCGCGCGAACTGACCCGCGAGATGCTGCGCCTGGTGCGCTTTCCCGATCCGGCGCGCGCTCTGGACTCCTACGCGTTCGAGCTTTCCGGCGGCCTGCGTCAGCGCGCGATGATCGCCATGGCGATGATCTGCCGTCCCTCGCTGCTGATCGCCGATGAGCCGACCACCGCGCTGGATGTCACGATCCAGGCCGAAATTCTCAAGCTCATCAAGGATGTGCAGACCGAGCTGCACATGTCCGTCCTGTTGATCACCCATGATTTCGGCGTCGTCGCCAACATGGCCGACGAGGTGGTGGTGATCTATCACGGCCGCATCATGGAGCGGGGCAGCGCCGCCGACCTCTTCGCCAATCCGCAGCACGCCTATCTCAAGGCGCTGCTCAATGCCGTGCCGCGCTTCGGCATGGGAGCGGGCGAGCGTCTGGTGCCGATCCGTCCGATCGAGCCGCACGCGGAAGGCTTCCTGAAGAAGGCGAACGAGAGGCACACATGCGCGCCCGGTACGCCGCTGGTGACGCTGAGCGGCGTGACCAAGCGGTTCACCACTCGCAAGGGCGGCCTGCTCGGCGGCAGCGCCCGCACGGTGCTGGCGCTCGACGACATCAACCTGACCGTCAGGCGCGGCGAATGTCTCGGCCTTGTCGGCGAAAGCGGTTCGGGCAAGACGACGACCGCCAAGGCCGTGTTGCGTGCCATTGATGTCGATGCGGGCGAGATTCGCTACGATTGCGGCGACGGGCCGGTCGATGTCGCGAAAATGGGCGGAGCGGAGCTGTTCGACTATCGCAGACGGGTGCAGCTCATCTTCCAGGACCCGTTCTCCTCGCTCAATCCGCGCATGACCGTAAACGAGTTGCTGTCGGAACCACTGGTGATCCACAAGATCGGCACGCCCGAGGAGCGGGCGGAGCGGGTGCGCGAGTTGATGCGCCTTGTCGGCCTCGATCCGCGCTTCCTGCGCCGTTATCCCCATTCCTTCTCCGGCGGCCAGCGGCAGCGCATCGGCATCGCCCGGGCGCTCGCGCTCAACCCCGAGTTCATCCTTTGCGACGAGCCGACCTCGGCGCTCGACGTTTCGGTCCAGGCGCAGGTCCTCAACCTGCTCAAGGACCTGAAGGCGGAACTCAACCTGACCTATCTGTTCGTCAGTCACAATCTGGCTGTCGTCGATTACATCGCCGACCGGGTCGCGGTGATGTGCCGGGGCCGGGTGGTCGAGGTTGGTCTCACCCGTGACGTGGTGCAAAACCCGATGCATCCCTATACGCGGGCCCTGCTGGCCTCCGTGCCCGAGCCCGATCTCGCCGCGCCGCTCGATTTTGCCGCGCTCAATGCCGGCCGGGCCTCCGAGCCCGCCGAATGGCCGGAGCCCTACCGGGTGCTCGACGGTGTGCGGCCGGTTCTGGTGGAGGTGGCGCCGAGTCATTTCGTCTGCGCGCCGGGACTGGCGCCGAACCGGCCCGCCACGTCGATGGAGGCCGCACAATGACGCCCCGGCTTTCGCAGCACCGGCTTCTGGCCGTTGCCCTTGCCGCGCTGGCGGTGCTGATCGCGGTCCCGGCAACGGCGCTGACGCTCAAGGAAACGCCCTCGTTGGCCGGACGCGTCGGCGTTGACCTGCCGCCGGTTGGCGAGCGGGTGCCGGAGGAGCCGCTCGTCGTCGACCTGGTCGCGCGCGGGCGCCAGATCGGCACGCCGGGCGGTCATATCGACACCCTGATCGGCCGCTCGCGGGATGTCCGCCTGATCAATGTCTGGGGTTATGCCCGCCTCGTCGGCTATGACGAGGATCTCGAGCTGAGGCCCGACCTTCTCAAGGACTTCATCGAGGAGGAGGGGCGGGTCTTCACGCTGGTCCTGCGCAAGGGACACAAGTGGTCCGACGGCCACCCGTTCACCTCCGAAGACATCCGCTTCTGGTACGAGGACGTGGCGCTGAACGGCGAGCTGCAGCCCTCCGGTCTGCCGCAGTTCATGCTGGCCGGCGGCGAGCCGCCGCTCTTCGAGGTCATCGACGAGACCACGGTCCGGTTCAGCTGGAATGCACCCAACCCGCTGTTCAAGCCGGAACTGGCCAAGTCCCGGCCGCCATTCATCTACCGGCCGGCGCACTACCTGAAGCAGTTCCACGCCCGTTATGGCGACATGGACAAGATCGCGAAACTGGCGGAAGAGAAGAAGCTGAGGAGTTGGGCGGCGCTCTTCAACAAGATGGATGACATGTATGACGCCCGCAATCCGGACCTGCCGAGCCTGCAGCCCTGGGTTCGGCTTGCAGATGACAGCGAGCGTCGTTTCGTCCTGCACCGAAATCCCTACTATCACCGCATCGACAAGGCCGGCCAGCAGCTGCCCTATCTCGACAGCGTCGTGATGACGGTTGCCGACGGCAAGATCATCCCGGCCAAGACCCAGGCGGGCGAGGCCGACCTGCAGGCACGCAACATCGGCTTTTCCGACATCACCATCCTCAAGCAGGGCGAGAAGGCGGGGCGCTTCGATACCTATCTGTGGCCGATCAGCAAGGGCTCGCAGATCTCGCTGCTGCCCAACCTGACCGTTGCCGATCCGGTCTGGCGCGAGGTGATGCAGGACACCCGCTTCCGGCACGCCCTGTCGCTGGGCATCGACCGGGTGATGATCAACAAGGTGCTGTATCTGGGCTTCGGCACCGCCGGAAACGACACGGTCCTGTCGCGCAGCCCGCTGTTCCGTCCCGAATATCGCGACCTTTACGCGGGCTTCGATCCGGACCGGGCGAACGAGCTGCTCGACGAGATGGGTCTGACCGAGCGGCGCGGCGATGGCGTGCGCCTGCTGCCGGACGGCCGGCCGCTGGAGATCATCGTCGAGGCCACCGGCGAGAGCCAGGAGGAGCTCGACGCGCTCGAACTGGTCGGCGAGACCTGGCGGGAGATCGGCGTGAAGCTGTTTTCCAAGCCCAGCCAGCGCGACATCATGCGCGAGCGCGCGCTGTCGGGCCTGATGGTGATGGCCGTCTGGTCGGGCTTCGAGAACGGCATCCCGACCTCGGAGATGACGCCGGAGGACTTCGTGCCGGTGCGTGGCGACTTCCTGTCCTGGGCGCGCTGGGGCAACTGGTACGAGACCGACGGGCAGACCGGAGAGAAGCCCGAATGGGGACCGGCGGTGCGCCTGATCGAGCTTTACGAAGCCTGGCTCGTCTCGTCCTCGCATGAAGAGCGCACCGAGATCTGGCACGAGATCCTGCGCATTCACGCAGAGGAGACGATCCATATCGGGCTGGTGTCGGAGGTTCGCCAGCCGGTGGTGGTGAAGAATCTCGGAAACGTGCCGGAAGAGGGGATCTACGGCTGGGATCCCGGTGCGCATTTCGGCATTCACCGGATGGATGAATTCTACAGGAAATGAGTGTGCGGCGCGGCGCGCAAGCGTTCCGCGCGGTGCTGGGGGACCGCTTGATGCTTTACTACATTGCGCGCCGGGTGCTGACGATGATCCCGACGCTGTTCGTGATCAGCCTGCTTATCTTCGTCATCATCGAATTGCCGGCCGGCGACTATATCTCCAACCAGATCGCTGCGCTGCGTGCCGCCGGCGAAAGCGCGTCCATCGCCAAGCTGGAGTTCCTGCGCGCCGAGTTCGCGCTCGATCGCCCCTTCGTGGAGCGCTTCCTGATCTGGATCGGCCTGTGGCCTGGCGTCCACGGCCTCGACGGGTTGCTGCAGGGCAACTGGGGCTGGTCGTTCGAATACGAGAAGCCGGTCTCCGAGGTGGTCGGCCCGACGCTGCCGCTGACCATCGTGCTCAATACCGCGACCATCCTCTTCGTCTATATCGTCTCCTTCCCGATCGGGATCTATTCGGCCACACGGCAATACTCGTGGGGCGACTACGGCTTCACCTTCATCGGCTATATCGGGCTCGCGACGCCGAACTTCCTGCTCGGCCTGATCATGCTCTATTTCGCCAATCTCTGGTTCGGGCTGTCGGTCGGCGGGCTGATGGCGCCGGAATATATCGGCCAGCCCTGGAGCCTGGCGAAGGCGCTGTCGATCCTGGCGCATCTGATCGTGCCCACCATCGTCATCGGCACCGCCGGCACGGCGGCGATGATCCGGCGCCTGCGGGCCAACCTTCTCGATGAACTGCACAAGCAGTACGTGACGACGGCGCGGGCCAAGGGCCTGCGCGAGGCGCGTCTGCTGGTCAAGTATCCGCTGCGCATGGCGCTCAACCCGTTCATCGCCGATATCGGCAACCTGATCCCCTCGCTCGTCTCCGGCTCGGTCATCGTTTCCGTGGTGCTCAACCTGCCGACCGTCGGGCCGGTCCTGCTCAACGCCCTGCAGTCGCAGGACCAGTTCCTGGCAGGCTTCATCCTTCTCTTCGTTGCGATCCTGACGCTGGTCGGCATGCTGGTCTCCGACCTGCTGCTGGCGGTGCTCGACCCGCGCATTCGTCTCGGCGGAAAGGCAGCATCATGAGCATCCGCGAGGAAACCGGCCACTACGTCAATCCGGAGGCTTTCAATCCGGTCGAGACGGAAACGCTGTCGCCGGAACAGGAGCGCTTCTACCAGGCATCCCAGTGGCAGATCATGTGGTGGAAATTCCGCCGCCACAGGATCGCCGTGTGGTCCGGCGTCATTCTCATCCTGTTCTATCTCTGTGTTCCCTTTGCCGAGCTGATCGCGCCCTATTCGCCGAACGAACGCTCGAACGATCACCTCTATGCACCGCCGCAGACACTGCGCCTGTTCCATGAAGGGTCGTTCGTCGGGCCGTTCGTCTACGGCTCGAAGGCCAGCATCGATCTGGAGACGGTACGCTGGGTCTATGCCGAGGACCGGGAGGACGTGCAGCCCTTGCGGTTCTTCTGTTCGGGCTCGAACTACCGCTTCTGGGGGCTTTTCGATGCGCGCTTCCATCTCGTCTGTCCGGCCGAGGGGGGCACGCTCTACCTGCTTGGAACGGACCGGCTCGGGCGCGACGTTCTTTCCGGGCTGATCTACGGCGCGCGCCTGTCGCTGACCGTGGGTCTCGTGGGCGTCACCATCTCCATCGTTCTCGGCCTGTTTTTCGGCGGGATCGCAGGCTTTTTTGGCGGCCTCATAGACAGCGCGATCCAGCGCCTCATCGAGATTCTTCGTTCGCTCCCGGAACTGCCCCTTTGGATGGCGCTTTCGGCGGCGCTTCCCGTTACCTGGTCGCCGGTATGGATCTATCTCGGCATCACCGTGATCCTCGGCCTGCTCGACTGGCCTGGGCTGGCGCGCGCGGTACGCTCCAAGCTGATGGCGCTGCGCGAGGAGGAATACGCCAAGGCGGCGCTGCTGATGGGGGCCCGTCCCTCGCGGGTGATCCGCAAGCATCTGCTGCCCGGCTTCACCAGCCACATCATCGCCTCGGCCTCGCTGTCGATCCCGGCGATGATTCTCGGCGAGACGGCGCTTTCCTACCTCAATCTCGGCCTGCGCCGGCCGGCCGTTTCCTGGGGAGTGCTGCTCAACGAGGCCCAGGATATCTCCGTTGTGGTCGTTTATCCCTGGCTGATGGCGCCCGTCCTGCCCATTATCATTGTGGTTCTGGCCTTCAACTTCCTGGGAGACGGTTTGCGTGACGCGGCCGACCCGTATAAGTGATGGCGCATCGCAGCACGAGCTGCGGCCAGTGAAGGTGAACAGGAAGACAGGCATGTCCAAGAACGCATCGACCGCCGACGGATGGGACGAGGAATACCGGCGCGGGCGCTGGTCGTTCCTGCGTGACCTGCCTGAAAGCGGGCGGTATGGCATCATCGGCATGTGGCTGTCGCTGAACGGGTCGCTGGACAACGTGCTCGACCTTGGCTGCGGTGAGGGGCTGCTCTACGAGCGCCTGCAGCCGATGGGGATCGGGCGGTATGTCGGCGTGGACCTCGCCCCTGCGGCGCTGGGCATTGCCGATGTGGACCCGCGGATCGCGTCGTTGCGCGCCGGCGACCTGCACACATTCGCACCCGAGAAGGACGAGACCTTCTCGGCCATCGTCTTCAACGAGGTGCTGCATTTCTCCGACGATCCGGCCGCGGCGGTCGCCCGCTACGTGCCGTTTCTGGCGCCGGGCGGCGTCATCGCGGTGTCCATGTATTCGCCCAAGCGCCTCGAATCGGGCGCCAATCGGCTGATCGCCCGGCTCTGGGAGGCGACCGACGGTCCCGACTGGGACGTGCTCGACGATTACCGTCTCACCTCCGACAAGAAGAACGTCACCTGGCGGCTGCGCCTGCTGAAGCCGGCGGCCTGAGGGTCAGCTTCGGACGGGCCGGGGCAGCAGATCGGCGATCCGTGCGAAGCGGGCGCCGGGATGCTCGGCGAGGATCCCGAAGATCCTGTCCAGGAAGTCGAACGAGGCCTCGTCCTGCGCCAGGTGGTGCGACAGGATGCCGAGCGGTTCGTCCGGGTTGGTGCGCCGTCGCGCCAGATGGAAATCGAAGCGCAGGCTGGCGGATCGCCAGCCGATGAAGCGCCGTCCCTTCTTCCACTTGATCATGTCGATATGGGTCTGCACGTGGGTCAGCGCGCGCGGATGGAACTGGGTGAAGGTCGAGAGCCCGACAAGGCCGGCCTCGCCAAGACGCGCCGAGATGCGCGGTGCGATGCGGTTCCAGGGCGGCACCATGACAGGCACGAAGCGTTCGCCGAAGAGGCCCACAAGCCGCTCGCGGCCCTTGGCGATCAGCGTCAGGGCCTCGTCCGGGTCGCGGGCCCGGCCGAGTTCCGCCGCCTTCTCGCCGCGTGCCTTGTCCTGGAAGTTGCGATGCTCGTAGCCGTGCTGCAGGACGGATGCGAAGCGTTCGCCCGCAAGCCGCTCCGCCAGCGCTTGCGTTGCGTCTTTCGGAATGACGGCGAGCGCCACCTCGATCCCGTGCGCATTGGCGATGGCCAGCAGCCGCTCCAGCGCCGGCGTCGGCTCCACGGCGTCATCGTCGCGCCACCAGACGGGAACCGAAAGGCCGCGCTCGGCGAACCAGTCGAGATGGCGCACGAGCTTGTCGCGGCAGACGAGGAAGTCCGCCTCGGTGGCGGCCGCCGCGCTCATCCGCGTGCCTCCAGCGCCTCGGCGAGGATCTCCGCCGCCCGCTCTGCGCCGCCCAGTTGCACCTCGATCCGGCGGCGCGGCAGGGCGATCGCCGCGTCTACGGCAGCGGCGAGGCTCGCCGGGGTCAGTGTCTTTTCCGGGATCGAGACGGCGCGGCCGTGGCGGGCGAGCGCGTCGGCCCGTTGCTGCTGCTCCGTCTCCTTGATCTGGGCGAAGGGGACCAGGACGGACGGCACCCCGGCACGCAGGATGTCGAGCACCGTATTGTAGCCGGCCTGACTGACGGAGAGCCGCGCGCGGGCAAGAAGAGCGGTGAAATCGCGCCGGGCGCGCTCCACGATGAGGCCGTCGCCCGCCTGCGCGCGGAGGCTGTCGAAGGTCTCGGGGTCGATGTCATGACCGGCGAGCAGTCGCCAGGTGCAATCGCCCGCGCTGTGGGAAAGCGCGCGCGCCGGGATGGCGGCCGCCAGCAGACCGGCGCCGACCGCACCGCCGCCACACGAGACGATCACCTCATCCTGCCCCTCTGCACCGGGTGCGGGGACACTGCCATTGCCGGTTTCCGCAAAGCCCGTATAGCGCAGCAGATGGGCGATACGCTCGGTGAAGGGGAAACTGTCTTCCAGTTTCACGAATTCCGGATCGGAGTGGACGAGGACGATATCGTAGGCGGCAAGCGCCCGCTCGGCCATCTCCTCCTCTTTCCGGATCTCCTGCTTGCGCACGAGGATATCGCGGATCGAGGCGGCGATGAGGGGAGGGCGAGCGCGCGCCTGAGCCGCCGCGACCAGCGGCTCCATCTCGAAGGCGAAGGGCCGGCGGCCGAAGGGCCATGTCTCCGTCAGCACCAGGTCGAAATCGCGCGCCGCGAAGGCTGCAAGCGTGGCATCGCGCCGCGCCGCCTTCCAGGTGTCGTCGATCTCGCGCCCGTCCGGCGTCAGGAAGGTCTTGAAGCGGGCGTCCAAAGCCCGGACCGGCGGCAACTCGACGACGGTCAGGCCGGCCGTATCGAGCAGCGGCGGCAGCGTGTTGCCGGTGGCAAGCGTCACCTCGATCCCGCGCGCTGCGAGGGCGTGACCGATGGCGGCGGCGCGAAACACGTGGCCGGTGCCGAGCAGGTGCTGGACATGGATGAAGGCGGATCGGGTCATCTTGGCGAAGCGGTAGCGCGGGCCGCGTGGTTCCGCAAGGCATGCGCGACAAAGGCGTCCAGCCGCCCCGCGCCGGCCGCCATCCCGTGACGGGAGAGGATATGCGCGCGCGCGGCCGTGCCCATGCGGGCAGAAAGGCCGGGCGTGTTCATCATCCGGGCGAGTGTCGCGGCGAAGGCATCGATGTCGCCCTCGGGTGCAAGAAGCCCGCTCACCCCCTCGGCGACCACATCGGGAACGCCGAACGTGTCACCGCCGACAATCGCCAGGCCTGTCGCCTGGGCTTCCAGGAAGACGAAGCCGAAGGCCTCGCGGATCGCCGGCCAGACGAGAATGTCATGGGTAGCGTAAAGCGCCGGCATCTCCTCCGGCGCCAAAGCGCCGGTGAAGCGGGCGCCATGGCCGGCGAACAGTGCTTCGGCCTCGGACCGGCAGGGCCCGTCGCCGGCGATGGTCAGGGAGAAGGGACGGTCGTCCAGCCTGGCGAGCGCTTTGGCAAGCAGCCGGTAGGACGCCATCTTGGCGCCCTCCCGCATCATCCCGACGGCGAGCAGCCTTGGGGGAGTATCGGCAGGCGGCTGGATGCGCGGCGCATCGACAAAGGGACGTTCGTCGAGAAAGGGCGGGAACACGGCCAGTCGCGCCTCGGGCACGACGGCGGCGAGGCATTCCCGGTCGGCCCGGTGCAGGGCAGCCACCATGTCGGCCCGGTGCAGGGCCGCATCGGCGGCGGCGAAACCGTGCTCCCACTCGCCCGCCCGCCGCTTCGGCGCGCGGCTTGCCTCGATCACCGCATAGGGCAGGACAAAACGGTCGGCGAGCGCCGGGCCGATCCAGTCGGGCGCCTTGTGATAGAGGTGATAGGTGAGGAAGAGGTCGGGCCGGTAGCCTTCCGTCTGCCATTGCCGGGCGATCGCCTCCGCCTCGGCACGCGCCAGGCGCTCCACGGCGCGTTGTTCATCAAGGCCGCCGCTTGCCCGCCAGGAGCGGAACCGCGAGGCGATCCGCACGTCGTGCCCCGCTTGCTCCAGCCCCCTGACGATCAACCGTCCCATGGTCCGGTCGCCGGAGGGGACCGGATCGTCGAGCGGTTTCATCGGGGCGGTGAAGGCGATGCGCATGGGGCGGCCCCTGTCCTTCAAAGCACCTTGGCGAAGCGCTGTGCCAGGAGATCGAGGCCCGGGTCGGCGGAAAACCGCGTCCGCACGTCTTCGCTTGCGGCAGTGCCCAGCAGGGCCCGTCGCGCCGGGTCGCGGATCAGGGCGGCGAGAGCATCGGCCAGCGCCGCCGGGTCGCCAGGTGGCACCAGCACGCCGGTCTCCCCGTTGCGGACGAGTTCGGGGATGGCGGAGACGTTGGTGGCCAGGCAGCACAGGCCCATGGCCTGCGCCTCCATCAGCACGTTGGGCAAGCCGTCGCGGTCGCCGGATTTCGCCACCTTGGAGGCGAGCACGAAAAGGTCCGCGCGTGCCGCGGCTGCAATCACGTCCTCGCGCGGTTTCGCCCCGTGCCAGGTGATGCGGCCGGAAAGACCGAGGCTATCGGCCAGATCCTTCAGCCGGCTGCCCTGTTCTCCGCCGCCGATATGCTCGAAATGCCAGTCGAGCCCTTCCGGCAGGCGGGCAAGCGCCGCCAGGAGATCGTCATACCCCTTCTTCTCCACGGCCCTGCCGACGGAGAGCAGGCGCACCGTGCCCGTGGCGCCGCCGTCGCCTTGGCCATGTGCCTTGCGCTGCGGGAAGGGGGAGAAGTCGAGCCCGTGATAGACGAGGTCGACCTTCGCCGGATCGGCGGCCAGCGTCTTCAGGTGCTCGACATTGACGCGGGTGCAGGTGACCCCCCAGGCCGCGTCGTCGAGCTTGGTGCGCAGGTCCCAGTCGGGGCTCGTCCAGATGTCCTTGGCATGGGCCGAGAAGGACCATTTGCGGCCCGACAGGTGGGCGGCGTAGCGCGCCACCGAACAGGGCGTGTGCAGGTAATGGGTGTGGATCCAGGTGACGTCTTCGGGAAGTTCATGCGCCAGCACGCAGGCCTGACCCCAGCGCCGCTGCCGGTTGGTATTGTGTTCGCGAGCGAAATCGGCCTCGTACAGGGCGCGGGCGGCAGCGAAAGTCGGTTGTCTTTCGGCCCATCGCCTGGCCCGTGCGACGCGCGCCGGGTCGTCCTTGATGTATTCGGGCAGGTAGAGCACGTCGGCGGAGATCTGCCGGTGCACCTCGTGGATGAACGGATCGTAGGGGCGGCGCAGGGCGACGATCAGCTGCGCGATGCCCCGCCGCTCCAGTCCCAGCATCTCCTGTGCGATGAAGGTCTCGGAAAGGCGTGGATAGCCTTTGACGACGACGGCGATGCGAGACATTCACGGATACCGGTTGAACGAGGAAAGGCGCACCTCAGACGGCGTTGACGGCCGTCAGGGGGCGGGAGACCGCGGGGCGGTCGGCGAGAATGCGCTCGACCCTGTCGCCGATCACGTCGAGGCCTCCGAGGAGGTTGTCGACGCCGGCGGTGGAGGGCGGTTCCATCCAGGGAAGCTCGGCCAGTGCATCGGTCATCTTGTCGACGTCCGGATACTCGTCGATCGGCAGGACCTTCAGGAGGCCGATCGTTTCCGCACGCGTCGCGCGGATCGACTGTTCGCGGCGCGGAACGACGCGCGGCACCAGAAGGGTTGGCTTGTCGAAGGACAGTATTTCGCAGAACGTGTTGTAGCCGCCCATGCCGACGATCGCCTTGGCTCCGGCCATGTAAGGCTCGATGGTCGGCAGGAAGCGCAATATGTGAACGTCACGCAGATGCTCGGCACGGGCCTGAAAATCCGCCGTCGCCTGGGCCGGCATGAAGGGGCCGAGCACGATCAGGGCCGGAAACAGCGGTTGCGCGCGCGATTCGTAGGCCCGCATCACCCAGTCGACCATCTCGACGCCATCGCCGCCGCCGCCCGGCGTCACCAGGATATAGGGTTCGTCGTCGAACGGCAGGGGCTCGGTGATGCGCGCGTCGTCGGGTACGTCGCGGCGCAGATACCCGGTATTCAGGGTTTTCGCGTGCACCGAAGCCGGCAGCCCCATGCCGTCCAGCGGGTTGTGCAGGTCCGGCGGACCATAGACCCAGATCTCGTCGTAAAGTGCCTCGAGTGCCGGATCGACATTCTTGCGCGTCCACTCCTCGCGCAGCACGGTCGGGTCGTCCATCACGTCGCGCAGGCCGAGGACGAGCCGCGTGTTGCCTCGTTGCTTGAGCATCTCCAGCGTGCCCAGGATTTCGCCGCGCAGGCCGAGCGGCTCCTTGTCGACGATCAGGATGTCCGGGTCGAAGATCTTCGCGGTGTGCTCGATGATCGAGGTGCGGATCGCCAGGATGTGCTCGATATTGAGCGACAGCGACAGGGGCGTGTACTCGCCGTTCCGGAGCTTGATCACGCCGGGAATGCGCACGAAGTCGACGCGCGAGCGGAATTCGAAGCTGCCGATGATGGGTGAGCCGGACAGAATCAGAACGGACATGTCCGTGAATCTGCGGGTCAGCGCATGCGCGATGGTGCGGCACCTTCGCAGGTGGCCGAGGCCGAAGGAATCGTGGCTGTAGATCAGCACTTTCGGGGAGCTATTGGTCATGCCTACCCATTCGGTCAGCGTACCCGCCCTGACGCACGACCACGCATCCCCAGTGTTCACCATTCTCTAGCCGCCGTGCCCGCCGGGCGCAAGAGGCGGGTGGGATGCAAATGTGCATGGTGCACTTCCCCGGGGAGAGATGACATTGTCTCCGACAAGGGGGCGGGTTCCGGCTGGCGGTTTGCCATCTCTGCGTTATGATGCCGCCAACCTAGACGCCGGATGGTGAAACAGGCCCGCGACCCCATAACGCGACCGACGATGGAAAAAAGCCTTTTCAGTTTCATCTGGCGCTACAGCGCAAGACAGCAACTCGTGATCCTCCTGATCACGGTGATTGCCTATCCCGTGACCTATGCGCTGCTGGAATTGCCCAAGCTGATCGTCAATGACGCGATCGAGGGCGAGAACTTTCCGCGCGAGGTCGCGACGCTCGAGTTCGACCAGATTTCCTACCTGGTCCTCCTGTGCCTGACCTTCCTTGGCCTTGTCGTGCTGTCCAATGGCATCAAGCTGGTGCTCAATGTCTACAAGGGCAGGCTTGGCGAGCGGATGCTGCGGCGCCTGCGTTTCGATCTCTTCCAGCGGGTTCTTCGTTTCCGCCTGCCGCATTTCAAGAAGGTGAGTTCGGGCGAGATCATTCCGATGATCACCTCGGAGGTCGAGGATGTCGGCGGGTTCATCGGCGAGGCAGTGGCCCTTCCCGCATATCAGGGCGGCATGCTGGTCGTGCAGATCGGCTTCATCTTCATGCAGGACCCGCTTCTGGGGCTTGCCGCGATCTCGTCCTACCCGATGCAGGCCTACATCATCCCGAAGCTGCAGCGGAAGGTGGTGCTCCTGTCGCGCAAGCGCGTGCGCAACGTCCGCGTCATCGCCGACAAGATCGGCGAGAGCATTGGCGGCGTTGCCGAGATTCACGCCAACGATGCGTCGGCCTGGCATTCGGCGGACCTTTCGGACCGCTTCTACACCAACTACAAGATTCGGTTCAGGATCTTCAACTGGAAGTATTTCATTAAGTTTCTCAATAACTTCATGAACCAGTTGACGCCGTTCCTGTTCTACCTGATTGGCGGCTGGCTGGTCATTGAGGGGAACCTGTCGCTTGGCGCCTTGCTGGCGGTGATCGCCGCCTACAAGGACCTTGCCGGTCCCTGGAAGGAACTGCTGGCCTATTACCAGATGGTCGCCGACGTCGACGTGAAGTACCAGACGGTGGTCGAAAACTTCGATCCGGCCGACATCTATCCGGTCGCGCGCCTGACAGACGATGGCAACGGCGATCCGCTGACCGGCGACCTTGTCATGCGCAATGCAAGCTTTTCCGGCGGGGCTGCCGGGCAGGAGGTCTTCGAGGTGTCCCTGAAGGCGGAGGAGGGCACGCATGTCGCGGTGATCGGCCCCGACGGGTCCGGCCGCTCCGAGGTGCTGCAACTGGCCGCCGGCCTTCTCGGGGCTACCAGCGGCAGGGTCGAGATCGGCGGGCGCAACCTCGACACCCTGAGCGAGGCGGTGCTTGGACGCCAGATCGCCTATGTCGGCTCTTCCGTGCATGTGTGGACCGGTACCGTGCGTGACAACGTGCTCTACGGCCTGCGCCATCGCCCCTTGCGCCCCCCCGAGAGGGAGGGCGAGGCGAAGAGCGAGCACGTTCGACGGCTCGCCGAGGCCCGTGCCACCCGGAATCCCGACTACGACATCGAGGCGGAATGGGAGGACCTGGACGCGGCCGGCTGCGAGACCGCGGACGGTCTCGATGCCCGCGCGCTGGAGCTGATCGAGGCGACGGGGCTTGCCGCCGACGTGTTCCGCATGGGGCTGCAATCGCCGATCGATCCCGGCCGGCATCCGGAATTCGCCGAGCGCGTGCTTGCCGTGCGCCGTGCGCTCGCCGACCGCGTGGAAGGAGATGGCCGGCTCGCGGCGATGGTCGAGCTGTGGCACATCGACCGCTTCAACAATTCCGCCAGCGTGGCCGAAAACCTTCTGTTCGCGGCTCCGTCCGACCCGGCCGTGGGCATCGACACGCTGGCCGGCGACGCCGACGTTCTGGCGGCGCTCAAGGAGACCGGGCTCTATGACAGGCTGGTCGGAATCGGCCTGAAGATCGCAACGACGATGGTCGAGCTGTTCGCCAATGTCAGCGGCGATTCGGGGTTGCTTGGCGATTACTCCTTCATCACCCAGGACGAATTGCCGGAGTTCGAGCGCATCACCCGCCTCGCCCGTTCCGAGGCCGGCAAGGGCAGCCTGACGCCGGCGGACCGCGAGCGGCTCATCGGTCTTGCCTTCAAGCTGATCCCCGCCCGTCACCGTCTCGGCGTGCTCGACGACGAGATGCGCGGCGAGATCATTGCGGCGCGGTCGGTCTTCCACAAGCATCTGGCCGGTGCGCGGCAGCGCTTCGTCGTCTTCGACCGGGAGCGGTTCGTGGCGCCGATGAGCATCGAGGACAACCTGCTGTTCGGCCGTCCGCGCGTCGACCGCCGCGATGCCCGCGAGCAGATCGACCGGCTGATCCGCGCCCTTGTCGACGAGATGGACCTGCGCCGCCCGATCGTGCGCGCCGGGCTCGATTTCCATGTCGGGGTAGCCGGCTCGCGCCTGTCCGCCGGGCAGCGGCGCCGTGTCGCCCTCGTGCGTGCGCTGATGAAGCGTGCTCCGGTCACCATCCTCGACGAGACGGCGGCCGGCACCAGCGACGACGACAAGGCTCTGCGCGACGCGGTTCGCAAGGAACTGGAAGGCCGCATGCTGTTGTTCGGCGCGTCGAATTTGATCGTGGCGAACGAATTCGACCATAGTATCGTGATGGAACAGGGACGCCTGGCGGCGGACCGGGAGAGCGAGCAATGACCCGGACGATCAGGCTGGACATCCCGCAGTCGAACGAGGAACCGGACGCGTCCGAACCGGCCGCACGCTTCCCGAAGGAGGACATGTGACCCTTGACGCGGAAGTCGATGCATTGCGGCGCGTGCCGCTGTTTCGCGGCATCGACGCAACGAAGCTGAGGCTCCTGGCCTTCATTTCCGACCGAAGTCATTTCGCGCCGGAGGAACATCTTTGCGATCAGGGGGACGAGGGCGATTCCGCCTTCATCATCCTGGACGGCGAGGCGGAAATCCGGGTGCGCACGGGCGACGGTGAACGCACGGTCGCCCGTGTGGGGGAACATTCGATTGTTGGCGAGATCGCGATCCTGTGCGACGTTCCCCGCACGGCCACGGTCGTGGCGGCGACGGAGATGGACGTCCTGACGATCTCCAAGGATGGTTTCCTGAGCCTTCTCAAGGAGTTTCCCGACATGTCGCTTGAGGTTATGCGCACGCTCGCGCAACGCCTGGATCGCACCACCCAGGCCCTCGTGGCCCTGCAGTCATCCGACGGATCGACATGAACGGGATGACGGATCGGTGACTTTCTCCCTGAAGCTTTGGGGTGTGCGCGGATCGACGCCGACACCGGGGCCCTCGACATTGCGCTATGGCGGGGAGACCACGTCCTTCGAGATACGCGCCGGCGACGACATCGTGCTGATCGACTGCGGGTCGGGTGCACGCAACCTGGGCGGCGAGCTGCATGCCCGCCCGCCGCGCGCCTTCGACATGTTCTTTACCCATACGCATCTCGACCATATCTGCGGGCTTCCATTCTTCACCCCTGCCTATGACGACCGCTTCGCCATAAAGGCATGGGCCGGACACCTCGCCGGCAGCTCCTGCCTGATGGACATCATCTGCCGGATCATGTCGCCGCCGATCTTTCCGGTCGCCGCCAACAGCCTGCGCGCCGTTTCCTTCGCCAGCTTCCGGCCCGGCGGCCCGCTTCCGCGCGACGGCGAGATCGCGCTCAGCACGGTCGCCCTCAGCCATCCGGGCGGGGCCACCGGCTACCGGCTGGAGCATGGGGGCAAGTCCATCTGCATCATTACCGACCACGAGCATGGCGATCCGGAGATCGACCGGGCGGTGCGTCGCTTCGTCGAGGGCGCCGACGTGATGATCTACGACGCCATGTTCACGGACGAGGAATATCCGCGTTTCACGGGTTGGGGCCATTCCACGTGGCAAAAGGGCGTGGAACTGGCGTTGGAGGCCGGGGTCGCCCGCCCCGTGCTGTTCCACCATGATCCGCGCCGCAGCGACGATGCGCTCGACGCGATTGCCGAGCAGGCCGCCCGCCGCCATCCAGGCGCGCTGGTCGGCCGCGAGGGGATGGTGCTGACGCCCTGATGGGTGCCGTGACCACCGCTCGCCGCTTCACGGTATGGTGAGACGGCGGTTCGCCGCCCTCGACAAGGCGTTGCCTGCCGCCTCGCCGGACCTGCCGTGTGTCGGTGACCAGCCTGCCGGAAGGCGGAGGGAGAAGCGGGCGATGACATTGGAAAGCGAACCTGCGATCGAACCGGTGCGGCCCGCCGGCGGCGCTGCCGGCGTTCCCTTGCGGGTGCGTGCCGAGATTTCCGCCCGCGAGACGCAGGCCGAGCGGCTGATCGGCTGGGTGCAGCTTGCCATGGTGCTGTTCTTCGCCATGCTCTATTCGCTGGCGCCGCGTGCCGAGGGAGCGGACGGGTTCAACTTCGTGCCGCTGGCGCTGGCGGCCTATTTTGTCTTCACCGTGCTCCGTGTCGCGCTGTCTTACCGGTTCGAGTTACCGGTCTGGTATCTCGTCGTCTCCATCGTCGTCGACGTGACGCTGCTGTGCGGGTTGATCTTCTCCTTCCACATCCAGTACGCGCAGCCGGCGACCTTCTACCTGAAGGCGCCGACGCTGATGTACCTGTTCCTGTTCATCGCGCTCCGGGCGCTGCGCTTCGATCCGCGCTTCGTCCTGATCACGGGCCTGGTCGGCGCGCTCGGCTGGATCGCCCTGGTCGCCTATGCGGTGACGCGCGACATGGGCGAGATGTACATCACCCGGAACTATGTCGAGTATCTCACCTCCAACGCGATCCTGATCGGCGCCGAGCTGGACAAGATCATCGTCATCGTCGGCGTGACGCTTTGCCTTTCTGCTGCCCTGTACAGGGGGCGGCGGATGCTGCTCGATTCCGTGCGCGACCATGCCGCGGCAGAGGACCTGCGCCGCTTCTTCGCGCCCGAGGTCGCCCATTCCATCACCGATGCGGACGAGACGCTTGTCGCCGGTGGCGGCAGCCTGCGCGAGGCCGCGGTGATGATGGTGGACATTCGCGGCTTTACCCGAATCGCGGCGACCTTGCCGCCGGCAACGGTGATGGCCGTGCTCGCCCGTTACCAGGAGGCGGTGCTCGGCGTGATTGGCTGCCATGGCGGGCAGGTGGACAAGTTTCTGGGCGACGGTGTTCTCGCCACGTTCGGCGCGGTCTCGCCAAGCGGCACGGCGGCAGCGGATGCGCTGCGGGCGGGGCGGGAACTTCCCCGGATATTTGCCGATCTCGGCCCGGAACTTGCCGTTCTGGGCTGGCCGGAGGACCTGCGTGCGGGCGCGGCGGTGTCGTTCGGGCCGGTAACCGCCGGCGTTGTCGGGGCGGCCGGGCGGCTGGAATTCACCGTGATCGGCGATGCGGTCAACCGCGCGGCGAAGCTGGAGGACGCCAACAAGGTGCAGGGGTCGACCGTCCTCACCGACGCCGCGACCCTTGAAGCCGCAAGCCGGCAGGGCTTCGACGCCGCCGTGGCCGAGAGGCGTCCCGGGCAGGCGGTCGTCGGTCTTGCCGCACCGGTCGACCTCGTCGTGATCGCGTGAGAGGGCATGCCCGCTGTGCTGTCATGCGCGCTTGACCGGAACCGTCCTTCCTGCCACCTCTTGCCACCATCCAATTCTGCCAGGCGGTGCAATGCCGCCGGCAACACAACCGGGGAGTGAACATGAAGCTTGGGGAAGGTCTTTCCGCCGTCGTTACCGGTGGCGCATCCGGACTTGGCGCGGCAACGGCGCGCCGTCTTGCATCGGCCGGCGTCAAGGTCACGCTGTTCGACATGAACGTGGAGCAGGGCGAGGCGGTCGCCGCCGAGATAGGCGGGGCTTTCGTTGCCGTCGACGTGACCAGCAATGACAGCGTCGAGAAGGGTTTCGCCGCGGCGCGCGCGCATTTCGGCGTGGAGCGCATCCTGGTCAACTGCGCCGGCATCGCGCCGGTCGCCAAGACGACCTCGCGCGGCGAGCCGCACCCGATGGACATGTTCGAGAAGGTGATTGCGGTCAATCTCGTCGGCACGTTCCGTTGCATCGCGCATTCCTCGACCGCCATGTCGGCGCTGGAGCCGGTGACCGGTGACGGCGAACGCGGGGTTATTGTTTCGACGGCCTCCGTCGCCGCCTTCGACGGCCAGATCGGCCAGGTCGCCTATGCCGCCTCGAAGGGCGGTGTTGCCGCCTCGACCCTGCCGATCGCCCGCGACCTGTCGAAGTCCGGCATTCGCGTGATGACCATCGCGCCGGGCCTGTTCGAGACGCCGATGCTGCTCGGTCTGTCGCAGGAAGTGCAGGATTCGCTCGGCCAGCAGGTGCCGTTCCCCTCGCGTCTTGGCAAGCCTGACGAATACGCCGACCTCGTCGCGGCGATCTGCGAGAACCCGATGCTCAACGGCGAGACGATCCGCCTCGACGGCTCGATCCGCATGGCACCGCGCTGATGCGCAGGTGCCCGGGAATGGCACCGCGTGGATGGCGTGGAGTTGCCTGAACGGTCGGTTTGACCGCAAGCGGCCGGACCCGGCGTACAGACGCCAGGTCCGGCCGCTTTCATTCGTGGCGCTTGTGCGACTCGTTGTTCGGTCGTAAAGGAGAGATCGACACTCCCTTTCCGGAAAAATCAAAGTGGACCAAAGTATCCGCCCGGCCAGTGCCGACAGGGTCGCGAACGCGCCCGGGTCGGATCGACTGGTCGTGCTCGACGCGCTGCGCGGGTTTGCCGCGCTCGGCATTCTCTGGCGCAACATCTTCGTCTTCGGGCTGCCCACCGTGGCGTTCTCGCTGCCGGAGGAATGGGGCGAGAACGTCGTTTCCAACGTTTCCGCCTGGCTCTATGTCGTGATTTTCGTGGACGGCACCATGCGCGGCATGTTCTCGCTGATCTTCGGCGCGACGGCGTTGCTTCTGCTGGACAGGCATGCGCGGCGCCCCGGCGGGCTGCTTGCCGCGGACCTCTATTTCCGCCGTCTGATGTGGCTGGTCGTCTTTGGCCTCGTTCATGGCTACGTGCTGCTCTGGCCGCATGACGTCCTTTATGTCTATGGCATACTTGGCATGTTCCTCTTCGCCTTCCGCAACATGTCGGGACGGCGGCTGCTCCTGATCGGCATCGCCATCTTCGCGGTGTCCTCGCTCAAGGACGGCACGGGCTGGTCGCTCGACCAGATTTCCAGCGATGCCTTCGATGCCAGCCAGACGGAGAGCCTCGAGGGCGGCAGCGCGCCGCAAGTCGGCGGCGATACGGTGCCTGCGGATCCGGCGCCTGCCGGAGAGGCGCTCGCCGAAGCCGGGGCAAGCGAGACCGAGGACGAGGTCGCGATGTTCGAGGAACTGGAGCGGCTGGCGCTTGCCGAGATGGACGAACGGCTTGCAGGCTATACCGATCTGGTGCGCACGCTGGCGCTGGAGACCTTCCAGGAACAGACGACGCTGTTCTTCACCGATCATGTTCTCGATGTCGGCGCAATGATGTTCTTCGGCATGGCGCTGTTTCGCCTCGGCGCGTTTTCCGGGCGCTGGACGAACGGCCAATACGCCGCGATGGCCGCCATCGGTCTTGCCGGCGGACTTGTCCTCGGGTTTCTCATTCACGGGGCCACCGCCGTTCCGGGCTATTCCGAGTGGTCTGTCGGGTCGGCAGACGCCTATCTCTACAATCTGCGACGGCTGCTCTTGTGCCTGGGCCTGATCGGGCTCGCCAGCCTGCTGGCGCGGGGCCGGATCGCGCGGGTTCTCTTGACACCTTTCACGATGGTGGGGCGGATCCCGCTGACCACCTATGTCGGTCAGACCGTAATCTGCGTCGCCCTGTTCTACGGGGTCGGCTTGGGCCTGTTCGGCACGCTGGAGCATCACCAGTTGCTGGCCATTGCCTTCGCGATCAATCTCGGCCAGATCGTGTTCGCCTTTGTCTGGCTGAGGTTTGTCGGGCAAGGGCCGCTTGAGGCGCTGCTGCGCAGGCTCGTCGGTATCGGGATCGAGGTCGACAAGCGCTGAAGGACCGTTTCAGGCGGCAGGCCCGTTCTGCTGCCCGAACGCCATTGTCCTGCGCGGCGGATGCCATACACTCTCCGGCATGGATATCCGGACCACAGCTTTCCCGCGTTCCGGTGCGGCGATGGTCGCGGCGCTGTCGCTGGCGCTGGGCGCGGCGCCTGCGGCGCATGCCTGCCCGCTGGCGCTGGTGCTTGCCATCGATGTGTCCTCCAGCGTCGACGACAGCGAATACGAGCTGCAGCGCCAGGGCCTGGCGGAAGCGTTCCGCGATCCGCAGGTGGGTGCCGCGATCCGTGCCACCGGCGGCCTGCTGGCCAGTGCCTTCGAGTGGAGCGGGCGGGAGCAGCAGGTCGTGAAGGCCGACTGGACCTGGCTTGAAACGCCGGAGGAGATCGCCCGTTTCGCCGACCGGCTCGCGGACACGCCGCGCAGTCATCGCCGTTATCCGACGGCGCTCGGCTATGCACTCGGTTACGCGGCGATACATCACGGACGCGCGCCGCGCGAATGTATCCGCCGTGTCGTCGACATGGCGGGTGATGGCATCAACAACGAGGGATTTCCGCCCGAAAGCGCCTATCGCGCCTTCGATTATTCGGCAATCACGGTCAACGGGCTCGCCATTGCCGGGGATCATCCCGATCCGGTGCGCTACTATCGCAACCGGGTCATTCGCGGTCCTGGCGCCTTTGTCGAGGTCGCGCGCGGCTTCGAGGACTATGCAAGGGCGATGAAACGCAAGCTGTTGCGGGAACTTGACGGCCCGCCGCTCGCCCTTGGGCCGGGCGAAGGGGCATCAGTGGAGCTTCAGCGGCAATCCC
>NZ_JBLXFR010000051.1:0-28774 GCF_048261845.1 Stappia sp. | reverse complement strand
CGTTCAGGCCGCAGGATCGCGATCATCGCAGATGCGTCCGCGTGCTCCCCGTCCGGGGTCATGCTCCCCTCACCCGTCGTTCAGGTGGCAGGCGGACAGGCGTCCCGGCGCGATCTCGCGCAGGGCCGGCGCCTCGACGCTGCAGCGCGGCTTCGCGTGCGGACAGCGCGGATGGAAATGACAGCCGGCGGGCGGGGAGAGCGGCGACGGGATCTCGCCCTTGACCGGCTGGAAGATGCGCTTGCGGGTGTCGATGCGCGGCACCTCGTCAAGCAGCGCCCGGGCGTAGGGGTGGTTCGGCTCGGCGAACAGCTCGGCGGCCGGCGCGCTTTCCACGACGCGGCCGAGATACATGATCACCACCCGGTCGGCGAGATGCTCGACAACGCCGAGATCGTGGGAAATGAACAGGTAGGTGAGGCCCAGATCCTCGCGCAGGTCCATGAACAGGTTGAGCACCTGCGCCTGGATGGAAACGTCGAGCGCGGCGATGCTCTCGTCGCAGACGAGGAAGTCCGGCTTCACCGCCAGTGCGCGGGCGATGCCGATGCGCTGGCGCTGGCCGCCCGAGAACTGGTGCGGATAACGGCTCTTGATGGCGGGATCCAGCCCGACACGCAGGAGCATGGCGTCAACATAGTCGGAAACTTCGTCCCCCGACACGAGGCCGTGGACGCGCGGTGCCTCGCCGACAATGTCACGCACCCGCATGCGCGGATTGAGGGAGGACATGGGGTCCTGGAAGATCATCTGGATCTTCAGCGTGGCCTCGCGCCGCTCGGCGCCGGACATGGCGGCGACGTCGCGCCCCCGCCACAGAACCTTGCCGGCGCTCGGGGCGTGCACGCCGGCGACGACCCGGCCAAGTGTCGACTTGCCGCAGCCCGATTCCCCGACGAGACCGACCACCTCGCCCTCGCGGATGCCGAGCGAAACGTCGTCAACCGCGTGGACCACTTCCTCGCGGCGGTTGCCGCCCAGCAGGTTGACGATCTTCTCGGCCGCGTCGAGCTGGCGGACGAAGCGCTTCGAGACGTTTTCAAGCGCAAGCAGCGGCGCATCGCTCATGCGGCACCTCCGGTGACAGTCTCAAGGTGCGGATGGTGGCAGCGGGCGCCGCGCCCGGGCGACAGTTCGGCAAGCGCGGGCATCTCCATACAGGCGGCATCGGCGCGCGGACAGCGTGCGGCAAAGCTGCATCCGGGAGGCAGGTGCAGGAGCGAGGGCGCCATGCCGGGGATCTGGGTGAGGCGCGCCCCGCGCCGGTTGTGGCTCGGCACCGAACCGATCAACCCGTGCGTATAGGGATGGAACGGCGCGTCGAGAACGGCATCGACCGGCCCCTGCTCGACGATGCGACCGGCATACATGACCGCCACCCGGTCGGCGAGGCCGCCGACAACAGCCAGATCGTGGGTGATCCAGATCATCGCGAGCCCCGTGTCGGCGCACAGTTTCTGCACCTCGTAGAGGATCTGCGCCTGAATGGTGACGTCGAGCGCGGTGGTCGGCTCGTCGGCGACGATCACCTCCGGCTCGTTGAGCAGCGCGATGGCGATGGCGACGCGCTGGCGCATGCCGCCGGAGAACTGGTGCGGATAGGAGGCAAGCCGCTCGTCCGGCGAGGGAATGCCGACACGGGCGAGCGCCTCGCGGGCCCGCTCGCGCGCCGCCTCGCGGGAGATGTCCTGATGTGCGCGGATCGCCTCGATCATCTGCGTGTCGATGCGCAGGACCGGATTGAGGGTCATCATCGGGTCCTGGAAGATCATGGCGATGCGCCGGCCGCGCAGGGTGGGCCAGGCCTCTTCCGGTCGACCGACAAGCTCCTCCCCGCCGAGGCGGATCGAGCCGGAGACAATGCGCCCGGGCGGATCGACCAGCCCCATCAGCGAGAAACCGGTCACGGTCTTGCCGGAACCGCTCTCGCCGACAAGGCCGAGCACCTCCCCCCGGCCGAGCGAGAAGGAAACGCCGTCGACGGCCTTCGCCACACCCGCCTTGGTGAAGAAATGGGTCTTGAGGTCGCTGACCTCGAGCACGGTTTCGCGGATCATCGGGACCTCATTTCTGCAGGCGCGGGTTGAGCACGTCGCGCAGCTGGTCGCCGACCATGTTGATCGAGACGATGGTGATCAGGAGGGCAACGCCGGGGAAGACAGCGATCCAGTATTTGCCCGACAGCATGTATTCAAAGCCGTTGGAGATCAGCAGGCCGAGAGAGGGTTCGGTCTGCGGCAGACCGACGCCGAGGAAGGAGAGCGTCGCCTCCAGCGCGATGGCATGGGCCGTCTGCACAGTGCCGACGACGATCAGCGGCGCGACGCAGTTGGGCAGGATATGGCGAAAGACGATGCGGGCATGCGAGAGGCCGAGACAGGCGGCCGCCTCGACATATTCGCGCCGCCGCTCGACCAAGGCCGAGGCCCTGACCGTGCGGGCGTAATAGGCCCACTGGGCGATCACCAGCGCGATGATGATCTTGTCGATGCCCTTGCCCAGGATGGCGAGCAGGATCAGCGCGATCAGCACGGCGGGCAGCGACAGCTGGATATCGACGACGCGCATGATCAGGTTTTCGGTGCGCCCGCCCGCATAGGCGGCAAGCAGGCCGACCGTCATGCCGACGATGATGGCGATGACGCCGGAGGCGACACCGACGGAGAGCGAGATGCGCAGACCGTAGATGATCGCCGACAACAGGTCGCGGCCGGCACCGTCCGTGCCCAGCCAGAACGTGTAGCCATCCATGCTTTCCGCACCCGGCGGCTGCCGGGCATCGAAGATCGAAACGACGGCCAGGTCATACGGGTCCTGCGGCGCGATCCAGGGTGCGAGGATGGCAATGACGATGATGGCGGCAAGCAGCAGCGCCGCACCGACGGCAAGCCGGCTGTCGCAATAATCGGAGAGGAAACGGCGCAGCGGGGTCTCGGCCCGCGTCGGCACGCCGGGAGCTGCGTCCGCCTTGGCGGCGGGATCAAGGTTGGTCATCGCCGGCTCACTGTCCGCGATCGCCGAGCCGCACGCGCGGATCGAGGATCGAATAGAGGATGTCCACCACCAGATTGATGACGACGAAGAGGAAGACGATCATCACAAGGTAGGCAACGATGATGGGCCGGTCGAGCTGCTGGATCGCCTCGATCAGGAGCTTGCCCATGCCGGGCCATGCGAAGATCGTCTCGGTGACGACCGAGAAGGCGATCAGCGAGCCGAATTCGAGGCCAAGCACGGTGACGACCGGAATGAGGATGTTCTTGAGCAGGTGAACGCCGACAATGCGCGGGCGCGACAGGCCCTTGGCGCGGGCGAACTTGATGTAGTCCTGGAACATTGCCTCGCGGGTGCCGGCGCGTGTCAGGCGGATGACCAGCGAGATCTTGAGCAGCGCCAGGTTGAGCGCCGGCAGCGCCAGGTGGCGGAGGCCGTCCAGCGTCAGGAAGGAAAGGTGCAGGCCGAAGACCTCGACCGTGTCGCCGCGACCGGTCGACGGCAGCCAGCCGAGGATCACCGCGAAGATCATGATCATCATGATGCCGACCCAGAAGGTGGGCAGCGAGAAGCCGAGAATGGACCCGGCCATGATCGTCTTGGCGGGAATGCCGTCGGGATAGAGGCCGGCATAAAGGCCGAGCGGAATGCCGATGACGACGGCCATCAGGAGGGCCGCGAAGGCAAGCTCGAGCGTTGCCGGCATGCGCTGCACGATCAGGCCCAGCGCCGGTTCGCCGAAGACGAAGGACTGACCGAGATTGCCCTGCACGGCATTGGTCATGAAGATCCAGAACTGTTCCCAGATCGGCCGGTCGAGGCCGAGCGCGCGGGTGACGTTCTCGATGTCGGCCTGATCCATGTCCGGGGTGATGAACATATAGACCGGATCGCCGACCAGATGGACGCCGAAGAAGACAAGCACCGCCATGGCGACCATGACCAGCGCGCTCTGCAGCAAGCGGCGGAGGATAAAAACGCTCATGGCGTGCGCCCTGTTCTCGCCGGGCTCCCGGCCCGGCCCGCAACACGATTACGAGCCGGGAACCGCGCGGATCGCGCGGCTCCCGGTGTCTCGTGTCGGGCTATTCCTTCACCACCCCGTAGGCGACCGTGTATTCATCCGTGCGCGGGATGTACTTGAGGCCGGCCCGGCTCGCCCAGGTGTTCACCTGGTAGTGGATCGGAATGATCGCCAGTTCGCCGATGGCAAGCTCCGTTGCCTCGGCCAGCAAGCCGGCACGCTTGTCGTCATCGACCTCGGCGAGCGCCGCCTCGATCAATGCATCCACGTCCGGATTGGAATAGCGGCCGCGATTGGCGGTGCCCATGCCCTTGTCCTTGTCATAGGAGGCAATGAGCGCACGCAGCGGCGAGGACGCCTCGCCCGAGCCCGCACCCCAGCCGACCAGGATCAGCGAGAATTCCGGCAGGCCGTCGGCACCGGTCGAGGCACGGGTGAAGTAGACCGAGCGCGGCATCGTCTCGACCTGGGTCTTGATGCCGACACGCGTCAGCATCTGGGCGATGGCCTCGGCGATCTTGGCATCGTTCAGATAGCGGTCGTTGGGCCCGTGGATGGTCAGTTCGAAACCGTCCGGAAGACCCGCCTCCGCCAGAAGCGCCTTGGCACCCTCGGCATCATAGGGCTCCGGCCCGAGGTTTTCCGACACGCCGAAGAAGCCTTCGGGGAGCAGCTGGCCGGCGGGAATCGAAAGCCCCTCCATGACGCGATCGCGGATCAGTTCGCGCGAGATCGCCTTGGACAGCGCCTTGCGAACCTTGAGGTCCATCAGCGGGTTCTTGATGTCACCGCCGCCATTGGCCTTCACGAAGGGCGATGCCTCGCGGAAGTGGTCGAGATGCAGGTAGATGACGCGGTTCGAAACGCCCTGCGAGAGCACGACATTGTCGCGGCCCTTGAGTGTCTCGATATCGGTCGTCGGCACACCGTTGATCATGTCGACATCGCCGGCGAGAAGCGCCGCGACCCGCGACGGGCCGGACTTGATCGGCTTCAGCGTGACCTTGTCCCAGATCGGCTTGTCGCCCCAGTAATCGGCATTCGCCTCAAGAACGATGCGGTCGCCGGGCACGTATTCGGCATACTTGAAGGGTCCGGTGCCGGCTGCTGCCTTGCCGGAATTGTAGTCCTCGGTCGCCCCGTCGCAGCCCCCCTCGTTGGAGACGATCGCCACGTTGCCCAGGTCATTGACCATTGTCGGATAGGGAGAGTCGGTCTTCACGTGAACGGTGAAGTCATCGACCTTCACGAAGGTCTTGCCCTTGATGTAGGTGCCGAAACCGGCCGGCGAGTTCGGCACGTTGGGCGCGCGCTCGAAGGTGCAGATCACGTCGTCGGCGTTGAAGTCCGTTCCGTCGTGAAACTTGACGCCCTCGCGCAGCTTGAATTCCCAGGTCGTGCTGTCGACGGGCTTCCAAGAAACGGCGAGGCCGGGCTTGAAATTCTGCCGCTCGTCCGGATTGGCGAGCCGGTCATACATCATGAAGCCGAGCTGATTGTTGGGACCGAGATTGTGGAAATGCGGATCGATCGAGGTCGCCTCGGAATCGAGGCCGATCACGATGTCATCGGCGATCGCCGGTACCGCACCGATCGAGACAGCGCAGGCTGCCCCCATGAGCGCGCGCACCAGTGGCGTCTTGATGGATTTCATCAGGTAAACTCCCCTCTGGATCCCTGGAAGCTTGTACAGGCGGGGCGGGATCGGCACGGTCCCCGTCTGGTGCCTTTTGCGGATTGGCGGCGGCCATCCATGGCTTGTGAGAAAGGCTATTATGCGCTTATATGATCGACAAACGAAAAGCGATAACCTAAACGCATAGACCTATTCCCGTGACAAATACCAAGGTTATGGATCAACCGGAGTTCCGGCAAGTCGGCATCGGCGGAAACCGCAGCGGACTGACGCTTCGCGAGCTCGAAGTGCTGCGTGCGGTCATAACGGAAGGCAAGACGACCGCCGCCGCGCACAGGCTGGGGATATCGCAACCGGCGGTCAGCCGGGCGATTGCGCAGCTCGAGACGCGGCTCAACCGGCAGCTCTTCCACCGCAACGGAAACAGGATCCAGCCGACGTCGGAAGGGCTTGCCCTCAACGAGCAGATCGAGCCGATCTTCGCCACGCTTGCCCGGCTCGACGCCGCCGACAGCGAGGACACAAATCCGAAGCGGCTGCGCATCGCCGCGCCGCCAACGCTCTCCCACCGGCTGCTGACCCGGTTGATCGCCGGTTTCCTGAAGGAAAACCCGGAAGCATCCGTGCATCTGGAAATCGGGATGTCGAGCAATGCCACGGCGGCAGTCGCCGACGAGAACGCCGACCTCGGCATCAGCGACACGCGCACCCGGCATGACGGGCTGCGCATGCACCCGTTCCGCCATGCCATCGCCCATGCGGCAATCCCGGCCGACCACCGGCTGGCCGACCGGGACGAGATCACCCCGGAAGACCTTGCCGGCGAATCCTTCATCGCGCTGACCCGGCGCTTTCACCAGCGCAATGTCTACGACCGGATCTTCGCCGAGCGCGGTATCGAGCGGAAGATCCGCGCCGAGACGGCGACCAGCATTGCCATCTGCGAACTCGTGCGCGAGGGCATGGGCATCGGTCTCGTCAACCCGTTCCCGGTGAGCCTTCGCCCGGTGGAGGGCGTTGTCTTCCGACGTTTCGCGCCGCGCGTCGACTATCTGACGCAGTTCTTCGTGCCCGCCGGAGCGGTCGCCCCGATCGCCCAGCGCTTCATCGAATATGCAAGGCGCGCGGTTCCCGCCGACGCCTACTCGCATCCGGCCTGACCGGATCCAGGAAAGGACCTGACATGCTGCAGCCAGCGGCCCCGCGTTCCGCCGAAATCCTCAAGGACCTGGTCGGTTTCGACACGACCAGTCGCAACTCCAACCTTGCGCTGATCGCCCATGTGGAGGCCTTTTTCGCAAAGCGCGGCGTGGCAACGACCCGCATTCCCGACGAGACCGGCGAGAAGGCGAACCTGATCGCCACGATCGGGCCGAAGGACGTGCCCGGTTTCGTGCTCTCCGGCCACACCGATGTCGTGCCCGTCGACGGACAGGACTGGGCGAGCGATCCCTTCACCCTCACCTTGCGCGACGGTCGGCTGTACGGGCGCGGCTCCTGCGACATGAAAGGCTTCCTTGCCTGCATCATGGCCAAGGCCGACGACATGCTCGCCGCCGATCTCAGGACGCCGATCCACTTCGCCTTCTCCTATGACGAGGAAGTCGGCTGCAAGGGCGTTCCAAGCCTGATCGAGCACCTGATCGCCACCCATCCGCTGCCGCGCGCCTGCTTCGTCGGCGAACCGACGGAGATGCAGGTGGTGGTCGGCCACAAGGCGAAACGCTCCTACCGCGCCATCGTGACGGGCAGGACGTGCCACTCCTCGCTGGCGCCGGAGGGCGTCAATGCGGTCGAGCATGCCGCCCGGCTGATCCTGAAGATACGCGAGATGGGGATGGAACTGGCGCAAGGGCCGAGCGACCCGCTCTACGACGTGCCGGTGACAACCTCGCACACAGGCACCGTTTCCGGCGGCACGGCACTCAACATCGTGCCCGACCGCTGCGAGCTTGCCTTCGAGTTCCGGGTGCTGCCGGGCGAGGATGCCGATGCGCTGGTCGAGGAGGTGATGCGCTTTGCACGCGAGGTCATCGAGCCGGAGATGAGGGCGCGGGCGCCGGAAACGGGTATCGCCTTCGAGCAGATCTCCAGCTTCCCCGGTCTCGACACGGCCGCCGACGCGGACGTGACGCGGCTTGCCAAGCGACTTGCCGGGCGCAACGACCACGCCAAGGTCGCCTATGGCACGGAAGGCGGGCGTTTCGTCGAGATCGGCGCGATCCCGACCGTCGTCGTCGGCCCGGGCTCCATCGGGCAGGCGCACAAGGCGGACGAATTCATCGAAGTCTCCGAACTGGTGAAATGCGAGGCCTTCCTCGACCGGTTGATCGAGGAAGCGTGCGCCTGAACCGCTCCGCCGTGCCTTCCTTTCCGATCCGTTGCACGCCCGTTTAGCGAAAGCAGAAAGACAAGCCCCATGACTGATGCCGTCACATCGCCTCTGCCCCTGACCCCGGTCGAACTGACGAAAACCGACATCACGCCCTATCTCGCCGGCAACACCGGCATCCGCGGCGTCACCACCTTCGACAGTGGCGTGGCCGGCCCGCATGTGGCGGTGACGGCGATCGTCCACGGCAACGAGCTGTGCGGCCCGATCGCGGTTGACTGGCTGTTCGCCAAAGGCGTGCGTCCGGTCCGGGGCAAGCTGTCGCTCGCCTTCATCAATCTCGACGCCTATGACCGCTATGACCCGGCCGACCCCTTCGCCTCGCGCTGGGCGGACGAGGACATGAACCGGCTGTGGCAGGACGAGACGCTGAATGGCGGCGACACGCTGGAGCGCAAGCGCGCCAAGGAGTTGCGCCCGTTCATCGACAGCGTCGACCTGCTGCTCGACCTGCACTCGATGCAGAACGCCACCGCGCCGCTCTATATCGCCGGACCTCTGGCCAAGGGCCGGGCGCTGGCGCGGGCCGTCGGCACGCCGGCGCTGGTGGTCAGCGACGAGGGACACGCGGCCGGCAAGCGGATGCGCGACCATGGCGGCTTCGCCGACCCGGAAAGCCCGAAAAACGCCCTGCTGGTGGAATGCGGCCAGCACTGGGAAAAGGCCAGCGCCGACGTGGCGCTGGAGACCACCTTGCGCTTCCTGCAGGCGACCGGTGTCGTCGCGCCCGACGCGTTCAAGCAGGACCTGGCACGTTTCCCCGCGCCTGCGCCGCAAAGCTTCGTGGAGATCGTCGCGCCGATCACCATCGAGACCGACGACTTCCGCTTTACCGCCCCTTATGTCGGCCAGGAAGTGATCGCCAAGGCCGGCACGGTCATCGCCCATGACGGCGGCAAGCCGGTGGTCACGCCGCATGACGACACCGTGCTGATCATGCCGAACCGGAGGCCGGCCAAGGGGCAGACCGCGGTGCGGCTCGGGCGTTTCGTCGAAGACGCGTGAGGCAACAGCGCGCGCAAGGCTCCGCAACGCCACTTTCCGCGTTGCGGATGCCGCCCGCATGCGCTACTGAATTTGCCATGAGCAAGATGATTGTCACGATCAACGGCTGGTGGTGGCGCCCCTCGTAACAGGCGGCGACCGACAGCGCGTGACATGACGTCACCCGGATCATGAGGAAAGCCGCCGCGGGGTCCCGCCGGCGGCTTTGTCATGTCCGGGAGGGCTCCGACGGCCGCGCGGAGGAGAACGAGAATGCTGACGGGACAGGAACAGGCCTTCGTCACCAAGGGCGGCATCGGGGTGAGGGTCACCACGCACGCGGCCGATTACGAGAAGGGCACCTCGCCCTGGATCGACAGGCTGGACGGCGAGCGCGGCGCGGTCTTCTCGTCTTCCTATGAGTATCCGGGCCGCTACACGCGCTGGGACATGGCGCTGGTCAACCCGCCCCTGGTGCTGGAATCGCGCGGGGCGGACGTGCGCATCGAGGCGCTGAACGATCGCGGCCGGCTGCTGATGCCGGCGATCGAACAGGCGCTTGCAGGGCTTTCCGATATCGAGGGGCTGACGCGCCGGGGCGACGAGCTGGCCATGCGCGTTGCCAAGCCCTCGCGCGCCTTTGCCGAGGAAGAGCGCTCGCGCCAGCCGTCCGTCTTCTCCGTCATTCGCGCGATCAACGAGCTGTTTTCCTGCGACGACGGGCATCTGGGCCTTTACGGCGCCTTCGGTTACGACCTCGCCTTCCAGTTCGAGCCGATCGAACTGGTGCTGGAACGCCCCGATGACCAGCGCGATGTCGTTCTCTACATGCCCGACGAAATCCTGCTGGTCGACCATTACGGCCGCAAGGCGCATGTGCGCGCCTACGAGTTCGAGGTCGACGGACAGAGCACCGACGAGATGCCGCGCGAGGGCGGCAGCGAGGCCTACAGGCCCGCCAATGAAGACCCCGGGCGCGGCGATCACACGCCGGGCGAATACGCGCGACTGGTGGAGAAGGCGAAGGACTATTTCCGGCGCGGCGACCTGTTCGAGACCGTGCCGGGCCAGGTGTTCCACGAAGCCTGTCCGGCCCCGCCCTCCGCCGTCAGCCGGCGGCTTGCTGAAATCAACCCCTCCCCCTACGGCTTCCTCATCAATCTCGGCAAGGCGGAATATCTGGTCGGCGCCAGCCCGGAAATGTATGTGCGCGTGTCGGGCGGACGGCGGGTGGAGACCTGTCCGATCTCGGGAACGATCCGGCGCGGCAAGAACGCCATCGAGGACGAGGCGCAGATCCGCAAGCTGCTCAACTCGGCCAAGGACGAGGCCGAGCTGACCATGTGCTCCGATGTCGACCGCAACGACAAGAGCCGCATCTGCGTGCCGGGCTCGGTGCGGGTCATCGGCCGGCGCCAGATCGAGATGTATTCGCGGCTGATCCACACGGTCGACCATATCGAGGGCATCCTGCGCGACGATCTCGATGCGCTCGACGCCTTCCTCTCGCACACCTGGGCGGTGACGGTGACCGGCGCACCGAAACGCTGGGCCATGGATTTCATCGAGCGCCACGAGAAGAGCCCGCGCGCCTGGTATGGCGGGGCCATCGGCGCGGTGCTCTTCAACGGCGACATGAACACCGGACTGACGCTCAGGACCGTGCGGATCAAGGACGGGGTCGCCCAGATCCGTGCCGGCGCGACGCTGCTTTACGACAGCATCCCCGAAGAGGAAGAAGCGGAGACCGAGCTGAAGGCGGAGGCGATGCGCGCCGCCGTGCGCGAGGCCGGCATCCTGCGCGAAAAGACCGTCGACCCGAGCCAGGCCGAACCTGGCAAGGGGCTGAAGGTCCTGCTGGTCGACCACGAGGACAGCTTCGTCCACACGCTCGCCAACTATTTCCGCCAGACGGGCGCCACGGTCGTCACCTACCGATCGCCGGTCGCCGACCATGTCTTCCACGACGTCGCGCCCGATCTCGTCGTGCTGTCGCCAGGACCCGGCAGCCCGAAGGATTTCGACTGCGCCGCGACCATCGGCCGGGCGCGGGCACGGGGCCTGCCGATCTTCGGCGTCTGCCTGGGCCTGCAGGCGCTGGCCGAGAGCCTTGGCGGCACGCTGGGCCAGCTCGACGTGCCGATGCACGGCAAGCCGTCGCCGGTCACGTTCGAAGCCGGATCCATGCTGTTCGAGGGATTGTCGTCACCCGTGACGGTCGGCCGCTATCATTCCCTGCATGCCCTGCGCGAGGCCCTGCCGGCCGGGTTCCGCGTCACCTCGCAGACGGAAGACGGCGTCGTGATGGCGATCGAGCACGAGGCCGAACCCATCGCGGCGGTCCAGTTTCATCCCGAATCGATCATGTCGCTCGACCAGGATGCCGGCCACAGGATCATCCACAATGTGGTGACCAAACTGGTGAAAGCGCGCGACACCGCTGTCCCGGCTGCCGCCGCCACCGGCTGACAGGCGGGCGCGCATGCACGGACGCATTGGCAGGAGGCGGGACTATTCCGCCGCCTCGCCCTGCGCGGTCTGGCAAGCGGACTGCCCGCGCATCTTCAGCTTGTGCGAGACCTCGACGATGGCCCGGATCGCCGGCAGCAGTTCCGCGCCAAGATCCGTCAGCGAATATTCGACCGACGGCGGCGAGGTCGGACGGACCTCGCGATGGACAACGCCCTTGCGCTCCAGGTCCTTGAGCCGCGCCGTCAGCACCTTGGCGGAGACAGACGGGATATCCACCCGGAGCTCGGAAAAACGCCTCGGCCCGGCGGCAAGGCACCAGATCACATTGGGCGTCCAGGCGCCTTTCAGGATCTCCATGCAGTGGCTGAGCGGGCAGCCGTTCGGCGGCGGCGGGCTCTGGTTCTTGCGCATCTTCAATGCCATGCGGCGATCTTCCAGCATTTTGCGGTGACAGGTTCCACCCGCGCCTCGCGAGGGCGGCACCCTCATGCGACGCTTCCGGCGCACCCTCGTTACATGAGGTTACCAGTCGGAAATCTCATTCTTTCCTAACATAAGGTTCTCTGGTTTACAAAGGTAACCTCAAACTCCTAGATGCCTCCCGAACGCGGCGCATCACCGCGCCAGGCAACCATCCGGCGCGGCCACCCGGCTCCGCCGACACAATCGGGAGACATCCATGAAGCTGTTCTACAAGACCGGCGCCTGCTCGCTCGCCACTCACATCGTCCTGCACGAACTCGACCTGCCGTTCGAGATCGAAAGCGTCGACACGGTCGCAAAGACGACCGCAACCGGCCGCGATTTCCTGCAGATCAATCCGGACGGCTACGTGCCGGCGGTCGAGCTTGCCGACGGCAATGTGCTGACCGAGGGCGCGGCGATCCTGCAGTACCTCGCCGACCGGCACCCGGATGCGGGTCTTGCCCCGGCACCGGGATCGTGGGAGCGCACCCAGCTTCACCGGCATCTCAACTTCATCTCGGCCGAGTTGCACAAGTCGTTCGGGCCGCTGTTCGCCAAGCCCGCTTTGGAAGGCGCCGCCCGCGACGCCGCCGTGGAGAAGATCGGCGGCAAGATCGCCCATTTCGAGAAAATCCTCGCAGACGGGCGCGCCTATCTGATGGGCGAGAGCTTCTCGGTTGCCGACGCCTATCTCTTCACGGTGCTCAACTGGACGAATTTCACCGGTGTGCCGCTTGAGGGATACCCGCATGTGAAGGCCTTCCTTGACCGCATCGCCGCACGGCCCGCAACCCGCGCCGCGCTTGCGGCGGAAGGGCTGCTGAAGGCCGCCTGAACCACGTCCCGGACAAGGGACCGGGAGGCATCTCCACCCGGTCCCGACCGGCAGCAGGAAGCCCGTCATGCAAGACAGCGACTACACAGAGATCCTGGCGCTCTGCGCCCGCTATCACGACGCGCTTCACCGCAGCGACGCGAAACTGCTCGGCAGCCTCTTCCACGAAAAGGCGCTCTATGCGGCAACGACCGATGGCGACATCCGCTTCTGGTCGATGGACCACTACCTGCCGATCGTCGCAGGCCGCCCTTCCCCCGCCTCGCGCGGGGAGGCGCCGGACGGGCGTGTTCTCGCCATCACCCTCGCCGGGCCCAATGCCGCGCTTGCCCAGGTGCAAAGCTCCCTCGGCGAGCGCTTCTTTACCGACTTCCTGTCGCTGGTGAAGATCGACGGCCGCTGGCTGATCGCCGCCAAGGTGTTCGACCATGTCCCCCGGCAGGCGGACTGACAGGCCCGACCAGAACCTCAAGGAGAAGACATGCCCTATGTGAACATCAAGGTGACGCGCGAAGGCGTCACGCGCGAGCAGAAGGCGCGGCTGATCGCCGGCGTCACCGACCTTCTCGTCGACGTGCTCGACAAGGACCCGGAGACGACATTCGTCGTCATCGACGAGGTCGAGATCGAGAACTGGGGGATCGCCGGCGTGCAGACGGACACCTACCGCGCCCGCAAGAAGGCAGAGGCGCAGGGTTGACGCCTGTCATTTGACCTCCCCTTCCGAGAACCCCCTGAATTCCGCGAACTCGTCGAGGCTTGCGCGGTCGCTGCGCCAGGCGTTGACCGGTGCGCTCATATCCGCATGGCCGAGCGCGATGGCGCAGAAGAGCATGCGTTGCGGTGGCGGGGACAGGTGCCCCCCGACCAGCCCGTGCCCCTGCGCCCAGGCTTCCTGCGCGCAGGTATGAAGCCCGTGGGCGCGCGCCGCGAGCATCACCGATTGCAGGAACATGCCGCAATCGGCCCATTGCGGCGGGCCCATGGTGCGGTCGAGATAGACGAAAAGCCCGACCGGCGCGTCGAACAGGGAGAAGTTGCGCCGAAACTGGCGGCCGCGCCCGGCCCTGTCCTCCCGCGTCACGCCAAGCGCCGCGTAAAGCGCCTCGCCCACGCGTTGCCGGCGTGCCTCGTACGGGTCTTTCAGGTCCTGCGGATAGACGCGGTATTCGGGCACTTCGCCGCGCGGCAGAGCGCGCATGCGGTCCTCGACATCGGCGACGAGCCGGGCCAGCGCGGGACCGGCAAGCGCGTATACATGCCAGGGCTGCAGATTGCCGCCGGACGGCGCCCGCGCGGCGGCTGCAAGGATCGCGCGAACGGTTTCCTGCGGCACCGGATCCGGCAGGAAGGCACGGCAGGAAAAACGGCTGTCGAGCGCGTCGAGAACATGCATGCGAGGGGTATCCGGCTCCGTTGCAAGGGCCGCACACCCTGCCCGCGCGCAAGATCGCGATCAAGAGGCCTTCAGGACCGGCCACGGCTCCTGCTCAGGCCGGCAGGATCGCCGTGCCCTCGATCTCGACCATCGCCTCGCGCTCGACCAGCGCCAGCACCTGAACGACCGCCATGGAGGGGAAGTTGCGCCCCATCACCGAGCGGTAGACCGGGCCCAGGTCCTTCAGGCAGGAGCGATAGGCCTCGATGTCCGTCACATACCAGGTCAGCCGGGCGATATGCTCCGGCCCGCCGCCGGCGGCACGCACGACGGCAACGACATTGTCGAGCGTCTGGCGCACCTGGCCGAGAAAATCGTCCGGAAAGACCCCGTCCGGCGTCCAGCCGATCTGGCCGCCGGTGAGCACCATGCGGCCCTCCCCCGCCATGCCGTTTGCATATCCCCTCGGCGCCGGCCAGCCCTCGGGCTGGAGCGCTGTCAGGGGCGAGGAAGCGGCCGGGTTGGCGGATTGCGCCGCGGCGGGTTGGGCGATCTTGGTCATTCGGTGTTCCAAATCCGGTTGTTCGAATGTCGTCAGGATGCGGCAGGCGGCGCTGCCTGGATATCGCTCGCCGATGCCGCGATCTCGCGCAGGGCGAAACGCTGCAGCTTGCCGGTCTCGGTGCGTGGCAGGACATCCACGAACTCGATCGCGCGCGGATACTTGTAGGGCGCAAGCTCGGCCTTCACGTAGTCCTGCAGCGTCTTGACCAGCGCCGCGTCGCCGGTGACGCCCGGCTTCAGCACCACATAGGCCTTGACGATGCGGCCCCGGTCCGGGTCGGGCGCGCCGACGACACCGCATTCGGCAACGACGGGATGGGCCAGCAACGTGCCCTCGACCTCCGGTCCGGCAATGTTGTAACCGGAGGAAACGATCATGTCGTCGGAGCGCGCCTGATACCAGAAATAGCCGTCCGCATCACGGATATAGGTATCGCCGGTGACGTTCCAGCCGTCGATCACGTATTTCGTCTGACGGCTGTCGGCGAGATAACGGCAGCCCGTCGGTCCGCGCACGGCGAGGCGGCCGGGCGTGCCGTCCGGCACCTCCTTGCCATCCGGACCGATCACCTTGGCTTCGTAGCCGGGCACCGGCTTGCCTGTCGCGCCCGGGCGCACGTCTTCCTCGCGCGCGGCAATGAAGATATGCAGCATCTCGGTCGCGCCGATGCCGTCAAGGATGCGGATGCCTGTCGCCGCCCGCCAGTCGTCCCAGGTCGCCTTGGGCAGCGCCTCGCCGGCCGAGACGCATTTGCGCAGCGAGGACAGGTCCGTGTCGCCGCGCTTGGCAAGAATCGCCCGGTAAGCGGTCGGGGCCGTGAACATGACGGTGGGGCGCATCTGCGGGATCGCCTTCAGCAGGTCGTCCGGGCCGGCCCGCTCCAGCAGGATCGCGGTGGCGCCGACGCGGAAGGGAAACAGCACAAGACCGCCAAGGCCGAAAGTGAAGGCCAGCGGCGGCGAACCGATGAACACGTCGCTTTCCACGGGGCGCAGGATCTCGCGCGAGTAGCAGTCGCAGATCGCCAGCATGTCGCGGTGGAAATGCATGGTCGCCTTCGGCTCGCCCGTGGTGCCGGAGGTAAAGCCGAGCAGGCAGACATCGTCAGCCGCCGTGTCGCAGGCGGTGAAGCTGTCCGGGGCCGTCTCCATCAGCGCTTCCAGCGCGTCCGCCGCACCGCTGCCCGAATAGAGAATCGTGTCGAGCCGCGAGGTGCGCGAGCGCGTCAGTTCCATCTCCTCCTTGAGGCGGTGGTCGCAAATGGCAAAGGAGAGCTCGGCCTTGTCGGTGATGACGGCCAATTCCTTGGCGCGCAGCAGCGGCATGGTGGCGACGACGATGCCGCCGGCCTTCAGAATCGCGAAATAGACCGCCGTCATCATCGGCGTGTTGGGGAAGCGCAGAAGCACCCGGTTGCCGGGCTTCAGGCCGAAGCTGTCGACAAGTACATTGGCGATGCGGTTGACCTTGCCGGCGAGCTCGCCATAGGTCCAGCGCTCGGTCGGAGAAACGAGCGCCAGCTTGTCGCCGCGCCCCTCCTCGACATTGCGGTCGACCAGTTCGACGGCGCAGTTCATCCGCTCGGGATAGCCGAGGCGGTCGAGATTGACGAATTCGGGCCATAGGTCCCGGGGCGGCAGGTTGTCTGCCGCGAAGGTATCGAGATGTGCTGAGCGGGCCATGCGGCACTCCTCTGGAAGGTTGGATCGGCCGGTTTCCGGCGCTTTTTCAGGTCTTGTCATTCAGCCGCCGCCGCGGAGGAACGGCGAGCGGCATGGTCGGAAATCGCCTGTCGGGCGATCACGATCTTCTGGATTTCGGTGGCACCCTCATAGATGCGGAGCGCGCGGACGTCGCGGTAGAGCTCTTCCACCTTCGAGCCGACGCGCACGCCGGTGCCGCCATGCAGCTGCACGGCGCGGTCGACGACCTTCTGGGCGTTCTCCGTCGCCACCATCTTGGCGAGTGCCGCCTCGCGGGTGACGCGGGGAGCGCCCATGTCCTTCGTCCAGGCGGCGCGGTAGACCAGCAGCGCGGCCGCATCGACATCGGCGACCATGTCGGCGAGCGCGCCTTGCGTCATCTGGAGGTCGGAGAGCGGGGCACCGAAGAGCTGGCGCGTGGTGGTGTGTTCCAGCGTCTCGTCGAGTGCCCGGCGGGCAAAGCCGAGCGCTGCCGCGCCCACCGTGGAGCGGAAGATGTCGAGCGTCGCCATCGCCACCTTGAAGCCCTCGCCGCCCTTGCCGAGACGGGCGGAGACAGGCACGCGCACGCCGTCGAAGGACAGTGTTGCCAACGGATGGGGGGCAACCGTGTCGATGCGTTCCTTCACCGAAAAGCCGGGAGCATCCGCATCCACCATGAAGGCCGACAGGCCCCGCGCGCCCGGCGCCTCGCCGGTTCGGGCGAAGACGACATAATGGTCGGCGATGCCGCCATTGGAGATCCAGGTCTTCTCGCCGGTGATGCGCACGTGATCCGGGCCGTCGGGCTCGGCGACGGTCGCAAGGGCCGCGACATCGGAACCGGCGGCAGGTTCAGAAAGGGCGAAGGCGGCGATCTTCTCGCCGCGCGCCACCGGCGGCAGGTAGCGGTCCTTGAGCTCGTCGGAGCCGGCAAGGGTGATCGAGCCGGTGCCCAGCCCCTGCATGGCGAAGGCGAAATCGGCCAGCCCGCCGTGCCGGGCAAGCGTCTCGCGGGCAATGCAGAGCGTGCGCACGTCGAGACGCTCGTGCAGACCGCCATGGGAGGCGGGCACCGCCGCCGTCAGGAGCCCCGCCTTGCCGAGTGCGGCAACGAGGGCCCGGCAGGATCCGTCGACATCGTGATGATCGGAAAGCGCTGCCACCTCGGCGGCGGCGAAGGCCTCGACGCGGGCCGCGAAGGCGCGATGTCCCTCGTCGAAAAACGGCCAGTCGAGAAAGCTCTTGTCGGTCATGTCCGCCTCAATTGCCCTCGAAGACCGGCTTCTGCTTGGCGGCGAAGGCCTCGAAGGCGCGCCGGTAGTCCTCGGTCTTCATGCAAACGGCCTGGGCCATGGCCTCGGCCTCGATCGCCTGGTCGACGGACATGTCCCACTCCATGTGGAGCATGCGCTTGGTGACCGAATTGGCGAAGGTCGGGCCGGCCGACAGCGTGTCGGCAAGCGCGCGGGCCTGCTCCAGCACCGCATCCGGCTCGACCAGGCGGTTGAAGAATCCCCAGCGCTCGGCCTCCTCGCCGCCCATGACGCGGCCGGTGTAAAGCAGGTCGGAGGCACGCCCCTGGCCGATGATCCTCGGCAGGATGGCGCAGGCGCCCATGTCGCAACCGGCAAGACCGACCTTGTTGAACAGGAAGGCGACCTTGGCGCCCGCCGTGCCGACCCGCAGGTCCGAGGCCATGGCGATGATGGCGCCGGCACCGACGCACACGCCGTCGATGGCGGCGACGATCGGCTGCGGACAGGCGCGCATCGCCTTGACCAGCTCGCCGGTCATGCGGGTGAACTGCATGATGCCGGGCATGTCGCGCGACAGCAGCGGCTCGATGATCTCGAAGACGTCGCCGCCGGAGCAGAAATTGCCGCCGGCGCCGGTGACGACGACGGTCTTCACCTCCTCCTCGAATTGCAGCGCGCGGAACATGTCGCGCAACTCGGCATAGGACTGGAAGGTCAGCGGGTTCTTGCGCTCGGGCCGGTTCAGCGTGACGACCGCCGTCTTGCCGTCCACCTCGAGCTTGAAGTGCACCGGACGGTAATCGCGCAAGGGCAACGTGATCGAATAGGTTTCCTGCGGCGCGGCGGCGGGAACGGATGCGGCGTCAGCCATTTGACGGGTCCTTGGGCACGGAGGGGGAGATCGCTGCGGTGTTTGCCTGCCGCTGCGCGGAGGCACGGGCGGACGCCTTGGCGCGGGCGAGCAGCACCATGAGCGCGTCGATATCGACAGGCGTCAGATCGGAAAACAGGTCGCCGACCCAGTCGCCATGGGCATGGGCCATCGCCTCGAAGCCGGCACGGCCCGCCGGCGTCAGGCTGACAAGCGCGGACCGTCGGTCGCCGGGTGCCGGGCGACGCTCGACCAGCCCGTCCTGGACAAGCCGCTCGACAAGGCCGGTCACATTGCCGGCGGACACCATCATGCGGCGGGAGAGTTCGCCCAGCGTCAGGCCGTCGGCGGCCTTCTCGAGCTGCGCCATCAGGTCGAAACGCGGCAGCGTGACGTCGAACTCGGCCCGCAAGTGCGAGCGGATCTCGCTTTCGATCAGGTTGGTCAGCGTCAGGAGGCGCAGCCACAGGCGCAGTTCGGAGCGATGATCGTCGCCGCCATGCAACCGGGTCTCGGCATCGAGCAGGATGGACGCGGTGTCCGCGCCGGCTGAAGGGCGGTCGGTTCCGCCGTTCCGGGTCTCGTCGCTCATCTCGTCCTCACATCACCTCGCCGCCGGCAACGGCGAGCGCCTGTCCCGTCACGGACCGCGCGCCCTCCCCGGCAAGCCACACGACGGCATCGGCCACTTCGTCAGGGTCGATCAAGCGCTTCTGCGGATTGTCGCGGACCATGTCGGCGACGATCTCCGCCTCCTCGCGACCGGTCTTCTCGCGGATGCGGGCGACGCTCTCGCGCACCAGGTCGGTGTCGGCAAAGCCGGGGCAGACGGCGTTGACCGTGACGCCGGTCTCGGCCGTCTCCAGCGCCAGAGCGCGTGTCAGGCCGACGACCGCATGCTTTGCCGCGACATAGGCAGAAACGTATCGGTAGCCCTTCAGACCGGCGGTGGAGGCAACGTTGACGATGCGACCGGAGCCGGCAGCGATCATGCCCGGTAGCACGGCCTGGCAGGCCGTCACGACGCTTTCCAGATTGACAGAGAGCATGCGCGAAAACTGCTCGGGAGCCGTCTTGAGGAAGGGCGCGCTCTCGGCCTGTCCGGCATTGTTGACCAGGATCGAGATCCCGCCGTGGCGCTCCTCCGCATCGCGGATCGCGGCGATGAAGCCGTCGCGGTCGGTGACGTCGGCGGCGGCAAAGCCCGCGGCCCCGATCTCGTGCGCCGTCTGTTCGGCGCGCACCGCATTGCGTCCAAGGATGGTCACCGGCGCGCCTTCGGCGATGAGCCGCCGCGCGATGGCGAGGCCGATGCCGCGCGTGCCGCCCGTAACCAGAGCGTGACGGCCGTGAAACGGACCTTGTGTCACCTTGCCTCTCCCTGATGGCCAGAACGGCGTTGCGTCCCGAATTATTTTAAGCTTAAAATATCTGCGAGAGGGACGCAAGCGCATCCATCGCGTGCCCCGGGCGAACGCGCCCCATGAGGAAGCAGCGCCGATCCGGCAGGGACCGCGACACGCAGCTGCCGCATCGCGGACGCCCCGCCACAGCGACACGACAGGGAAGGAACAGGTCATGCGTATCGAGGTGATCGGCGGCGGCCCGGCGGGCCTGTATTTCGCCATCCTGATGAAGAAGGCCCAGCCAGACGCGCAAATCACGGTGCATGAGCGCAACCGCGCCGACGACACGTTCGGCTTCGGCGTGGTCTTTTCCGACCAGACGCTTGAGACCTTCGAAAAATACGACCCGGAAAGCTACAAGGCGATCACCGAGAACTTCGCCTATTGGGACGACATCGCGATCCACTACAAGGATGCGAGCTTCCGCATCGGCGGCAACGGCTTTTGCGGCTGCTCGCGGCGCACATTGCTGCTGCTGCTGCAGGAGCGCGCCCGCCAGCTCGGTGTCGAGATGCATTTCGAGGCGGAGATCGGCGGCCTGGAGCAATTCGCGGGTGCCGACCTGATCGTCGCTGCCGACGGCATCAACTCCGCCATCCGCGAGGCGCATCGCGACCATTTCCAGCCGTCGGTCGACCTGCGGCCGAACAAGTTCACATGGATGGGCTCGTCCAAGCCGCTCGATGCCTTCACCTTCTATTTCAAGGAAACCGAGCACGGCATCTTCATCGCCCACACCTACCAGTACGAGCCGGGCCGCTCGACCTGGGTGCTGGAGACCGATCCGGAGACCTTCGAGAAAGCCGGCATCGCGGCCATGTCGGAGCAGGAATCCGCCGACTACATGGAGCGGATCTTCGCCGACGAGCTGGACGGCCACAAGCTGATGATCAACCGGTCGATGTGGCGCAACTTCCCGATGATCCGCAACGCCCGCACGACAATGGGCAACGTGGTTCTGCTCGGCGATGCCAAGTCGACGGCGCACTTTTCCATCGGCTCGGGCACCAAGCTCGCCATGGAAGATGCCATCGCGCTCTACGAGAGCGTGCGGCGCACGACCAGCATCACCGCCGCGCTTGCCGACTTCGAGGAGACGCGCCGCGAGGAGGTGGAGAAGACCCAGCACGCGGCCGACGTGTCGCTCGTGTGGTTCGAGCACGTCAAGCGCTACTGGCACATGGATCCGGTGACCTTCGCGTTCGGGGTGATGACCCGCTCCAAGGCGATCACCTATGACAATCTGGAGCTGCGCGCGCCGGAATTCGTGGCGGACGCAACCCGCGCCTTCGCCCAGAAGGTCCGCGCCTCGGGTCTCGACGTCGACGTGGAGAACCCGGTCGTTCCGGCCTTCCAGCCCTTCCGGCTGCGCGACATGCAGCTCGCCAACCGCTTCGTCGTCTCGCCGATGTGCATGTATTCGGCGGTCGAGGGAATGCCGCAGGACTTCCACCTGGTCCACTACGGATCGCGCGCCATGGGCGGAGCCGGCCTCGTCTTCACCGAGATGACCTGCGTCTCGCCGACGGCACGCATCACGCCCGGCTGCACCGGGCTCTGGAACGACGACCAGCAGGCCGCGTGGACACGGATCGTCGACTTCGTCCACACCCAGTCGGAGGCAAGGATCTGCCTGCAGCTCGGCCATGCGGGTCGCAAGGGCGCCTCGAAGCTGATGTGGGAGGGCATGGACCGACCGCTGCCGGAAGAGGACGCCTGGCCGATCCTTTCCGCCTCCGCCCTGCCCTATTATCCCGAAAGCCAGGCGCCGAAGGCGATGGACCGGGCCGACATGGACGCGGTCAAGGCCGATTTCGTTGCAAGCGTCGAACGGGCAATCGCCTGCGGCTTCGACATGATCGAGCTGCACTGCGCCCATGGCTACCTGCTGGCCAGCTTCCTGTCGCCGGTCACCAATGTCCGTGACGACGAATATGGCGGCTCGATCGAAAACCGCCTGCGCTATCCGCTGGAAGTGTTCGCGGCAATGCGCGCGGCCTGGCCGGAGGACAAGCCGATGTCGGTGCGTGTCTCGGCGACCGACTGGATCGCCGGCGGCATCACCGGCGACGACAGCGTCGTCATCGCCCGCGCCTTCGCAGACGCCGGCGCGGACCTCATCGATGTCTCCACCGGACAGACGAGCCCGGAAAGCGCGCCGGTCTACGGCCGCATGTTCCAGACCTCCTTCGCCGACCAGATCCGCAACGAGGCGGGCACTGCTACAATGGCGGTGGGCGCGATCACCTCGGCCGACCAGGCCAACACGATCCTTGCTGCCGGCCGGGCGGACCTGGTCGCGCTCGGACGGCCGCACCTGGCCGATCCGGCCTTCACCTTGCGGGCCGCGGGCGATTATGGCGCCGGCGAGATCTTCGCGCCGAAGCAGTACCAGCCGGGCAAGTTCCAGCTCCTGCGCAACGCCGAGCGTACCCGCGAGGAACTGAAGGAACTGAAGCTGAAGGCCAAGCCGAAGACGCATAACCCGGCCTTGCGCGAGGCTGCCGAGTAAAACGGAAAGTCCAATGGCGGGCGGCTCGCAAATCGGGTCGCCCGCCCCTTTCGGGCGCGGCTATCTGTCTGGTGCAATCATCACCAGCCGGAGACAGACCATGACCGCGCTTCGTTTTCTTGCACTCGATACCGAAACAGCCCGCCGCTATCAGGCCGGAGGCCTCGATGCCAATGGCCAGACACCGGAACGGCAGATTTCCGGTGGCGGCGGTGTTCCCTGCCGGCACTGCCTGCGGCAGATCCCGGAAGGCATGCCCTTTCTCATTCTCGCCCATCGTCCGTTCCCGCAAGCCCAGCCCTATGCGGAAGTCGGCCCGATCTTCCTGTGCGCCGACCCGTGCGAGCGGCATCCGGAAAGCGCGCGTCTGCCGGACATGTTCGCCGACATGGACAGCCTGATCGTGCGGGGCTACGGCCATGACGAGCGGATCGTCTACGGCACGGGCGGCGTGGTCGAGGCCCCGGCGATCGAGGCGCGCGCCAGGGAGTTGCTCGAGCGCGAGGACATTGCCTTCGTGCATCTGCGCTCGGCCCGCAACAATTGCTATCAGGGCCGCGTCGAGCGGGCTTGAGAGGGCAGCCAGGCGGCCGGGCGCTCTTCCCCTGCCTCCCTGCCGGTCTAGTTCGTCTCGACGGAGATGCCCTGTTCACCGATCTGGATATCGATGCCGGTGCTGCGCTGCTGGTCCTGATAGACCTTGTAGCCCAGCACGCCCGCCACGACGGCAAGGACAGCGATAATCGCGTAGAGACCGTTTCGCTTCACCGGAATTCCTTTCGACAGTCATTTGCGCAAGGCTGAAGGCTCCAGAGCCTGCCGGCCGGGCGCGTTGGCCGGCGAACGTAGTCCCGTTCCCTGCGAAAGGCAAAGGCGATCCGTACCGAGGAAAGCCGCGAGCGTGAGAGGGGGCAAGCCCCGGCATCAAACGAAAACGGGCGGCCAAAGGCCGCCCGAATGCCTTGCAGATGCCTGTCCGGCCGTCAGTCGACGCGGCGCACCGCGCCTTCGGCGGCAGACGTCGTCAACAGCGCATAGGCCTTGAGCGCCGTCGTGATCTTGCGGGTCCGCTTTTCCAGCGGCTTCCAGGCGCCCTCGCCCTTTGCTTCCATCGCGGCGCGGCGCGCGGCCATCTCCTCGTCGGACACGACAAGATGAATGGTGCGGCCCGGGATGTCGATCTCGAGCGTGTCGCCTTCCTGGGCAAGACCGATCTCGCCGCCCTCCGCCGCTTCCGGCGAGACATGGCCGATGGAAAGTCCCGACGTGCCGCCGGAGAAGCGCCCGTCCGTGACCAGCGCGCAGGCCTTGCCCAGCCCCTTCGACTTCAGGTAGCTGGTCGGATAGAGCATTTCCTGCATGCCCGGTCCGCCGCGCGGGCCTTCGTAGCGGATCAGCACCACGTCGCCGGCGACGACCTTGCCCGTCAGGATGGCGCTGACCGCGCTGTCCTGGCTTTCGAAGATGCGCACCCGGCCGGTGAACTTCAGGATCGATTCGTCGACGCCGGCGGTCTTCACGATGCAGCCGTCGCGCGCGATGTTGCCGTAGAGCACGGCCAGGCCGCCATCCTGGGAAAAGGCGCTTTCCTTCGTCCGGATGACGCCCTTCTCGCGGTCGGCATCGACGCTGTCATAGCGGCAATCCTGCGAGAACGCGGTCTGTGTCGGAATGCCGGCGGGACCTGCACGGTAGAAATCGTGGACGCTGGCGCTGGTCGTGCGCTTGATGTCCCAGCGCGCGAGCGCATCGGCCATGCTCGGCGAATGCACCATCGGCAGGGAGGCGTCGATGAGCCCGGCGCGGTCGAGCTCGCCGAGAATGCCCATGATGCCGCCGGCACGGTGGACATCCTCCATGTGCACGTCCGGCACCGACGGGGCGACCTTGCAGAGCACCGGCACCTTGCGCGACAGCTTGTCGATGTCGGCCATGGTGAAGTCGATCTCGCCCTCGCGCGCGGCCGCCAGAAGGTGCAGCACGGTGTTGGTCGAACCGCCCATGGCGATATCGAGCGCCATCGCGTTGTGGAACGCGGCGCGGTTGGCGATCGCGCGCGGCAGCACGCTTGCGTCGTCCTGCTCGTAGTGGCGGCGGGCGACGTCGACGATCAGGTGACCGGCCTCGATGAAGAGGCGCTTGCGGTCGGCATGGGTGGCGAGCGTCGAGCCGTTGCCCGGCAGCGACAGGCCGAGCGCCTCGGTCAGGCAGTTCATCGAGTTGGCGGTGAACATGCCCGAGCAGGAGCCGCAGGTCGGACAGGCGGACCGCTCGATCGCCTGGACGTCCTCTTCCGACATCTTGTCGTCGGCGGCCGCGACCATCGCGTCGACGAGGTCGAGGGCGCGCTCGGTGCCGTCGGCGAGCTTCACCTTGCCCGCTTCCATCGGCCCGCCCGAGACGAAGACCGCCGGAATGTTGAGGCGCATGGCGGCCATCAGCATGCCGGGCGTGATCTTGTCGCAATTGGAGATGCAGACCATGGCATCGGCGCAATGCGCGTTGACCATGTATTCGACACTGTCGGCGATGATCTCGCGGGACGGCAGCGAATACAGCATGCCGTCATGGCCCATGGCGATGCCGTCATCGACCGCGATGGTGTTGAACTCCTTGGCGACGCCGCCGGCCGCCTCGATCTCGCGGGCGACAAGCTGGCCAAGGTCCTTCAGGTGCACATGACCCGGCACGAACTGGGTGAAGGAATTCACCACCGCGATGATCGGCTTGCCGAAATCGCCGTCCTTCATGCCGGTGGCGCGCCAAAGGCCGCGCGCGCCCGCCATGTTGCGTCCGTGGGTGGTGGTTCTGGAGCGGTAAGTCGGCATGCTCGCCTCGATCAGTTCGTATGACAATTATCCGGAGCATGGGGTACGGGATCGCACGCTCTGAAGCAAGGAAATTGCTTAGCACCGCCCCTGACCGCCATCTTGCGGCGGTCGCCGCTGCGGAAGTTCCGAAGGGCCGGCGGCGCGCTGTCCTTGACAGCCCCTCCCGAACGGTAGACCTTCTGGCGTGATGGTTCCAGCCGCGCCGGCGGCAGGCTGGATGAAAAGGGAACACGGTGAGGTGTAGCCAACAGGCGCCGAGTCCGTGACTGCCCCCGCAACTGTAGGCGGAGAGCGATCTCGACGATATCCACTGGGCCATGCCGGCCCGGGAAGGTGTCGGAACCGCGACGACCCGCAAGTCAGGAGACCTGCCATCACATCTCTCAGCCAACCGTCGGGAGAGACGGTCAAGGAGTGAAACATGACGACAGGAACACAGATCGCGGCCAGGTCCACCCCGGCTCTCGCCCTTCCGGCGCTCGCTGCCCTGGTGCTCGGCTTTGCCATCATCTTCGTCGCGGGCCACGTACAGGCCGGAGCGCTGCATGACGCCGCGCATGACGTGCGCCACGCCACCGGCTTCCCCTGCCACTGATCATGCTGACACGCATTGTCACCAGCGCCTTGTTCGCTGGCGCTGCGGCGGGGCTTATCGCGGCCCTGCTGCAGCTTTACTTCGTCCAGCCCGTGCTGCTCCATGCCGAACTCTACGAGGGCGGCGACCTGGTTCATTTCGGGACTGAATCCACGGTTTCGGCCATCCAGAATGTCGGCGGCATCGACGCTGTGCGTGACGGGCTCAGCATCTTCTTCACGATGCTGGTCTATTGCGGCTACGCCTTGATGCTGGTCGCGCTGATGTCGCTTGCCGAGGCACGCGGCGCCGTCATCTCGGCCCGCACCGGGATCATCTGGGGCATTGCCGGCTTTATCGCCGTCCATCTTGCACCGGGCTTCACGCTCGCGCCGGAAGTTCCAGGCGTGGCGGCGGCCGATGTCCACGAGCGGCAGGTCTGGTGGTTCGCCACCGTCGCCGCCACCGGCATCGCGCTCTGGCTGATCGCCTTCGTGCGGAACTGGGCGTCCTACGCGGTGGCAGCCATCCTGCTGCTGGCACCACACGTGATCGGCGCGCCGGAACCGGAGGTCTTCACCGGGCCGGTCCCGACCGAACTCGGCGCCCTGTTCGCCGCGCGCGCGTTCGGCGTCGGCATGGCCGCCTGGGCGCTGGTCGGGTGCTTCGCCGGCCATTTCTGGTCGAGCCAGGCGGCAACGCAAGGCGTGCCCCGCGCAGCCTGAGACGGGCAAGCCACATTCGACGGCGGGGCGCCGCGGCACCTGCGGCGCCCGCTTCCCGGCAGATCCAATCGAACGGCAGCCATGGACCGCTCCATTCCCATGCTCCTTCTCGGCCTGTTTTTCGGCGCCGGGATCGGCTTCACGCTCGCGGCGACGAATGACGTCGCCATCGAGGGCCACGACCATTCCAATCCCGCGCATCACGGCGGTACCCCGCAAGGCGGAGCGCATGCGGCAATGTCCGGCGGGCACGGCATGCACGGCCATGGCGAGATGCTGTCCCTGGCCGCCGGCCCGGATGCCCCCGCGCTCGACATCACGGTCACACCGGACCCCGCGTCAGGCTGGAACCTGCGGATCGAGGCGCGCAACTTCCGCTTCGCACCCGAACATGCCAGCGGGCCCCATGTCGACGGGGAAGGCCACGCCCATGTCCATGTCAACGGCGAGAAGGTTGCCCGCCATTACGGCGAGTGGTTCCACATCGCTGCATTGCCGAAGGGCGAGAACACGGTCGAGGTGAGCCTGAACGCCAACGACCACCGCGCACTTGCCATCGACGGCAAGCCGCTGCGGGCCGCGCAAAAGGTGACGGTCGAATAGACGAGCGCTGCCGTCAGCCGCCCGGCAGGGCCGGGATCCGGCCCTTCAGGCACAGACGCAGCCGCCCGCAGGGGCGCGCATCGACGATCCAGCCGTCAGGAGCTGCAAGATAGGCCCGGCAGGTGCCGACAATGTCGGCGACATCCTCCAGCGGCGAGACACCGGAAAACAGGTAACTGGCCCGCCCCTCGCCCTGCAGGGCAAGTGCCACCGGCTCGGCGCAGGCGCCCATGCACTCGACGGGCGCGAGCGCGACCAGATCGCCCGACCCGTCCCGGTCCAGGGCCTCGCGCAGGCTCGACAGAAACCGCAGGGCACTCTCGCCGCCAGACTCGGGATCGCAGGTCGCACAGACCACGATGCGCATTGTGTCCCTCGCGCTCGACGGCATGAGCCCTCCCTGATCGCATGCCTCTGCAAGCCGACCAAGGTCGGCCACAGCCGGTCTCAAACGCTCAGATAGCGTTCCCGGATCGAGGCGTCGGCCTTCAGCTCCGCGCTGGTGCCGGTCCAGGCGACCTGCCCTTTTTCCACCACCACGTGATGATCGGCAAGCGCCTCAAGCGCATCGACATTCTTGTCGACGACGAGGATCGACTGCCCCTCGCCTTTCAGCCGGTCCAGGCAGGACCAGATCTCGGCGCGGATCAGCGGGGCGAGCCCCTCCGTCGCCTCGTCGAGGATGACGAGCTTGGGATTGGTCATCAACGCCCGGCCGATGGCGAGCATCTGCTGCTCCCCGCCGGAAAGCTGGTTGCCCATGTTGCTCCGCCGCTCCTTCAAACGGGGAAAGAACCCGTAGACCCGCTCGAGCGACCAACCGGGCACGGCGGCATGACGGTTGGCCGAGGTGGCGACGAGGTTTTCCTCCACGGAGAGCGTCGGGAAAACCTGCCGCCCCTCCGGAACGAGGCCGATGCCGGCCTGGGCGATCCGGTAGGCGGGCTTGCCGGTCATGTCCTCGCCGTCGAAACGGATGCGGCCGGCGGAAGCGGCCATCATCCCCATCAGCGTGCGGATGGTGGTGGTCTTGCCCATGCCGTTGCGGCCCATCAGCGTGACGACCTCGCCCGCCCCCACGGAAAGGGTCATGCCGAACAGGACCTGGGCCGCGCCGTAGGAGGCCTCCAGCCCCTCGATCTCCAGCAATGCACTCATGCCGCGGCCTCCTCGCCCAGATAGGCCTCGCGCACCCGCGCGCTGGAGCGGATCTCCTCGGGCGTGCCGGTGGCGACGATCTGGCCGTAGACCAGCACGGAGATGCGGTCGGCGAGCGCGAAGACCGCGCTCATGTCGTGTTCGACGAGCAGCATGGCATAGCGCCCCTTCATCGCCTGCAGCACCTCGACCAGCCGGTCGGTCTCCTCGCGTCCCGTGCCGGCCATCGGCTCGTCGAGGAGCAGGAGCTTGGGCTTGCAGGCAATGGCGATGGCAAGCTCCAGCGCCCGTTTCTCGCCGTGCGAGAGGGTGCCGGCGGGAATGTCGGCGCGCTCCGAAAGGCCGAGCTCGGCAAGGCACTGGCCGGCGCGCTCGTTGAGATCGCGGTCGCGGGAGACATTGCGCAGG
>NZ_JBLXFR010000050.1:0-30697 GCF_048261845.1 Stappia sp. | reverse complement strand
GGCCGTTGGGTTTGGCATGCTTGTTTCACACTTTTGAAGGTGAATATGAATTAACAAAAAGTAAATATAGAAATACGCGAATAAGTATTTAATCAAAAATTTGCCTCCGTCTTGCAGTATGATTCTGAAAATCGAAATGGCGACGCCCTCAATTCAAACGATTTGAGGGCATTCGATTTAAAATATAAGCACTCCGACGGAGGGTGGTCATGTTGATCCGGTGTATAATATTGTCAGTTCTGGCGGGTATTGGGCTTGTACTGGCGGGCCCTGCCCGTTCGGGCGGGCCGGTCGTCCTGACCGTGGAGGGGCGAATCGAAGGCGAGGCGTCCCGGGATTTCACCATTTCCGACCTCGAGAAGCTTGGCGTCACCAGCGTGACGACATCGACGCCCTGGCACGACAAGATCGTCACATTCGAGGGGGTCCGCCTCGCCGATCTGATGGCGTATGTCGGCGCGACCGGCGACCAGGTCGAGGGCGTTGCTCTCAACAATTTCTATGCCGAGATCCCGAGATCGGATTTCACCACCTATGACGCGCTGCTCGCCTTCAAGGCGGATGGCGCCTATCTCGGCGTGCGCGACAAGGGACCGCTCTTCGTCATCTATCCCTTCGACCGCTTCCCGGAGCTCAAGAACGAGCTCTACTACTCGCGTTCAATCTGGCAGTTGCGCCGCATCAACGTGAAGTGAGCCCATGCGCTGGCCGTCCTTCCTGCGACGGAACGGGTCGATAGGAGACCGGTTCCGACATGTCGGCATCCTCGTTCTGGGGCTGTTGGTGCTCGCCATCCTGGTGCATGCGGAAGCTGTGCTGACGACAAGCAGCGCTTTCGAGAGATCGATGCGCTACGACATCGCCATGTCCGGACTGAACGGACGGGTTGATGCGATCACGGCACGTCAGCGCCTGTCGCGATACGCGGCCAGCGGCAAGGTCGAGGATGCGGAAGAGGCCTGGCTTTTCTACAATATCCTGGCCGGCCGGGTGGATACGTGGTCGTCAGGTGCGTTCGGAGCCTTTGTCGCGTCGGCGCCGTCCCGCAAGGCGGCGCTGGACGATCTCGGCGAACTGGTCCGGGGCGTCGAAAGCGATTATGCGGCGCTGCCGGACAAGGCGGCGCTGGAGCGCATCGACAGGGTGCTGGCCGAAGCGGTGCGTGTGACCGACCGCATCGGCGGCGAGGCCTTGATGAGCAATCTGGCCGAAGCCCAGGAAATCCGCCAGGTGCTGTTCCAGCGCCAGCGGCTGCAGAACGTGCTGGTCGAACTGCTGATCGCCTTTGGCGCCATCCTGCTGGTCCTCATGTCGATACAGGCCCGTTCCCTGAAGCGAGCCCGATCCAGCGCCGAGGCGGCGGCTCGCGAATTCGAGTTCGCCGCGCGGCATGATCCGCTGACGAAACTTCCCAACCGGATAGCCTTTCACGATGCGCTGGAAGCCGCGCTTGGCGCTGACGCCATGCGGCACCGCGGGCGGTTGACGGTGCTGGCGCTCGATCTCGACGGCTTCAAGGCGGTGAACGACATTCTCGGCCATGCCTCGGGCGACGACCTGTTGCGGTCGGTCGCCGAGAGACTGCGCCGGATCGTTGCCGGCTGGGGCGCTGGCGCGCTGGTGTCGCGGCTGGGGGGGGACGAGTTCACCGTGCTTGTCGGGGTTACCGACGGCGAGCGCGAGGCACAGGTGCGGGCCAGGCAACTGATCGAGGGGCTGCACGAGGCGCACACGCTGAGCGGGGGCAATGTGGTCGTCAACGCCACCATCGGCGTTGCGCTGGTGCGCGAGGGCGAGAGCGGAAACTCGCTGCTGCAGAACGCGGACCTGGCGCTCAGCCACGCCAAGGCGGCGGGCAAGGGCCGGGTGCAGCTCTACAACGGCTCGATGCGTGCCGACGCGACCCGTCGCCGGTTGATCGAGGACGGCATCGAGGCGGCGCTCGAGAATGATGACATCACGGCGCACTACCAGCCGCAGGTGGACATGGGAACCGGCCGCGTCGTCGGCCTCGAGGCGCTTGCCCGCTGGCGTCACAAGCAGCTTGGCTGGATCGCTCCGGGCGAGTTCATTCCGATCGCGGAAGCGTCCGGCCACATTATCGGCATCGGTGAGCGCATCCTGCAGACCGCGTGCCGCGATGCGGTTGCGCTGCCGCACGATGTGCCGGTCGCCGTCAATCTTTCCGTTGCACAGCTGGCCCGGGACGATCTCGTCGATACGGTCGCGGCGGTGCTGAAACGCAGCCGCCTGCCGGCTTCGCGGCTGAAGCTGGAAGTGACCGAAAGCGTCGTGATGAAGGACACGACCCGGGCGATCGCCACGCTGGCGAGACTGAAGGCGCTTGGTGTCGCCATCTCGCTCGACGACTTCGGGACCGGTTATTCGGCGCTGTCCTATCTGCGCAGCTTCGACTGGGACGAACTGAAGATCGACCGCAGCTTCGTGCAGTCGCTGGAGAGCGACCGGCACAGCCTGTCGATCGTCACGTCCATCCTGGAACTGGCCGAACGGCTCGACATTTCCGTCACGGTCGAGGGGGTGGAGACCCGCCAGCAGGTTGACCTGCTGACGGAGGCCGGCTGCCGCATTGCACAGGGGTTCCTGTTCGGTGCCCCGATGCCGGTCGGCGACCTGCCCGCCCTGATGCTGCGCGGCTTTGCCTTGCGCGAGACGGCGACCGCATCGCGGCCGCCGTCGTCGGTGCGCGGGGCGGTGTGATCCGCGCACCGGCCGCCCCCGCAATTGCCGTTCGCCGGCGAAGCTGCTAACCAGACCCCCGCGTCGGGCCTGCCCGATATCGTTGTCCTTGCGGACGCGGGAGCCTGCCGGCGCGTTTCAGGGAGGATTGCCCGTTCATGTCCGAGCCTTGCATCATCTGCGTCGCCATCACCGGTTCCGTGCCGCAAAAGGTCGACAATCCGGCCGTGCCGATCACCATTTCCGAGCAGGTGGAAAGCACCCAGGCTGCCTTCGAGGCCGGCGCGACCATTGCCCATTGCCATGTGCGCGAGGAGGACGGCACGCCGACGTCCGATCCGGAGCGTTTTGCCCGCCTCGTCGAGGGGCTGAAGGCACATTGCCCCGGCATGATCATCCAGCTTTCGACCGGTGGCCGCTCGGGCGCGGGCAAGGCGCGCGGCGGAATGCTGCCGCTTGCGCCCGACATGGCCTCGCTGTCTGTCGGGTCCAACAACTTTCCGACCCGCGTCTATGAGAACCCGCCGGATCTCGTCGACTGGCTGGCTTCGGAGATGCTGGCCTACAACGTCAAGCCCGAGATCGAGGCCTTCGACCTCTCGCATGTCTTCCAGGCGGCGGCGATGGCCAAGGACGGCCGGCTGAAAGGGCCGCTCCATGTGCAGTTCGTGATGGGCGTCAGGAATGCCATGCCGGCGGACCGGAAGGTGTTCGAGTTCTATGTCGAGACATTGAAACGGCTGATGCCGGAGGCGACCTGGACGGGAGCGGGCATCGGCCGCAACCAGATCGAGCTCAACCGCTGGAGCCTCGAACTGGGCGGCCATTGCCGGACCGGACTTGAGGACAATGTGCGTCTCGACAGGGAGCGGCTTGCTCCTTCCAACGCCGCGCTGGTGCAGCGCACCGCCGATCTTTGCGCGGAATACGGCCGGCATCCGGCCAGCGTTGCGGAAGCGCGGCAGCTGCTGGGTCTTCCTGCCGCGTGAACACGCGACCTGAACACCCGGCCTGTACGGGCCGGTTGACCGGATCGACCGCGGCCCCGCCGTTTCCGTAAAGACCTTGATGGACCCCGAAGGGGCGAGGCGTCTGACGCCTCGCCCCTTTTCGCGTTCGCGCGCCGGGGTCTCGCAGGCCGATGGAATGAACCAATTTCATATTGGTTCTGAGGCTGGTTTCGGTGGTCGAGGCCGTTCTTGCCGAAAGTTTCTGCATATATGCGGGTGGGGCGGCGAAAATTTCGGCACACGCTACCTTTCAGGAAGGATCGGGAAGGTGAGGGGCGGAACAGGCTTGTCAGTCGCGCCGGTCTGCGCCATTAATGGAACCAATAGATAAAAAGGTGCAATCGGGGTCGGTGTCCTTGGCAGACGAGAACCAGACACAGCGCAATTCCAGCCTGGCGCTGCAGCGGCTCAGGGTCATCGTCGACCAGCTGGAGCGCGAGGCGCGCGAGCAGTTGCCGCCCGAGCGGGAACTGGCCGAGGAGATCGGCGTCGGCCCCCGCGCGGTGCGCCGTGCCCTCGACGTGATGGAGGCGGAAGGGCGCATCTGGCGCCGGCAGGGAGCGGGGACCTTCATTGCCGCTGCCCGCAGCCGCACCGAGAGCCGCATCCGGCAATTGCCGGAAATGAGCAACATGTTCGAGGTGATGGAGGTGCGTCTGCGCATCGAGCCGGCGCTGGCCAGGCTGGCGGCGCTGCGCGCCACGGCGGCCGAGATCGCCCGCATGCGCGAGATCGCGGGCAAGGTCATCGAGGCCGGCGACATGGACAGCCGCGAGTTGTGGGACAGTTCCCTGCACCGGGCGGTCGCAATGGCGGCGGGCAACACGCTGTTCCTGGCGCTGTTCGACGTGGTCGACCGGGTTCGCCAGGACGACAACTGGCGGCATGTGCGCGAAGCGCTGCGCACGCCGAGTTCCAGCCGCCTTTATCATTCGCAGCATGGCGAGCTGGTCGATGCGATCGAGCGGCGCGATCCCGTCGCCGCCGAACAGGTGATGCGCAAGCACCTTCTGTCGCTGCAGGAGCGGTTGATGTTGCAGAGCGTCGAGGGGCATGCCGATGCCGGGTGATCGTTGCCGCGAGCCGGCCGCGCCGCTTCTTGCGGTGGAGAGCCTGGCGCTGCGCTTTGCCGGAGCGCGATCCAATGTCGTCGACGGGGTGTCCTTCTCCGTGGCGCCGGGCGAGACACTGTGCATCGTCGGCGAGAGCGGCTGCGGCAAGTCCGTGACGGCGCTGTCGCTGATGGGGCTCCTGCCGATGCCGCCGGCGGAAATCGTGTCGGGGCGGGCGCTGTTCGAGGGGCGCGACCTGTTCGCGCTGTCACGCCGCGAGATGGCGGCGATGCGCGGCGACCGCATGGCGATGATCTTCCAGGAGCCGATGACCTCGCTCAACCCGGTCTACACGATCGGAGACCAGATCGCCGAGATCGTGCGCCGCCATCGCGGCGGATCGCGGGCGCAGGCGCGCGCCCGGGCGCTGGAGATGCTGCGGCGGGTCAAGGTGCCGGCGGCCGAGCGCCGGCTTGACGATTATCCGCACCAGATGTCGGGCGGCATGCGCCAGCGCGTGATGATCGCCATGGCGCTGGCCAACGACCCGCAGCTTCTCATCGCGGACGAGCCGACCACCGCGCTCGACGTTACCATTCAGGCGCAGATCCTCGACCTGGTGCGCGAGTTGCAGGAGGAGACGGGCACGGCGCTGGTGTTGATCACCCATGACCTTGGCGTCGTCGCCGAGGTCGCCGACACGGTGGCGGTGATGTATGCCGGGCGCATCGTCGAGGCGGGCTCCGTGTCGGCGATCTTCGACGATCCCCAGCATCCCTACACGCTCGGCCTGATCAGCTCCGTGCCTTCGCTGGGTCATCGTGGCGGCCGGCTCGCGACGATCCCGGGCATGGTTCCCACCGTGGACCGCATGCCGCCCGGTTGCCGCTTCGCACCGCGCTGCCCTTTCGCCGACGACATCTGCCGGGCGGATGTGCCGGCCCTGCGCGAGGTCTCGGCCGGCCACGCCGCCGCCTGCCGGCATGCGCCGCTGGAGCTGAGCTTTGGAGATGCCGCATGAGCGCCGCCCCCTCCATCGTGTCGCCCGCCGCCCCGGCCGCAGCCGATATCGTTCTGGAAGCGCGCGGGCTCGAGAAGCGGTTCCCGGTCGGCTGGAAGCTTTTCGGCGAGCGGCCAGTCGTGCGCGCCGTCGACGGGGTTTCGCTCAAGGTCCGGCGCGGGGAAACGCTTGCCATCGTTGGTGAAAGCGGCTGCGGCAAGTCGACGCTCGCCCGGCTGCTGCTCAGGCTGATCGATCCGAGCGCCGGCGAGGTCTTCTATGGCGGGCAGGACATCGCCGCGTTGCCGAAGGCGGCGATGCGGCGGCTGCGCAAGGACCTGCAGTTCGTCTTCCAGGATCCTTTCTCCTCGCTCAATCCGCGCATGAGCGTTGGCGCCATCATCGAGGAGCCGATGCGGGTGCACGGCCTTGGCGATGCGAAGTGGCGGCGCGGCGAGGTGGCGCGGCTGCTCACCCGGGTCGGGCTCAGGGCCGAATATGCGGGCCGCTATCCGCACGAGTTTTCCGGCGGCCAGCGCCAGCGCATCGGCATCGCCCGGGCGCTGGCGTCCGGCCCGAAGGTGCTGATCGGCGACGAGCCCGTCTCCGCGCTCGACGTTTCCATCCAGGCGCAGGTGATCAACCTGCTGGAGGACCTGAAGCGCGAATACGACCTGACCCTGGTGCTGATCGCGCATGACCTTGCCGTCATCCGCCACATGAGCGACCGGGTCGCGGTGATGTATCTCGGCGAGGTCGTGGAACTGGCCGCCACCGACGTGCTCTACGATGCGCCGTTCCACCCCTATACGCGGGCATTGATGCGGGCGATCCCGATCCCCAGTCCGCGCGCCCGCAAAGCCGCCGCCAACCTTTCCGGCGATGTGCCCTCGCCGCTTTCGCCGCCCGCGGGATGCCGCTTCCACACGCGCTGTCCGCTCGCGGATGCGCGCTGCGAGGCGGAACGCCCGGCGCTCGCCGAGGTGGCCGAGGGCCGCCAAGTCGCCTGTCACCATTGGCAGCGCGTCGCCGGCGAGGGCGTGGCCGCGCTTGCCGAGCCGGAGCCGAGTGCGGCGGCCGCCAAACGTCTTTCGCTTTACCGGGACAGGAGCGAACGCCTGAACGAACAACGTCCCGGATCCAGACCGACAGAGTCACCGAAATGACCAGAGGAGCCATGAGAATGCGCAACAGTCTTCTTGCAGCCCTGCTTTTGAGCGCCAGCGCGCTTGTCGCGCTGCCCGCCGCCGCCGCCGACCTGAGGATCGGCCTCCAGGAGGATCCGGACGTTCTCGATCCGGACCAGTCCCGCACCTTTGTCGGGCGCATCGTCTATGCTTCGCTCTGCGACAAGCTGGTGGACATCACGCCGGACCTCGAGATCGTGCCGCAACTGGCCACCGGATGGTCCTGGTCGGAGGACGGCAAGGTCCTGACCATGGATCTGCGCGAGGGCGTCACCTTCCATGACGGCACGCCCTTCGACGCCGAGGCGGTGAAGGCCAATATCGAGCGGTCCAAGGGTCTGCCGGAAAGCCGCCGCAAGTCCGAGGTCAAGTCGATCGAGGGCGTCGAGGTCAGCGGTCCCTATCAGGTGAAGATGACGCTCGCCAATCCGGATGCGACGTTGCTGGCACAGCTCGCCGACCGCGCCGGCATGATGGTGTCGCCGACGGCGGCCGCTGCTGCCGGGGCTGATTTCGGCTCCAATCCGGTCTGCTCGGGCCCGTTCTCCTTCACCGAACGCGTGCAGCAGGACCGTATCGTGCTGACGCGTTTCGCCGAATACTGGAACGCCGAGGCGATCCATTTCGACACGGTCACCTTCCTGCCGATCCCGGACACGACCGTGCGGCTCGCCAACCTGCGCTCCGGCGATCTCGACATGCTCGAGCGACTTGCCGCGACCGATGCGGCTTCGGTCAAGTCCGACCCGGGCCTGGTCTATGCGGATGCGGTGAGCCTTGGCTACCAGGGCATCACCATCAACATCGACAACGGTGCGCGCGGCGACAATCCGTTCGGCAATGACGCGAAGCTGCGCCAGGCATTCGAACTGACGCTGGACCGCGACGCGATCAACCAGGTCGTGTTCGAGGGCGCCTTCGCGCCGGGCAACCAGCCGTTCCCGCCGACGAGCCCCTGGTACGACAAGGAGACGCCGATCCCTGCGCGCGACATCGCCAGGGCGAAGGAACTGATGAAGGAGGCCGGCCACGAGACCTACGAGGTCGAGGTCCAGGTCGCCAACAATCCGGTGCAGACCCAGCTCATGCAGGTGGTGCAGTCGATGGCCGCGGAAGCCGGATTTTCGGTCAAGCTGAAGTCGATGGAGTTCGCCAGCCTGCTCGCCGACCAGTCGGGCGGCAGCTACCAGGCGAGCCAGGTCGGCTGGTCGGGCCGGGTCGACCCGGATGGCAACATCCACCAGTTCATGACCTGCAAGGGCGGCATCAACGATTCCAAATACTGCAACCCGGAGGTCGACGCGCTGCTCGACAAGGCACGCACGAGCAACGACACGGCGGTCCGCAAGGCAAGCTATGACGCGGCCCGCAAGATCCTCGCGCAGGACCTGCCGATCATCTACCTCTACCACCAGACCTGGATCTGGGCGCTGGATGACAAGATCGAGGGCTTCACCGCCTATCCGGACGGCATGATCCGGCTGCAGAACGTGAAGTTCAAGCAGTAACACGATGTGCGGGGCCCGGGTCGTCCGGGCCCCGCCGGCTTGTGCCCGGCCTGTTTCCTGTCCACCTCCGATCCCGACGGTTCACCCTTGTCCACGACGCCGGTTCCGATCCTGCTCATCAATCTCGACCGCGCCACGGACCGCCTTGCGCGCATGCAGGCTCGTCTTGGCGATTGCGGCGCCGCCTTCGAGCGGGTGCCGGCCGTCGATGCGCGGGCGCTGGAGGATGAGGATTTTGCGCGCCGCGTGCCGGGCGACGGACACTGGGGCCTGTTGACGCCTGGCGAGGTCGGCTGTTTCCTCAGCCACCGCCGGGCGTGGAAGCTCATTGTCGAGAAAGACCTGCCATACGCACTGGTCCTGGAAGATGACGTGGTGATCGGGCGGCAAGGCGCCGACCTGATTGCCTCCGGCGACTGGGTTCCGGGGGATGCCGACCTCGTCAAGCTGGAAACGGATTTCAAGCCGGTGCGACTTTCCGCGCGCGCCGTCGCCCGGGAGGCCGGTCACGACGTGGTCAGGCTGTATTCGTCCCATTACTGCGCGGCGGCCTATCTCGTCACCCGGGTTGCGGCGCGGCGCCTGCTCGCGGCGACGACTGCCTTTCGCGATGCCGTCGACGAGATGCTCTTCGCCGTGCGTTCACCGCTGAGCCGCAGCCTCACCATCTACCAGATGGATCCGGCCCCCTTCGTGCAGGAGCACAAGTACGGCGATCCCTCCTCCGTGTTCGATCCCGGCGGTTCGATCGGGGGGCGCGAGGGCAAGGTGCGACCGGGTCGCTCTCCGTTGGCGGCGCTGATCTCGGTTCTTGCAGGTATCGCCGGCAATGGCTGGCAGGGCGCGCTCGGCCTCCTCGGTCGCCGGCGCCGGGCCGTGGTGCCGTTCAGATGACCCGCCGTCCGGTCCCCTTCTCCCCGTTCGCAGGACATGCGTGATGCTGACCTTCATCCTTCGCCGCCTGCTGATCGCGATCCCGACGCTCATCCTGGTGTCGGTGTTCGTCTTCACCCTGCAGAAGCTGCTGCCGGGAGACCCCGCATTGGTGCTGGCCGGCGAGGAACGCGATCCGGAGGTGCTTGCCTTCATCCGCGAGAAATACCGGCTCAATGATCCGGTGATCCATCAATATTTCTATTGGCTTGGCGGGCTCGTGCAGGGAGACCTCGGGGTATCTCTGAGGACCAACCAACCGGTGCTGCGGCTGATTGCCGACAAGCTGCCCGTCACCATTCAGCTGGCCCTGATGGCGATGGCCATCGCCATGGCGATCGGCATTCCGACCGGCATCCTGTCGGCGGTGAAGAAGGGCGGGCCCATCGACTACATCGCCAATTTCATCGCGCTGTCCGGCCTGTCGATCCCCAATTTCTGGCTCGGCATCATGCTGATCCTGCTGGTTTCGGTGCAACTGGGCTGGCTGCCGGCGTCGGGTTACGTCTCGCCGCTGGAAGACCCGGTGCGCTCCTTCCAGACGATGATCATGCCGGCCTTCGTGCTCGGCACGGCGCTTGCCGCGACATTGATGCGCCACACCCGTTCGGCCATGCTCGGCGTGCTCAAGGCGGACTATGTGCGCACCGCCCGGGCCAAGGGGCTGGGCGAGCGCGTCGTCGTCATCAAGCACGCGTTCCGCAACGCGCTCCTGCCGATCGTCACGCTCGGCGCATTGCTGTTCGGCGAGTTGCTGGCCGGCGCCGTGCTGACCGAGCAGATCTTCACCATTCCCGGCTTCGGCAAGCTGATCGTCGATGCCGTCTTTACCCGCGACTACGCGGTCGTGCAGGGCGTGGTGCTGTGCACGGCGGCCGGCTTCATCCTGATGAACCTCATCGCCGACATCCTCTATTTCCTGCTCAACCCGCGCATGAGGGCCTCCCTGTGAGCGAGCAAGCAACGAGCCCGGTTCCCGTCTCCTCTTCCGACGACGACACGCTCGGCATCCGGATGGAAAGCCGTGCCTGGAAGAAACTGAAGCGCAACAGGAGCGCCCTGTTCGGTTTCGTGCTGGTCGCCTTCTTCGTGGCGATCGCCGTGCTGGCGCCGGTCCTGCCGATCGCCGATCCGCTGGCGACAAGCTGGTCGGCGGTGCGCAAGGCACCCTCGGAGCTCTACTGGCTCGGCTCCGACGAGATCGGTCGGGACATCCTCTCGCGGATGATCTGGGGCGCGCAGGCCTCGCTGCTCGCCGGCGTCGTCTCGGTGCTGATCGCGGTGTTCATTGGCGTGCCCTTCGGTCTCGTGTCGGGTTATTTCGGCGGCTGGACCGACCAGATCATCTCGCGCGTCACGGACGCCCTGCTGGCGACGCCGTTCCTCATTCTCGCCATAGCGCTCGCCGCCTTTCTGGGGCCGAGCCTCACCAACGCGATGATCGCCATCGGCCTGTCGGCAACGCCGATCTTCATCCGGCTGACGCGCGGACAGGTTCTGTCGGTCAAGACCGAGGACTATGTCGAGGGCGCGCGCGCCATCGGCCTGCCGGATCTGGCGATCATGACGCGCTACATCCTGCCCAACGTCTTCGCGCCGGTGCTGGTCCAGGCAACGCTGACGGTTGCCACCGCGATCATCGCCGAGGCGAGCCTTTCCTTTCTCGGCCTCGGCCAGCAGCCGCCGAACCCGAGTTGGGGGTCGATGCTGAACGTGGCCAAGAATTTCATGACCCAGGCGCCGTGGATGGCGTGGTGGCCGGGCGCCGCCATCTTCCTCGTCGTGCTCGGGTTCAACCTGCTCGGAGACGGGCTTCGCGACGCGCTCGATCCGCGCGAAGGCTGAGCCGTTTCGCCTGACAAACACAAGACCATCATCCCAAGGGAGATCGGATGTCCAGCTTCACAACCAGACCGGAAATCCGGGGCACGTTCGGGGTTGTCACCTCGACCCACTGGATCGCCACCGCCGTCGGCATGAGCATCCTGGAAAAGGGCGGCAACGCCTTCGACGCCGCCGCCGCCACGGGCTTCGTCCTGCAGGTGGTCGAGCCGCATCTGAACGGGCCGGGCGGCGACCTGCCCATCCTCCAGTACGACGCCGCCTCCGACCGGGTCGAGGTGATCTGCGCGCAAGGGCCGACGCCGGCCGGCGCGACGCTCGACCACTATCGAGGCGAGGGCCTGTCGCTGATCCCCGGCGACGGGTTGCTTGCGACCGTGATCCCGGGCGCGTTTGACGGCTGGATGCTGATGCTGCGCGACCACGGGCGGCTGCCGCTGCGCGAGGTGCTGGAACCGGCGATCCACTATGCCCGCAACGGGCACCCGATGCTGGCCCGGGTCTCGGCGACCATCGCCGGGCTTGCCGGCTTCTTCGAAAAGGAATGGCCGACATCGCACGCCACCTGGTGCCCGGGCGGGCGGGCGCCGTCGACCGACGAGCTCTTCTGCAACCCGGTGCTGGCCGATACCTGGGAGCGCTTGCTGCGGGAAGCGGAGGTGAAAACCGGGCGCGAGGCGCAGATCGAGGCGGCGCGCGATGCCTTCTATCGCGGCTTTGTTGCCGAGGAGATCGACGCCTTCGTGTCGAAGACCGAAGCGATGGATGGCAGCGGCACCCGCCACAAGGGCGTGCTGAACGCGGCCGACCTTGCCGGCTACAGCGCCACCCGCGAAGCGCCGACCACCTACGACTATCACGGCTGGACGCTCGCCAAGACCGGACCGTGGGGGCAGGGGCCGGTGCTGTTGCAGTCGCTCGCCCTGCTGAAGGGAACCGGCATCGCCGACGTGGATCCGGTCGGAGCCGACTTCGTCCATCTGGTCGCCGAGGCGATGAAGCTCGCCTATGCCGACCGCGAGGTCTATTACGGCGACCCGGCGTTCTCGGACGTGCCGATCCCCCATCTTCTGTCGGACACATACAACGCCGAGCGCCGGAAGCTGATCGGCAAGACCGCGTCCTTCGATCTTCGCCCGGGCACGGTTCCCGGCTTTGAGGATCAGGTTGCCCGCGTCATGCGGGTCGTGGATGGGCTCGGGGTGTCATCGACCGGGGTCTACGAGCCGACCATGGCGCATCTGTCCGAAAAGCGCGGCGACACCGTTCATATCGATGTCATCGACCGCTGGGGCAACATGGTCTCGGCAACGCCCTCGGGCGGCTGGCTGCAGTCCTCGCCGGTCATTCCCGCGCTCGGCTTCTGCCTCAATTCCCGCGCCCAGATGTTCCTGCTGGAGGAGGGGCTGCCGACGACGCTGGCGCCGGGCAAGCGTCCGCGCACCACGCTGACGCCGAGCATCGCGCTGAAGGACGGCCGGCCGACGCTCGCCTTCGGCACGCCGGGCGGCGACCAGCAGGACCAGTGGCAGCTGTCGCTGTTCCTCCGGCTTGTCCATCACGACCTCAATCTCCAGCAAGCGATCGACCAGCCGCTCTTCCACACCACCCACTTCCCGGCCTCCTTCTATCCGCGCCAGCGCCAGCCGGGTCACATCATGCTGGAGGCGAGTTTCGGCACGCCGGTGATCGAGGAGCTGAAGGCACGGGGCCATTCGCTCGACGTTGCCCCGGAATGGTCGATCGGCCGGCTGACGGCGGCGCGGCGCGACGAGAACGGCCTCATGCGCGCGGCGGCGACGCCGCGCCTGATGCAGGCCTACGCGGCCGGGCGCTGAACAGGAGGGGAGGCAGATGACATACTCCATCGTCGCCCGTGACCCGGCGACGGGTCATTTCGGCATCGCCGTCGCGAGCCGCTTCTTCGCCGTCGGCGCCGTGGTCCCCTACATGGCCGGCGGCGTCGGGGCGATTGCCAGTCAGGCCTTCATCTCGCCGCTCTACGGCGTCGACGGGATGAAAATGCTGCAGGCGGGTGCCTCGGCGGAGGACGTGGTCGCCGCGATGACGGCACGCGATGCGGGCTCCCATTCGCGCCAGCTCCACGTGATGGACGCGGCCGGCAGGAGCGCGGCTTTCACCGGCGAGAAGTGCATCGGCTGGGCCGGACATCTCGTTGCCGAAGGCGTCTCCGTCGCCGGCAACATGCTTGCCGGACCCGAGGTTCTCGAGGCGACGCTTGCCGCCTACCAGGCGCATCCGGTTGCGGATTTCGCCAGGCGATTGCTTTTGGCGATGGATGCCGGCGAGGCCGCCGGCGGCGACAAGCGGGGCCGGCAGTCGGCCGCACTCAGGATCGTGCGCGGCGAAGCCTATCCGTGGATAGACATCCGCGCCGACGATCATCCCGATCCGCTCGCCGAGTTGCGCCGGCTGCTCGCGGTCGCGGGCGAGCGCTACCTGCATGTGGCGGAAACCCTGCCGACGTCCGACAACGTGTCGGGCATGCTCGACCGCGCCGTCATCGACCTGAAGATCGCCGAACTGGAGGCCGAACGGGAACGCGAGGGACGTGCTTCCGCCTCCTTTGCCACGCCGCCTGCCTGACCGCTCCTTGACGCGTGGTGCCAGCGCGGCTCTCGCGAGCCCGACAGGCGCTTGTCCGGCCGGCGCATGCGTGGCTTACTTCCTGGCCGGCCGGCTCTTGCGCCGGAGCGGAGCGAGTGGTCGGAGGCCGGTTGATGGGCGGGGCGAAGGATGGCTCGGGAGTGAGCCGCGGGGAGCTTCTGCGTTTCGTCACGCTTGCCTCGCATGAGGGCGCAGGTCTTGTGCGCTATCGGGCCTCGCTCGCCCGCTTCGGCATCACGCCCGACATTGTCTGGACCGGAAAGCCCTACCCCGGCCATCTTGCCGCGATGCGCTTGCTGGGCGCGCATCTGTCGGCATTGCCTGCAGAAGACATCGTCGTCTTCACCGACGGCTTCGATGTGGTTCTGATCCGGGATCCTGCCGAACTGCTTGCGGCCTACCGAGTTTTTGACGCCGACATCGTGTTGTCCGCCGAGCCCGGCTTTACCTGGAAACTGCCCGGGCGGTTTGCCGCCTCGCGCCGTTATCCGAAGGGTGAGGGACGCAGCGGCATGTACCGCTATCTCAATTCCGGCGGGTATGTCGGCAAGGCGGGGGCGTTGGCGGCGATGCTCGCCGACCTCGACTATGCGACCGGCGTTGATTGCGACCAGACGCTTTTCAACAAGTGGTTCCTGGAAAATCCCGGACGTGCCGCGCTCGATCACGACCTCGAGATATTTGCCAGTTCCGCCTGCCAGTCGGGTCTGGAACGCAAGCTCTACCGTTGCGATGGCGCGCAACTGGTCAATACACGCACGGGCGGGCGGCCGTTCTTCTTCCACTTCCCTGCGGAGAACCGGCTTTGCACGAAGCATGTGCTCGACATGCTGCCGTTCGAGTTGCCGCGCCTGCCGGTGCGCCCGCGCGACCGGTGGAAATATGTCCTGAACCTGATCGAGGGCCGGCCGGCCTACTGGCTCGACCGGCCGGCCTATCCGCTGGAGGACATCGTCGGCCTGCTCGCCTTCCGCCTGCTGCCGGCAAGCATTGTCGCCGGTCTCGGCATTCTTGCCTGGCATGCCATCGCCTGACCCGCCGGGCTGCGGGCTATTGCGGGTCGATGATCGCCTCGACCTCGATCTCCACCTCGTAGCCGCCGATCAGGCTGCCCACGGCAAGCGTCGTGTTGGCCGGACGGATGTCGCCGAAGACCCGGCCATGGGCGCGCGAGGGGCCTTCCCAGGCCCCGACATCCTGCAGGTAGACGCGGGTGCGCACCACATCCTCCATCGATGCGCCGAAGGCGGTGAGCGCGGCGGCGATCTTGTCGAGAACGTAGGTGGTCTGGGCCTCTGCGTCGCCTGGCGCGACACAGTGGTCGGCGCCATGGGTCGCGGTGGTGCCGGAGACGAGGATGCGGTCGCCGACGCGCATCGCGCGGCTGAAGCCGGCGAGCGGTTCCCAGATGCTGCCCGAGGACAGCCGCCAGCGGTTGGCACGGCCGGGAACGGGTTCGGGCTGGTAGATGCTCGGAATCTTTTCCAGATGGTGGCTGAGATCGCCGGAGGCAGTGAGGAAGGGCGGACGGCGGTATTCGTCGCCGCAATCTCCGGGGATCGGCGCCATGCCGGCGAAGGCCTTGTCGAGCACGGCGCGGTCGGCATCGTCGAGGGCGAAGCCGAAGAGCTTCAGGTTGTCGGCCCGGTGCTCGCTCTCGCCGATCCGCGCGCCGATGATCACGCCGGCGACCGAGGGGGTCTCCAGCACCCAGCGGGTGGCGACATTGGAAATCGAGACGCCATGCCGGCGCGCCACTGTGCCGAGCGCGGCAAGCAGAACCTGGAACGCCTCCCAGCCGCCGGCCGCATCGATGAAGCGCTTGTATTTCATCCGGCTCCAGTCGGCGATTTCCGCCGGCGCCGGCTTGCCCAGCCAGCTCTCCGACAGGAAGCCGCCGCACAGGGTGCCATAGGCGAGCAGGCGCACGCCGGTGCGCGCGCACAGGTCGCTGAGCGTCCCTGCAGCGCGTCGGTCGACCACGGAGAACGACACCTGGTTGGAGACGACGGGCAGGTTCTCGGCAAGCGCGACATGCAGGTGGGCGGCGTCGAAATTGGTGACGCCGATCTCCTTGATCAGCCCTTCCTCGCGCAGCCGCGCCAGGTGCCTGAGCGCGTCGAGCCAGCCGGGATGCTCGAAGGTCCACCAGTGGAACTGCAGCAGGTCGATGCGGGAAACGCCGAGCCGGTCGAGCCTCTCCTGCACGCCGGCGCGCACCACGTCCTCGGTCATGGGGCCGGGTTCCGGGCACCATTTGGTGAAGGCAAGCGGACGATCGGCCTCCTCGCCGTGGCGGGCCAGCAGCCGGCCTGCGACAAGCTCGGCATTGCCGTAGTGGTCGGCCATGTCGAAGGTGGTGAAGCCGGCCGCCGCGTAGTCGGCAAGGTGGCCTGCGGCCGCGTCGAGGTCGACCGGCGTGCCGTCCTTCTCGATATCGGCGATCTGCCAGAGGCCGGTGAGGATACGGCTGATCTCCAGGTCGGAGCCGAGTTTCGTCGTTTCGGGGCGGCTGGTCATGGGCGTTCGGGTTCCGTGGATTTGGCGACGGCGGCGGCGGTTCCGCGCCATCTGGAAAGGAAAGGCAGGCGGCGGCGGGCGCCGCCCGGTTCGGGAAGGAGGCCTTGCGGGCGGAAGAGCAGGATCGCACACAGCGCGACACCGATGATGACGGTCTGCAGCGAGGCGGCGCGCGCCTGTTCGCCGGCCGGCGCCAGCGCCTCGACCAGCGCCGAGGACGCGGCCCACAGCGCCCAGACGAGCACCGCGCCGAGAATGGCGCCGCGATTGTTGCCGGAGCCGCCGACGATCAGCATCGCCCAGACCTGGAAGGTCAGCATCGGCAGGTAGTTCTCCGGGGCGATGAAGCCGATGAAATGGGCCTGCGCCGCGCCGCCGAGCCCCATGATCGCGCCGCCGAGCGCGAAGGCCTCGATGCGGAACCGGCGCGGGCTCTTGCCGAGCGCCTCGGCGGCGACCTCGTCCTCGCGGATTGCCCTCAGGGCACGGCCCCACGGGCTCTTCGCCAGATGCTCGAGCATCAGGTAGAGCAGCGCGACGACGCCGACGAGCAGCGCCAGGTTGGCCAGCGAAAAGACAAGCGCCTCGCCCGCGTATCCGGCGAAGGGACGGGGGATCAGGCTGATGCCGAAGGGGCCGCCGGTCAGGCTTTCCAGGTTGAGGGCCGCCAGCTGGACGGTGACGGCGATGCCGAAGGTGGAAATCGCCAGGTAGTCGGCGCGCAGCCGCATGGTCAGCCAGCCGATCGCCGCCGACAGCAGGCCGGACGCGATGAAGGCGCCGGCCCAGCCCGCGACAACCGGCAGGCCGAAGCCGCCAAGACGCCCGTCGACGGCTGGCGAGGTCAGGATCGCCGAGGCATAGGCCCCGACGGCGACGAAACCGGCGACGCCGACATTGAACAGGCCCGTCTGGCCCCATTGCACGTTGAGGCCGAGCACGATCACCGCATAGGTCAGCGCGATGGTGAGGAAGAAGGCGCAATAGGCGAGGAGTTCGAGGCTCATGCGGGCCTCCCGAACAGTCCGGTCGGGCGGATCACCAGAACCAGCGTGATGACGAAGAAGGCGACCGCCGCCCGCCATTCGGCGCCGATGGTCTGCACGGCCAGCGCCTCGCACAGGCCGACCAGCAATCCGCCGAGCATGGCGCCGGGCACCGAACCGATGCCGCCGAGGATGACGGCGGCAAAGAGCGGCAGCAGCAGGTCGAGACCCATATAGGGGCGGATCTGGACCAGCAGGCCCGACATGGTGCCGGCGGTGCAGGCAAGCGCCCCGCCGATGATCCACACCGCCCTGACCACCTTCGTCGTGTCGATGCCGACGACACCGGCAAGCGACGGGTTCTCGCTGACCGCGCGCATGGCCCGGCCAAGGTCGGTGCGGGTGAGCAGCAGGTGGACGGCGATGACGGCGAGAAAGGCCGCGCCGATCAGCAGCAACTGGTCGGGCGTGGCGCGGATGCCGCCGGGCAGCGGCATGGCGATCTGCAATTCGCGCGAATAATAGGCGGGCTTCGAGGTGTAGAGAAATTCCAGCAGGCTGCGCAGCGCCATCGAGGCCCCGAAGCTCGCCATCACCACGATGATCGCGGTGGCGCCGCGCCGGCGCAGCCGGCGAAAGAGCAGCGCGTCCACGGCGAGCGCCAGGCCGGCGGTCAGCGCCATGGCGGCAAGACCTGCAAGGATCAGCGCGGTGGAAACGCTGAAGGGGCCGAGCGGAGCAAGGCTTGCCCCCGATATGGCGCCGATGGCCAGCGACAGGGTGAGCGACAGGTATGCGCCCCAGGCGAGCAACTCGCCATGGGCGAAATTGGCGAAGCGCAGGATCGAGTAGGTCAAGGTCAGGCCGACGGCGCCAAGGCCGATCATGGCACCGGCGAGCAGGCCCTCGAGCAGGATCTGGGCACTCATGGAGCGGTCTCTCCGTTGCGGGTGTCGTGCGCGCCGAGAAACAGCCGGCCGATATCGGGGTCGGCGGCAAGCTCGGATGCCGGGGCGTCGTGGCGCAGGCGTCCGTCGACCAGGATCACGGCACGCCGGGCGATGCGCAGCGCGGCGCGCACGTTCTGCTCGACCAGGAGGACCGGCACGCCGCCGCGATTGATCTCGGCCAGCCGCTCGAAGACTTCGGCGACGGCTTTCGGCGACAGTCCGGCGGAGGGTTCGTCGAGGATCAGCACGCGCGGCTCGACGAGCAGCGCGCGGGCTGTTGCAAGCATCTGCCGCTGGCCGCCGGAAAGTCCGCCGGCGATGGCTCCGGGCCGCTCCGCCAGATCGGGATAGGTGTCGAGCATCGCCTCGATGCGGGCCTTGCGGACTGCTTTGGGCAGGATTGTCGCGGCGATCTGCAGGTTCTCGCGGATCGTCATGGTGGCGAAGATGTTTTCCGTCTGCGGCACGAAGGCGAGGCCCTTGCGAACGAGCGCGTGACGGGGGCAGCCGGTGATGTCGTCATCGGCGAGCGACAGCGTGCCGCCGTGAACCGGCACGAGCCCGGCGATGGCCTTGACGAAGGTCGACTTGCCGGCGCCGTTCGGTCCGAGGATTGTGACGAAATCTCCTTCCGCGAGGGTGAAGTCGATGCCCTTGACGATCGGCAGGTCCGGCTCGTAGCCGGCAACGAGGCCGCGCGTCGCCAGTGGCGGGGCCGGCGCCGCGATGGGCGAGGGAGTGGTCGCGAAGGCGCTCATGGCGCGACCTCGCCGAGATAGGCTTCCACCACTTCGCGGTTGGCCATGATCTCGTCCGGCGTTCCGTTAGCGAGCTGGCGGCCGGCGGCCATCACCACGATGCGCCCGCAGAGCCGGGCGATCATGTCCATGTTGTGCTCGATCAGGAGCACGCTGACGCCCATCCGGTTGATCTCCACGATGCGTTCGACAATGACGTCGAGCAGCGCCGGATTGACGCCGGCGGCCGGTTCGTCGAGCAGGATCACCGCCGGCTCGGCCATCATCACCCGGGCAAGTTCCAGCAGCTTGCGCTGGCCGCCGGACAGCACCCGTGCGGGCGCGTCGGCGAGATGCGACAGCGTGACAAAGTCGATCAGCGCGCGGGCCCGTTCGCGCGCGGCGCGCTCCTCGCGGCGCACGGTGCCCGGCTGCAGAAAGTTGCGGAAGATGCTTTCGCCGCTCTGGTTCTGGCCGGCGGCCATGACGTTGTCGAGCACGCTCATGCCGGCGAAGGGACGCGGGATCTGGAAGGTGCGGCCCAGCCCCATGGCAAGCCGGCGGGCTGCGGGCTGTCCCTCGACGGGCACGCCCTTCAGCCGGATTTCGCCGCTGTCAGGGGCAAGGCTGCCGGCGACAAGATTGAAGAAGGTGGTCTTGCCGGCGCCGTTGGGGCCGATCAGGCCGAGGATCTCGCCGGCACGAAGGTCGAGCGACATGCCGTCGACGGCGCGGTTGCCGCCAAAGCTGCGGGCAAGCTCGCGAACCTCGAGCACCGGAGGGGTGCCGCCGGCGGCCGCCGTTGCCTGGATGTTGTCCGCCCCGGCTCCGTTCGCGTGACCCGCGGCCGTCCCGGTCTGCGTCCGGTCGGGGCCGGGGTCGCCCTGCATGCCACCTTGCACGGTGCCGCTCCTTTCGATCGTCCGTACCTCGCGCCATGGGGCGTCGGGGCACGCTTGATGTTTGATCAAACATATCTTGATCACAGATCATGAATGATTGTAAAGATGGCTTGTCAGCTTCTTGGGACGTTCCCGGACGGTCGCGACGGCCGGCGGGGACTGGCCCGTTCCGGTGCGGGGCGTTCGCCTCCGGACGGGCTCGAGAGATGCCGCTTGGAGACGCTAAAGGGGAGGGTGTCATGGCCGCGAGGGTTGCGAGCGGATCACTGCAAGCGACACCGGCATCCGCGATTGGCGGATTGGGCGAGGGCGCGCTTGCCCCGCTCAATCCGGTCGGACGACAGACCGTGCAGGACAGTGTCTACGGGGAGTTGCGGCGTTCTCTGATCCAGGGGCTGTTCGATCCCGGCGAGGTGCTGCGCATCGTCGATGTCTCCAACCGGCTCGGCACCAGCACCATGCCCGTGCGCGAGGCGCTGGCCCGGCTGATCTCCGAGCAGGCGCTGGAGGCAATGCCGAACCGGTCCATCCGCGTGCCGCTGATCTCCCGTGACCGGCTCGAGGACCTGGCCCGTGCACGTGCGATCATCGAAAGCGAAGTCATCGCGCTCGCCATTCCCAATGTCGACGATGCGCTTGTCGGCGAACTGGCGCGTCTCACCGATGCCTGCGACGCGGTGCTGGCCAGGAAGGGACGGGAGATGTCGGGCGAGGCGGCCGATCTCAACCACGCCTTCCATTTCACCCTCTATCGCGCCGCCGGATCGCAGGTGCTGATCCCGATCATCGAGAGCCTGTGGCTGCAGTCCGGACCTTACCTGCGTGCCTCCGCCCGGCTTTTCGACGAGGCGGCGGACGGCTCGGCCACCCATTTCCACCGCGAGATCGTCGAGGCCGTGGCGCGTCGCGACACGGTCGCTGCCCAATCGGCACTGAAGGCCGATATCGGGCGTGCCTTCGACATTCTGCGCCGGCATCTGGAAGAGGGCGGGGAGGCCCGCTCATGAGCACGACAGGCACGCCGGGCGACGACACGTTCGAGCTTTACGACCTCAAGGTCGAGGTTGTGGCGCCTGAGGGCGCGACGATCTATTGCGGGGCAAAACCCGGCGATCATTTCGAGCTGCGCGGCGAGATGCTGCATCTGCCGCCGGGCCAGGGTTTCTCGATCTACTCGCTCGCGGCCGTACTGCCGCTGCTGGCCGCCAAACAGCGCCCGGCCCATGCCCATGACTGGATGACGAGCGATGCCGAGGTCGCCTGTCCGGATCCCAACTGTCCGACCCGGATGCGCATAACCCGCCTCGGCCTCCGGCGGTTTTCCCATGCCCAGACGACGGCGGTGCCGCTGCAATGCACGCCTTCTTCCTCTCAACCCTCCCAGTCCTCCCTGGCCGAAGAGTGATCCCGTGACCAACGCGCCCGAAACCGAAACCTGGAAACTTGGCGACGGCGCCCGGGTGTCGCGTGTCATTCGCGGCGGCTGGCAGCTTGCCGGCGGTCACGGAACGGTCGACCGGACGTGTGCGGTCGAGGACATGATCGCCTTCGCCGATGCCGGCATCACCACCTTCGACTGTGCCGACATCTACACGGGCGTCGAGGAGCTGATCGGCGCCTTCCGCGATGCCTATCGCGATGCGCGCGGCGCCGAAGCGCTGTCGCGCATTCGCGTGCATACCAAGATGGTGCCGGATCTCGACAAGCTGATCGGCATCGACAAGGCGCATGTGGAGGCCTTGATCGACCGGTCGCGGGCGCGGCTGCGCTGCGATACGCTCGATCTCGTCCAGTTCCACTGGTGGGACTACAACGCGCCGGGCTGGCTGGACGTTGCCCTGTGGCTGGCCGAACTGCGCCAGGCCGGCAAGATCCGCAATATCGGGGTCACCAATTTCGACAGCGATCACCTGGGGGCGATGCTGGCGGCCGGCGTGCCGGTCGTCTCCGCGCAGGTGCAATATTCGGTGCTCGACGCGCGCGCGGAAAAGCGCATGGCGGGGCTTGCCGCGCGGCACGGGCTGTCCTTCCTGTGTTACGGCACCGTCGCGGGCGGGTTCCTGAGCGAGAAATGGCTCGGCCAGCCGGACCCGGGCGAGGTGCTGGAGAACCGCTCGCTGGTCAAGTACAAGCTGATCATCGACGATTTCGGCGGCTGGGACCTGTTCCAGGACCTGCTTGCCGCGCTGAAGCGGGTCGCCGACCGGCACGGCACGGATATCGCCAGCGTTGCCAGCCGCTACGTGCTCGACCGCCCGCAGGTCGGCGCGGTCATCGTCGGTGCGCGCAACCGCAGCCATCTTGCCTCCAATCTCGGCATTCTGGCGCTGCGCCTGACACGGGACGACATCGCGGAGATTTCCTCGGTCCTGGCCTCGCGGCGGGATCTCGACGGCGACGTCTACACGCTGGAACGTGATCGCCACGGCCGCCATGGCCGGATCATGAAATACAATCTCAACGACAAGGGCGCGGCATGAGCGCCGCCGGTCCCCTCGCCCTGGCGGCGGAGCGCGAGATCGTCGCCCGGCACGACTTCTTCGTCGACTGGTTTGCCGGTCGTCTCGGCGAGGCGGACTACAGCGCGGCGCTTGCCGCCTTCGATGCGGGGTTCGTGCGCATCGACCCCGACGGGACGATGCAGGACCGTGCCGGGCTCGACGCCATGCTGCGCGCTGCGCGCGGGCGGATCACCGGGGATTTTTCGATCGGGATCGAGGCATCGGCCCCGCTCTGGGAGCGCGAGGATGCCGTTCTGATGACCTATCTGGAACGCCAGACGCATGCCGGCCGGACGACGGTTCGCCGCGCGGCGGCGCTGTTCCTCGAGGATGCGGATGCTCCCCACGGGGTGGCATGGCGCTTTGTCCAGGAAACCTGGATCAACGACCGACCGGGCATGTGATCCGGCGGCGCAATGACGAGAAGGGGAACTGCAATGCACAAGATGAAATGGACTACGGCGCTTGCCGCCGGCGCGTTCGCAGCGCTTGCCGGCGGCGTGCCCGCCTCCGCCTGCGAGATCACCGTCGGCCTCGTCCTGGAACTGACGGGTCCGGCCGGCCAGTACGGACAGGCCGGTGCCAAGTCGGTCGAGATGGCCTTCCGCGACATCAACGAGGCCGGCGGCGTGCATGACGGCTGCACGCTCGTCACCGACACGCGCGACAGCCAGAGCCAGGGCAATGTCGCCGTCGACCAGGCGACGCAGCTGGTCAACATCAAGAAGGTGCCGGTGATCATCGGCGGCATCATCTCGTCGGTGTCGATCCCGGTGCTGACCTCCGTGACGGCGCCGGCCGGCGTCGTGCAGGTGTCGCCGGCCTCGTCCTCGCCGACGCTGACCGCGCTGTCGCGTGACGGCAAGACCGGCGGCAATTTCTTCCGCACCATCACCTCCGATGCGCTGCAGGGCACGGCGGCTGCGAAATACGCCGTCGACCAGGGACTGACGAAGCTCGCGCTGATCCACGTCAACAACGACTTCGGCGTCAACATGGCGAAGGAGTTCTCGGCTGCCTACGAGAAGCTCGGCGGAACCATCACCTCCACCACGCCCTACAACGAAAAGCAGTCGAGCTATGCGGCCGAGGCGTCGGCGGCGATGTCCGGCGAACCGCAGGGCCTCTACCTCGTCAGCTATCCGGTCGACGGGGCGACGATCGCCCGCGCCTGGATCTCGCAGGGCGGACCGCAGACCTTCCTGCTCAATGACGGCATGAACTCGACCGACTTCATCGAGAGCGTCGGCGCCAAGTTCCTGGAGAATGCCTATGGCACCTCCTCTGGCACCACGCCGACCCGTTCGACGGAATATTTCTACGAGAACTACAAGGCCTTCTCGGGCGGCATCGAGCCGAGCGCGCCGGCCGCCGACCGGTCCTACGATGCCGGCGCCATTGTCGGTCTCGCCATCGCCAAGGCCGGCTCGACGGAGTCCACCGCCATTCGCGCGGCCATTCCGCAGGTCGTCGCCGACGACGGCGAGCCGATCTATGCCGGCAAGGAGGAGTTCGCCAAGGCGCTGGCCCTGATCAAGGACGGCAAGGCGATCAAGTACGAGGGCGTCATCGGCCCGGTCGGCTTCGACCAGTATGGCGACATCACCGGACCGTTCCGCCTGTGGAAGATCGCGGGCGGCGAGGTGACGACCGTCGGGCAGATGTCGGCGGCCGACGTCATGGCCGTCAAGGAAGAGCTCGCCTCGAAATAACCCGGGAAGCCCGGGATCACGGAGCGGCCGGTCGGTCGCTGTGCACGAAAAGACTGCCTCCCATCGAACCTTGACGCCCGCGCCGGACCTCCGGCGCGGGCGTTTTTCTTCGGGGGCGAGGTTACTTCACCTTGCCGGGCAGGCTGAGATCGCCGGAGGCGACGTCGAAGACATCGGTGACGCAGAGCAGCGGCGCATGCAGGTCGGCGTGGACCTGGAGCGCCGCCGTCACGCCGTCATAGGACGTGCCGGCGAGGATTTCCGCGTCGCGGAAGGGCACGGTGAGACGGATTTCCGGTCCTTCGAAGCGCGGCGTGTAGCCGGGGCTGTCGATATAGAGCGGCAGGCCCGGCCAGGTGGCCGGCAGCGCCGGTGTCGCCCCGTCGGGAATGTCGCGCACGGCAAGCGCGCCGGCGCCGCAGGCCTCGTTCGGTGCCAGCACCACCCAATGGCTGTGCCAGCGGGCGCCGTCATTGGCCAGATCGCCGTCGCCGTCCTCGTCGTAGAGCGGCGTGTCGTCGAAATCCGGATGGCTGGTCGCGGCCAGCGCCAGGATGCCGGACCCGCCCTCGAAACCGACCGTCGCCGGGTCGAGCGATGTCGGCCAGACATAGGAAAGCACCGGCGCTCCGGCGAGCTGGCCGGCCGGGTCGGGGCGTTTCGTTCCCGCTTCCGCGGCCAGCGTCATGTGGAAGGTGACGAGCCGCCCGTCGCGGTGGACATGGGCGGCGAGAATGTCGAACTCGGCGCTGACGGCCTCCGCGCGCGGCGATGTCACCGCATCGCTCATGGCAGCGGCCGCCTGTCCGTGGCCGGCATCGGCGAGTGCTGCGGGGGCGGTCGCGGTGCCGGCCAGCAGCGCCAGCCAGAGGGGCACGCTCTTTCGTGTTGTCTTCGGCTTCACGGGCATTTCGCTCTCCTCGAGGAAGGGCCGGGCACGGGATGTGCCGGCCGCGCCTTGCGGCGTCGGGACTGCAAATTAGTAGCGAGTCGATATTATTGCAAGACAGATATCGACTCGCTATGATTGCCGTGATGACACGCTCTCCTTCCGACCCCTCCGCCGGCTACCCCGCCGGCACGGCCCCCCGGCAACGCGCCGAAGCGCTGCTCGAACGCCTCGCCCGCCTCCAGGCGGCGGGCGACTGGGCCGACGATCTCAATCCGACGCAGTGGACGGCGCTGTCCTATCTGGCCCGCGCCAACCGCTTCTCGCGCGCGCCCTCGCAGGTGGCCGATTACCTCGCCGCGACGCGCGGCACGGTCTCGCAGACGCTGAAGGCGCTGGCCCGCAAGGGGCTGGTGGAGGAAGCGTCCTCGGACGGCGACCGGCGCAGCATCTCCTACCAGACGACCCCGGCGGGGCAGGCGGCCCTGTCCCGCCAGAGGGTGCTGGGCGAGAGCCTTGCAGGCCTGCCCGAGGAGCGCGTCGCTGCGCTGGCCGACGGGCTGTCCGAACTGGTTGCGGCACTTGTCGCGGCCCGCGGCGGGCGCGGTTTCGGGCTCTGCCGGACCTGCCGTCACCATCGCCCGGCGAGGGGTGGCGAGGACGGGCATTGCAGGCTGCTCGACTTGCCGCTCGCGCCGCACGAGGCGGACCAGATTTGCCATGAACACGCCGCCTGACGGCACATCCCTTTGCATCCGACCCGCAGGACCTCCACGCATGACGATCTTGACCAGCATCACCGCCCTTTACACCGGCAGGCCGCAGGCGCGCTGGGAAGGCAAGCCGCCCTCTGCGATCGGCAAGACGCCCGTTGCCGGTCCCTTGATGCTCGGGTTCGAGGGACTGGAGGGCGACGAGCAGGCCGACCGCACCGTCCATGGCGGTCCGGAAAAGGCGCTGCACCACTACCCGGCCGACCATTATGCCGCCTGGGCGGAGGTCTGGCCGGAACATGCGGCGACCTTCGTCGCCGGCGGGTTCGGCGAGAATGTCTCGACCACGGGTGTCACCGAGGCCGACCTTTGCCTTGGCGACCGGTTGCGCCTGGGCGAGGCGCTTGTCGAGATCTGCCAGGGGCGCCAGCCCTGCTGGAAGCTCTCCGCCCATACCGGCATCGGCGAGATGGCGGTCCGCCTGCAAAAAAGCGGGCGCACCGGCTGGTACTACCGGGTGATCGAGCCGGGCAGGGTCGCTGCGGGCGATGCGGTCGCGCTGGCCGAGCGGCGGCATCCGGACTGGCCGCTGTCGCGCATCATCGCCGCACGGTTCGATCCGCGCCTCGACCCGGCAACGGCCGCCGCCATCGCCGCCTTGCCTGAATTGTCGCAGAGCTGGCGCAAGTCCTTCCTGAAGAAGACCGACCCCGCCTTCGCCGAGGATACGAGCGCGCGCCTCTCCGGCACCTGAGCGCGCCCTGTCATTCCCTGCGCCCTCCTGGGCATGTGTCCTGATTTTCGGGTGCCTGGGCTGGGCTCTGGAGCCTTCGTGCTGCCTCCATGTGACGGGCGTCACACCCGGGCGGCGAGCGACCGTTAAAGTGTCAGCTGCCCGGCATGTCGCAGCCGCACCTGCCGTCTTTCATCCTTCATGCATTTCATCTTGTGGAGGCTTCAGCTTGCAGAAATCACGATGTTTCCCCGCAGGGCCGGGGCGCGCATTGCCGCGCCTCGCGCTGGCTGCGCTTTTCGCCGCGCTCGCTCCCCTGTCCGGCGCCAGCGCCCAGGACAACCAGCCCGACACGCTTGTCGTCATCGACATGTCCAACTCCATGTGGGGCCAGATCGAGGGCCGGGCCAAGGTCGAGATCGCCCGCGAGGCGCTGGAAACACTTGCCGAAAGCCTTCCGGAGGGCGTGCCGACAGGGCTGATGGCGTATGGCCACCGGCGCACCGGCGATTGCGGCGACGTGGAGCTGGTACAACCGGTCACGCCGCTCGACCGGGGTGCGCTTTCGCGCGCCGTTGCCGCGATGAAGCCGCGCGGCAAGACCCCGATCACCGAGGCGCTGCGGCAGGGCGCTGCGGTGCTCAACGCCAATGACCGGCCGGCGCGGCTGGTTCTCGTGTCCGACGGCATCGAGACCTGCGGCGGCGATCCTTGCGCGCTGGCCCGGGAGCTGGCGGCCGGCGGCATCGACTTCACCGCTCATGTGATCGGCTTCGACATCGCCTCGCGCGCCGATCAGGCGAAGATCGCCTGCATCGCCTCGGCGACGGGCGGGCGCTACTACAATGCGGGCAATGCCGGGGAACTGGCCGAGGCCTTGCGGGCCTCGACCGGCGAGACCAGCGAAGTGCCGCCGGGTTTCCCCGTCACCTTCTCGGCGGTGGAGGCCGAGACCGGCAATCCGGTCACCGGCAGCGTCGACTGGAACATTGTCGACGCCGCCGACGAGCGTCTTGTCGCCACCCTGGGCGGCAATGGCGCGAAGATGGAGCTGGAGCCGGGCGACTATGTCGTCACCGCCACCTCCGGCGAGCGGGCCGGCGGCGTCGAGGTCAGCATCGGCGGTGAGGGCGCCTCGGTCGTCGTCAAGCTGGCCAGCGACGTTCCGGAGGCGAGCGTCACGCCCGCCACCGGCAGTGGGTCCGCCTCCTCGGTCCTGTCCGTCGCCTTCACCGGGCCGATGGAGGAGAGCGACTTCCTGCGCATCGTGACGCCGGACGGCGAGCGGCTGGAAACGGACCTTTGGGACTACACGCGCGAGGGCAGCCCGCTGGCCATGCGCCTGCCGTCGGAGCCGGGCCGCTACGCCGTTGCCTATGTCTGGTCGAAGGGGGGAGACCGGATCATCGCGCGCGCCGATATCGAGGTGACGCCGGCCGATCTCGCCATCGAGATGGCGGGCGAGGTTCCCGCAGGCACGATGACCGATGTCGGTTGGCGCGGGCCGGACGGGGACGGCGATTACCTTGCCTTCGTCACGCCCGGCGGAACGGCCGACGATCACGACAGCCGCTATGCCTATACCCGCGATGGCGCGAGGCTTTCCATGCAGGCTCCCGCCGAACCTGGCGCCTACGAAGCAGTCTATGTCGCGGGCAACGACAACACCGTCATGATCCGCAAGCCGTTCCAGGTGGTGGAGGCCCCGGCCACCCTCGCCATGACCGGTGAGCCGGTCGCCGGCGGCCATGTCGACGTCTCCTGGACCGGCCCGGGCGGGGCGTCCGACTGGATCGGCTTCGCACCGGTTGGCGCGCCGCCATCGGAATATCTCGGCTGGGCGACGCCGGATGCTCCCAGCGTGCGGCTGGCGGTGCCGGCGAATGCGGGCGACTACGAGCTGCGCTATGTGCTCTCCGCCTCGGAGGGAACGAAGGTGCTTGCCTCGATGCCCGTGACCGTCACCGAGCCGCAGGTCAAGCTCGAGGCGCCGTCCGAGGTCGCGGCCGGATCGGAGCTCTCCATCGTGGCCGAGGGGCCTGCCAGCACGTCCAACTGGGTCGGTTTCGCCCGCCCCGGCGAGGGGGACGCCGCCTATGTCGGCGGTGCCTGGAACACGACGGACAACATCGCCAATGGGCGGATCGCCGTCATGGCGCCGTCCGAGCCGGGTGCCTACGAACTGCGCTTCGTCATCGCCACGGGCGAGGCGCGCGTCGTTGCCCGGGTTCCGGTGACGGTGAAGTAGCCGGTCCGCGCGTCGATCACGCAAAACGGGAGACGGGGCGCATCAGTGCCCCGTTTTCGTTTCCGGGCGGGTGAGCCTACTTGATGCCGGCGCGCATGAAGCTTTGCACGAACTGGCGCTGGAACAGCAGGAAGGCGATCAGAAGCGGGGCCGTCGTCATCAGCGTCGCGGCGTTGATCACCGACCACTCGATGCCGGAATCGATGGCCGAGAAGACGCTGAGGCCGACGGTGACGGGACGCGTCTCTTCCGAATTTGTGACGATCAGCGGCCACAGGAAGTTGTTCCAGTGGTGGCTGACGGAGACGAGCCCGTAGGCAAGATAGGTCGGCTTGGCGAGCGGGATATAGACCCGCCAGAGTATGCCGAGCACGCTGGTGCCCTCGATGCGCGCCGCCTCGTCGAGCTCGCGCGGCACGGTCAGGAAGGTCTGGCGCAGCAGGAAGATGCCGAACCCGGAGGCGATATAGGGCAGCGCGATGGCCGGGATCGTGTCGACCAGGTCGAGCAGGCGCATCGTCTTGTAGTTCTCGACGATGAGGATGTCGGGCATCACCAGCAATTGCAGCAAGACCAGCGTGAACAGCACCGAGCGGCCGGGAAAGGTGAAGCGGGCGAAGGCGAAGGCGGCAAGCGTGCAGAGCAGGAACTGGCCGGCGAGGATCAGCGTCACCAGCATGAACGTGTTGAGAAAATAGCGCGCGAAGGGCGCGGCGGACCAGGCCTTCTCGAAATTCTCGAAGGTGAGCGGGGCGAAGAGCTCGAAACGCGCCTCGTAGGCGGAAGGGTGGATCGCCGTCCAGATGGCGAAGGCGAGCGGCAGGATCCACAGAAGCGCCAGCACCCAGGCGGCGAAGGTGTTCAGCGCCGTGTCGAGGTCGAAGGCCTTGCGGCGCGGGGCACTGGCGGCGACAGCCGGCGGGGTCGTGTCGGTGTGGCTGGCGGTCATTTGTAGTGCACCTTGCGGTCGAAGAGGAAGAACTGGCCGATGGCGAGTGCGCAGAGGATGACGAGCAGCGCCACCGTCAGCGTCGCGCCGTAACCGGTCTCCCAGTATTCGAAGGCGGTCGTGTAGATGTAGAAGAGCAGCAGCGAAGAGGCGTTGTCCGGGCCGCCGTCGGTCAGGATGAAGATGTGGTCGACGAGACGGAACGAGTTGATCACCGCGTTGATGGAGACGAACAGCGTCGTCGGCATCATCAACGGGAAGGTGATGCGGCGGAAGATCGTCCACTTGCCGGCGCCCTCGATCCTGGCCGCCTCCACCAGCGAGGGCGGGATCGCCTGCAGGGCGGCGAGGTAGAAGATCATGAAGAAGCCGGCCTCCTTCCACACGGTGACGACGATCACCGCGTTGAGGGCGGTGGCCGGGTCGCCGAGCCAGTTGGTGTGCGGCCAGCCGAACAGCGACCCCGTCACCTGGTCGATCAGGCCGAAGCCGGGCGTGTAGAAGAACAGCCAGATATTGGCGACGGCGATCAGGGGCAGCACGGTCGGGGTGAAATAGGCCATGCGCACGAAGCCGCGCCCCGCCAGCCGGTCGTTGACCCACAAGGCCATGACGATGGCCAGCGCGATGGAGACGGGGATGGTGCCGAGCGCGAACCAGAGATTGTTGCCCATCACCTTCCAGAAGACCGGGTCGGCCAGCATGCGCTCGTAATTGTCGAGACCGAGGAAACGCGCCGGGCGGCGGCCGCGCGGGGTCGAGAAGAAGCTGTGCCAGAGCGTCGTGATGGCCGGGATGTGGGTGAAGGCGAACAGGAAGACGAGCGCCGGCAGCAACAAAAGCCAGGCATGGATCCATTCACGGCTGCGGATGGAGAGCGGCGCGCGGGCCGTCTTGTCGGTTGCTGTCATCTTCGTTCACCCATCGTCGTCGGGTCGGGACGTGCCAAACAGGGCGGGAAGCGGCGTGAGCCGCCGCTTTCCCTCTCGTCCTGTCG
>NZ_JBLXFR010000049.1:0-31016 GCF_048261845.1 Stappia sp. | reverse complement strand
TGTGAACCGCGTGCTGGCCGGTGCCGCTGCCGATTTCCAGGATGCGCCGGCACCCGGCCAGATGGGGCGCAAGGCTTGCCAGGATCGCGTCCTTGTTGCGCTCGGCGGACGGGGCGAAGGGAAGCATTGCGGACCTCACAGGAACAGGGCAGGGAGCGCCAGCAGCGCGACGGTGCCGGCCTGCAGCGCCATCGCGTGGCGGAACACTTTCAGCGCCCGGGAAATGTCGCCGGCCGTCGCCTCCCGTCGGCCATCCTCGTTCATGAACGGATCGTCGACCGTATAGCCCGGATAGGCGCGCGGGCCGGCGAGCGCCAGTCCCAGCACCACCGCCATCGCCGCTTCCGGCCAGCCGGCATTGGGCGAGCGGTGCTTCGGCGCGTCGCGGCGCATCACGGCGATGCACTCGGTGACGGAGCGGCCGGAGAGCGGCGCGGTCACCGCCATCGCCAGTCCGCACAGGCGCGCCGCCGGCCAGTTCACCAGGTCGTCGAAACGGGCGGAGGCCCAGCCGAAGGCCCGGTGCCGGTCGGTCCGGTGGCCGATCATCGAATCTGCCGTGTTCACCGCCTTGTAGGCAATCAGCCCGGGCAGGCCGAGAACAAGGAACCACAGTGCCGGCGCGGTCACCCCGTCGGCGGCGTTCTCGGCGCAGGATTCGATCGCCGCGCGTGCGACGCCCGCCTCGTCGAGCTGTTCCGGGTCGCGCCCGACGATCATCGCCACCGCCCGGCGACCGCCCGCAAGCCCGCCCTCGACCAGCCCGTCGCGCACCGCCGCCACGTGGTCGTAAAGGCTTTTCTGCGCGATGAAGACGGCGGCGATCACGGCAATGCCGATCTCGCCGAAAGGCAGGGCGCGCAGGATCGCCTCCAGCAGGATGCCGACCAGAACGGAGATCGCGATGAGGCAGGCAAGGAAGATGGCGCCGTAGACCTTGCGGCTCGCCTCGGAGGCCTCGGGCGCGTTGAAATCCTGGTCGGCGATCTCGATCACCTTGCCGATCAGCGTCACCGGATGCGGCACATGCCGCCACAGCCAGGGCGGGTCGCCGATCAGCGCGTCGAGCGCCAGCGCCACGAGCAGCAGGAAGGCGGCATCGGAAAAAAGCAGCATGGCCTCAGGTCCCGGCCATCGCGCTTTCGAGCGCTGCCTCGAGCCGGGCAAGGTTCGCGGCGCCCGGCAACCCGATGCGGATCCAGTTCGGCGCGTAGTCGAAGACCCGGGTCCAGATCCTCTGCCGCGCCAGCGCCTCGTGCAGTCCGGCCGCGTTGCGGGCACCGGCCAGCACGAAGAGCGGCGTGCCGCCGAACACCGACAGGCCCTGCATCTGCAGGCTGTAGGTCAGTCCCGCCGCCTCGTCGGCGAGCCGGGCAAGCATCGCCTTGCGCCAGGCCTCGTCGCCAAGCGCCCGCGTGCCGATCTCCAGCGCAGGGCCTGAAACGGCCCAGCTTTCCAGTCGCGTCTCGAGCGCCGAAACGAGCGGCTTCGGCCCGGCGGCAAAGCCGAGGCGCAGGCCGGCAAGCCCGTAGAACTTGCCGAAGGAGCGCAGCACCAGCGCCGGCGCACCGGCAAGATGCGGCAGCACGCTGGCGCCCGGCACGCAGTCGGCGAAGGCCTCGTCGATGACGAGGAGCCCGCCGCGCGCCGCCATGGTCCGCGCCATGTATTGCAGGCTTTTCGGGTCGACCAGCCGCCCGTCCGGATTGTTGGGATTGACAAGGACGAGCACCCGCACCGAAGGGTCCGGCTCCGCATGCGGGGAGGTGAGTTCGGTGACCTTTCGCCCGGCGCGTGTCCATGTGTCCGCATGGCTGCCATAGGTCGGCCCGACAATGGCGACGTCGCCGGCGGGCGCGATATCGGGCAGCAGGGCGATCAGCGCCTGGGTGCCCGGTGCGGCAACGAGCGCGCTTGCCTCCGGCACCTCGTAGGCCTTGCGCGCGGCGGCAAGCAGCCGGTCGAGCGCCGCCCGCGAGGGAAGCTGCGTCCAGGCGCGTTGGGAAAGCGCTTCGGTGAGCGGATAGGCATAAGGGTTGATGCCGGTGGACAGGTCGAGCCAGTCGTCCGCGATCCCGCCATGCCGGGCGATCGCCGCGCCAAGATCACCACCATGCTTCATGCCCGTCTGCTCCTCCGTCCGGATCGCCCGGTTTGGTGCGACGGTAACGGCCCGGACAGTGGAAGCCAAGGACGGTTTGCGACCTGTCGGGCATGCGAAACGGCATGCCGCCGCAGGAGGGTGGCACGTGCAGGGAGATCATGAAGGGGATGGAGGCCTCGCCCGGAATCGAACCGGGGTGCACGGATTTGCAATCCGCTGCGTCACCACTCCGCCACGAGGCCTTGCCGCGTCTTTTCAGCGAGTTGCGGCACTCTGTCAAGCGGTGTGTGAGAATCGCCGCGATGCCATGTGCAAATCTCGGCATGGCCGGGGAAGGGCGGGCTGCCGAAGTCGGCAGGTGCCGTCATTGTTCGGATGCAACACGTCGCAGGCCGGGCCGGGATATCTCCATGGGGCATATCTGCGCACCGCTTTCGCGAACCGGTATCGCGGCAACAGCCCGGGCCGGTACGCTCAAGCCGCTCGCCCGCATCAACTCCCCGATCAGGGAAAGGGCCTCTTCCAGGTTCCCGTCGAACAGGCAACGGTTGATCTGCATCGACAGGGTGATCGTTCTGTTGTCGTTCTGCGTCATTGATATCCTCTCCGGCCCCGGCCTGCGGGCAGTTGCGGACCGCGTGCCCACGGTTATCGATAGCCGGACGCAACGAAAGATTGCAGGTGACGATTTGACAATCTGATTGCGAATTGCAAACTCGAAGCCATCTCTGGTTGCGCGAGGGAGGGTGCCGTGACGGACAGGCCTTGTGACAAATCGCCGGATGCGGCCGTCTCGCCGCTGGACCGCGAGTTGATCCGGTTGCTGTCGGAGGACGCCCGCCGGTCCAACACCGAGCTTGCCGGACTACTCAAGGTGTCGCGCACCACGGTCCAGAACCGCATTGCCCGGTTGGTCGATCTCGGCGTCATCGAGCGTTTCACCATCAAGCTCGCCGGCGGCGACCATGGCCGCGAGCCGGGAGAAGCGGCCTTCTTCCACATGAAGCTGAAGCGCCCCTTCTGCAGGATGGTCTACGAATCGGTTCGCGGCTGGCCGGAACTGACCGGGGCGTGGTCCATCGCCGGCGGCACCGACATGACCCTGCTCGTGCAATGCACGGGCCTTGCCCGGCTGGAGGAGTTGCGGGACCTCTTGGCCCGCCATCCGGAGGTGGAGATCGTGTGGACGGCGATGGTCCTGCGGCAATGGTCGCTGAAGTCCTCGCGAAACCGGGATTACGAGCCCGGCGACGGGCCAGACCGCCTCGACCTGCGCCTTCAGGAAATCGGGGCCGGGGAACGGCGGCAGGACATCAGCGACGGACTGGTGCAGGCGCGCTGAGCGGTCCCGGCCGCAATGCCCGGCACCGGGCCGGGCCCCGGGTTTCGGCGGCACGCCGGCTTTCCCGCCACCTGCCGGAAGCGAACCGGGCGGATCGCTCCGCCCGGCCGGTTTCCTTCGCATGGGTGTCAGTCCCCGCTCAACCCCCCGTTCACCCCTTGTGATGCACCTCTTGCAGCCCGTAGACCGGCGTCGGGATGCCCTCCATCCGCGCTTTAAGCTGCAGCGACAGGAACTGCGAATAGTGGCGCGACTGGTGCAGGTTGCCGCCGTGGAACCACAGCGCTTCCTGCTGCGTCGGCTTCCACATGTTGCGCTGCTCGCCCTCCCAGGGGCCGGGGTCCTTGGGCGTGTCCGAGCCCAGTCCCCAAACCTTGCCGACCCGGTCGGCGGTCTCCTGGTCGATCAGGTCGGCGACCCAGCCGTTCATCGAGCCGTAGCCGGTGGCATAGACGATGACGTCGGCCGGCACGTCCCTGCCATTGTCCAGCTTCACGGAGTTTTCGGTGATCTCCTCGACCTGACCGCCGACCAGCTTGATCTTGCCGTCGATGATCAGCTGCGAGGCACCGATGTCGATATAGTAGCCCGAGCCGCGCCGCAGGTATTTCATGAAAAGGCCGGACCCGTCCGTGCCGAAGTCGAGCTGGAAGCCGGCCTTTTCGAGCGCCGCGTAGAAGTCGGCGTCGATCTCGCGGATCTTGTCGTAAACCGGCTTCTGGAACTCGTGCAGGATGCGGTAGGGCAGGGAGGCGAAGATCAGGTCCGCCTTCGCCGTCGTCACGCCGTTTTCCACCGCCTGCTCGGAATAGAGCGCCCCCAGCCCGTGCTCCATCAGGGGTTCGGAGCGCACGATATGGGTCGTCGAGCGCTGCACCATGGTGACGTCGACGCCCGCCTCGTAAAGTGCCGCGCAGATGTCGTGGGCGGAGTTGTTGGAGCCGATGACGACGACCTTCCTGCCCTTGTAGCCGTCCGGTCCCGGATGCTGCGAGGAATGGTGCTGTTCGCCCTTGAAGCGCCCGGCGCCCTTGAAGGCGGGGATGTTGGCCTTGCCCGACATGCCGGTGGCGAAGACCAGCTGCTTCGGCCGCAGCACCACCGTCTCGCCGTCCCGCTCGACGGTGACGGCCCATTCCTTCGCCGCCTCGTCCCATTTTGCCGAACTGACGGTGGAGCGGGTCCAGTAGTTGAGCTCCATCACCTTGGTGTACATTTCCAGCCAGTCGCCGATCTTGTCCTTCGGCGCGAAGACGGGCCAGTTCTTCGGGAAGTCGATATAGGGCAGGTGGTCGTACCAGACCGGATCGTGCAGGCAGAGCGACTTGTAGCGCTTGCGCCAACTGTCGCCCGGGCGCTCGTTCTTCTCAACGATGATTGTCGGCACGCCGAGCTGGCGCAACCTTGCCCCGAGCGCGATGCCGCCCTGGCCGCCGCCGATGATCACCGTATAGGGCTGGGTCGTATAGCCGAGCGTCGCGGCCTCTTCCTCGCGCTCCTCCTTCCAGGTCTTGGCTCCAGGGCTGGAGCCGTGCCTCGCTCCGAGCGGGCGGGTGAAGCCGGCCTTCTCCTCGTGCCCCTTCAGCTCCGCCATGGTGGTCAGCAGCGTCCATATCTGCCCGTGCCGCAGGCGGATCAGCCCGTAGCCGCGCGCGACCCCGGTCTCGAAGGTGATCCACGCCTCGGTGATGCCGTCCGCCTCGCTCGCATCCTCGCCGGGCGCGACCGTCCAGTTCGTCGGCCGGACCTGCGACAGTTGCGATTGCAGCATGTCGCGCACCTCCTCGCGACCCTCCACCGTCTTGATGTTCCAGGTGAAGGTGACGAGGTCGCGCCAGTAGCAATCCTCGACGAACATCTCGGTCGCCTCGTCGATCCTTCCCGCCTCAAGGGCGGCGCCGAACGTGTCGAGGAAGGCCTGCATGCGGGCCGTGGGTGTCTTGTCGAGCATTGATGGTCCTCCCGTTGCTCTGTCGACGAAAAGGGCGCTTCTCCCTCGCCCTGTGCCCTGTCCCCGGCAAGCGGCGTGCCAACTTGCATGCAATACGCAAGGTCATGAAAATCAAAGGGTTGTCCGGGCGTCCGGCCAAACTGGCGCAGGCGGCCTGCAACACCTGTTGCAGCTTCTGCAACACCTGGTTCCGGGCTCTGCAGGGGTGTCGGGGGCGCGGCCTTGCGCATCGGACCGGCCGCGCCGCGGTCCCGCCACGCTGCCCTTTCACCTTGACATTCCGCCGGGCGCGTCTTTTTCTCGGCCGGGTCTTCTATATGATATTTGTCGTATGATTAACCGGGTTATGATGCGCCAGTCTCCCCCTGATCTTCCGCGCCGGGTCGGCGCGTGATTCCCGCGAGAACCACGACATGACCGACAAGACCGGATACCGGCCGCTCTACCAGCAGGTGCGCGATCTCTTCCAGTCGCGGATCGCCGACGGCACATGGTTGCCCGGCGGCAAGCTGCCGAGCGAACAGGCATTGGCGCGGGAACTGGATGTCAGCCACGGCACGGTGCGCAAGGCGCTGGACGAACTGGCCTTGCAGAAGCTGGTCGAGCGCCGCCAGGGCACGGGAACCTTCGTGCGGGCGGTGACGCCGGAGCGCTCGGTTTTCCAGTTCTTCTATTTCGCGCGTCCGGGCGGCGACCGGCTGATGCCGGAAGTCGTCGAAACGCGCAGCAGCGAAGGCGCGGCGAACGCGCTCGATCGCCGGCAGTTGCGCCTTGCCGACGGCGCGCAGGTGGTGCGTGTCGACCGGCTGCGCGGGTTCGATGGCGCAACGACGCTGATCGAGCGGATGGTGCTGCCGCTCGAACGGTTTCGCGGCCTTGCCGGGCGCAAGCTGCCGAACGCGCTCTACGCCATGTATCACAGCGATTACCGGGTGTTGGTCTCGGTGGTGACGGAGGAATTGCGGGCCGTCGCGGCGGAAACGGACGATGCCGCGCTTCTGGGGGTATCGCCGGCCACGCCATTGCTGGCCATCGACCGCATCGCCTATGATCTCGACGGGATCGCCGTTGAATGGCGGCAAACACTTTGTCTGACGCGAGACGTGGTCTACTCGGTCACCCAGCGCTAGGTGAATGGCGACGGACAGACCCTGACAAGAAACAAGGCGGGAGGACGCGGATGATCAACCAGCACACTCTTTTCAAGCAGTCCTGCCATATCGGCGGGTTGTGGACCCATGCCGACAGCGGCGCGGTGATCGAGGTCAACAACCCGGCCACCGGCGAGATCATCGGCACCGTGCCGCGCTGCGGCCGGGCCGAGACGGCGCGCGCCATCGAGGCCGCCTATCTCGCCTTCCAGGACTGGAAGATGACGACGGCCGAAGAGCGCGCCACCCTGATGCAGGCGCTCTGCGATGCGATCCTCGACAATCACGACGCGCTGGCCGAAATCCTGACCACGGAGATGGGCAAGCCTTTGGCCGAGGCGAAGGGCGAGATCGCGCTCGGCGTCAAGTATGTGCGCTTCTTCGCCGAGCAGGCCAAGCGCATCGACGGCGACATCATTCCCTCGCCCTGGCGCGGCAAGCGCATCCTCGTCACGAAGGAGCCGGTCGGCGTCACCGGCGCGATCACGCCCTGGAACTTTCCCCATTCGATGATCTCGCGCAAGCTCGGCGCGGCGCTTGCCGCCGGCTGCACCATGGTGATCAAGCCGGCCAGCCAGACGCCCTATTCGGCGCTTGCCTTCGGTGCCCTTGCCGAGGAGGTCGGTTTCCCGCGCGGCGTCGTCAATGTGCTGACCGGATCGGCGGCGGAGATCGCTGCGGAGATGTGCGAGAACCCGCATCTGCGCAAGATCACCTTCACCGGCTCGACCGAGGTCGGCAAGAAGCTCGCCTCGCAGGCCTCCGCCCACATGAAGAAGATCTCGATGGAGCTTGGCGGCAACGCGCCCTTCATCGTCTTCGACGATGCCGATCTGGACGCTGCCGTGGAAGGCGCGATGGTCTCCAAGTTCCGCAATTCGGGCCAGACCTGCGTCTGTGCCAACCGCATCTACGTGCAGGCCGGCGTCTATGACGCGTTTGCCGAAAAGCTCGCCGCTGCGGTCGCCGCGCTGAAGGTCGGAAACGGGCTGGAAGAGGGCACGACGCAAGGCCCGCTGATCGACGGCAAGGCGGTGGAGAAGGTCGAGGAGCACATCCAGGACGCGGTTGCCAAGGGCGGCCGTGTCGTCACCGGCGGCAAGCGCCACGCCAATGGCGGCAGCTTCTTCGAGCCGACGCTTGTGACCGGCGTCACCGCCGACATGAAGGTGGCGCGCGAGGAGACCTTCGGGCCGCTGGCCCCGCTCTTCCGCTTCGAGACCGAGGACGAGGCGGTGGCACGGGCCAACGACACGGAATTCGGCCTTGCCTGCTATTTCTACACGAAGGATCTCGGCCGCGCCTTCCGCGTCACCGAGGCGCTGGAATACGGGCTGGTCGGCGTCAACGAGGGGCTGATCACCACCGAAGTCGCGCCCTTTGGCGGGGTCAAGGATTCAGGCGTCGGCAACGAGGGCTCGAAATACGGCGTCGAGGACTATCTCAACATCAAATACGCCTGCATCGGCGGGCTGGGGATGTAGCGGCGAAAATCGCCGCACAGCGCAGTCATCCAGAGAAATCGAAGGGCCGCCCTCCGGGGCGGCCCTTTTTGGTGCCTGGTGTTGGGCGTTCCGTACGGAGACAAGCGACATCGCGGGATGGGCCAATCGAGATGTGTTGTCGCTATCGATGGCGGTCACAAGTTGCACCAGGCAACGCAGTCACAAATGTTAGGGCAGGTCAAGGCTGGCCGTCCGAATAATCCTTATGTCGAAGGGATGGGAATTCTTGGAGAAAAGTGTAATATCAAGTAATTTATAGATGAGCGTCATATAAGTACAGTCAATCCTGTTTTTTGGAAGGATATAGCTTGTCCTCACCGCCAAGTTGATTGGAAATATTCCAACGTGACTGACGATAAATATCCATTACCCGGATCGCGGACGCCTCAGATAGCTCCTCAACCACTTTAAATCCAACTTTGTCGACCCACGACCCTAAGCCGAGGTCTTCCAAGACCGAACAGCCGGTAAACAAGGCGGACTCATGAAATTTATAGCGCGGTGACATCTCTCCCCATTCATCTGATTGTGGATCAAAATTTTCGATCAAATCGTTTAGTTCGCGTTTATTTATTCTCCTAACATCTCCAAAGCGATGGGAGTCCCAATCAACCAGAAAACACAACGCCAATATTAGATCGAGAATGGTCGGCTCGCCTGGGTGTCGAAATAAATCTAATGGTTTTTTCGGCACCCAATTCCGGGCAAATACATGACGATGACCACGGCCATCTCTATCAGTCATCAGACCAAGACGACATAAAATATCTGATGGCTCCTGGAGGTCGTTTTCTGCAAGATGTTCAAAATCAGGTATTCCGTCGCCATAATCTTTGCAACGCGCAAAAATCAGAAGCGAGAGAGGCCATACAATCGTTTCATACTCAATTCCTGAGCTTGCAGTCATCCCAACTCCCAAGATCCACATTCAAATTTTCCATATAGAACAATGTCGGATACGAAGCTATCTTCTTCAAGATGAGCCGTTCCGCCTCCACCGAACGAGCTTGAACGTTTTCCATCGTCCATTCACCTTCGGATCGTTGACGAAATCCGTTTTGCGACCGATTCCCATCCACGCCGCTTGTATCCGCTTTTTTCGTCTGCCGACTTGACCTTCGACGCCGGCAGATTGCTCCCCTGCGGCGGCTTTGCCTTAGGCTAGAATGTATCCGAGGCGCTTGCTCGCACTGATTTCTTATGCGACGCATTGCTCCTTGTCGAACACTCGAAATGGTAAAAATGGCCTCAATGTCGCGGCTTCATGCTCGCGAATGGTGGCGTGTATCCCGAAGTCTCCAGCGGAAATAATTTTCGACCACGTTAGGTTCTGAATGTTGTTATTTAATATAGGTTGATTATCTCAGTCAGAAGCATTTTTATTGCTAAAAAAAATAGATTTACTGTTGTCCGTTGTTGAATTGCTCGATATTTGCCGTCTCTGATGCCTATGCGCACATCATCAACGGGCGGCGGCGCGGACGATGGATCCGGCGGCGCGGCCCGCTTCTTCCGCATAGGCGGCGTCCCGGTGCACCAGCATGGTTGAGAAGGCCCCGTCCATCAAAAGCATGACCTGGCGGGCGATGGCGTCCGGGTTGCCGGTTCCGTTCTCGCGAAGCTGCCCGGCAATCCATTCCTCGAATTTCTTCTTGTGCCCGGCGCCGATCTTCATCGCCGGATGACCCGGCATGTTGGCCAGTTCCGCCGCCGTGCGCAGGAAGCCGCAGCCCTTCCACTTCGGGTGGCGGGCGGAGCGGGCAAGCTCGGTGAAGATCGCCTCGACCTTGTCGGCGACGTCGCCCTCGGCCCGGTCGAACCAGGCCGCGAACAGGGCAAGGTTGGGCTGGTCGCGGGAGGCGAGATACTCGGCGACGAGATCGTCCTTGCTGCGGAAGTGATAGTAGAGCGTCTTCTTGGTGACGCCGGCCTCGTCCGCGACCGCGTCGACGCTCACCGCGCGAATGCCCTCCCGGTAGAAGAGCCGGTTCGCCGCATCGACGATCCGCTCGCGGGCCGGCTTGCCGCTTGCCGTTCCGGTCGTCTTCGCGCCGGTGCGCCCTCGTGCGTATGCCCGCGACCCGGCGCCCCGTTCCGCTGCGTTCCGGCTCCCGGTTTCCCGGTTTCCGGCGTCCCGCCTGCCTGCGTCCATCTCGTGTCCGTTCATGTATACTGACCAGTGAGTTTGCATGCAGCATGTCCGCGGCTAGCCTTTGCGTCAACACCAACATTGACGCAAACGGAAAGGCACATCCCATGCAAGACACCGTTCTCTACGAGAAGAAGGACCGCATCGCGCTTCTGACCCTCAACCGGCCGGAGAAGCTGAACGCCCTCGACTACGCGACCAACGACCGGCTGCTGGCGCTGCTCGACCGGATCGAGGCCGATGAGGAGATCGGCGCGGTGATCCTTACCGGCGCCGGAGACCGGGCCTTTTCCGCCGGCGGCGACATCCACGAGTTCACGCAGAGCATCAAGCGCGACACCGAGGAGGCGGTGCGCGAGTTCTGCCGCCGCGGCCAGCGGATGACCGCCCGCCTCGAGGCGTTTCCCAAGCCGGTGATCGCCGCCGTCAACGGCATCGCCTTTGGCGGCGGATGCGAGATCACCGAGTCCGTACATCTGGCGGTTGCCTCCCGCAGCGCCGTCTTTGCAAAGCCGGAGATCAATATCGGCATTCCCCCGACCTTCGGCGGCACGCAGCGCCTGCCGCGGCTGGCGGGACGCAAGCGCGCGCTGGAACTGCTGCTGACCGGCGACACGTTCGGTCCCGAGCGCGCGTATGAAATGGGCCTCGTCAACAAGGTCGTGCCGGGGGAGATCCTGCTCGCATCGGCCTTCGAGATGGCGGAACGCATCCTGCGGCACTCGCCCCTGGCGGCGGCCCGGATCATCACGGCGGTGACGCGCGGTCTCAACGCGACGATCGAGGAAGGGCTCCTGATCGAGCGCGAGCAGTTCGCCCGCATGTGCGCGAGCGACGACGTGATCGAGGGGCTGGATGCCTGGATCGCCCGGCGCACGCCGGTCTATGCCGGGCGCTGAGGGTGGCGCGGGCCGAAGACGGGAGGAGGGCGCATGCGCTCCTCCTTTGGCACGGGCCCTGCGATCCCGCCTTGTCGCCGCGCGCCCTCCCGTGCGAGCATGACCGCGGGAGGAGAACGCCATGGTGTCGACGCTGTCGCACATCAGGGAGATCGAGCGTGTCGCCATGGGCGGCGCGAGCGGTCGCGACACGCCCGTCGTCCAGTCATGGCTGCGCTGCCTCAACGACTACCGGCTCGACCCGGCCGCCGCCCAGGAAGCCTATATTGTGCCCGACGGCACGCTGCGCGAGCATCGCGAGCAGGCCGGCGAGCTGATCCGCATCGGCCGCACCGGGCTGGAGACGCTGTTCAACCAGGTGGCGGAACAGAAATACGTGCTGCTCCTGTCCGACGCGCGCGGCGTCACGGTCGAGTTCATGGGCGATCCGACCTTCGACAACCAGCTCCGCAAGGCCGGGCTCTATCTCGGTTCGGAATGGTCGGAGGACCGCGCCGGCACCTGCGCCGTCGGCGCCTGCATGGTCTCCGGCGAGCCGGTCATCATCCATCAGGACGATCATTTCGACACCAGCCATATCGGGCTGACCTGCACGGCCGCTCCCATCTACGACACGCTCGGCGACCTGAGCGCCGTGCTCGACATCTCGCAGCTGCGCTCGCCCACCGCCAAGGCCAGCCAGCAGCTGGCGCTGCATCTGGTCTGCGCCACCGCCCGGCGCATCGAACTGGCCAACCTGATGCTGCGCACCCGCAACGACTGGGTCCTGCGGCTGTCGCGGCTGCCGGATTTCCTCGATGTCGATCCCGATGCGGCAATCTCGCTCGACGGATCGGGCCGCGTCACCGGCATGACCCATGGCGGGTTCAACGCGCTTGCCCGGGCGATGAACCTGACGTCCTTTTCCTCGCGCGACCTGATCGGCCGCAGGATCGATGCCTTCTTCGAGATCGACATCGACGACCTGCCGCGTTTCACCCGGGGGCGGCCCGACCGGGAACGGGTGCTCCGTGCGCGCGACGGTTCGGCCTTCTTCGCCAGTTCCATCGCCCCGGTGGCGAGCGTGCGCGGTCCGCGTCCCGCCCGCCCGCGCCTGCCGCGCGCGCTAGACGAACTCAGCCTCGGCGATCCGCGTATGGAAAGCCTTTTGGCGCGGGTTGCCCGCTTCGCCGACAGCGACATCCCGATCCTCATTCACGGCGAGACCGGTACCGGCAAGGAATACCTGGCGCGCGCCATCCATGGCAGCCGCACGGCGGGCGGGCCCTTCGTCGCGGTGAATTGCGCGGCCATTCCCGAGCATCTCATCGAGTCCGAGCTGTTCGGCTACGCCCCCGGCGCCTTCACCGGCGCCTCGACGCGCGGCAAGCCGGGCCTGATCGAGGAGGCGTCGGGCGGCACGCTCTTCCTCGACGAGATCGGCGACATGCCGCTGGCGCTGCAAAGCCGTCTGCTCCGGGTGCTGTCGGAGCAGGAGGTGCAGCCGGTCGGCGCCCTGAAGCCGCGCGCGGTGAACACCCGTGTCATCTCCGCCTCCCACCAGCAGCTCGAGCAACTGGTCGCCGAAGGCCGGTTCCGCGAGGATCTCTACTATCGGCTCAACGCCGCCACCTTCACCTTGCCGCCCTTGCGCGAGCGGCTCGATTTCGATGCGCTGGTCAGGCGGATCCTGACGCGCGTGGGCGAGGAGGCCGGCATCGCCTGCCGGCTGGAAACCGCGGCGTGCCTGGCCTTGCGTGCCCATCACTGGCCCGGCAACCTGCGCGAACTGTCGAACGTGCTGAAGGTCGCCTGCGTGCTCGCCGAAGGCGGGGTGATCGACCTGGAAAGCCTGCCGGAGGCGTTTCACCGGACACCCGGGCAAGGGGCGCGGCGCCCGTCGCCCCCTGCCGCCGCCACGACATCCGGACGGGATATCCGGCGCGAGCTGGAGGCCTGCGGGGGCAATGTCTCGGCGCTCGCGCGCAAGCTCGGCGTCGACCGCTCGACCGTGCATCGCTGGCTGAAGCGGAGCTAGGGCCGCGCCCCCGCGATCAGGGCTCGCGGTTGCCGGCGCACCAGCGCGGTGCTATGAGCCCGGTTGTCATTGCTTGATTTGCAAGCCCACCGCGAGGCGCATCATGGGACCGAAAACCTCAGACCGCTAGGCCGCACCAGCGAACCTTCTCGTTGTTGCGGCCGTCTGCCCGTCACCAGTCCTGTCTTCCCGTGCGCGCGGATTGCCGCCGAATGCTAACGCTTCGAGCGGATTTATCGACATGTCAGACAAGAATAACCGGCTGTGGACCTACAGCCTGCCGGCCGCGCTTGCGCTGCTGGCGCCCTTGAACATTCTCGCGTCTCTGGGGATGGACATCTACCTGCCCGTTGTTCCGGCAATGCCGGAGGTCCTGGCAACCACCCCCGGAACCGTGCAGCTCACGCTGTCCCTCTACATGGTCATGCTGGGTGCCGGGCAGATCCTTTTCGGCCCGCTGTCGGACCGTTTTGGCCGGCGTCCGGTGCTGGTTTGCGGCTGCATCGTCTTCGCGGCAGCGTCCCTTGCGCTGGCGGCGACATCCTCGGCGGGCCTGTTCGTCCTGCTCCGCCTTGTGCAGGCGGCGGGGGCCTCCGCCATGCTGGTGGCCGTCTTCGCCACCATCCGCGATGTCTACGCGCAGCGGCCGGAAAGCGCGGCGATCTACAGCATGATGAACGGGGCGCTGGCCTTCGTGCCGGCGATCGGTCCGGTTGCCGGAGCACTGGTCCTGATGCTGGGCGGATGGCGCGCCATCTTCGTCGTTCTTGCCATTCCGGCACTCGTCATGCTCGCCGTCATCCTGCCGCTCTGGCCGGAAACGCGGCGCGTCGGTCGTGAGGGCGCGCGCGCGGGCTTCGCGGCGGTGCTGAAGAGCCTTGCCTTCTGGACCTACACGCTGGGTTTCGGCGCGGCGATGGGCAGTTTCTTTGTCTTCTTCTCCATCGCCCCGCGTGTGTTGATCGAAAGGGCCGGGTTCTCGGAGCTGGGTTTCAGCCTCGCCTTCGCCTCGGTCGCGGTGGTGATGGTGGCGGCAACCCGCCTTGCCACCGGTCTTGTGGGGAGGTGGGGCATTCCCGGCAGCGTGGCACGCGGCATGGCGATGCTGATTGCGGGCGCTTGTCTGCTTTCCGTCGGTCAGCTGTTCTTCGCACCCTCCTTCTGGTCCTTCGTCCTGCCGATGTGGCTGGTCGCGATCGGCATCGTCCTCACGGTCTCCGTCACGGCCAATGGCGCGCTGCAGGAATTCACGGAGGTGGCGGGGACGGCGGTCGCCCTGCATTTCTGCGTGCAAAGCCTCATTGTCGGGCTTGTGGGAACGGGGTTCGTGATCGGCCTCGACGGCGACACGGCATGGCCGCTCATTGCCTATGCGGCAACCATGGCGGTGCTCACCATGCTGGCGCTGGCGTGGCTGCACAGGCGCGGCCTGCATCTGCGGGCGGGCTGAAGATCAGGCGCGCGGGCGGTCTTCCGCCCGCGCGTTGCCATTTGTTGTCGAAGGGGTGCGCCGAATGGTCCGGGTCCCGTGCTGAGGATCCGCGCGACCCCGGTGGCCAGCGGCAGCTATTTGCCGAATTCGCGCTCGAAGAAGATGCCGGCCTTGGATTCGCCGTTCGCCCCGACTTCGCCGCGCAGCTTCAGCGACTTGGTCACGTCGATATCGATGGTGACCCGGCTGGAATCGCCGCTCGCACCCTGTTTCACGCCAAGATAGATGTTGTCGCTGAGATACTTGCCGACGGCGAGCGAGGGGCCGTTGGTGCCGTCCGTTTCCACGTCGATGGCATCGACGCCGAGCGACTGGCGCAGCGCGCCGAGAGGGCCTTCGCCGCTGCCGCCGGTCAGCGCCAGCACGGAGGCGCCGAGCTGGGCGATCTGCGCCGGCGAAAGCTGGCTCATCGAGCGGTCGAACAGGAACTGCGCCAGCACTTCGTCCTGCGGCAGTTCCGGCGAGGAGGTGAAGGCGATTTCCGGTTTCTGCGCCTCGCCGGTGACGGAGATGGTGATCGCGGCAGTGCTGGCCTGTGTGGTGGCGGCAAAGTCGAGCCGCGGCATCAGCGAGCCGGTGAAACCGACATCGCCCTTGGTGAAGGTGACCCGCCGTGTCAGGACCTGCATGAAGCCGCGCCGCATCGAGAACGAGCCGATCGCCTGCGGATTGGCCGTGGTGCCTACGAGCCGCAGCGTGCCGCCCATCTCCGCGTCGAGGCCGCGCCCCCGCACGAAGATACGTCCCGGTGCGGAGACGGTCACGTCGAGGCGGATCGGGCTCGAGCCGCCGCCATCGCCGCCGCCGCTGTCGCGCGCAAGGGCCGCATCCTGGCGGCGCACCGCCTCGGGTGCGTTCACATGAGTCACCGAGACAGGATCGATGGCGCCGGGCAGGCTGCTGGGGATGGTGATGTCGGCCCGGGCGATATTGACCGTTCCCGAGAGCAGCGCCCCGCCTGTCGGATCGGCGAGGGACCCCGTCAGCTTGAGATCGGCGCCGACATTGGCCTGGACGATGCGACCGTCCGAATAGCGTCCCTCGCTGACCTTCACGCTCAGGTCGGCCGGCATGCCGCCATCGAGGCCGATGCGTCCCTGCGCCGAGAGGGAACCGCCGGCGGCGATTGCCGCGCGGACGTTGTCGATGACGATGCCGCCATTGTCGATGGCGATGCTGCCGGAAAACTCGCGCAGCGTCAGGCCGGAGGAGAGCTGCGTCACGCTCATGCCTTGCGGGCGCAGGCTGATCGTGTAGCGCGGTGCCGAGAAGGCGCCGCTGACCTTGCCACTGACAGCAAGCGAGCCGTTGCCGGAAAAGCCCGAGAGGATCAGCTTCTGCCGGGCGATGCTGAGCGGCACCTGACCGGAAACGGAAACGTCGATCGCGCCGGGCGCGGCGAGGCTGACGGGACCCTGCGCCTTGATCGACAGGCCGTCGGCGCCGGTGATGTCCGTGGTCTGGGTGATGCGGTTCGCCCGCATCTGGCCGGCCGATTTCAGCGCCACCGGCGCGATGCCGTTGTTGCGCAGCTGCGCGGCGGAAAGTTCGGCGAGCGAAACGTTCCAGTCGACTTCCGGCGCGGCCGGCGTGCCCCGCACGGTGACGGTCCCGCTGCCGGCGCCCGAAAGGCCGACGCCCGGAGCGAAGGCATTGGCCAGCGACAGCGGCACGGAGGCGATCCTGGCGTCGAGCGCCAGCCGTTCGCCGCTCGCCGAGCCGGAAAGGTCCAGGCGACCTTCGCCGAGCCTCAGCGCCAGCGTGTCGATCAACGCCCCGCCATCGGCGACGATGATCCGTGCCGGTTCGGCAAGCCGCGTGGCAAGGCCGCCATAGCGTCCGTCGAGCGTCGCCAGCTTGACGACGAGCCCGGCGTCCTGCGGCTCCAGTGTCGCGGCAAGGGCGATCCCGTCGGCATTGGTGCCGTCGGACAGGCGGGCGTCGATCGAGATGTCGGTGGCGGTGCCGGCCGTGACCGCGGTTGCCTTCAGGTTCTGGATCGCGGTTCCGCCGGCGACCACGCCGGTCAGTTCGGCTTCGCCGGAAAGCGCCGGCGCGCTCAGCGGGCCGGAGGACCTGCCGCGCGCCTCGAGCCGCGCGATGCGCGTGCCCGCGACGGCGATTTCCGTTCCGGAAAGGTTCAACTGGGCGGACGGAGGGTCGCCGTTGCTGCGGGCCAGCGTCACCTTGCCTGAAAGCGCGCCTTCCAGCTCGGTCAGCGCCAGTGCGGAAAACTCCGAAAGGTCCGGCGCGTCGATGGTCAGCTCGCCGGTCAGCGTGCCGACGGCATCGGCAAGGTCGGCGACCGCGAAGCTGCCCGAGATGCGGTTCTCGCCGGCGCTGATTGTCACGTCGGGGATGGAGAGCCCGTTGCCCTCGGGCCGGATGTCTACCGCGCCGTCGAGCGCGTTGCCGTCGACGCTGCCATTGGCGCGCAAGATCGCCGCAAGCGCGTCCCGCGCGGTGCTGGCAGACAGCGAAACGGTGAGATCGGTGACCGGCTTGCCGGCAAGCATCAGGCGCGGGGCATTGGCCGTCGCCTCGACGTCCGGCGCCTCGGTCGCGCCCTTCGCCGTTCCCTCGAGCGTGACCGCGCCGGCGACGCGCGGCTCGAACCGGGCAAGGTCGGCAAGCACCAGGGTGAAGGCGGTGTCCATCTCTTCGGCCGAAACGGAGCCGGTGACGCCTGCCTCGATGCCTTGCAGCGTCAGGCGTGAACCGGCGAGCTCCACACGCCCGTCACCGGCATGGGCCGTGCCGTTCGCGGTCAGCGAAAGCGGTCCGGCCAGCATCTGCGTGCCGGCTGCGAGCGGTTCCAGCCGTTTGGCGTCGAGCGCCAGGACGAAGGGCAGGACGAGGTCGCCAGCCCCTGTGTCGAGCTTCTCGCTCGTGATCCGCAGGCTCAGTCCCTCAAGCCGGGCTTCCGTCGTGCCGAGGCTTGTGGCCGCCAGACTGGCCATGACATCGAGTGCGTCCGGTGCGCCGCTGACGCGGACGTCGAGCGTCGTCTCGCCGACGCTGACCAGACGGTCCGGAAGCTCCAGGCCGATCATCGCCCCTTCGCCGGCGGACAGGTGCAGCGTCGCCCCGGCCTCGATGCGCGACAGGTCGGGACCCAGTTTCGCGGTGAAGTCGGAACGGACGGTCGCGGTCGAGAGCTTTCCCTCCACCTCGCGCGGGCCGAAATTCTCGTCGAAGCGCGCCGTCGCCGTCAGCTCCGTGCGGCCCATGACAAGCGCCGCCGCGATCGGCGGAGCGAGGGCGCCGAGCTCGCCGCCAAGCGCGGCACGCAGCACCGGTGCGCCGCCGTCTTCGCGGGTCAGCCGTGCCGTGCCGGCGATCTCGGTGCGGCCGTCCAGCGACAGGGCGAGATCCGCGTTCCAGTCGTCGAGAGGGCCGTCGCCTTTCAGCGTCAGGTCGAGCGCCGGCAGGCCCTCGATCTGCAGGAGCCGGGCGGCGAGCCCGCCACGCGGTTCGGCGACGGAGATGTCGAAGGCGAGCTGGTTGTCGTCGGGCGCGAAGCGGAGCCGCGCCTCGACCGTGCCGTCCGTGCCGTCGATGCGCTGCACCGACAGGTTGGCGATGACGGTGCGCGGCGATGCATCGAGCCGCGCGTCGGCGCTTGCGGAAAGCCGCATCGCCTCGCCGGCGACCGCTTCGCCGATGGAGATCGTCTCGATCCGCCCCTCGCCCAGCCGGAAGGGCAGGGCGGGGACGGACCCGGACCCGTCGCCATCCTCCGCCGTCTCGTCCGGCTGCGGCAGGCGGGCAAGGTCGAGCGAGCCGACCGTCAGGCGCTCGACGTCGGCCCGCCCCCTTAAAAGGGCAAGCGGGTGCCAGTCGAGGGCGATGTCGCGCACGGAGAGATACGGGCCGGCCGCGTCGCTGACCTCTATCCCCGCGAGCCGGGCGTCCAGTCCCCAGGAAACGGCAAGGCCGCTGATCCGCACCCCGCCCTGCGGGCCGGAGGCGAGGCTGTTGACGACACCCTCCGCCATCTGCCTGCCCGCCGAGGTCTGCAGCGCGGCGAGCGTCGCGACGGCCAGCAGCGGCACGACAGCGACGAGGCCGACGAGGGTGCGCAGGACAGTGCTGAGGAAGGCGCGGAAGGGGCGCCGGGCCGGCTTCACGTCGAGGAGACCTCCGGGAACGGGGAAATTGATTCGTGCTTCAACATGTTATGGCGCATCGTTGAAGCGAAATCATGGCGGTGCGGACGCCGACCTGAATCAGGATGTGAAGGCGTTGAATCGGAATCGAAACGCGAAGAGATCGCGCCAGCACGCTGAAACGACTCCGCGATTCCGCTCTGGATGGAAATCGGTGCAAGTTCGATAGAAATTGGTGCAATCTTTCGAAAATTCTTGTCCGGAATTGTTGAATCTGCGTCTCAGAACGCCTGGCTAAGGCCAACATAGATGGCGAAGTCGGGGTCATCCTGTTCGGGGCTGAGCGGCACTGCGACATCGAAGCGCAGCGGTCCGACGGGGGTAAAGTAGCGCAGGCCCGCACCGACGCCGACCTTCACGCCCTCCGAGAAGTCCGGATAGATCGCGTCGAAACTGTTGCCGGCATCGACGAAGCCGACCAGCCCGATCGTGTCGGTGACCTTCATGCGGATCTCCGCCGAGGCCTCCACGAAGCTGCGCCCGCCGGTTACCTCGCCGTTGAGACGCGGGCCGACATTGCGATAGGCATAACCGCGGATCGAGCCGCCGCCGCCGGAGAAGAAGCGTCGCGCCGCCGGTATGGCGTCGACCGACGGGGCGATGATGCTGCCCGCGCCGAACCGTCCGGCGAGGACGAAGCGCTTGGCATCGTCGAGCGCCTGATAGGCGGAAATCTGGCCCTTGGTGAACAGCATGAAATTGCCGCCCTTGGCGTCATAGGCGGGCTCGGCGAAGACGACGGCGTTGATGCCGCTGGTCGGATTCAGCTTGTCGTCGCGGGTGTCGTAGGTCAGTTCGCCGATCACGCCGCCGAGCAGATAGGTCCGGTCGCCGAAGACGTCCTGCTCGTCGGCATACTGGATCTCGGCGCCGAACCGCACCGACAGCCGGTCGTCGAATTCGCGGCGGACGAAGGCGTCCGCCGTGATGTTGCGGCTGCGATAGGCGTCGGGAATTTCCTGACGGGCGCCGAGGCTGGTGGTGAAGCTTGTCAGCGGCCCGAAGGCGCCCGGCTTCTCGAATGCGATCCGGCCGGAATATTCCAGGTCCGAGAGACTGTTGTCGCCGATGCGCCCGACGGATCCCTCGACGCTCAGCAACTCGCCGCGTCCGAACAGGTTGCGTCGTCGCCAATAGGCCTCGACGCCGAACCCTTCCGAACTCGACCAGTTGGCGCCGACACCGATCACGTTGCGGCCGCGCTCCGATACCTCGATGGTCATCGGCAGCAACCCGTCCGGGCCGACCTCCTCGCCCGGCACGATGCGGATGGAAGAGAAGACGCCAAGCTCGCTGAGCCGCTTCCTCGCCCGTTCGATCGCCGCCGGATCGTAGGGCGCGCCTTCGGGCAGCATCGCGTGGGTGACGACGAAGTCCGGATCTGTCGCCTCGGTGCCGGTCACCGAGACCGACCCGAATCGCGCTGCCCGGCCGGTCGCGGCCACCAGCCGGACATCGAGGCGGTTGTTGTCGTGGTCTGCGACGATCTCGCGCCGGGCGATTCGTGCGAACGGATAGCCGGCCGACTTCAGGTCGTTGACGATCCGGTTTTCGGCGCGCAGCACCTTTCCCGAATTCGCGGTTTCGCCGGACACCAGCCCGTACCCGGTCGGGGACTGCAGCAGGGCGAGGGCGTCGCCGCCGTCCTCGGATTCAAGCGCGATACGGCCGAATCTGAAAAGCGGTCCCGGCGTCACCTTGATCGTTACCGGCACCGGGCGCGGGCCGGGCAGGGAGGGCATCTGCAGCGCGGTTTCAAGCGACAGGCCGGCGACTCGTATATCGACCGTGCCGGCGTAGTAGCCCTCGACGTAGAGACGTCCGACGAGCCGTTCGAAATCGGAGGTGGCGCGGGCGATCAGGCCTGCCTCGCCCGACGGCGGACGTTCGACATCGCTGACCAGTTCCGAGCTTTCGGACAGCTTCTCGCGCAATTCGTCCGGATCGCCGGCGACAGTCAGTGTCGCAGTATACGGGAAGGGATCGGTGACGGGGATATCTGTCTCGGAGGACGAGGAGCCGAACGGCAGCCAGCCGAACAGGTCGAGCGCGTTTGCCGTTGCCGGCGCAAGGGCCAGGGCGATGCCTGCCAGCAGCGCGGCCGAAAGGCTGCGAAGTCCGCGCTTGCGGCGCGTCGCACGTCCGGAGCCTGCCTGAAGACGCGGCAGGCTGTCATTTCGGACCTCGCATGTACGCACGAGAATTTCCGATCCTGGCGTGGTCGAACGCCCCTTCGTCACCAACGGTTTAGTGCCTCGAAGCTAAGCCTGAATGGTTGACCGGTGATGAACCGGCTGTGTCATTCCAACGCAATGGCCCTGTTGATATGCCATGTTTCGCGGATCGTGACGAATCCCCGTGGGATTTGCCCCCGATCCTGCGTGCCACGCGGGCATGCTCCATCCCGGATGCCGTAGCCGAAAGATCGAATTTGTTGAAATCACTTTCTGTTTGCTTAACCAATCGGGTAAAGAATGTTGCCGTTCGACAACAGGAGTCCGGCTTGGCCGCCATCACTCGCATCCGCCTTGGACAGCCGGCGGAACGAGTGCTAACAGAAGCTGACCTGTCGTGACCGGACAGTAAGAACCGAGGCCTTGATGCGTTTCTTGATCCCTGTTTTCCTTGCGTTTTCGCTCGCGGGCTGCGGCAGCCTGCCGGGGCAGGGGCCGACCGCGATCACCATCACGTCCGACGACATCGAGGGCGATGCGCTTCGCTCCGACTATGTTCTGCTGGCGCTGGACCGGGGCACGGTCAACACCGTGCACAAGTATCGGCCGAAGCCCTTCTCCCGCCATTTTGCCTCGGTGCCTGACCGCGGGCGCTCGACACGCCTGGGGATTGGCGACCGGCTGGTCGTCACCATCTGGGAAGCGGCGCCGGAGGGACTGTTCTCGACCACCGACGGCAAGCAGGTCTCGGTTCCTGTCGTCGTCGACGAGAGCGGCTATATCTTCATTCCCTACGCGGGGCGCATCCAGGCGAACGGCCTGTCGGTTGAAGGCCTGCGTGTCTCCATCCAGGAGCGGCTCAAGGGCAAGGCGATCGAGCCCCAGGTTCTCGTCATGGTCGAGGGCAACGAGAGCAGCGGCGTGGTCGTCGTCGGCGACGTGACCAAGCCCGGCCAGTACACGATGTCGGTACGCGGCATGCGGTTGCTTGAGGCAGTGGCGCGCGCCGGCGGCTCGCGCCAGGCGACCTACGAGACGGTCGTCACCGTCAAGCGCGGCAGCAAGTCGGGCGAGGCGCGCCTCGTCGACCTGATCGAGTATCCGGAAAACAACATCTGGCTGACGCCCGGCGACAATGTGCTCGTTACCCACAAGCCGCGCACCTTCTCCGCCTTCGGCGCGGTTCAGTCGACACAACTCGTTCCCTTCAAGACCGAATCCGTCACGCTGGCGGAGGGGCTTGCCCAGGTTGGCGGCCTGAAGGATTTCTTCGCCGATGCGGCCGGCATCTTCCTGTTCCGCTTCGAGGATCGCGAGCTTCTGCGCCAGCTGAAGGGCGACGAGGTCGCGAACAAGTTCGATCAGCTTCGCGTGCCGGTCGTCTACAAGCTGAACCTGCGCGAAGCCGAGGCCTTCTTCCTGGCGCGCAGCTTCGAGATGCGCGACAAGGACATCATCTACGTCGCCAACCATCCGACGGCAGAGTTCGGCAAGTTCCTGCAGATCATCGGGCCGTTGCTGTCCGGCGTGAATACGGTCAACGCGCTGGCGACCAACTGACCGGCACCGGTTCCGGTCGTTGCCCGGTATCGGCAGGTCGGTGACAGGCCGTGACTGCCGGCACCGGGTTTGAACGGGCGCCAAAGATGTCGAACGAGACTCAAACGCGCACAGTCCTCTTCCTGCAGGGGCCGCCTTCCGATTTTCCGCGCGTCGTCGCCGACGAGCTGGAGCGGCTGGGCCACCGTACCTTGCGCATCAACCTGAGCCTTTCGGACTGGGTGCTCTGGCACGACAGGCGTTGCACGACCTATCGCGGGCGGCTGGAGGACTGGCCGTCCTATCTGGAAGACTACGTTCGCGCCCATGGCGTGACCGACATGGTCTTCTACCAGGACCGGTTCCCCTATCACTCGGCAGCTCTCGATATCGCCCAGCGTTTCGGCCTGCGCGTGGTTGCCTATGAGAACGGCTACCTGCGTCCGGACTGGATCACGGCGGAACTCGACGGCATGTCGGCCCGCTCGTTGTTTCCCGACGATGTGGAGGCGATCCGCGCCACGGCGGCCCGGCTGGAACCGGTCGACATGGGTGTGCGCTATCGGCACCCGTTCTGGCTTGAGGCGACGCATGAGGTGGCGTTCCATCTGCTCAACGTCGTTGGCGTGCTCTTCCATCCGCATTTCACGCAGGACAAGTTCTACCATCCGTTTTTCGAGTATCTGGCAACGGTGCCCAGACTGGTGTTCGCGCGGCGGCGCGACCGGCTCGCCAACACGCTGATCGCCGACCTGATCGAGTCCCGGTGCCCCTATTTCGTCTTCCCGCTGCAGCTTCAGAGCGATTACCAGCTTCGCTACAATTCGCAATTCGGCCATCTTGCCGAGGCGCTCGACAAGGTTCTGGCGTCTTTTTCCGCCAATGCGCACATGGCCGCGCATCTCGTCGTCAAGATCCATCCGATGGACCAGGGCATCGAGCCATGGGGACGGATCGTGCGGCAGCTGGCACGCAAGCACCGGGTCAAGCACCGGGTGCATGTGGTCGATGGCGGGCAACTGGTCACGCTGCTCGAACACGCGTCGGGGGCGTTGATGGTCAACAGCACGACCGGCCTGCACGCGGTGCGCATCGGATGTCCGGTCAAGATCCTCGGCGTTGCCGTCTACGACATGCCCGGCCTTACCTGCCAGTTGCCTCTTGACCGGTTCTGGCGCACGCCGCAGGCACCGGACGCCCGCGTCTACGAGGCGGTCCAGCGGCTGATGGGGCACGCGATCCAGATCCAGGGCAACTTCTACACGGCCGAGGGCAAGCAGGCAGCGGCGCGCGAACTGGCCCGCCGCCTGTCGCTCGATCTCGTCAACCAGCCGGAGGGGGCGGTGCGGCCGGCGCCGCGCGCCGACCGTGCGCGGGCGCTCGGCATTCCCATGACCTTCGACGAGGAAATGGCCGCACGCGGCCGGATAGGGCGGTGGTGGCGTGCCTGGCGCGGATGATCGACAGGGGCAGCCGGGGAACGGTGAGGGTGACGCCGGCGGACGGCGGCACTTCCTGTTCCTGCAAGGACCGCTGTCGCCGCTCTACCGGCATGTCGGCGCGCGTCTTCGCGAGGCCGGCCACCGCGTCTCAAGGATCAATTTCTGTGCCGGAGACTGGTTGCACTGGCACGGGACGGGAACGGAATGCTGGCGCGGGCCGCTGGCTGGATGGCCGGATGCGGTTGCTCGCCGGATCGCCGACGAGGCCGTCACGGATCTCGTCCTGCACGGCGACACGCGGCCCTGTCACCGGCCGGCGGTGCTGGCCGCCGAAGCGGCGGGGATCGCCGTCCATGTGACGGAACTGGGCCTGTTGCGCCCCGGTTTCATGACGCTCGAGCGTGGCGGACTGGCGACGTTGAGCCGCTTTCCCGACGACCCCGCGCGCATTCGCGACATCGCCGGTGCGGCGGGCGAGCCGGATCTTTCGCCGCGCTTTCCCGGCTCCTTCGCGCTGGAGGCCTGGCAGGATCTCTCCTACCACCTGCCCAATGTCGCGGCGGCGCCGCTGTTTCCGAACTACATGCGCCATACGCCGCTGCATCCGTTGCAGGATTACGCGCTCTGGCTGAAACGTCTTGCCGGAGCCTGGATGCGGCGCCGGATCGCGGCGCGCCGGCAGGCGGATGTTCTGGCGGACCCGCGCCCCTTCTTCGTGCTGCCGCTGCAGATCGAGGGGGATTACCAGATCGTCGCCCATTCGCCCTTTGCCTCCATGCGCGAGGCGCTGGCACTCGTGGTACGGGACTTCCTCGACAATGCGCCGAAGGATGCGCGCCTGATCGTCAAGGCGCATCCGCTCGACAACGGGCTCGTCGACTGGGCCGGGGAACTCGGCCCGTTGGGCGGTGGCGACCGTGTCGTTTTCCTCGACGGCGGGTCGCTTGATGCCCTCTGGCCCCGGGCTTCCGGCCTCGTCACGGTCAACTCGACGGCCGGGCTCGACGGATTGCGCAAGGGCGTATCGGTCAAGACACTCGTCCCGGCGCTCTACGACATCGACGGGATGACGCATCAGGGAAATCTTGCTGGCTTCTGGTCGGCGCCCGCGCGCCCCGATGCGGCTCTCGTCGGCGACTTTGTCAGGGCGCTCGCGGCAACCACGCAGCTGCGCGGCTCGATCCACAACAGGGAAGGGCTGAAGGTCGCCGTCGAGACGATTTCCGCGCGCCTTCTTGAGGAAGATCCCTCCGCCTCGCGCGGATTGGAGGAACCGCCGCGTCTTGCCCGGGCGCGCGCGCTGGGGGTGAGATTGTGAGCCACGATCCCGTGACCGGCCCTGCATCCGGAGAGATGGCTCGCCTGCCGTCGGTTCGCCGCTGGCGGCTGGCCGACAGGACGATGCTGCGGCATGCGAGGGCTCTCGAGGCCGTGCTCGGCGCGCCGGTTCGCGGCCTGTCCGGGACGCCCGGCAAGGGGGAGGGCGTGCTGGTGACGCCTGACCGGGCGGGGCTCTCCGGTCTGGCGGGCGCAGCGCGCGCCGCCGGCGTGCCGCTGGTGCTGGTCGCCGCCGTACCTGTCCGGGCGCCGGTGCCGTTTGACGAGAAGACGCTCGTCGTCCTGGCGCTGCCGCTCGATCCGCTCGGAGAGTGCGGAGAAGGGGACGTCGCCGGGCTGTTGCGGCCATTCACTGGCCCGCCCGCCACGGGCGCGCTTGCCATTGCCTGCAGCGAGGCCCTTGCCACGACGCTGGGAGAGGCTGCGGGCCTTGCCGGGGAAGGGATCGCAGCCGGTCTTGTGCCGCGTGCCATGCTGTATCCGTCGCCCTATGACCGGGGGCGGCCCCTCGGATTTGCCGAGGCAGACGCGGCCGTTGCAGCGTTCGCCCGCCGTGCCGACCTTTCGGACCGGCCGCTTTTCTGCTTCGGCGCCAAGCCCTGGAACCATGCCTCGATCCGCGCGGCATATGCCGCCGATCCGGAAGGCTTCACGTTCTGCGCCGATGCCGGCGAGGCCATCGGCCTGGCACGGGCGGCGGGCGGCCGGGCCCTCGGATGGGCCGCCGGCGTCACGCGGGAGACCGAGGCGAAGGCGGCCGATGCGGGGGTGGAACTCTGGCGCATCGAGGACGGGTTCCTGCGGTCGGTCGGTCTGGGGGCGGGGCTTGCGCGGGGAGCGTCGGTCGCCTTCGACGACGAGGGGATCTATTTCGATGCCACGCGGCCGAGCCGGATGGAACGCCTGCTCGCCACCCGGCAACTGGATGCGGCCGAACGGGCGAGGGCGGCCGCCCTTTTGGAACTCCTGCGCGCGGCGCGCATGACGAAGTACAATGTGTCCGGCAAGACGGCTCTTCCCGAGGTGCCGGGCGACCGCGAGGTGCTGCTCGTGCCCGGGCAGGTGGCGGACGATGCCGGCGTTCGTCGCTCGCTCTCGGACGTGATCGCCTGCGCGAGCTGCGACAACGTCAATCTGGAGCTGCTGCGGGCGGTGCGGGCGCGCAATCCGCAGGCTCATATCCTTTACAAGCCGCATCCCGATGTCGAGGCCGGGCTGCGCAAGGGGCGGGTCGAGCCGGCCATGCTCGCCGGCCTTGCCGATCAGGTGGTTGCGGGATGCGACATCCTGGAACTGGTCGGGCTTGCCGACCGGGTCGAGACGTTTTCATCGCTGAGCGGATTTGAAGCCTTGCTGCGCGGCCGCCCCGTGACGGTCTACGGCATGCCCTTCTATGCCGGCTGGGGTCTGACGCGGGACCTGACGGAACACGCCCGGCGCGCCCGTCGGCTCGACCTGGAGACGCTGGTCCATGTTGCCTTCATCGACTATCCGCTGACGGTCGATCCGCTGAGCCTGCAACCCTGCACGCCGGAGTTTCTGGTGTCGCGGCTGGCCGCGCAACGCGGCAGCAGGTGGCACGCGATCATGCAGCGCCTGCGCCAGGAGCTGTCCTGGCTGGGCCGGAAACTGGGCATCTAGGGCTGATCAGGCAGGACCGCTCAGCCGTCCTGACGCACGCTCTTCACCAGCGAGGAAAAGCCGACATTCTCGCGCGCCATCGCCGCGAGTTCCTCTGCGGTGGCATCGACCGCCCGGTCGATCTGCTCGTATGTGTGCTCGCTGGTGATGAAGAAGCGGATGCGTGCCGACTTTTCCGCAACGGCGGGAAAGACGATGGGCAGCGCGTTGATCCGCCGGGCGAGCAGGCGGTTGGAGAGGGTCGCCGCGCCGATGGAATCGCCGACAATGACCGGGATGACGCTGAGGCCCGCGCTCGGACCGGTGTTGAGGCCGGCGGCACGGGCCCGCTCGATGAAGCGTTGGCCGTTTTCGGCGAGCTTTCGCACCCGTTCGGGCTCGCGTGTCATCACGTCTGCGGAAGCGATGGCGGCCCCGGCGAGCGCCGGCGACAGTCCGACGGAAAAGACGAAGCCGGGTGCCGTCGCCCGCAGGTAATCGCACAATGCCCTGGAACCGGCGATATAGCCGCCGCAGGCCGAGAAGGTCTTGGACAGCGTCCCCATCCACATCTCGACGCTCGTCGGATCGACGTTGAAATGCTCGGCAAGCCCGCGTCCGGTCTCGCCCAGCACGCCGACGGAATGCGCCTCGTCGACAAGCAGCCAGCAATCGAAATTCTGTTTCAGGCGGATCAGGCGCGCCAGGTCGGGAAAGTCCCCGTCCATGCTGTAGATGCCTTCGACGACAATCAGCACATGATCGTATTTGTGCCGGTTCTGCGCCAGCAGGTCCTCCAGCGCCTGAAGGTCTCCATGCGGAAAGTTGATGCGCGCCGCCGCCGACAGGCGCGCACCTTCGGTAACGGAGTTGTGGACGAGGGAATCGGTGAGGATCAGGTCGCCCGACTTCATCAGGTGGCCGATGACGGTGACGTTGGTCGCATGTCCGCTGACCATCACCACCGCATCCTCGACACCGTGGATGCGCGCCAGGCACTGTTCCAGCTCCCGGTGGATCGGCCGTTCTCCGGCGACCACGCGGCTGGCCGAGGCGCTGGTGCCGTAGGTTTCGATCGCCCGGACCGCCGCCGCATTGACCTCCGGGTGGCCGTTCAGTCCGAGATAATTGTAGGAGGCGAAATTGTCGTAGGTCTCGTCATCGATGACGGTGGTGGCGCCGGCGACGCCCGAATGAGCCCGGAAGAACGGGTTGTCGAGGCCGATCATCTCCGCCGCCGCGCGGTGCATGCGCAACTGCCTGAACTGCGGCAGGCTGGAGAAGTCGAACGCGGCGGGCCCAGCTGGCGGTGCCTTGGACGCGGCGCGCACGGGTTGCCGCCCGCGGGCGGCCTTGTGGCCGGCGCGAAGGCTGGCGACCAGTTGCATGCGTGCGTCGCTCGAACCGCTCGTCCCGTCCTTCGTCAAGTCGCTGCCTTTCGCTGTCTTTTCCGCCGTGCCCGGCCGGCCGATAGTCTCACAGCAGGGAGCGCATGTCGCGCGTTCGCTGCTCGACCTCGGCGGCCACATCGGCAAGCGCGTCCGCATCCTCGAAGGCGTCCTCGCCCAGATGCTGCATCGCGTTGGCGCGCGCCTCGCCCGACAGGGCACTGTCGTCGCCGCCGCCACCCATCACCTGGTCGGTGATCCGTGCCGCCATGTCGCTCAAGGTCGCGCCGTTGGCCAGCGACATCAGCGGGATGTCGATGCCGAACTGCCGCTCGGCCGCCATCCTGAGCTCCAGCGCCATCAGCGAATCCATGCCGACCTCGGTCAGCGGCCGGGCCGGATCTATGTCGTCCTCGCCGATCCGCAGGATACGGCCGATCTCGATCGCCAGCAGCTTGCAGATTTTGGCGATCGCGGCCGCACGGTCGAGGCCCTTGAGCAGGGCCGCGAGGTCGACGGCACCGCCCTCGCCATCCGTCTCGTCGCCGGCGCGGATGCCCAGCCGTTCCGCATAAGGCGTCGCCAGCAGCACCAGGTCGCGCCGGGCCGCCGCCCAGTCGATGCGCGCATAGCCGACGGCTGCGCCCGCGATGTCGTCCTGCGGCAGCGCCATCAGCGCGGCAAGCCCGTCGAGCGCCTCGCCGGCGCTCAGCGCATGACGTCCGAGCTTGCGTGCCAGCTTGTCGCCGACCTCGGCATTGCGCGCCAGATAGCCGGCATCCGAGATCGCGCCCCAGGCAACCGCGAGGGCCGGGCGGCCGTCCGCCCTGCGCCGCGCGGCAAGGCCCTCCAGATAGCCGTTGGCGGCGACGTAATTCGCCTGGCCGGGATTGCCGACCAGCGTTGTCGCGGAGGAAAACATCACGAAGTGGCTCAGCGGATCGTCCCGCGTCAGCCGGTCGAGCAGCTCTGCACCGCGCACCTTGGGGGCCAGCACCGCGTCGAGCTGGTCGCGCGTGAGATTGGCCATCAAGGTGTCGTCCAGCACCATGGCGGTGTGGAAGACGCCGGCGATCGACCCGGCGTCCGCGCGCACGGCCTCGAGCGTCGCCGAGACCGCCGCTTTGTCGGTCGCATCGCACGCATGCCCGACGATGCTGACGCCCTGCGCCGCCATCTCCTCGACAAGGGCCGCCGCCTTGTCGGTCGCCTGGCCCGCACGCCCGACGATGCTCCCGCCCTGCCCCGCCATCCCCTCGACAAGGGCGGCCGCCTCCGGCGTCGTCGCGCCGCGCCGTGACAGGACATCGATCCGGCGCGCACCCATCCCGGCAAGCCGGCGGATCAGTGCCGCGCCGAAGCCGCCGAAACCGCCGACCACGATCTGGCTGGCGCCGGCCTCGAGACGAACGGGAGCAACCGTCCCGGCGGTCTCGTTGGCACTCGGGGCAGCGGGCGGGCGGATGACGATCTTGCCGATATGACCCGCCTGCTGCATCAGCCGGAAGGCCGCGACCACGTTGTCCGCCTCGAAGGCGCGGTGGGGAAGCGGCGCCAGCGCGCCGTCGGCGAACAGTTGCATCAATTCTCCGAGCAGCCGCTCGGCAAGCGCCGGCTGGTGGATCAGCAACTGGTCGGCATCGATGCCGAAATAGCTGAGATTGCGCCGGAACGGGCGCAGGCCCAGATGGGTATTCTCGTAATAGTCGCGCTTGCCCAGCTCCAGGAACCGGCCGAAGGGCGCCAGCACCTCGATGCTGCGCTCCATGGCTTCGCCGGAGAGCGAGTTCAGCACCACCTCGACCCCCTTGCCGCCGGTCAAGCGCAGGACTTCGCCGGCAAAGGCGAGGGATCGGGAATCGAGCACATGGTCGACGCCGAGCTGCTTGAGCAGGCTGCGCTTTTCCGGGCTGCCCGCGGTCGCGATCACGGTCGCGCCGATGTGCCTGGCGATCTGGATCGCGGCGAGACCGACGCCGCCGGCGCCGCCATGGATCAGCACGGTCTCGTGCGGCTCGAGCCGGGCGAGGCGATGCAGCGCGTAGTAGCTGGTCAGGAAGGCGACGGGGATTGTCGCCGCCGCCTCCGGGGAGAGGCCGTCGGGCGTCGTGGCGCAGCCCTTCTCCGAGACCGTGACATGGCTGGAGAAACAGGCCGGCGCGAAGGCGATCACCTTGTCGCCGACCCGAAGCCGCCGAGCCTCGGGTCCGGTTGCGACGACGGTGCCCGCGCATTCCATGCCGAGCGTCGGACCGGCAAAACCGTCCTCCAGCGCTTCCTCGGGCAACAGGCCGAGCGCCCACATCACGTCGCGGAAGTTGAGGCCGCTCGCCTCCACGGCGATCTCCACCTCGTCGCCGACAAGGGACGGACGCGGGCAGGGGCTCCAGCACAGCCGGTCGAGCGCCCCCTGCTGGGCGATGTCGAGCCGCAGGATCTCGCCCCGTTCATCGGGGACCGTGCCTGGCACGGGAAGCGGCGCGCCGTGTTCGACCCGCAAGCCGATGCGGCGGTCGCCGTCGATGACGATCTCCCGCTCCTCGTCATGCGCGGCCAGCACGACTTCTCCGGCGATGCGCAGGGCCGCCGCGCTCGGCTCGAGATCCCTGCGGATATCGAGCAGGTGTATCCTGGTCGTGGAGAACTCGTTCATGGCGACCCGGCCGAAGGTCCAGACCGCCGACTGTGCCGGGTCCGGCGCCGTGCCGGTGGCCGCGGCGCGCGCGCCGTCCGGTG
>NZ_JBLXFR010000048.1:0-31263 GCF_048261845.1 Stappia sp. | reverse complement strand
CGCTCCCCTTCCCTTTGTCTCGATTGCCGATCTCGACGCCTTTCCGGCAACGCTGGAAGGGGGTGTGGTCGCCATCGGAAATTTCGACGGCGTGCATCGGGGCCACCGGGCCGTGCTCGACATCGCCCTTTCGATCGCGCGCGAGGCCGGCGCGCCGGCCTATGCGCTGACCTTCGAGCCGCATCCGCGCAGCGTCTTCAACCCCGATCGGCCCGTGTTCCGGCTGACACCGGCGGAGATGAAGGCCCGCGTGCTGGCCGCCACCGGGCTCAACGGCGTGGTCAGCCTGCCCTTTACGCGTGAATTCGCCGGCATCGAGGCCGAGGCCTTCGTGCATGACATCCTGCGCGGCCGGCTGAAGATCCGCCACGCGGTCACCGGTTACGATTTCCATTTCGGCCGGGCCCGTCGCGGCACGCCGGAGTTCCTCGAGGAGGCCGGACGAACGGACGGCTTCGGCGTCACCATCGTCTCGCCGGAGAACGACGAGGCCGGCGCAGCCGTCTCCTCCACCCGCATTCGTGCGGCCCTTGCCGAAGGCGACATCGTGCTCGCCAATGCGCTGCTCGGCTACCGCTGGTCGGTGGAGGCGGAGGTCCGCCATGGCGACAAGCGCGGCCGCGACCTCGGCTACCCGACCGCCAATCTGGCGCTGCCGCCCGAGACCGGCCTTGCCCACGGCATCTATGCGGTGCGCGCGAAGGTCGACGGCCGATGGGTCGACGGCGTGGCCAGTTTCGGCAGGCGGCCCACCTTCGACAACGGCGCACCGCTCTTCGAGGTGCATCTGTTCGACTTTTCCGGCGATCTCTACGGCAAGCGGGTGCGGGTGATGCTCGCCGCCTACCTGCGCCTGGAAGCGCATTTCGACAGCATCGCCGCGTTGATCGAGCAGATGGACCGAGACAGCGCCGAGGCGCGCGCCGCGCTCGCCAGCCTTGTGCCGCTGGGATCCGTCGACCTTGCCGTCAACGGCGCGGCCAGCGGCGGCGGAGACGGTGACGGGGATACCGGGGCATGACGGCACAGATCCCCGCACCGGCCGCATCGGTGATGCGGGGCATCGCCCTGATGTCGGCGGCGATGCTGCTCGTGCCCTTGATGGACGTCACCGCCAAATACCTGACCGCAACCCAGCCGCCGCTGCAGATCACTCTCGGCCGCTTCGCTTTCCAGATGGTTTTCGCGTTGCTCACCGCAGCGATCGGACCGGGCCTTGCCGTCCTGCGCGCGCCGCAACTGTGGCCGCATCTGCTGCGCGGTTTCTTCCTGTCGGGGGCGAGCGTGTGTTTCTTCACCGCCCTTGCGACGATGCCGGTCGCCGATGCCATCGCCATCTTCTTCGTCGAGCCGATGATCCTGACGATCCTGTCGGCGGTGCTGCTCAAGGAGCCGGTCGGCCCCCGCCGCTGGGCCGCTGTCGCCGTCGGCCTGGTCGGCGCGATGATCATCATCCGTCCCGGCTTCGCCAATTTCGGGCTGACAGCCTTGCTGCCGCTGGCCGCGGCCTTGTTGTTCGCGCTGTATCTCGTGATCACCCGCAAGCTGTCCGGACAGGGCGGCATGTTGTGTATCCAGTTCACGGCGGGGGTCGGCGGCGTCATGCTGCTCGGCACGCTGTTCGTCATCGCCAATATCGCCGGCTACGAGCCCGGGCTGGCCGTGATGCCGGATCTGCCCGGCTGGGGACTGCTGGCCATCGTCGGGGCGCTCTCCTTCTTCGCCCACGGGCTGATCGTCAAGGCCTTTGCCGCCGCGCCGGCGTCCGTGCTGGCCCCGTTCAACTATCTGGAGATCGTCAGCGCGACCCTGTTCGGCTACCTCGTCTTCGGCGACTTCCCCGACGGGCCGACCTGGATCGGCATTGCCCTGATCGTCGCCAGCGGCATCTACATTGCCCATCGCGAGAACCGGCAGAGCCGCGAGGAACTGGCCGCGCGCATCAACCGCACCGGCCCGCCCGACTGACCGCACCGGCGGGGAGCCGGGCGCCCGCCCCTGTCCGCCGTCTTGAGGAAACCAGATGTCCAGCTTCCGTCCCTGGGGACCCACCAGCCTTCCCGTTCTGGGCATCGCCGTTTTCGGCATGCTTGCCGATCAGGCGTTCAAGATCTGGATGCTCTACGGCTTCGATATCGCGGCGCGCGGACGGGTCGCGCTGACACCGTTCCTCGATCTCGTCATGGTGTGGAACTACGGCATTTCCTATGGCCTGTTCCAGCAGGAGGCCGATCTCGGCCGCTGGCTTCTGGTCGGCGTGACGCTTGTCGTCGCGATGCTGTTCTGGGTCTGGGGCAGTCATGCGACCAGAAGGCTGCAGGTTGCCGGCTTCGCGCTGGTCATCGCCGGCGCGCTCGGCAACGGCATCGACAGGATCGTTCACGGCGCGGTCGCGGATTTCTTCCATTTTCATGTCGGCAGCTTCTCGTGGTACGTCTTCAACCTTGCGGACGTGTGGATCGTTGCCGGTGTGGCCGCTCTGCTGTATGACAGTTTTCTTGGCGGCCCCAATGATGCCGCAAAGAGTCCGTCTGAGTAGGCGTGAGATTTTCCGCGCGCTTCGACCGAAGTGTCCCGCTTGCATCCACGGCAAAGGTCGTTGCAGCGAGCAAGGCCACGCGGGAGTTGTCGCGCCAGAACCGTTGAAGGATCGCCGCCGTGTCGCGTCGTAGCCAGACCGAAAGCCCTTCAAGCCCGATCGCCCGTCGCGGCCGGCTTGCCCTTTTCGTTGCGGGCACGCTCGCGCTTGCCGGATGCCAGCACGGCGCCGACGGCTTCAATGACGGCTCGTCCACGGACGAGGCACCGGATGTGGCGATGGTCCGTTCCCTGATGGAAGGGCTCGGCGCGGTTGACGCCAAGTCGGAAGCGAAGATCGACTACAAGCCTCGCGCACCGCTTGCCATGCCCGCATCGATGGACGCCCTCCCCCAGCCGGAGGAAGAGAAGGTCGTCGCCAACTGGCCCGAGAAGAACGACGCCCAGCTCAAGCAGATCCAGGATATCTACCGGGACAAGCGCGATATCGACAAGCAGGGCCGCAGCAACATCCACCAGTCGCGCGGCATCAAGGAGCTTGCCTCCGGTGGTTCCGACCGCGACATCCAGGCGGAGATCCGTCAGGAACAGAAGCTTGAAGACGCCCGGATGAAGCCGAGCGAGCTCAACCAGCGCGTCGGCGTGGCCAAGGAGCAGACCGGCATTTTCGACGCCAATGGCGAGCCCGTCCGGCGCTATCTGATCGAGCCGCCGACGGAGTATTCCAAGCCGTCCCCCGACGCGCCGATGGCCGAGCCGACCCGGACCGCCCAACAACCGCCGATCAAGTCCGACATCGAGCAGACCATGGACGGCCGCTCTGCGCGCACGCTGCGCTGAGCCCCATTGTCGTTCGAGCGCAAGGCCGACAGGCGCCGGGGCAGCGATGCCCCGGCGTTTTCGTTTGCGGCAGCCGGAGCCCTGTCGGCCACGGGTGCCTGACGATCAACGGACCGGCCGGTTCGGCCAGATCCTGCAACCTTACGAAAAGTTCACGGGCTTTTGCACCGTCACCGCCTATATCTCGATGCATCGCAGCATCGCCATGATCCCGGAGGTCGTTCCCTTGTCGCAACCCGCAAGAGCCTTGCCGCGCCGCATTCGGCGAACCGCACTGCTTGCCGGTGCCTGCGCGCTGCTGGCGCTCGCGCCCGCCGTCGCACGCGCCGAAGTCCCGCAGGCGGCCGATGCCGCCGCCTTTGCCGACATCAAGATCGGCGGCGAGATGAGTTCCTTCAGCCTCGACAACGGGCTTCAGGTGGTGGTCATCCCGGACAGCCGCGCGCCCGTCGCCACCCACATGATCTGGTACAGGGTGGGCGCCGCCGACGAGCCGGAGGGCATGTCCGGCATTGCCCATTTCCTCGAGCACCTGATGTTCAAGGGTACGCCGGCCAACCCGGACGGTGCCTTCTCCAAGCGGGTCGCCGAGATCGGCGGACAGGAGAACGCCTTCACCTCCAACGACTACACCGCCTATTACCAGCGCGTCGCCAAGGAGCATCTCGCGGAGATGATGGCGCTTGAGGCGGACCGCATGGAGAACCTCGTGCTCTCCGACGAAGTCGTCCTGCCCGAGCGCGACGTCGTGCTGGAGGAGCGCCGCCAACGGGTGGAGAACGATCCGAGCTCCATGCTCGGCGAGACGCTCGATGCGATGCTCTACGTCAACCACCCCTACGGCACGCCGGGGATCGGCTGGCCGGACGAGATTTCGGCGCTCGACCGCGAGGACGCGATCGCCTTCTACGACCGCTTCTACACGCCCAACAATGCCATCCTGATCGTTGCCGGCGACGTCACCGCGGACGAGGTGCGCCGGCTGGCGGAAGAGACCTACGGCAAGGTCGCGCGCCGGGCCGAACCGGGCGAGCGCAACCGCCCCCGGCCGCAGGCGCTCCCGGGTTCGATGGAAGTCAGCTACGCCGATCCGCGCGTCAACCAGCCGAGCCTGCGCAAGGCCTGGATCGTGCCGAGCTACACCAGCGGTGAAACGCGGGAGGCGGCAAGCCTCGACCTGCTTGCCGAGATCCTCGGCGGCGGCAGCACCAGCCGGCTGTATCGCGACCTCGTCATCGACAAGGGCATCGCCACCTCCGCCGGCGGCTGGTACCAGTCGAGTTCGCTCGACGACACCCGCTTCATGATCTACGCCGTGCCGGCCGACGGCACCACGCTGGAAGACGCCGGCGCCGCCGCGCTCGGCGTGCTGAGGGGCATTGCCGAGACCGGCATTACGGCGGAAGAGCTGGAGCGGGCCAAGAAGCGCCTGCTGTCCTCCGCGCTCTATGCCCAGGACAGCCAGACCAGCCTTGCGCGCATCTTCGGCGTGGCACTGACCACCGGATCGACCATCGCCGAGGTGCGCGACTGGCCGGCGGAGATCGCCGCCGTCACCGCGCAGGACGTGCAGGATGCGGCCCGCACCCATCTCGCCGCAACGCCGGTGACCGCCTATCTGCGACCGGCGGCGGCACCTGCCTCTGCCGCGGCTGACCCGGCAGAGCCCGCCGGCGCCGAAGAGGCGGCAAGGCAATGACGACACATATCGGGCCCAATGCCGCAACACGGGTCCTTGCTCGTGCGGCGCGCCGCAATGACCGCCATTCAGGGAGCTTCCCGATGACCGCTTTCACCGCAACCGGACGACGCCTTGCCGCCGCCGGGCTCATCGTCGCCGGGCTGTTCGCCGCGACCCTGCCCGCCACCGCGATGGACATTCAGGAAGTCACCACCCCGGGCGGGCTGACCGCCTGGCTGGTGCAGGACGATACGGTTCCCATCGTCGCCGTCAAGTTTGCCTTTGCCGGCGGCGCCTCGCAGGACCCGGACGGCAAGGAAGGGCTTGCCAACCTCCTCTCGGCAACGCTCGACGAAGGCGCCGGGGATCTCGATTCCCAGGCCTTCCAGACGCGTCTGGAGGATCTTTCGGTGCGCATCGGCTTCGACACGGGCCGCGACAATTTCTACGGCTCGCTGCGCACGCTGACCCCCAATATCGACGATGCCTTCGAGATGCTGCGGCTTGCCGTCAACGAACCGCGCTTCGACGCGGATGCGGTCGAGCGGATGAAGCGGCAGATCGTCTCCGGCCTGCGCCGCGAGGCCTCCGATCCGGATGCCATCGCCGGCCGGGTCTGGGCCGAGACGGCGTTTCCGGACCACCCCTATGGCCGCCCGTCCAGCGGCACGCAGGAAAGCGTCGCGGCGCTCTCGCCGGACGACCTCGCCTCGCTGCACGGCCGCATTTTCGCGCGCAAGGACCTGAAGATATCCGTCGTCGGGGCCATCGGGCCGGAGCGTCTCGCGGCGCTGCTCGACAGCGTCTTCGGCGCATTGCCGGAAGCCGGCGACCTCGTCGCCGTCGCGGAAACGGCGCTGTCGCCGGAGGGCGAGCGCAAGAGCATCGCGCTCGATGTGCCGCAGACCTCCATCCGTCTCGGCCTGCCGGGCCTGAAGCGCGACGATCCGGACTTCATGCCGGCCTTTGTCATGAACCACATCCTGGGCGGCGGCTCCTTCTCGTCCTGGCTCTACGAGGAAGTCCGCGAGAAGCGGGGCCTTGCCTATTCCGTCGGCTCCTACCTGATCCCCTACGAGCATGCCGGCCTCTGGATGGCGGTGACGGGCACCCGCTCCGACCGGGCGGAGGAGACGCTTGCGATCATCCAGGCGCAGATCGACCGCATGGTGAGCGAGGGACCGGGCGCGGAGGAGCTGGCCAAGGCCAAGGCCTACATGACCGGCTCCTATGCCCTGCGCTTCGACACGTCCGACAAGATCGCCGACCAGTTGCTCGGCATCCAGGTGGAAGGGCTCGGGATGGACTATATCGACACCCGCAACAGCCAGATCGAGGCGGTCACCCTCGAGGACGTGCGCCGCGTGGCCGACCGCCTGCTGAAGGATGCAAGCCCGCTCGTGGTCACGGTGGGATCCGGGGCGAGCTGACCCCGCAGCGGGCACCTGACCGGATCCGGTACAGCACCCGATCTGACTGCACCTGATCCGCGAACGCAAAAGGCGGCGGGCTTCGGCCCTGCCGCCTTTCTTCTTTTCGCTTGGGATCATCATCCGGCCGCGAGGAAGGCCGGCATGCCTACTCGGCGGCGCGGCGCACCGGCTTTTGTGGCGGCCTTGCCTGCAGCACCTCGGGGCGCACCGGGCGCGGCGGCGAGAACAGGTAGCCCTGGCCTATCCGCGCATCGAAGTCGAGGATCTCCAGCACCTGTGCCTCGGTCTCGACATGGTCGACGATCAGCTCCATGGCGAAGCGGCGCAACAGATCGCCCAGATCCGCCGGATGGATATGGCTTGTCGGCATGTGCTCGGTGCCGATCAGGCGGCTCGCATGCAGCTTCACATAGCGGAAGCCGCGATCGGAGAGGGTCTTGAAGTCCATCTTCAGGTCGGAGACCCGGTCCATGGAAAAGCGGTAGCCAAGCTCGGCGAGCGCGGCGAGGCTCTCCAGTTCCAGCGCGCCCATCTCGTTGACGTCGTCCTGGGTGAACTCGAAGGTGAGCTGGCCGGCGAAACCGTCATTGGCGCGCAGGAAGTCGAGGAAGCCGGGGAAGAAGCGCTCGTCCACCAGGGTCTGCGACGACAGGTTGACGAAGAGGCCCGAGCGCCGGTTGCGGCTCGTCAGGCGGCGCAACACCTGAACCGCGCGAAACAGCATCAGGTTGTCGATCGCCGGCATCATCCGGGCGCGGATCGCCTCACCGATGAAATCGACCGGCTCAAGGTAATTGTCATTCGCGTCGCGGATGCGGGTCAGCGTCTCATAGTCGCGCACCTGGCGCTGCGGCAGGCTGACCAGCGGCTGCATGAACAGGTCGACGCGGTTGTTGTCCAGGGCGTCCTGGATGATGCGGCGCAGTTCCGGATCCGGGCGCGGCTCCTCGCGGGCGCGCGGCATGCTTGGGCGCGGCTCGGGACGCACATCCCTGCCGTAGTCGTCGTCCCTGCGTCCTTCGCCCCCATGCCCGTCGCCGCGCTGGCCATCGCCGCGATATCCCGCATCCCGGTGCCCGGTATCGCCCTGCCTCGAATGCCCACCCCCGACGCGCTCCGGCGTGACGTGGTCGAGACCCGCGCCCTGCGCGCCGCCTGCCGGGCGCGTCTGCCCGGTATAGCCGAGCGCGCGCGGCGCCTCCTCATAGCGGGCGAAGCGCTCCTGCGGGGGAGGGGAAAGCTGGCGGGTCTCCTGCTCGTCGATCCGGTCTTCCATGCCGGCCATGGCCTCGGCCATCTGCTTGATCAGGCTGCCGAGCACCTCGACCTCGGCAAAGAGCGGGTCGATCTCCTCGCGAGTCCGGCGCGGCAGGTTGGTCTCCATGCCGGAAAGCCGTCCCTCGAGATTGCCGATGTCCTCGTCGACCTCGAGCACCCGCTCCTCCAGCATCGACACCTTTTCGGAGATGTCGCCACGCTCGCGCTGGCGGGCGAAGACGAGCTGCAGCACCGCCATCGTGCACAACAGCGCAAGGCCGAGCGAGATCGCCTCGCCCGCGGGACGGGAGAACTGGAAGATCATGATCGCGGCGACAGAGGCGGCGATCACCCCCATGCAGAGGAAAATGAAGATGCTTGTCGCGCGTGCCATACCTGTCCGGCCATGCTCGAGCTTCCGGGGAAGTCGAATCAAACCTACCCTTAATAGTGCATGAATACGACGATTCTTCCCAGTCTCCAGCCCCAAGCAGCGCCCCGGACGGAAGAAACATGCCCTGCCCCGCAGGTCATGCCGGTGGCGTGACCCGGCCAGCGTCCGTTCCACCGCCGCCCGGCAACGCAGTTCGGTGGTCGAAAAGGAGGGCAGCGGCACCCGGTCGGGCGACAGCGGCAACGGGATTTCGGTGCAGGCAAGCACCACGCAATCGGCGCCGCGGACCGCCATCGCTTGCCGGGAAGCTGCGCTCCTGAAACCATGGCGCAAACCGGAATCGCGTTCTTCCAGGTCGAGGCACACGGAATGACCCAGACCCTTGCCCATGTCGCCATCGTCGTCAGGGACTATGACGAGGCGATCGGCTTCTATGTCGGCAAGCTCGGTTTCGAGCTCGTCGAGGACACCTACCAGCCCGAACAGGACAAGCGCTGGGTCGTCGTCAGGCCGAAAGGCGCAGGCAGCACGTCCCTGCTTCTCGCCCGCGCCTCGACGCCGCACCAGGAGAACTACATCGGCGACCAGTCCGGCGGACGGGTGTTCCTGTTCCTCGCCACCGACGATTTCGAGCGCGACCATGCCGCCTATCTCGCCGCCGGGATCACCTTCGTTCGCGAGCCGAAGCAGGCCGATTACGGCAAGGTCGCGGTCTTCCGCGATCTCTACGGGAACCTGTGGGACCTGGTACAGTTCGCCTGACGAAGCGGGCCGGGCGCGTCATCAAGGGAGATGTGTGAATGCCGCTGATTGCCGAGGGCCGGAACCTTTTCATCGTCGACATCGAGTATGTCGTGCCGCTGGAGCAGGTCGAGCCGCTGATCCCGGACCACGTTGCGTTTCTCGACCGCAACTATGCGCAGGGCCATTTTCTCGCCTCCGGCGCCAAGGTGCCCAGAACCGGCGGCGTCATCGTCGCCATGTCGGAAAGCCGGGATGAGGTGGAGGAGATCATCCGCGCCGACCCGTTCCATGCCCGTGGCATCGCCCGCTACACGGTCACCGAGTTTCGCCCGACAAGAACCGCCCCCGGCCTTGGCGATTGACGGTCTTTCCCACCGGCGGAACCGCGCCGCGTTTTGCGCTTGACCTTCCTGTTGCCGGAAGCTCCATCCTCCGCCCGATCAAGCAAGCCGTCCCGTCGCCGCCACCTTGTGGAGCGTCTTCGCGAGACGGCAGAAGAAAGCGGGAAACACGATGATCGAGATCAGAATCGAAGGCATGACCTGTGGCGGCTGCGTCACCTCGGTGAAGAAGGCGGTTTCCTCCGCCGACGAGACGGCGAGTACCGAGATCGACCTGACCAGCGGCATCGCGCGGATCGAGACGGCCCTGCCTCGGAGCCGCATCGTCGAGGCGATCGAGGCGGCCGGCTACGACGTCGTCGCCGGCTGAGCAGCCCTTCCCTCTTCCGCGCTCACGGATCGGCGAGCATCCCGTCGACGAGATGCAGGCGCCGGTCCATGCGTGCCGCCATGTCGAGATCGTGGGTGACGGCGATCACCGTCTTGCCGTGATCGTCGACCAAGGCGCGCAGGATATCGAACACCTGTTCCGACGACTTGCTGTCGAGACTGCCGGTGGGTTCGTCGGCGAGGATCGCCGGCGGCGCGTTGGCAAGCGCTCGGGCCACCGCGACACGCTGGCGCTGGCCACCGGACAGCTGATCGGGCAGCTTGTCGGTGTGGCCGGCAAGGCCAAGCTCTCCAAGCAGGCTTTCGGCGCGCGCGCGCATCTCGCCCCGCGACAACCGGGCGAGCTTGCGCATCGGGATCATCACGTTCTCGGCCACCGTGAATTCCGGCAAGAGAAAGTGGAACTGGAAGACGAAGCCGAGCGAGGCGAGGCGCATGCGTGCGCGGCGCGCCTCCGACAGGCGGTGCGTCGCCTCGCCCTCGACGAGCACCTCGCCTTCGCTGGGCACGTCGAGCAGGCCGAGAAGATAAAGCAGCGACGACTTGCCCGAGCCCGACGGCCCGGTGATGGCGACGAACTCGCCCGAATGGATCGCAAGATCGATGTCGCGCACCAGCGTCACCGGCACGGTGCCGGGCAGCACGCGGGTCAGCCCGCGCGCCTCGATGAGCGGCACCCGGGCATTCTCGGGAGCGGTTGCCGGCGGCGTGCTCACGAGGCCCCCCGGATGATCTCGACAGGATTGAGGGAGGCGGCCTTGCGCGCCGGCACATAGCCGGCGATGCCGGAGGAGAACAGCGCGAAGCCGCAGGCGATCGCATAGTGCAGCGGGCTGTAGGCAAGCGGCAGCGAGGTCATTTCCACATTGGTCTTGACCTCGAAGGTCAGCGATCCGAGGCCGACGCAAAGCCCGTAGCCAAGGGCGGAACCGAGGACGGAACCCAACGCCCCGATCGCCAGTCCTTCCGTCAGGAATATTCGCCGGATATCGCCTTGCTCGAAGCCGAGCGACTTGAGAATGGCGATGTCGCGCGCCTTCTCGTGGACGATGGTTGAGACGATGGTGAAGATGCCGAAGCCGGCGACCAGGAGGATCGCGCCGACCACCGTGTACATGATGATGTTGCGCACCATGAGAACCTCCATCAGGCTCTCGTTGGCCTCCTGCCAGGAGGTCGCGCGGTAGCCGGTCATGCGCTCGACGCGGGCGGCGACGGCACGCGCCGCGTTGACGTCGTCGAGGCGGATGGCCAGGCGGTTGATCACATTGGGTCGCGCAAAGAGCACTTGCGCCGTCTTCAGCACCGTGTAGCCGGTGGCTTCATCGGCCTGGGTCACGCCGGTGTGGAAGGTGCCGACGATCTTCAGCCGCCGGACCGCTCCCGCCGAGGTCGAGACCGCGATCGTGTCGCCCGGCTTGGCACCGAGTTTTTCGGTGACCCCGTCGCCGACGACGATGCCGTTGAGATTGGCGGAAAGCTCCCTGAACGAGCCTTCGCGCATGTCCTCGCCGATCGTGGAGACGCGCAGATAGGTTTCGGGATCGATACCGGTCAGCGACAACGCCACGTCGCGCCCGCCATAGCGCAGCACTGCCTGTCCCGAAAGGGACGCAGCCATGCGGCCCGGCAGCCAGCTTTCCAGCATTGCCTCGAGCCGCACCGGGTTGCGCAGGCCGCGCGTGTCGTCGTCGGGCCGGGCGCCGATGACGTTGACGGCGGCGTAGCGCCTCCCCCCCGGCGGCGGACCCGCCTCCCGGCGGTCGTCGCTCACTTCCACATGCGGAATCGCGTCGACCAGCGTGGCGATGAAATCATCCTGCGAGCCCTGCATCAGGGACGCCATGGCGATGGAGAAGCCGACGCCGAGCATCACCCCGAGCACCGAGATGACGCTTTGCCGCAGCCGGCCGCCGATATGGGTAAGCGCGATGGACAGGACCAGGGGCATGGTTCAGCCGCCGGTCCCGCCGGCATCCTCGACGGAGGCCGGGCGGGCGCGCATCCCGGCTGCAAGTCCTTCCGCCCAGGGAGACACGACGCGCGCGTCAAGCGTCAGGCCCGAAAGTACCTCGACCTCGTCGACGCCGCGAATACCGACCTCCAGCATCCGCTCTTCCAGCATGCCGTCCGTTCCCAGAACCAGCACCTTGTCGCCGTCGAACGCGGCCAGCGGCACCAGCATGGTCTCAGGCACCTCGCGAACGATGATGTTGACGTCGCTGGTCATGCCGATCATCAGCGGCGTCTCCTGCGGGAAGACGAGATAGACCCGGTAGGTCTTCAGGACCGGGTCGCCCTTTGGCGTGATCCGGTCGACCCTGGCATTGAAGCTCGCCTGCGGAAAGGCGTCGGCGCGCACCACGGTCGCCTGTCCGGCGCGCACCAGCGGAATGTCCTCCTCGTTGACATCGGCGACGATCTGCAACGGCCGTGCCTGCCCTACCCAGAACAGCACGGAGCCGGGTTCGGCCACCTCGCCGACCTCGCCGTCGCGGCGCAGCACCTGGCCGTCCATCGGCGCGCGCAACTCGTAGTCGCCGAGCCGCGCCCGCTGCGCGGCTACCAGCGCGATGTTGCGGGAATGGTCGTTCTCCGCCTTGTCGAAGACGCTGCGCGAGGTCACACGTCGCTCGAACAGGCCGGCGGCACGCTCAAGCTCCTGTTCGGAGAGCTGCGCACGGGCCTCCAGTTCGGCGAGCGTGGCGCGGGCAGCGGAGGAATCGAGCCGTCCGATGACCTCGCCCGCCTCGACCGGCTCGCCCTCACAACTGCAAAGCTCGACGATGCGCTCGCGCAGGACACTCGTCACCTTGGCCCAGCGCACCGGTTCGACCACGCCGGTGGCATAAACCACATCCGCGGCACTTCCCATGTGCGGCTGCACGACCGTGACCGGGACCGGGCGTGACGACCAGAAGAGATAGCCTCCCACCGCCACGGCCGTCAGGGCCGCGACCGCCAGAAAGAACCGGATGCGTTTCATGGCTTGTCCGCGTTTCGTCCCTGTTCGCCCGGCCTGACCCTAGCACCCGTTTCATGGGCAACCTATCCGCAGAACTTCGCAATTCGCACAAGTGGCCGGGGGACAATGCGGGGTGGAAACACTTTGTTTACCATGTGCGATCAAGAATCTGACGGCAAATCAAATCGATGCCGTTCGTTCGGCTGCAAAGAAGGGGGTCGCCAAAGCATGGAATCCATGCATGGCGCTACGGGGCAAATCCGACTGGCCATACTCGATGGCGAGGGGGTCACGCGCACGCTCGCCGGTTCGATCGTTGATGCGATGGACCATGCCTGCGCGGCACCGGTCGCCTATCACAGTTTCGAACCGTTCTACGCCGCGAACACCCAGGTCCGTCCCGACGTGATGATCGTCGACCTGGAGACGCTCGGGCAGGACGGGCACCTTTCGCGGCTTGCCGCAGCCCAGCCGCAGGCCATGCTGATGGCGGTGAGCTCGGGCGGGTCGCTGACCCGCAGCCTCGCCGCGATGGAGGCCGGCGCGCATGACGTCATCTCCGTTCCGGCCGACCCGGTTGCCGTGGCCGAGCGTATCGACCGCTTCCTGATCCAGAACATCCGCGTTCCGCGCGACGAGGCCGGCCGGCGCATTCCCGGACGCGGCCAGGCGGGCGGCACGCCGGAGGAACCCTACCGGTTCGAGGGCTTCGTCGGCGGATCGGCCCGCATGCGCGAGGTCTATGACCAGATCCGCCGCATCGCGCCGTCCTCCGCGCCGGTCTTCGTCACCGGCGAATCCGGCAGCGGCAAGGAACTCGCCGCCGCCGCCATTCACGCCAGGTCGCCGCGCCGCGAGGCGCCCTTCATCGCCATCAACTGCGCCGCCATTCCCGGCGAACTGATGGAAAGCGAGATCTTCGGCCATGTACGCGGCGCCTTCACCGGCGCTTCGGAAAGCCGTCCGGGCGCTGCCGAACTTGCCGACAAGGGCACGCTCTTCCTCGACGAGATCGGGGAAATGGACATGGCGCTGCAATCCAAGCTCCTGCGCTTCGTGCAGACCGGCACCGTCCAGCGCATCGGCGACACCCGGCCGCGTCCCGTCGATGTGCGCATCCTTTGCGCGACCAACCGGGATCCGCACGCGGAAATCGCAGCCGGGCGGTTCCGCGAGGACCTCTTCTACCGCCTGCACGTGCTGCCGATCCGCCTTCCGGCGCTGCGCGACAGGCGCGAGGACATCCTGCCGCTGGCCGGCAGTTTCCTTGCCCGTCATGCCGGCGAGGAAGGTCGCGCCTTCACCGGCATCGCGCCTTGCGCGGGCGAGAAACTGCTCACCTATGACTGGCCGGGCAATGTCCGCCAGCTCGAGAACGCGATCCGCCAGGCGGTTGTGCTCAATGACGGCGACGCGCTGACGGCGGCGATGCTGCCCGCCTTCCTCTCCGGGGAAGGCCTGTCGCATCGCCAGGATGCCGCCCGCCACACGGCAGCCATGCAGCACCGCCGGCGCGGCGGCCAGATCGAACCGCTCTGGGCCCAGGAAAAACGCATCATCGAGGACGCACTCGATGCCTTCGACGGCAATATCGCCAAGGCGGCGGCAGCGCTGGAAATCAGCCCCTCGACAATCTACCGCAAGCGCCAGTCGTGGAGCGGACGTCCCGAGGGCGAAGGCTTCGCGCCGTTCACCGGTTTTGCCGGATAATCTTGTTGTTTTCCCCGGGCCGTTCTATACGGTGCGCCGCAAAATGCGCATTTGCGGGGCTTTACCAGGGCGGGGCAGACATGATCAGGGGTGAATTGAGCGATCGCGGCAGCGGGCGTTTCGGAACGCAAACGCGAGCTCGCGCGGGACGGCATGTGGCACGCCTTGCCGGCGCCTGCGCGCTCCTCGCCGCTCTCGCCCTGGCGGGATCGCCGGGAACAGCCTCCGCGCAGCAGCCCGCCACCGCCCTGTCCGAAGCGCTCGCCGCAGCTTATGCCGGTCTCGATGCCGCCTGGGAGCAGGCGCCGCTGTCGCTGGCCACCGCCACCTTCGTCGACGGCGAGGTCACCGGTTTCGGCCGGTACACACCGCGCGGCGAGGCCATCTTCACCGAGGGCGAGGCGCTGACCGTCTATACCCAGCCGGTCGGCTTCGGCTATGTCGAGACGGAGACGGGCTACGGTGTGCGGCTGGTCGCCGATTTCGAGCTTCTCAACACCTCGGGACAGGTGCTTGCCGCCCAGACCGGGTTTGCCGAACTCGCCGCCGACAGCCGCGAGAAACTGCGCGAATTTCATGCCACGCTGCGCTTCGCCTTCGAGGGACTGCGCGCCGGGGAGTATGCCCTGGTGACGACGCTCACCGACACGGCGAGCGGGAAGACCGCGGACGTGACCCTGCCCTTCACGGTGCGCGCCGCCAACTGACCCGGCCGCGCCCTGCGCCCGTCAGGAGTGCACAGGACGAACAGGCCGACGATGACACAGATCCCTTCCCCTCCTCCGGAGCCCCCCCGGGGCGGACTGGTTCTCACCCAGGCCGGCACCTGGCGCGGCGTGCGCACATTGTTGCCGGTGGCAATCTTCGTCATTCCCTTCGGCATCGCCTTCGGCGTGGCTGCGGCCGAGCGCGGTCTTTCGGTGACCCAGGCGCTCGGCATGAGCGCCCTGGTCTTTTCCGGCGCCGCCCAGTTTCCCACGCTGGAATTCTGGCAGGATCCGATCGCCTTCGGATCGCTGGCGCTGGTCGTGCTGGCGGTGAACGCGCGGCATGTCGTCATGGGCGCGGCGCTCTCGCCCTGGCTCAACACCGTGCCCGTCCGCCAGAGGGTGCTGCTTCTGTCGCTGCTCAGTGATCCCAATTTCGCCAATGGCCAGATAGCGCTGCGCGGAGGCGAGCGCGACCTCGGCGTGCTGCTCGGCGGCGGGTTGATCCTGTGGGTGAACTGGATCGCCGGGACCGCGATCGGCGCCTTGGCCGGGCGCCTGATCGGCGAGCCCGCCACTTTCGGCCTTGATGTGGTGATGACGTGTTTTCTGGCCGCCATGGTGGCCGGCCAGATCGAGCGCAGGGCGAAGATCCTTCCCGTCCTGGTCGCCTCGGTGGTGGCGGTCGTCCTGCTCGATCAGGTGCCGACCGGCTGGAACGTCATTCTCGGCGCGCTGGCCGGCGGGGTCACGGGGAGCATTCGGCATGCCGGGTGAACTTGCGGCCTGGGCGGCGATCCTGCTGGTGGGCGCCATCACGCTTGGCAGCCGTCTTGCCGGGACTTTCCTGATGAGCCGGGTGAGAATGTCGCCGAAGGTCGAGCACTTTCTCGACAACCTGTCGGTCTCGGTCATCGCGGCACTGGTCGCCTCGCTGGTCGCCAGGGGCGGTTTCCGGGAGGCCGTCGCGGTGGCGCTCGCCTCGCTGGTCATGCTGCGGTGGAAAAGCGCCGTCTGGGCGATCACCGCCGGCATGGTCGTCGCGGCCGCCTGGTCCTACGCGCTGACAGGCTAGGGCGCGAACCGGGCGTACTCCCGAGCCCGCAGGCACAGAGGCCCTGCCTCGCGGAACGGACCGGAACGCTACAGACCCGTGCCCGCCTTACATCTGCAGGCGAAGCTTGGTGATTTCCTCCGAGATCCGCTTGAAGGCTTCGAGCAGCGCCGTGTTCGACTTGGCGTCGAAGGCCATCGTCGGCGTCGTCGCGCAGTTCAGCATCATGCGGATCGTGTTGAGGCTCGAGATCTGGAACGCGACCGTATAGACCTGAATCCCGCTCTTCTTGGCGTTGACGCAGGTCTGGGCCAGACGATCATCCATCTTGTTCTCGATTTCCCAGGAACTGTCGACGCCGTTGCCGAGACGCTCCTCGGTCCCGTAGCCATAGGCGTTGATGCGCGTCTTGTTGAAGGAACTCTGGCTCTGGTAGGTGTTGGCGCCGTCCGTCATGATGATCATGATACGGACGTGCTCCTCGTCCGGCCCCTTCGCCTCGCGGCCATTGGTGAAGGGTTCTGACGGCGACAGCACGCGCCATCCCCAGATCGCGCCCTGGTGAATGTTGGTGTGGCCGTCGGCCTTCATGTCCCTGATGGCGCGCAGCACCGTCGACTTGTTCTCGGTCAGGTCGGTGATCGGCTGCGTCTTGCACCAGTAGTTGGGGCCATTGTTCCAGGTATTGCCGAACGCCTTCGGCTGATCCTTGTACTTGCACAGTCGCTTTTGGGCATATTCCCAGCGATCCATGCCGGATGATTTGTAGGCTTTCTTGGCCGTTTTCTTGCAAGCGCCGCGGTCGTCGTCCAGGTAATTATTGTAGTAACTGTCACCCCACTTCTTGTTGGAGTTGGACGGCTCGTCGGGTGCGAATTCCGGCACGAAGAGGGTGGCGGGATTGCTGATCGAGGGCGGCGTGTCGTCGACATCGTAGGGCATCGGCCGCGACTCGACACAGCCCAGCCATCCGGTGTGCTTCATCTGCTTGAACAGGGTGAAGCGGCTCGGCCGGCCATTGACGAGATGTTTGCTCTCGAAGGCGGCCGGGTCCGGCGTTCCGTCGTTGCGCGTTTCGAAATTTTTCCAGTGGATCGGTGACCGGCCCTCCCGGTCCATCCAGGAGGCATCTGCCTTGTCGGCGCCCACATTGACGAAGGACGTGAAGGGAACGATGCCGATCTTGATACGGTCCTTGACGCCGCTGTCCTCGTTGATCTTGAAAAGTGTCTCCGTCAGGTCCTCGGTCGCCTTCTTCAGCGTGCTCATCTTGCTGCCGGACATGGAGCCGGAATTGTCGAGCACCATGACGATGTCGAAGGTCGCCTTGCCGACGACCGTCTGGGACATGACGCTGACATCGATCGTGCTCTTGTTCATGACGCTGCCGAGCATCGTGTGCACCGTCGAGCCGGCCTTCACCGTGACCGTACCCTTGTCCACGGACACATCCAGATCGACCTTGTCGGGGTCGCCGCCCTTGTAGATGGCGCGGAAATACTCCTCGGCGTTCGCCTTGATCTTGCTCTCCGACATGCCGTCGCTGTCATAGTTGGCGGCAAGTGCGGTCGCGTCGACCGCCGCCTGCAGGTCCACCTTGACGTTGTAGGCCCGGGTGTAGTCGATGCCGGCGCCGACGACGAGCAGGCAGACCCCGGTGCAGATTGCCAGGGGCACGACGATGCTGCCGCGACGGTCGGCGGCAAAACGGGAGAGGAGGCGCGGCTTCTTCATCATGCCGGAACCATACGCCGCAGCCCGTTTCCAAACCGTTTGCGAAACTCGTTAACGAAACCGAAAATCCGCGGTTCTTCCAAGCCCCGGCGGCGCACCTGGCCGGGCGGGCCCCATCACATCCGGCAATCGTGAAAAATCGTCCCGACCGGGTCATTGACAGCCGGTGGAGGTCATCCTACATCAGTCGCGCTGTTAGCACTCTCATTCACAGAGTGCCAACGTGGTCTGCGGTTTCCTGACGACCCCGAGGCGGGGCATCGCGGGAAGGAGTACCACGCTGGCCAGGAAAGGAAAGAGCACGACATGAAGTTCCGTCCTCTGCATGATCGCGTCGTCGTTCGCCGGGTTGATTCCGAAGCGAAGACCGCTGGTGGAATCATCATTCCCGACACCGCCAAGGAAAAGCCGCAGGAAGGCGAAGTCGTCGCCGTCGGCCCGGGTGGCCGCAAGGACAACGGCGAGCTGATCGCCCTCGACGTCAAGGCCGGCGACCGGGTCCTGTTCGGCAAGTGGTCGGGCACCGAGGTCAAGATCGACGGTGAAGACCTGCTGATCATGAAGGAAAGCGACATCATGGGCGTGGTCGGCTAAGCCGCATCGCGCTTTTTGTCCTCGTCGCGGCCGCGCCGGCCGGCGGGCCCCGCTGATCCGCCCGGGCCCTGGCGCGAAACCCGCGACGTCTGAAACAACCAGGAGACATGAAAATGGCTGCCAAGGAAGTCAAGTTTTCCACCGATGCCCGCGACCGCATGCTGCGCGGCGTCGACATTCTCGCCAATGCCGTCAAGGTGACGCTCGGCCCGAAGGGCCGCAACGTCGTCATCGACAAGGCCTTCGGCGCCCCGCGCATCACCAAGGACGGCGTCTCCGTCGCCAAGGAGATCGAGCTTGAGGACAAGTTCGAGAACATGGGCGCGCAGATGGTCCGCGAAGTCGCTTCGAAGACCAACGACATCGCCGGTGACGGCACCACCACCGCCACCGTTCTCGCCCAGGCGATCGTGCGTGAAGGCGTCAAGTCGGTTGCCGCCGGCATGAACCCGATGGACCTGAAGCGTGGCGTCGATCTTGCCGCCGCCACCGCCGTCAAGGACCTCGAGGCTCGCTCCAAGAAGATCTCCACCTCCGCTGAAGTCGCGCAGGTCGGCACGATCTCGGCCAATGGCGATGCGCAGATCGGCGAAGACATCGCCAGCGCCATGCAGCGCGTGGGCAACGAAGGCGTGATCACCGTCGAGGAAGCCAAGTCTCTCGAGACCGAGCTGGAAGTCGTCGAGGGCATGCAGTTCGACCGCGGCTACCTGTCGCCCTACTTCGTGACCAACCCCGAGAAGATGGTTGCGGATCTCGAGAAGCCGTACATCCTGCTGCACGAGAAGAAGCTCTCCAACCTGCAGGCCATGCTGCCGATCCTCGAGGCCGTCGTTCAGTCCAGCCGTCCGCTGCTGATCATCGCCGAGGACGTCGAGGGCGAGGCGCTTGCCACTCTCGTGGTCAACAAGCTGCGTGGCGGCCTGAAGATCGCCGCCGTCAAGGCTCCGGGCTTCGGTGACCGCCGCAAGGCCATGCTCGAGGATCTCGCCATCCTGACGGGCGGCACGGTGATTTCCGAGGACCTCGGCATCAAGCTCGAGAACGTCACGCTCGACATGCTCGGCACCGCCGAGAAGGTCTCCATCACCAAGGAGAACACCACGATCGTCGACGGTGCCGGCGAAAAGGCCGACATCGAGGGCCGCGTGTCGCAGATCAAGGCGCAGATCGAGGAGACCACCTCGGACTACGACCGCGAGAAGCTGCAGGAGCGTCTTGCCAAGCTCGCCGGCGGTGTCGCCGTGATCCGCGTCGGCGGTGCGACCGAGGTCGAGGTCAAGGAGAAGAAGGACCGCGTCGACGACGCCCTCAACGCGACCCGCGCGGCCGTCGAGGAAGGCATCGTCCCGGGCGGCGGCGTTGCTCTCCTGCGCGCCAAGAAGGCCGTCGAGGCACTCACCTCCGACAATCCGGACATCATGGCCGGCATCAAGATCGTGCTCCGCGCCCTTGAGGCCCCGATCCGCCAGATCGCCCAGAACGCGGGCGTCGAGGGTTCGATCGTCGTCGGCAAGATCCTCGAGAACAACGACGAGACCTTCGGCTTCAACGCGCAGACCGAAAAGTACGTCAACATGGTGGAAACCGGCATCATCGACCCGACCAAGGTCGTGCGCACGGCTCTCCAGGACGCGGCTTCGATCGCCGGCCTGCTGATCACCACCGAGGCGATGGTCGCCGAGCTGCCGAAGAAGGACGCTCCGGCTCCGGCAATGCCGGGCGGCGGCATGGGCGGCATGGACTTCTAAGAAGTCCGTAAAGCCGCCCGTCATCGGGCATGCTGAAACCGCCAACAGGCGGTTTCAGTGGCGGCATGGACTTCTAAGAAGTCCTGACCTCGAAAAGACACGGATGGGCGGCCTTCGGGCCGCCCATTTTCGTTTGTGGCAGGTCAACACCGGACGAAGGACATCCGCCCTCGCCTCCCACTTCGTGTCATCCCGGCCGGAGCGAAGCGGAGAGCAGGGATCCGTTGGCAGCCCCGGCAAGCGCGACGGCTCCCCCCGCGTCTCCGGAACAGGGACCATGCCGGCGAACGATATCGCAGCGCCTGCCCTTCCCTCTCATGGACAGCGGCGCGCGCAAGCGGTATGGCGATGCCCCGGGCGCGGCGGCCCAAAAACCCGCGCGCCACTGACAGCCGAAACAGATTTGGGAAAGAGCGAGATGGACCGCGACACGATTGCCCGCATCGAGAAGCTGGAGGAGCAGCTCGCCTTCCAGACGCGCACGGTCGAGGAATTGAACGAGGTGGTCACCGCACAGGCGGGCCAGCTCGACGCGCTCATCCGCCGCCTTGCCGCCCTTGCCGCGCATGTGGAGGAACTGGAAGACGCCGCCTCGCGCGGCGCGCCGGTGACCAAACCGCCGCATTACTGAGGCGGAGGGGCCCCGCCCCTCTCAGCCTTCCGGGGCGACCCTGGCCGCGAGCGGCTCATAGAGCGGGTTGCTGGTGCCGAAGACATAGTCGAGCGTCGTCACGCTGACATGCGGCGCGCCGTGGTCGCGCAAGAGCGTCGCGCAGTCGGCGGCGCGGCCTGCCGGGCAGTGCAGCAGCAGGGGCTGGCCGACCTGCGTGCCGAAGGGCGCGATCGCGCCGAACTGTTCCGCCGCCGCCCTTGCGGTCAGCTCCGGGGCCTGCACCAGCGCGCGGATCTCGCGGAAGCCGCGGGCGCGGTCCTCCGCCGCGATCCGGTCGAGGATCACCCGGGCGGCGGCCAGTTGCGCCTCGGTCCAGTCGGCCTTCAGCGAGGCGACAAGATGCGCCTGGCTCTTCAGGATCACGCCGTCCTCGAGCACCTTCAGATTGTTGGCGGCAAGCGTCGAGCCCGTCGTGGTGATGTCGACGACAAGCCCCGCCGTGCCGGCGGCCGGCGCCCCTTCCGTTGCCCCCGCGCTTTCCACGATCCGGTAGTCGGACAGGCCGTGGCTTGCGAAGAAGGCCCGCGTCAGCGCCACGTATTTGGTGGCGACCCGCAGCCGTCCGCCGCTGCGGGCGCGGAAATGCGAGGCGACATCGACAAGGTCGGCCATGGTCGAAACGTCGATCCAGGCGTCGGGCGCGGCCACCACCACATCGGCGAAGCCGAAGCCGAGCGGGGTGACCACGTGCACCAGTTCCTCGGGCCGCGAAATCGTCTCGTGCACCAGATCGAGCCCGGTGACACCCAGATGCGCCTGGCCGGAGCTGAGCTCGCGGGCGATCTCGGAGGCCGACAGGAACGCGATTTCGACCTCGCCCGCATCGAACCGGCCGAGCCGTCCGCGATAGTTGCGCGCACCGCCCGGACGCCCGACCGGCAGGCCGGCCCGGGCGAAGAAGTCATGCGTGTTCTCCTGCAGCCGGCCCTTGGAGGGCACCGCGATGATCAGCGGCCGGGAACGGGTGTCGGATGCGTTGGTCATGACATGCGCGCCTTCAGATCCTGTCGAGCCAGATGGAGAACCCGGTCGCCGGGATGCGGGTTTCGGCGCCCAGCAGGGCGAGCAGCCGGTCGTAACGGCCGCCGCCGACAATCTGCCCGGCCGCCTTGCGGGAGGCCGAATGGATCTCGAAGACGAAGCCCGTGTAGTAGTCGAGCCGGCGGCCGAAATCGGCGGCGAAGGTCAGGCTCCCCGTATCGACGCCGGCTGCTTCCAGCGCATCGAGCCTTGCGGTGAAGCGCTCGAGCGGTTCGGAAAGGTCGAGCCCGGCCTCCCTGGCAAACCCCTCCATCGCCGCCACCGCCGCGCGCGGGGGGCCGGCAATCGCCAGGAAGCGCGTCAGCACCCCGGCGGCGCGGTCGGTGCCGCTGTCGTGGGTGGCGAGCATCGCCTGTTCCAGCAGGCGTTCGGCGATGTCGGCGGCGGAGCGTCCGGCGACCGGGCGCAGGCCCGTCAGGCTGAGCAGTTCGGCGACCGCCGCCTGCGCCGTTTCCGGGTCGACGCCCTCCAGCGCGCGCATCAATGCGGGCGTTGCCGGCGCATCCTCGCCGGTGCCGCCCTTCATGTCCGAGATCGCAGCGTCCAGCCGGTCGCGCTCGCCGAAGAGTTCGCCAAGCCTGCGGCGCCAGACCGGAGCAAGGTCCAGTCCGTCAAGCACGGCGCGAAAAAGCGCCTCGTCGCCGATATGGATATCGAGGTCGTCGACGCCGAGCACGGCAAGCGCCCGCGCGGCCAGCGCCAGGATGTCGGCATCGGCCGCCGCCTCGTCCTCCCGGCCGAAACACTCGACGCCCGCCTGCATGAACTCGCCCGAGCCCTCGCGGCGCTGGCGGAACACCGGGCCGCAATAGGAATAGCGCGCCGGCGTCGTCGCGCCCGGCCCGTCGAGATGGGCGCGGCAGACCGGGATCGTGTAGTCGGGGCGCAGGCACAGTTCCTCGCCCCCCGCCGCGTCGCTTGCCAGATACATGCGGCCGCGAATGTCCTCGCCGATCAGGTCGAGGAAGAGGCTGGAGGGTTGCAGAACCGCCGGCTCGACGCGCGGAAACCCCTCGTCGGAAAAGAGGTCGGTCAGCTCCGAATAGCGGCGCGAGGGCGGCAGGATGCTCATGCGCCTTCCCCCTGGGCCCGGGCCCGGTCCTCGGCCTGCGCGGCGAGCATGCGGCGGACGGTGGCGACAAGATCGGCCTCGGGCGCGCTTTCCTGCGCCGGGCGGCTCTCGCGCCAGGTGACATTGTCCTCGATCTCGCCGGACAGCCGCTTGCCCTCGATCAGGTCCTTGATCTGGACGACGCCTTCGGCCCGCTCGTCGCCGCCCTGGATGATGGCAAGCGGGCAGCCGCGCCGGTCGGCATATTTCAGCTGGTTGCCGAACTTTTTCCAGTTGCCCTGATACATCTCGGTGCGGATGCCGGCAGCGCGCAGCTCCTGCGTCATCTTCTGGTAGCGGGCGAGGTTTTCCGTGTCGCCGTCCATCACGGTGACCAGCACCGGCGCCAGCACCTCGTCGGCCTGCAGCTTGCCGAGGTTCTTCAGCGCGGTCATCAGCCGCGAGACGCCGATGGAAAAGCCGGTTGCCGGCACGTCGCGCCCGGTGAAGCGCTTGACCAGTCCGTCATAGCGCCCGCCGCCGCCGACGGAACCGAACTGCACGACCTCGCCCTTCTCGTTGGTGACGTCGAAGAGCAGCTCCGCCTCGTAGACCGGGCCGGTGTAATATTCGAGACCGCGCACGACTGAAGTATCAACCAAAATGCGTTTACTGCCATAGCCCGCAGCCGAAACAAGCCGGCTGATTGCGAGCAGTTCCTCCGCTCCTTCCCGTTCAATGTCATTGGTCGCTTCGGCGACCAACCTTTCGCAAGTCGCGACATTGTCAGAGAAGTTGCCCGTGTCCTCATTCAGGATCATGTCATCAAAGGGTAGTTCGGAGCCCTCCGCCTTGGACACCGCAACCCTGAAACCCATGATTACGGGCCGCAATCGGTCGATTTGTTCCCTGCGCAGCCCGGCGCCCTTGGTGAAGTCGCCGCTCTCGTCCTTGCGGCCTTCGCCCAGCAATTGCTCAACGCCCTCGATCCCGAACTTGTCGAGCTTGTCGATGGCCCTGAGCACGGTCAGCCGGCGCTCGGCGTTTTCCTCGCCGCCAAGGCCGATCGCTTCCATCACGCCGTCGAGCACCTTGCGGTTGTTGACGCGGATGACATAGGACCCGCGCGGAATGCCGAGGGCCTCCATCGTGTCGGCCATCATCATGCACATCTCGGCATCCGCCTGGACGCCCGGCGCGCCGACGCTGTCGGCATCGAACTGCATGAACTGGCGGAAACGGCCCGGCCCGGGCTTTTCATTGCGGAACACCCAGCCGGCGCGATAGGTGCGATAGGGAAGCTGGATCTCGTTGATATTCTCCGCCACGTGACGGGCGAGCGGCGCTGTGAGATCGTAGCGCAAGGACATCCACTGCTCGTCGTCGTCCTGCACGGAGAAGACGCCGGCATTCGGCCGGTCCGTGTCGGGCAGGAATTTTCCCAGGCAGTCGGTATACTCGAAGGCCGGCGTTTCCACCGGATCGAAGCCGTATTGCTCGTAGACGGCCTTGATTTTCGCCAGCATCGCCTCGGTGGCGCGGATATCGCTGGCCGAGCGGTCGACGAAGCCGCGCGGCAGGCGGGCCTTCAGCTTGGACGGTTTGTTCTTGGCCATCGGGTATCGGAATCCATGGTAAGGGCGCGGGGCGAGGCCGCGCGAAAGGGTGCCGGTTTCCTAGACGAAACAGCCCGCTCCGGCAAGGCGCGGGGCGTTTGCCTCCTCTCAGGGGTCATCCCGACCGGAGTTTGGGGCAGCGCAAGACCCTGCCTCCCACTCTGACGTCATCCCGGCCGCAGGTGTAAGGTGGCGGGCTCCAGCGCGAGGCAGTGTTGTAAAGGCTTGCCACACGCACCCCTCTCCCCCCATTGAGGGGGAGATGTCCCCGTGAGGGGACAGAGGGGGGACGGCACCGATCACGCTCGCCGCACCCGCCGCATGACACCCTTCCCGCATCGCCCTCCCGCCGCTTCGCCCGCATCCATGCTTGCAATCGGAGGCGTTCGGACTATGGTCCCGCGCGATCCCGCCGCTGCCGGCCCTACGGCTCCGCGCGGCCTTGTGAAAGTGTTCGGTTCCTCAATGTTCGGAGTTTCCATGCCGGTCGACGGCGTATCGCAGACGAGTGAGCCGGACGGCGCGGCACGCCCCGCCACGGCGCGACTTTCGGTCGTGCTGCCGACCTTCAACGAGCGCGACACCCTGCCCGTCCTCATCGACCGGCCCGACACCGTGCTTGCCGGCATCGCCTGGGAGGCCATTGTCGTCGACGACAATTCCCCGGACGGAACGGCGGAGGCGGCCCGCGCCATCGCCGCGCGCGATCCGCGCGTGCGCGTCATCCGGCGCGTCGGCCGGCGCGGCCTTTCGGGCGCCTGCATCGAGGGCATGCTCGCCTCCTCCGCCGACTATGTCGCTGTAATGGATGCCGACCTGCAGCATGACGAGACCCTGCTGCCGAAGATGCTGGCGGCGCTTTCCAACGGCGCCGCCGACCTTGCGGTGGCAAGCCGCCACGTGGAGGGCGGCGATGTCGGGTCGGGTCTTTCCTCCGTGCGCGCCTCCGGTTCCGGCCTTGCCAACCGGCTCGCCCGGCTGTTCCTCGGCGTCACCCTCTCCGATCCGATGAGCGGCTTCTTCATGATCCGCCGTTCCGAGGTCGAGCGGCTGGCGCCGGACCTGTCCTCGCAAGGGTTCAAGATCCTGCTCGACATCGTGGCGACCGCGCGCGGCTCCCTGCGCATCGTCGAGCTTCCTTTCGTCTTCCGCGAGCGGCTGCACGGGCAGAGCAAGCTCGACACGCTGGTCGCGCTCGATTTCCTGGGGCTTCTCTTGTCAAAATTCGTCGGCGACGTCGTCTCCGTCCGCTTCCTCATGTTCATGATGGTCGGCGCATCCGGCGTCGTCGTCCACATGGCGGCGCTGTTCGCGCTGATCGAGCTGGAGGGCATGTCCTTCCAGGTGGCGCAGACGGCGGCGACCTTCGTCGCCATGACCACCAATTTCTGGCTCAACAACCGCCTGACCTATCGCGACCGGCGGCTCACCGGCCTTGCCGCGCTGCGCGGGCTGCTGACCTTCTATCTGGTCTGCGGTTTCGGCGTCATCGCCAATGTCGGTGTCGCCTCGCTGGTCTACCAGGAAGATGCCGGGCGCATCCTGATCGGGCTGGCGGGCGCCGCAGGCGCTGTGATGGGCGCGGTGTGGAACTACGCGGCAAGCTCGGTGCTGACATGGCGAAAGGCTTGAGCGCGGGGAGCCAAACGTGACCCGGCCGCCGGACCACGTCCCGCTGCCGCTCTGGCTGCGGCCCGCCTTCCTTGCCCTCCTCGTCGTCGCGCTCACCGGCCTGCGCCTCGTTGTCGCGGCACAGTCGGGCCTTGCCGAGGACGAGGCCTATTACCGGCTCTGGGGCCTTTATCCGGCAACCGGCTATTACGACCATCCGCCGATGATCGGCTGGTTCGTGCATCTGGGTCAGTGGATCGCCGGCGACACGGCGCTCGGCCTGCGGCTTCTCGCCGTCCTTTCCGGCATCCTCGGATCCGCCGCGCTGTGGCGCACCGGCTTTCTGCTCTACGGGGCGCGTGTCGCCGGATACGCGGTGCTCTTCCTCAACGCGACGCTGCTTGTCGGCGTCGGCAGCCTGATCGCCACGCCCGACGCGCCCTCCGTGCTGTTCTGGGGGCTTGCCCTTTGGGCGCTGGCGGAGCTGACGACCAGCCGCAATCCGTGGTGGTGGCTTGCCATCGGGCTCTTCGCGGGCCTTGGCCTCAACGCCAAATACTCGGTTCTTTTCCTCGGCGCGGGCATTGTCGCGTTTCTGGTCTTCGTCCCCGATGCGCGGCGCTGGTGGCGGAGCTGGCAGCTCTGGGCAGGCGGGCTGATCGCGCTGGCACTCGTCGTGCCGGTCGTCTCCTGGAACGCCGCCCATGAATGGGCCTCCTTCGTCAAGCAGTTCGGCCGCGCCGTGCCGGAGGGCTGGTCCTCGCGCTACCTGCCGGAGTTTCTCGGCGCCGTCATCGGGCTGCTCAATCCGCTGATCGCGCTGCTCGCCGGCATCGGCCTTGTGCGCGTGGTGCGCGGCGCCTTTCGCGGCAAGACGGCCGCCGGCCTGCTGCTATGGACCAGCCTGCCTTTCTTCTTCTACCTGCTGGCCCATTCGCTTCACTCCCGTGTCCAGGGCAACTGGCCGGCACCGCTGTTTCCGGCCCTCGCCTTGATGGCGGCGATCGTCGCCGCCGATCCGCCGGCCTTCGCTGCCCGGTTCTGGCGCGCCCTTGCTGCAGCCGCCATCGTGCTCGGCCTTGCCGTGTCGCTGCTGGTCTACGGGCATGCGGTGACGCCCTTCACCGGGGCCTTCGCGCGCAAGGACCCGACTTTCCAGACCCGGGGCTGGGCCGAGATCCGCCAGGAGCTTGCCGCCCTCGCCGAGGACCATGACGCCGGCTGGATCGCCACCTATGGCTACGGGTTGAGCGCGCAGCTTGCCTTCCAGCTCGACCGCCGGCTGCCCGTCGAGCAGCTCACCGAGCGCATCCGCTATGCGATGCGCCCCGATCCCGACCCGGCGGTGCTGTCCCGGCCCGCGCTTTTCGTTGTCGAGGAGCGGCGCGACCCCGGCCTTGCCGCGCTCTCCGCGCGCTTTGCCAGCGTCCGGCGCGTCGCCGAACTGACGCGGCGGGTCAGGGGCGTGCCGCTGGAGAACCTCGTCGTCTACGCGGTCTCGGACCCGCTCCGGCCGGGCCCGCTCGATCCGGTCTATCCTCTCCCCTGACCCCTCCCTTGAGCCGGCGCAAAAAAGAGGGTGGCGCCGCGCGCCGGCACGCTGCATAGAATCGGGCGATGAAACGGATCCTGCTGACCTCGGCCGATTACGGCCTCGCCTTCGGCGTCGACCGGGCCTTGCGCGAACTGATCGCCGCCGGTGCGCTGTCTGCCGTCGGCTGCCTCGTCGTGTCGGACCTTTGGTCGCGCGAATACATGCCGCTGCGCGACGCCGTCGACAGCGTCCGCCACCGGACCCTGGTCGGCCTGACCCTGGCCCTCACCCAGCCGCACCAGCCGCTTTCCGTGCGCGGGCGAAGCCAGTTCGGCGACGCCTTCCCCAGGGCCCGCTGGTGGCGCTTCCGCGGCGCCCTGCGCCTGCTTCCCGACGAGATGATCGCCGACGAGGTCGAGGCGCAATTTGCCTGTTTCGAGGAATTCTACCAGCGCCCGGCGGACTTCCTGCATGTCACCGACGACCTGCTCGCCCTGCCGGCGCTCGCCCGCGTCGTCCTGGAGCAGGCAGGCCTGCGCCGCTGGCCGCCGCGCATCGTGATGCCTCCGCTCGAGCCGCGCGCGGCCCGGCGCTTCGCGCGCCTGGCCGGCGAATGCGGCGTACGGGTGCTGCAGCGCGGCCCGGCCTTTCCCGCCACCGTCGAGGAGGCCGATCATGTCCACCACGTGCGCCGGCGGCTCGACGGGCTGTCCGACCGCACCGTGGTGTTCTGCCAGCCGGCCGAGGTCGATGACCGGCTGCGGCGCTCGGAGCCGCGTGCAAGGCTCGACACGCGCAGCGCCCAGTATGCCTTTTTCCGGGGCAGCACCTTTCCGCTGCTGCTGATGGAAAAAGACATCTTTCTCTACTGATTTTCCCGTTTTCCCGGCTGGTCCTCCCGGGCGCTTGCGGCCCGCCGGCATCCGCCATCACCTGACGCCATCACCTGAAAACGCGAAAACCGGCCCCCCGCGGGGATGGGGGACCGGTTTTTCGTGGGGGAGGAACACCGCGAGGTCAGGAAGAAGCGGCGTTTGATGAGTGTAATATGGGGGCAATGCAGCCCGCTTACAGTGATGGCGGTCACACAATCCGCTTTGCTGGGGGCAAAACCGCCTTAGTATGGGGAGGGGCCTGCCGGCCCGGCACGACGGGGCAGTCGTGGGGGCCTGTTTTCAGTTCATGCGGCATTCATGCCGGGTCCCGATAATCGCGTTCCTTGAGGACGAAAGACCGAGGCGGGACTGATGCTGGAAATCAAGACATTCCTGGAAAACAGCTTTTCCATGGAAGGCCTGGACACCGGACTGGCCGCCGGCCTCTCCGCGCTGGCCAGGCCGATGTCGGTGAAGCCGGGCGCGATCCTGTTCGAGGCCGGAGATCCCGGCAATGGCTGCTACGCCATCCTGGAAGGTTCGCTGAAGGTCTCCATCGTCAGCGTCGAGGGCGACGAGCAGTTGCTGGCCGTGCTCGGGCCCGGCTCGATCGTCGGCGAACTGGCGCTTCTCGACGGGCGCGCCCGTTCCGCCACCGTCACCGCGCTAAAGCCCACGCGCCTCGCCTTCATCGACAAGCATGCCTTCGAGCGCTTTGCCGACGAGAACCCGGCGCTTTACCGGCACATGCTCTCGATCGTCGGCAAGCGGCTGCGGCAGGCCAATGACGTGCTCGCCGCGCGCTCCTTCCTGCCGCTGCCCGGCCGTGTCGCGCAGACCCTGCTGCAGCTTGCCGAAACCTTCGGCAAGCCGGTCGACAAGGACCGCATCCTGATCCACTACAAGCTCTCCCAGGCCGACATCGCCAACATGGCCGGCGCGGCGCGCGAAAACGTCAGCCGCGTGCTCAACGACTGGAAGCGGGCCGGCACGATCAGCCGGATTTCCGGCTATTACTGCCTGGAAAATCCCGACTGGCTGCGCCGCGCCTCGGCGCTTTGAGCAAGTTGCGGCCAAACTGACGCAGCGTCGAAAAGGCCTGCCGCCGATTTCTTCCAAATCCTGCAACAAATGCCGTGGGTTAAGCCCGCGGTAAGGGGAATCCGCTAGGAATTTCGGGGAAAGTTCGGGCCCCAACGTGAGGTTAGGCAATGCGGTTCTCCGACCTGTCGATACGCAACAAACTCCTGGTCAGTGCCGGTGCGCTGTTCTTCGCCGCGATGATCGGCACCAGCCTCACCGGCTCGTTGGTGATGTCCTCGGCGGCGGAGAAGGCTGCCGAAAGCGAGGCACGCGCCTTGCTCGATGCCTATGCCAGCGAAGTGTCGGGCGGCGTGTCGCGCTCGCTCACCGTCGCCCAGACGACGGCGGTGGCCGTCGAGGGGCTGCTTGCCGGCGGCATGACCGATCGCGACCGGCTCGGCGACCTGATGATCCGCACGGTGGAGGCCAATCCCCAGCTCGTCGGCATGACGCTCGCCTTCGAGCCGAACGGGCTGGACGGACGCGACGGCGACTTCATCGGCCACAAGTATTCCGACGCCAACGGCCGCTTCGTCCCCTATTTCTACTTCGGAACCGACCGCAAGGTGGTGGTCGAGCAGCTCATCATGACCAAGGAAGCGGGCACCGAGGGCTGGTACGACACGCCCGTGCGCGAGAACCGCTCGCTGGTGACCGCTCCCTACACCTATCCGATCGACGGCAAGGACGTGCTGATGACCACCATCAGCTGGGTCGTGCGCAAGGGCGACAAGCCCGTCGGCATCGCCACCTCGGACCTGGCGCTGACCGCCATCGTCGACAAGATGTCGGCCTTGAAGCCCTTCGACGCCGGCGAGGTGAAGCTGGTCGGCGGCGACGACCTGTGGGTCTCGACCTCCAACACCGCCCTGCTCGGCAAGAAGGTCGAGGATCCCGAGCTGCTCGAGCTGATGCGCGCGGCCACGTCCGGCGCGGCGAGCGCCCGTGTCGGCGAGCGCTATCTCGCCGCTGTCCCGGTGTCCTTCCCCGGCGTCTCCGAACGCTGGTATGTCGCTATCGACGTGCCGTACGCGGCCATGGTCGCCGGCGCGACCAGCGCCCGCAACACCATGCTCGCCATCGCCCTCGGCCTGCTTGTCGTCGTCCTCGGCGTCGTCTGGTTCGGGGCCGGCGCGCTGGCCAGCCCGGTCGCCCGCCTCACCGACGTGATGCGCCGCCTTGCCGCCGGGGACACGTCCGTCGATGCGGGCATGGAGGGGCGCAAGGACGAGATCGGCGACATGGCGCGGGCGGTCGAGACCTTCCGCGAGAACGCGTTGGAGCGCCAGCGGCTCGAAGCCGCCCAGGGCGAGGACGCGCAGGCCCGCGCCGCGCGCCAGGCCCGCACCGAGGCGCTGATCTCCGGTTTCCGCGACACCGTGCGCAGCCTTATCGGCAGTGTCAGCCAGACGGCATCGGGTCTCGACGAGACGGCGCGCGAGCTCTCCGCCTCCGCCCATGACAGTGCCGAACGGGCCAGCGAGACCTCGCAGGCAAGCTCCGCGGCGACCAGCAGCGTGCAGACCGTGGCCAGCGCCGCCGAGGAACTCTCCGCCTCCATCGCCGAGATCTCCCGCCAGGTCGGCCAGACCACTCAGGTCGTCGACCAGGCGACCCAGGGCACCCATTCGACCAACGAGAAGGTC
>NZ_JBLXFR010000047.1:0-31373 GCF_048261845.1 Stappia sp. | reverse complement strand
CCGAAACGGAATGGCAGACTGTCGCCGGAGCGCATGTGCGGGTGATCGCGACAGGGCCGCAGGACACGTCCCCGGTCGGCGATGCCGCCGTCCAGATACGCCTCGATCCGGGCTGGCACACCTATTGGCGCTTCCCGGGCGAGGCGGGAATTCCGACCACGGCCGATTTCGCCGGATCGACCGGCATCGGTGGCGCGCGCCTGCGTTTCCCCCCGCCCGAGACCTACTCGGATCCCTATTCGACCTCGATCGTCTACCGGGACGAGGTCGTGCTGCCGATCGACCTGGACGCCGGCACCGCCGCGGGGAACGCAACACTGCGGGTGCATCTCGTCTTCGGGGTCTGCCGGGAAATCTGCGTGCCCGGCGAAGCGCGGTTCGAGGTTCCGTTGAGTGATGCCGAGCCGGATTTCGCGGCGCGCATGGCCATCGCCTCGGCGCGGCTGTCCCTGCCCGGACCGCAGGGCGAGGCGCCGCCACGTGTTGCCTCCATCCGCCTGTCAGGGGACACGGCGGCAGCCGGCACCCCCGGCAAGACGGGCGAGAAACTCGCAATCTCCGTCGAGCTACCGGCCGGAGCCGGCGACCTCGCCCTTTATGCCGAGGGAGCGCCGGGGTCCTACAACGGCGTGCCGAGGCTTGTCTCCCGGGAGGGCGACGATGCCGTTTTCTCGCTGCCCCTGCAGGGCCTGCAGCAGGCGGACGATGGCAGCCGGCCGCTCTCGCTGATGCTCGTCGTCGATGGCAACGCCGTCGAGCACCAGGTCGATCTCTCCCGCCTGCCACCCGACTAACCCGGGCCGGAAACCGGGGCGACCGCCGTTCGCACGATTGCCGCTCGACGCGTGCCGTGTGAAACCCTATGTCAGTCCCGCGGGCTTTCGCGTCCGCGCGACTTGCGGTTCTCGCAAGACACGGATTTCAAGAGACCCAGACCCGGGAGACCTTCCACGATGACCATCCAGGTGGGCGACAAGCTGCCCGACACCAAGTTCAAGACCATGACCGCCGACGGCCCGGCGGAACGTTCCGCCGCCGACCTGTTCGGCGGGCGTACCGTGGTCCTCTTCGCCGTTCCCGGCGCCTTCACGCCGACCTGCCACAACAATCACCTGCCCGGCTTCGTCGAGCATGCCGACACGATCCTCGGCAAGGGCGTCGACGAGATCGCCGTCGTCTCCGTCAACGACGTCTTCGTCATGGATGCCTGGGCCAAGGCCAGCGGCGCGGCCGGCAAGGTCACCTTCCTCGCCGACGGCAGCGCCGAGTTCGCCAAGGCGATCGGCATGGAGCTCGACGCCTCCGGCTTCGGCATGGGCGTGCGCTCCAAGCGCTATGCGATGATCGTCAAGGACGGCAAGGTCGCGACGCTGAATGTCGAGGACATGCCCGGCAAGGCCGAGGTTTCCGGCGCGGCGGGCATCCTGTCGGCGCTCTGAACGGTCGCAGGCACACGGCATGACCTCGCGGTCGCTCCGGCAACGGAGCGGCCGCTTTCGCATCCACCCGCCGTTCAGTCCCGTGCGTTGCGCCTTTCGCCGCGCACGAAGACGATGAACACCACGATCAGCGCCGCGCCGAGCCCGTACCAGGTCACGGCATATTGCAGGTGATTGTTGGTGAAACTCATGATCGTCTCGCCGGCTTGCGGCAATCCGCCCGGGGGGGTGTGGCGGGCGGCGAGGTCGATGGTGAAGGGGGCAACCTCCACCCCCGTCACACCGAGGGAGGCCGCCATCTTCGGCGCCTCGCGCACGAACCAGATGCCAGTGGCGCTGTCCGCCCCGAAAGTGAGCATGCCGCCACGCTCGTCACGGCGCCAGAGGCCGGCCAGCGTGACCGTGCCTTGCGGCGCAGCGCTCTCCGGACGCGTTTCCGGCTGTCGCATGGGCTCGGGCACGAACCCCCGATTGACCATGACGACGCCTCCGCCTTCGACCTCGAACGGCGCGTAGACGAAATAGCCCGGCCCCGCATGCAGGCCCTTCGGCTTGCCGAGCGAAAGATAGTAATAAGCCTCGCCCGGCAGGAAACGGCCCGTCACGGTCACCGGCCGGTAGTCCCATTGCTCTTCCGTCATGCGCGGCCAGTCACCCGCCGGAGGCAGGTCGACCGGCGGCAGGCCGGGGCGCTGCTCGACACGCTCGATCAGCTGAAGCTTCCATTGCAGCCGCTCGACCTGCCAGGTGCCAAGCGCCATCAGGATGGCGAAAGCGACCATGGCGGCAACCGCCGGCCAGAACAACCGTCGCCGGGGCGAACGGCCACGGCCTTCTGCTGCCTCACTCGTCAACACGTCCCTCCTGGGCGTTGTGGCGGTATTGCTGGGCGATCATCACCCCCTTCAAGGGCCGGAGCATGCCGAGACCGAGGATCACCGTCAGCGGCAGCCACAGAACCATATGGAGCCAGATCGGCGGGCGAAACGTCATTTCGACAGCCAGCACCAGGCCGACGACAAGAAAACCGACGATCATGATGATGAACACCGCCGGACCGTCCCCGCTGTCGGCGAAGTCAAACGACAGGCCGCAATTGGAGCAGGCCGGGCGCGTCGCAAGGAAGCCCTTGAAGAGCCGTCCCTGCCCGCAACGCGGACAGCGACCGGCAAGCCCCGTCCGCATGGCGTCCTGCGGCGGATAATGGGCCCGGTCGGCATGCGGCCGGCGGTCAGCAGGGTCGGTCATCGGCGGCGCTCCCGGCGCGGGGGGCACGCTGCGGCGCGAGGCCGGGGCAGCGAAGCCTCAGGGAAGGATATCGATCGGCGTCCCGTTCGGCACGAGCCGCCAGATGTCCTCGATCTCTTCATTGGTGACGGCGATGCAGCCATCCGTCCAGTCGACATATTGATGCAGGCTGCCAAGCCAGCCAAATCCGTTGCGCATGCCATGGATCATGATCATGCCGCCCGGATCCTCGCCGCGCACGGCGGCCTCGGCACGGTCCCGCTCGTCCGGATAGGACACATGCAAGGACAGGTGATAGGCGCTTTGCGGATTGCGCCAGTCGATCACATAGCGCCCCTCGGGCGTGCGGCTGTCGCCCTCCCGGCGCTTGTCGCCGACCGGATCGCCGCCAAGCGCGACCGTATAGCGCCGCAGTTCTGCGCCGTCCCGGTCAAGCAGCAGCAACAGCCGGGCGGCTTTTCGGACCTCGACGCGCCCGGCCCGGGGCGGCTCGCCCTCAACGAAACTGTCCGCGGCGGTTGCGACCGCCGCGGACAGGAAGATCAGGACGGATGCCGCGATCCGGCACCACATCCTCATGAGGATCAATGCGCGGGGCCGGCCGCCCAGATGTAGATCGACACGAACAGGAACAGCCAGACCACGTCGACGAAGTGCCAGTACCAGGCCGCCGCCTCGAAGCCGAAATGCTTCTGCGGAGTGAACTGGCCGATGGAGGCGCGGATCAGGCAGACCAGCAGGAAGATGGTGCCGACGATGACATGGAAGCCGTGGAACCCGGTCGCCATGAAGAAGGTCGCGCCATAGATCGAGCCGGAGAAGCCGAAGGCCGCGTGGCTGTACTCATAGGCCTGGACGAAGGAGAACAGCACGCCGAGCAGCACGGTCAGTGTCAGGCCCCACTTCAGGCCCTCGCGGTCGTCATGCAGCAGCGCGTGATGCGCCCAGGTCACCGTCGTGCCGGATGTCAGCAGGATCAGCGTGTTGAGCAACGGCAGGTGCCAGGGATCGAAGGTCTCGATGCCTGCCGGAGGCCAGACGCCGCCGGTCGCCTCGACGCGGGCGAACTGCGCTGCCTCGTTGGGGAACAGCGAGGCGTCGAAGAAGGCCCAGAACCATGCGGCGAAGAACATCACTTCCGAGGCGATGAACAGCAGCATCCCGTAACGCAGGTGCAGCTGGACGACCGGCGTGTGATCGCCCGCGATCGACTCGCGGATGGTGTCGCGCCACCAGCCGAACATCACATAGAGGACGACGAGCGTGCCAACGGCGAAGATGCCCCAGCCGGCAAGGTCGACGCCGAACAGCAGGAACTCGCCGCCTTGCGTGTAGCGGAACAGGCCGACGGCGCCGAGCGCCATGATGAAGGCGCCGATGCCGCCGAGGAACGGCCACGGGCTCGGATCGACAAGATGGTAATCGTGGTTCTTGGCGTGCGCCATGGGTACTCTCCCCCGGTTCTCTCTCATGCCGCCCGCGGGCGGAAGTCAGGCAACTACATGCGGTCGGTCGTGTCCGGCGTGGCGGGTGCGGCCGCGACCGGCGTTTCGGATCCCTTCACAGGGAAAAACGTATAGGAGAGCGTGATCTCCTTGATGTGCTTCAGCTGCTCGTCTTCGTCCATCGCCGGATCGACGAAGAACACCACCGGCATCTCGACGGATTCGCCCGCTTTCAACGGCTGCTCGGTGAAGCAGAAGCACTCGATCTTGTTGAAATAGGACCCCGCCTCGAACGGCGTGACGTTGAACACCGAGGTTCCGATGGTCCCGTCGCCGCCACGGTTTGTCGCGACATAGGCGACCTGCGTGCTCTCGCCCATGCGCAGCGTGATCGTGCGCTGCTTCGGCTTGAAGTCCCAGGGCAGGTCGGAATTGACGTTTCCGTCGAAACGCACGGTGATCTTGCGGTCGATGATCGTGCCCGTCGGCGCGTCCGCACGCTGCGTCGTGCCACCGTAACCCGTCACCTGGCAAAACAGCTCGTAGAGCGGCACCGATGCGTAGGCGGCGCCGGTCATCAGCATCACGCCGCCGAGCACGGCCACCGCCACGCGGCGATTGGAGCGCGAGAGTTTCGTCGCGCCAGCAGCAGGTCCGGTTTCACGCGTCATGCGATGCACCTCCCTTTCCTCAAAGCGACCGGTCGAACACGCCAGGTCCCATCTTGACCAGCGTGATCACATAGAAGAGCAGCACCAGCCCGGCCAGGGCCAGGCCGATGGCGATCGACCGGCCACGCTGGCGGCGCCTCTGCTCCTCTGTCGGACGAATGCCGTCGTCGCTCACAGCCAGCCTCCCGAAACAAGGCGGCCGGCGAGGCTGTCGCCGAGCAGCAGCGCGAAGACCAGGAACAGGTAGACCAGCGAGAAGGTGAAGAGACGCACGGCCGCCTTGCGGGCCGGCTCCCCCTCGCGCACCGTGTAGACGCGCAGCGCATACCAGACGAAGGCGGCGCCGAGAACGGCCGCTGCCACACCGTAGACGGCGGATGCAAAGCCGAGCAGCGCCGGCGCGACGCCGATCGGGGCCAGCAACAGGGAATAGACGAGGATCTGGGTGCGCGTTGCATCCTCACCGGCGACGACCGGCAGCATCGGGATGCGCGCCGCCTCGTAGTCGCCGCGCTTGAACAGCGCCAGCGCCCAGAAATGGGGGGGCGTCCACATGAAAATGATGAGGAACAGGACGGTGCTTTCCAGCGTCACCGACCCGGTCACGGCGGCCCAGCCGATCATCGGGGGGAAGGCGCCGGCGGCCCCGCCGATGACGATGTTCTGGGGCGTCGAGCGCTTCAGCCACATCGTGTAGACGACCGCATAGAAGAAAATCGTGAAGGCGAGCAGGCCGGCGGCCAGCCAGTTGACGGCGAGCCCGAGCACGACGACGGAAAAGGCCGAGAGCGTCAGGCCGAAGGCAAGCGCCTCCTCCCGGGTCACCTTGCCGGCCGGGATCGGACGCTTCACGGTGCGCGACATGACCGCGTCGATATCCGCGTCGTACCACATGTTGAGCGCGCCGGACGCCCCCGCACCAACCGCGATGCACAGGATGGCGACGGCACCCAGGACCGGATGGATCGAGCCGGGCGCGATCAGCAGGCCGACCAGCGCGGTGAAGATCACCAGCGACATGACGCGCGGCTTGAGCAACGCCAGGTAATCGCCGACATCGCCCTGCCCGCCGAAGGCGGTGGCGTCGTCAAGGCTGCGGTCCTGGAGGTCTGCGAGCGACATTTCTGGTCCTTGCGGTGATCCGGAAGGACCGGATCGGTTCGAATTTCGGGACGCGACGCCGGCGAACCGGCGTGGCGTCGTGTTTCGGCTTGCGCGCGCTTACTTGATGCGCGGCAGGGTCTCGAACTGGTGGTACGGCGGCGGCGAGGACAGGGTCCACTCCAGCGTCGTCGCACCCTCGCCCCACGGATTGTCGGCAGCCTGGCGCTTCTTGGCGAAGGCCTCGACGATGCCCGCCAGGAACACCAGCACGGCGAAGGCCGAGATGTAGGAGCCCCAGGACGAAACCGCGTTCCAGCCCGCCAGCGCGTCCGGATAGTCGACATAGCGACGCGGCATGCCGGCCATCCCGAGGAAATGCTGCGGGAAGAAGATCAGGTTCACGCCGATGAAGGTGATCCAGAAATGGGCCTTGCCGATGGTCTCGTTGTACATGTACCCGAACATTTTCGGGAACCAGTAGTACCAGGCGGCGAAGATGCCGAACACGGCGCCCAGCGACAGCACGTAGTGGAAATGCGCGACCACGTAGTAGGTGTCGTGCATGGACCGGTCGAGACCGGCATTGGCGAGCTGCACGCCCGTCACGCCCCCGACGGTGAACAGGAAGATGAAACCGACCGCCCACAGCATCGGGGTACGGAAGGTGATCGAGCCCTGCCACATTGTGGCGATCCAGGAGAAGATCTTCACGCCTGTCGGCACCGCGATCACCATCGTGGCGGCGACGAAATAGGCCTGCGTGTCAACGTCGAGGCCGACGGTGTACATGTGGTGGGCCCAGACGATGAAGCCGACCACGCCGATCGCGACCATGGCGTAAGCCATGCCCAGATAGCCGAAGATCGGCTTGCGGGCGAAGGTCGAGATGACATGGCTGACAATGCCGAAGGCCGGCAGGATCAGGATGTACACTTCCGGGTGGCCGAAGAACCAGAACAGGTGCTGGAACAGGATCGGGTCACCGCCGCCGGCCGGGTCGAAGAAGGTCGTGCCGAAGTTGCGGTCGGTCAGCAGCATGGTGATGCCGCCGGCGAGAACCGGAAGCGACAGAACCAGCAGGAACGCCGTCACCAGCACGGACCAGGCAAAGAGCGGCATCTTGTGCAACGTCATGCCCGGCGCGCGCATGTTGAAGATGGTGGTGATGAAGTTGATCGCGCCGAGGATCGACGAGGCGCCGGCCACGTGCAGCGACAGGATCGCCAGATCCATTGCCGGCCCGGGCTGGCCGGAGGTCGACAGCGGCGGGTAGATCGTCCAGCCGCCACCGACGCCGTTGCCGCCCGGAGGTCCCTCGACGAAGAGCGAGAGCAGCAGCAGCAGGAAGGCCGGCGGGAGCAGCCAGAAGGAGATGTTGTTCATCCGCGGGAACGCCATGTCCGGCGCGCCGATCATGATCGGCACGAAGAAGTTGGCGAAGCCGCCGATCAGCGCCGGCATGACCATGAAGAAGATCATGATCAGGCCGTGCGAGGTCGTGAACACGTTGAAGGTATGCGGATCGGAGAAGATCTGCATGCCCGGCTCGTGAAGCTCCAGGCGGATGCCGACGCTGAGCGCGCCGCCGATGATACCGGCGATGATCGCGAAGATCAGGTAGAGAACGCCGATATCCTTGTGGTTGGTCGAATAGACCCAGCGCGTCCATCCCGTAGGATGGTCATGGTCGCCTTGCGCGTGCGCTGCATAGGCCATCTTCCAGCTCCCTCGTTTGAGATTTTCGAACGGGACCGGGATCGCGGCCATCGGCCCTCTCCCGCCCGGGTCGCGCGGGCATCACCGCCCGCGCCTTCCTTGATTTCGTCAGCGGGCGGCGACGTCGACGACGCCGGTTGCCGCATCGGCAGTGCTCGCCGGCTTGCCGAGCGCCGCCATCAGCTGGTCGTTAGCCGCATCGACATCGGTCTTCGCCGCTTCCGCCCAGGCGTCATAGAGCTCCTGCTCGACCACCCGGATGGCGATCGGCATGAAGGCATGGTCCTTGCCGCAAAGTTCCGAGCACTGACCGTAATAGATGCCGGTCTTCTCGGCCCTGAACCAGGTTTCGTTGAGCCGGCCGGGAACGGCGTCCACCTTCACGCCGAAGGCCGGCATGGCGAAGGAGTGCAGCACGTCGGCGGCGGTGACCTGGACCCGGACCGTCTTGTTGACCGGAACAACCATCTCGTAGTCGACGGCAAGCAGACGCGGATATTCCTCGGCGGGGCGACCGTAGCGGTCGGCCTTTTCGGCGCGGCCATCGTTGTCGAGCATGTAGGAAGACAGCGAAACGCCCTCCATGCCTTCGTCCGTGTAGTCGTAGGTCCAGGCCCACTGAAGGCCGGTCGCCTTGACCGTCATGTCGTATGCGGGAATTTCCAGCTGCTTGTAGAGCAGACGGAAGGACGGGATCGAGATCGCCACCAGGATGAGGATCGGCGCCAGCGTCCACACCACCTCGATCATCGTGTTGTGCGAGGTTCGCGACGGCGTCGGGTTGGCCTTCGCGTTGAAGCGGAAGATGCACCACAGGAGCAGGCCGAGAACGAACAGCGTGATCACGGTGATGATCACCAGCGTGAAGTCGCTGAACCAGGTGATGTCTTCCATGACTTCCGTCACAGCCGGCTGAAAGCCCATCTGCCACGGTTCCGGCTGCGCGGCCGATGCCGCGCCTGCAAAGCCCAGCGGGGCCAGTGCCGCCGCCGCGATCGTCGTCAGACGCTTGACCAGTCCTGTCACGTCCGTGCTCCCTTCCTGACCCCCGGAGATCCATGCCGGAGGTCTATTACCCAATTCTTGCGGCGCTGTCGCCTTGCCCGTCTCGCGAAAGCCGTCTCGCGCTGCCAGTCGGTTTCTAGCTTATCGCATGACGACATGACAGAAAGGGGCGTCAAAACGCCGCAAGACCGCTTGATCGACGTCAAAGTCGGGATGAAAAACCATAAGCGGCCACGTAGCGCAATGCGCGAGTTGCGGCAATGCCCAAATTCCGGCCCAATCCTGCCATCCCCTCCCGCTTGTTCCCGAAAAGGCGGTTCGGCGTCTTCGCCATGCGGGAAAGCGGGCCGTTGCAGTGCCTTTCGCCTTGAAATCGGCTTTTCAAGGGTCGACAAAGCTCTGCATGCGCGACGAACCGCGAATCAGGCGACACTCGCCCGGCTGACGCAGCGGAGTTCCGGCGCCGCGCCACCTGACAGCGGCGACACCGCCGCCGACCGACCGATTGCCGCGAACCAACGGAGTTCTGCCCGTGCCAGTTTTCACCAAGCCGACGAGTTTTCGCGTCGCGACCGTGCTTGCCATCCTTGCCCAGCTCATGGCAGCGCCGCTCGCGCATGCGCAGGGTGCGATCCGCTCGGTCCATGGCGACTGGCAGATGCGGTGCGACACGCCGGCCGGCGCCCAGGAAGAGCAATGCGCGCTCATCCAGAACGTCACTGCCGACGATCGCGAGAATGTCGGCCTTTCGGTGATCGTGCTGAAGACCGCGGACAAGAATTCGCGGCTGCTCAGGGTGCTCGCCCCGCTCGGCGTGCTGCTCCCGATGGGGCTCGGCCTGCGCGTCGACAACGCCGATGTCGGCCGCGCCGGCTTCGTCCGGTGCCTGCCGAACGGCTGCATCGTCGAGGTGGTGATGCAGGACGACCTGGTGGACAAGATGCAGACCGGGCAGGCCGCCACCTTCGTCATCTTCCAGACGCCGGAGGAAGGCATCGGCATTCCGATCTCGCTGAACGGCTTCTCCGAAGGCTTTGCCGCCCTGCCCTGACACAGGCTGCCGGTCCGTTCGCAGGCGGCGTCGTTCACGGGCTCCCGAACCGGCGCCGACACGGCATTCCGGTCGACAGCCGCACCAGGCGCACTGGCAAGCACCGTACGAAGCCCTACCTTCCGCCTCATACGTCCCGCGACAGGAAAGCGAATCGATGGCCGACACCGCGACCGACCTTCTCTCCGGCACCGGCCTCTCCGAGGACCGGGCGCGCGCCATTGTCGGCGAAGCGCTCACCGGAGCCGATGACGGCGAGCTGTTTCTCGAGTACCGGCAGTCGGAAAGCCTCGTTTTCGACAATGGCCGCCTGAAAGGGGCCAACTACGACACGACGCAAGGCTTCGGCCTGCGCGCCGTCGCCGGCGAGGCCGCCGGCTATGCGCATTCCGGCGACATCTCGGAGGCCGCGCTGAAACGTGCCGCCGACGCCGTCTCCGCTGTTGCCTCGGGGCATTCGGGAACCTACGCCGCAGCGCCACAGCGCACCAATGCGCGGCTTTACGGCGATGCCAACCCGCTGCAAACCCCGGCCTTCGCCGACAAGGTGGAACTGCTGCAGACCATCGATGCCTATGCCAGGGCCCGCGATCCCAAGGTTCGCCAGGTGAGCGTGTCGCTCGCCACCTCCTGGCAGGTGGTCGACATCCTGCGCGCCGACGGACACCGGGTCCGCGACATCCGCCCGCTGGTGCGGTTCGGTGTCTCCGTCGTCGCCGGCGAGGGAGCGCGTCAGGAGAGCGGCTCGCACGGTTTCGGCGGCCGCGACATGGTCGAGGCCTTCGTCACCGAGGAGAGCTGGAAGGGCGCCGTAGACGAGGCGCTGCGTCAGGCCCTGGTCAATCTGGAGGCCGTGCCGGCACCGGCCGGCAGCTTCGACGTGGTGCTCGGGGCCGGCTGGCCCGGCATCCTCCTGCACGAGGCGGTCGGGCACGGGCTGGAAGGCGATTTCAACCGCAAGAAGACCTCGGCCTTCGCCGGGCTGATGGGACAGCGCGTCGCCTCGAAGGGCGTCACCATCGTCGATGATGGCACCATCGGCGGCCGGCGCGGCTCGCTGACCATCGACGACGAGGGAACGCCGACCGGCCGCACGGTGCTGATCGAGGACGGCATCCTCACCGGCTACATGCAGGACCGGCAGAACGCCCGCCTGATGGGCACCCGTTCCACCGGCAACGGCCGGCGCCAGTCCTTCGCCCACATCCCCATGCCGCGCATGACCAACACGATCATGCTGGGCGGCGAAAGCGACCCTGGCGAGATCCTGGAAGGCGTCAAGGACGGCATCTATGCCGTCTCCTTCGGCGGCGGTCAGGTCGACATCACCTCCGGCAAGTTCGTCTTTTCCTGCACCGAGGCGTACCGCATCGAGAACGGACGCATCGGCGCGCCGGTCAAGGGCGCAATGCTGATCGGCAACGGCCCCGACGCGCTGACCCGGATTGCCGCCATCGGCAACGACATGGCGCTCGACCCGGGCATCGGCACCTGTGGCAAGCAGGGACAGGGCGTGCCGGTCGGCGTCGGCCAGCCGACGCTCCGGATCAACGCCATGACCATCGGCGGCACAGCCATCTGATCGCGGCCGCAGCAGCACCCATCACGTCCGCACGTCAGGCGCCGGCGCGTCTGGCGAAAGCCCAGGCGGTCTCGGCGAGCGGACGGACCTGACGTTCCATCACCGCCGCATTGGCATTGGTTGCCGTGCCGTCGCGCACCCGTCCGGCGATGCCCTGCAGGATCGCCGCGATACGGAAGAAATTGTAGGCGAAGAAGAAGTCGAGATCCTCGGCAACGGAGAAACCCGTGGCCCGCTCGTAGGCGGCGATATAGTCGGCAAGCAGCGGCAGGCCGAGCGCCTCGATGTCATGTCCCTTCAGCGTGCCGATGCCGCCACCGTCCGGCCCTTCCGGCATCACCCATTGCATGCAGTGATAGGTGAAGTCGGCGACCGGATCGCCGAGCGTCGACAGTTCCCAGTCGAGCACGGCGGCGACTTCGGCACGGTCCGGTGCAACGATCAGGTTGTCGAGGCGGAAGTCTCCGTGCACCACCCGGACCGGACCGGCCTCGGGCTGCCGCGTCGGAAGCCAGTCGATCAACCGGTCCATCTCGTCGATCCGTTCGGTCTGCGAGGCCCGGTACTGTTTCGACCAGCGCTCGATCTGGCGGGCGACATAGCCCTCGCCCTTGCCGAAATCCCCGAGCCCGACCGCCTCCGGTTCGATCCCGTGCAGATGCGCCAGGGCCGCGTTCATCGCTCCGTAGACGGCGGCGCGCGTCGCGCGATCCTCGCCCGGCATCGACGGATCCCAGAAGATCCGCCCCTCGACCTTGTCCATCACATAGAAGGCCGTGCCGATCACCGCTTCGTCCTCGCACAGGCAATGGACGCGCGGCACGGGAAAGCCCGCCTCGCCGAGTGCCTTCATCACCCGATATTCGCGGTCGATCGCGTGGGCGGAGGGAAGCAGCCTGCCCGGCGGCTTGCGGCGCAGCACATAGGATGTGCCGGGCGTTTCCAGCAGATAGGTCGGGTTGGACTGGCCGCCCTTGAACTGGCTGGCACGCAGCGGTCCTGCGAAACCCGAGACGCTCCCCGAGAGGAAATCCGCCAGCCGTCCCGTATCGATGGCGAGCGCGTCCGGCACGGCGCGCGTCCCGGAAAAAGCCTGCTGCCGGTCGAAACCTCCCGCTTCCCCGGAACTCACGCCAGCGCTTCCTGCAGGAAGAAGGGCAGCATCGCATCGAGCGTTTCGGCCGGGTTCTCCTCCACCAGGAAATGCCCGGCATCGACGCCGGTGCCACGCACGTCGTCGGCCCAGCGCGCCCATGTGCCGAGCGGGGTGGAGGTCTTTTCCGCAATACCCCGGTTGCCGTAGAGCACCAGCACCGGGCAGCCGATGCGCCGGCCCGCCTCGCGGTCGGCCGTATCCAGTTCCATGTCGATCGTGGCGCCGGCCCGATAGTCCTCGCAGGCCGCGTGCTGGCGCGCCTCCTGCAGGAAAGACGCCCGATAGGCCGCAAGCGCCCGCGCATCGAAGGGAGACAGGTCCTTGCTCGCCGTCCAGCTCGCCAGCGTGTGCTCGAGATAGAAATCCGCGGCACCGGCGATCAGCCGCTCGGGCATCGGACGGGGCTGGGCCAGGAACAGCCAGTGATAGATCGCCATCCCGTAGTGCCAGTCCATGTTCCGCCAGTAGTCATAGGTCGGCAGGATGTCGAATACGGCCAGCCGCGTCACCCGCTCCGGATGGTCGAGCGCCATGCGGTAGGCGACGCGCGCGCCCCGGTCATGACCGGCAACGGCGAACCGCTCGTGGCCGAGACCTGCCATCACCGCGACCATGTCGGCCGCCATCGCCCGCTTGGAATAAAGATGATGCCCGGCATCGCCCTCGGGCGCGTCCGATGCGCCATAGCCGCGAAGATCGGCGACAACCACGGTGAAATCGCCCGCGAGTTCACCGGCCACCTTGTGCCACATGGCATGGGTCTGGGGATAACCGTGCAACAGCAGGAGCGGCGGTCCCGAGCCGCCGATCCGGCAGAAGATGTCGACGCCCTCGCCGCGCAGCATCTCGCTACGGAAACCTGGAAAGAGGTCGTCCGCCTGCCCGCCTGTGCCGATGCCCATGATCTCGCCTCCCGCGCTGCCCGGACAGCATGTGCCCGGACCCGTCCTTCGCGCGAGAATGGCGGCTTTCGCGTTCTGCTTCAAGAAGATCGCCGGGAGACGGCCGGAACCGGCCAGGATCAGCCGCGTTCCCCCTCGCGCGCCACCGCGCGCCAGCCGATGTCGCGGCGACAGAACCCCTCCGGCCAGTCGATGCGTCCGATGGCGGCATAGGCGCGCGCACGCGCCTCGGCAACCGTCGCACCCAACGCCGTGACATTGAGCACCCGCCCGCCATTGGCGAGCACCCGGCCCTCCTCGGCCCGGGTGCCGGCATGAAAGACCTTCAGCGCCGGGTCGTCCTCAAGTTCCGCAAGGCCGCGAATCTCGCTCCCCTTCCCGTAGATTCCCGGATATCCGTGCGCCGCCAGCACGACGGTCAGTGCCACCTCGTCCCGCCAGCGCGCGCTCACCTTGTCGAGGGTGCCGTCGACACAGGCGAGCATCAATGTGACGATGTCGTCCTTGAGGCGCATCATCATCACCTGGCACTCGGGATCGCCAAAGCGGGCATTGTACTCGATCAGCTGCGGGCCCTTGTCGGTGATCATCAGCCCGGCATAGAGAACGCCGGCAAACGGCGTTCCTTCCGCCGCGAGCGTCGCCACGGTCGGCTCGACGATCTCGCGCATGGCGCGCTCCGTCATCTCGGCGGTCATCACGGGTGCCGGGGAATAGGCCCCCATGCCGCCGGTATTGGGGCCGGTGTCGCCCTCGCCGACGCGCTTGTGGTCCTGGGCGGTGGCCAGCATCAGGGCGTTGCGCCCGTCCGACAGCACGAAGAGGCTCGCCTCCTCGCCTTCAAGGAACTCCTCGACCACCACCTCGGCGCCGGCCATCCCGAACTCGCCGTCGAAACATGCGTCAATCGCCGCGAGCGCCTCGCCCTCGGTCATCGCCACGACGACCCCCTTGCCGGCGGCAAGCCCGTCGGCCTTGACCACGATCGGCGCGCCCTGCTCCCGCACATGGGCCCGGGCCGCCTCGGCATCCGTGAAGCGGCCATAGCCGGCGGTGGGGATACCGGCGCGGGCGCACAGGTCCTTGGTAAAGCCCTTCGAACCTTCCAGCGCGGCCGCCGCCTTCCTCGGCCCGAAGGCCTTGATGCCGGCCTCGGCAAGGTCGTCGACAAGCCCGGCGACCAGCGGCCCTTCCGGTCCGACGACGACAAGTCCGATCTCGTGGTCCCGGCAGAAGGTGATGACGGCTGAGGCGTCGCTCGTGTCGAGGGCGACGCAGGTCGCCTCCGCCGCGATGCCGGCATTTCCCGGCGCGGCGTAGAGTGTGTCCGTCAGCGGCGAATTGGCGATCGCCCAGGCAAGCGCGTGCTCCCGTCCGCCGGATCCGATCAGCAGGATATTCATGTCTCGCTCACCCCGTTCCTTCGCATCGCCGCGCTCCCCGCAAGCAAGGCGCCACGTTCCACTGGCCCGCGTCGTACAGGCAGGCCCGGCCGGAGACAAGCCCTGCCCTTTCATCCCCGCCGCAAAGGCTTTATCACCGCTCGGGACACAGGTTCCCACAGGTGAGGCGATGCAGGACGACACGATTACCGGCCGGGTGGCCGATGCGGTTCGCGGGCACTGGGTCGACACCCATGCACCGGACTGGCTGCGCCCCTATGCAAGACTTGCCCGCTGGGAACGTCCCATCGGCTGGTGGCTGCTGCTTTGGCCCTGCTGGTGGTCGGCAGCGCTCGCCGCGATCGCCGGCGGCAAGGCCTTCCCCGATCCCTGGCACCTGGCGCTGTTCCTCATCGGCGCGGTGGCGATGCGCGGCGCCGGATGCACCTATAACGACCTGATCGACCAGGACATCGACGACAAGGTGGCACGCACCCGGTCACGGCCGCTTCCATCGGGTCAGGTGTCGCGCCTGCAGGCCAAGGCTTTCCTCGCCGCACAGGCCCTGACAGGGCTTGCCGTTCTGCTGCAGTTCAACGGCTTCGCCGTGCTGCTCGGCATTGCCTCGCTGGCGGTGGTCGCCGTCTACCCGTTCATGAAGCGGGTGACCAACTGGCCGCAGCTCTTTCTCGGCCTCGCCTTTTCCTGGGGCGCACTGATGGGCTGGGCGGCAGCCTTCGGCCGGCTCGACTGGCCGGCGGTCGCGCTTTATGCCGGCGGCATCCTGTGGACCATCGGCTATGACACGATCTACGCCCATCAGGACAAGGAAGACGACGCGCTGGTCGGGGTGCACTCGACCGCAAGGCTTTTCGGAGATTGGACCAAGCCGGCGCTTGCCGCCCTCTATGGCGGGGCGACGCTGCTCTTCGCGCTGGCGCTGTTCGGTGTGGATGCCGGGCCGGCCGCGTTTCTTGGATTGGCGCTCGGGCTGGGACATCTGGTCTGGCAGATCGTCCGGCTCGACATCGACGATCCGGACCAGTGCCTGAAGCTCTTCCGCTCCAACACCCGCTACGGCTGGATCGTCTTTGCGGGACTGGTGCTCGAGGCGATGGTGCAGGGGCTGCTCTAGCCGTCAGCCCCCGGACCGGTTCAGGTGCGGGCGATGATCTCGCGCTCCGCCCGGTGCACGTTCGGGGCGGCATCCGCCTTGCCGGGCTTGCGCCGCAGCAGGAAGCGCGGACGGCGGCCGGTCAACGCGGCGACGCGGCGGCGTGCCGGCGCCATGGGGGCACTTGCGGGATGCTCAGCCCCGTCGACGCGGGAGACGGATCCGTCCGGTTCCACGAGAAGCAGCGGCAGGCCGAGCGCCTCGCCCCAGCCGCACCAGTCGTCGGCGAGGCCCTCGAGCCGATCGTCGACGGCCAGTTCGATCGACATGGCCGGATCCCGGTGCATCAGCCCGATGCGGGCCTTCAAAGTGCCCGGCTCCTTGCCGGGAACCACCTGGGCGAACACGCCGAGAAAGACGTTGACCGGCTGGACCAGTGTCAGCGGCAGGCCGGCGAGCCGGCGTTTGACGATGACCTGCTGGCGGTCGATATAGACGTCGAACGTCGTCGGTTCGCAGGCGGTGCCGCGGGCCGCGAAGCGGTGCGGCATCTGCGCGGGATCGAGCCGCGCGGTGCGGCCCGATCCGTTTGCAGTGGCGTCCTGATGTGCTGTTTGACGGCTCAATTCGCTCTCCATCGGGCCATTTTTCTGTTGGCCTCTGATGGGTTCAATCTAGCAGCGAGCCGTCCCGATACGCTTAACAAGCACGGTTAAGTTTTTCTGATTGCAACCAAGGTTAGCCATTGGTCACCGAAGAGGGCAAACAAATCGTGACCATGCCGGCGTGCCCGCGCTTGCCGTTGGCGGCGACGATGACTAGAGCTTTGGGCGCAACTCTTTCAGGGACGACATGATGCAAACACCGATCGACCAGGGCAAACTGATGGACGAGGCGCGCCGGCTGGTCGCCGCGGCCCGGTCCGCCGGCGCCGATGCGGCCGACGTCGTTGCGGCGACCGGCGTCGCCTTCTCCGCCGACCTGCGCGACGGCAGGATCGAGGAAAGCGAGCGGGCCGAAGGGGACGACGTCACCTTGCGCGTCTTCTGCGGCCGGCGCGTTGCCAGCGTCTCGGCCAATTCCTTCCACGACGGTGCGCGCCTTGCCGAGCGGGCAGTGGCCATGGCCCGTGTCGCGCCGGAAGATCCGTTCGCGGGCCTTGTTCCCGCCGACGAGATCGCCACCGACTTTCCCGAACTCGACCTTCTCGACCCCGCAACGGTCGATGCCGCGATGCTTGCCGAGCGCGCCCGGGCGGCGGAGGCCGCCGCGCTCGCGGTTGCCGGCGTCACCAAGTCGGGCGGGGCCAGTGCCTCCTGGCGCCTGGGCGGACTGGTGCTGGCAACGAGCGAGGGGTTTTGCGGCGGGTATCTTGTGTCGCGCCATGGCGTCTCGGCAACGGCGATCGCCGGCGAGGGCACGGCGATGGAGCGCGACTACGACTATGACAGCCGTGGCTTCCTCGCCGACCTGGACGATGCCGCCGATATCGGCCGGCGTGCCGGCGAGCGAGCGGTTGCCCGCGTCAATCCGCGCCGGCTGTCGACCCGCACCGCCGACATTGTCTACGAGCCGCGCGCCGCGCGCTCCCTGCTCGGTCATCTTGCCGGCGCGATCAACGGCGCCGCCATCGCCCGTGGCACAAGCTTCCTGAAGGACAAGCTCGGCCAGGCGATCCTGCCGGCCTCCATCTCCGTCACCGACGATCCGACCCGACCGCGTGGCGCGGCAAGCCGTCCCTTCGATGGCGAGGGCCGGCCGGCTGCCCCGCTGACCCTTGTCGAAAACGGCGTCCTGACGCAGTGGCTTCTGGATACCCAGTCGGCGCGCGAACTGGGCCTCGCGCCAAACGCCCGCGCCTCGCGCGCCGGCGCCGGCACCAGCCCGTCAACAACCAACCTGACGCTGTCGCCCGGCAGCCGGTCGCAGGCCGAACTGCTGGCGGGCATCGGCACGGGCCTCCTGGTCACCGACCTGATCGGCCACGGCGTCAACGGCGTCACCGGCGACTATTCGCGCGGCGCCTCCGGTTTCTGGGTCGAGGACGGCCAGGTCGCCTTCCCGGTTTCGGAGATCACCATCGCCGGAAACCTTGTGGACATGTTCGCCTCGCTCGTCGCCGGCAGCGATCTCGACACGCGCTCGGCCTATGCGGTTCCCAGCCTCCTGGTGAAGGACATGACCATTGCCGGTGAGTGACAGCCACGCAAACCTTGCCGACATGGAACTGATCGCCGGTGCCGCGCGCAGCGGCGGCGAGATCGCACTGTCCTATTTCCGCAAGGATCCCAGGCGCTGGACGAAGGAGAACGATTCGCCCGTCTCCGAGGCGGACCTTGCCGTCGACCGCCATCTCGCAGAGGTGCTGCGTGCCGCCCGGCCGGATTACGGCTGGCTGTCGGAGGAAACGGCCGACGACCGCTCGCGGCTGGAAACCGCGCGCAGTTTTGTGGTCGATCCGATCGACGGCACCCGCGGTTTTCTTTCCGGCTCGGGCGAATGGACGGTGGCGATCGCCGTCGTGGAGGCCGGCCGGCCCGTGGCCGCCGCCCTCTACCGCCCGGTCGGCGACGACCTTTACGTGGCGATCCCGGGGCACGGCACCCGGCTCAACGGGCAGCCCGTCTCGATCTCCTCGCGGAGCACGCTGAAGGGCTCGAGCGTCGCCGGTCCCAAGAGCATCGCGGCGCGCGCCGGACTGACCGCCACCGGCCTTTCCCATGCCGGCTATGTTCCCTCGCTGGCCCTGCGCCTGGCACTGGTCGCGCAAGGACGCATCGACCTTGCCGTGGTGCGCGAGAACGCCTGCGACTGGGACCTTGCGGCGGCCGACCTTTTGGTGCAGGAAGCGGGCGGTCGGCTCGAGGACCTTGACGGTCGCGCGCTTGCCTATAACCGGGCCAGTGTCCGGCATCCGGCGCTCGTGGCCGGTCCGGCGGCGCTTGTCGATCCGCTGCGACCGATCCTCGCCGACCTGATGTAGAGCCCTGTCCGCCCGGCCGGATCATCCGGCCAGCCCTGCGATACCCGTTCTCGGAGAGACGTCCATGACGACCACGGAATCCGGCAAGCAACTGCTCCACCTCGTATTCGGCGGCGAACTCGAACAGGTCGACGGCCTCACCTTCCGCGATCTCGACGGCCTCGATCTCGTCGGCATCTACCCGGACTACGCCAGTGCCTACGCGGTCTGGAAGCAGAAGGCGCAGCAGTCGGTCGACAATGCCCACATGCGCTACTTCATCGTCCACATGCACCGCCTGCTGGACCCGGAAACCGACGGAAAGTAGGCGCTTGCTGCAGGTTCGAACCACGCGGAACCCGGTACGGACGCGGAGCACGTCATGCTGAAGCGTGTCGGCCGCAGCCCGGTCGTGCAGCGCCTGCTCGGCACCGCGCTCGCCGCCTATCTGAAACTGGTCTACAGGACGAGCTCGGTCCGCCTCGATCCGCCCGACCGGTTCGAGCGGATCGACGCGGAGATGCCGGCGATCGTCGCCACCTGGCACGGCCAGCATTTCGCGGTGCCGCTGCACCGTCCCCCCGGTCATGCCTTCCGGGTGATGGTCTCGCGCTCGGGCGACGGCGAGATCAACGCGGTCGCCGCGCGCCGTCTCGGCCTCGGCCTGATCCGCGCCTCGGGCGCCCACCATGCCCACCAGGTCGCCAAGCGCGGCGGCATGCGCGGCTTCATCGAGGCGCTGCGCTGCCTGCGCGAGGGCGACAGCATCGCGATGACGGCGGACGTGCCGAAGGTGTCGCGTGTCGCCGGCCTCGGTGTCGTCCAGCTCGCCCGTCATTCCGGACGCCCTATCCTGCCGGTCGCCGTCGCCACCAGCCGCCATATCGACCTGCCGAGCTGGGACCGGGCGACGATCAACCTGCCGGTCGGCCGCATGGCGGTGGTGGTCGGCGACCCGATCCGGGTCTCGGCCAATGCCGGCGAGGACGAACTGGAAGCGGCCCGCCGTGCCGTTGAGGCGGGTGTCAACGCGGCGCCAGAGCGCGCCTATGCCCTGGCGAAAAGCGGATGAGCGAAGCACCCGTTCGGACATCGCCTGCATCCCGCATTGCCGGCACGCTCCTGCTGGGCGCCTACCGGGCGTTCGGGCTAGCGGTGACGCCGTTGCTGCCGATCCTCTTTGCCCGCCGCGCCGCGCGCGGCAAGGAAGACCCGGCACGGCGAGGCGAACGTTTCGGACGCACCGCGAACCCCCGCCCGGCCGGGCGGCTTGCCTGGCTGCACGCTGCCAGCGTCGGCGAGATGAACGCCGCCCAGCCTCTGGTGCGGGCGCTGCGCGCGAAGGGCTTCACGGTGCTGCTGACCACCGGCACGGTCACTTCGGCGCGGATCGCAGGCGGCGAGAGCGATCAGGGCGTCATCCACCAGTTCGTTCCCTACGACACCCCGCCCAACTTCGCCCGCTTCCTGCGCCACTGGCGGCCCGATCTGGCGATCACGCTGGAATCGGAAATCTGGCCGGCGATGATCGCCGCCCTTGCCGCCCGCCGCATCCCGCTGGTCGTGGCCAGCGCCAGCATGTCGGAGCGCACCGCACGCGGCTGGTCGCGCATGCTGCCGATGGCGCGCGCGGTGTTTTCCCGCATTCCGCTCTGCCTCGCCCAGACCGCCGGGGATGCCGCGCGATTGCATCACCTCGGCGTTCCCGCCATCGAGATCTGCGGCAACCTGAAATTCGACGGCACCACGCTGCCCGTCAACGAGGATGCTCTTGCCGCCATGCGGACCAGCCTCGCGGAGCGGCCCGTCTGGCTTGCCGCCAGCACCCACGAGGGAGAGGAATTGCTGGTCGCCCGCGTTCACCAGACGCTCGCCGCCGATTTTCCCGGTCTCCTGACGATCGTCGTGCCGCGCCATCCCGAGCGCGGCGATGCCATCGCCGCCAGCCTTGCGGCCCGCGGGCTGACGCTGTCACGCCGCTCGCGGGGCGAGTTGCCGGTTCCCGGCTGCGACATCTATCTCGGCGACACGATCGGCGAAATGGGCCTCTTCCACCGGCTCGCGCCGGTCGCCTTCATCGGCAAGTCGCTCGTGCCGGAGGGCGGCCAGAACCCGCTCGAGGCCGCCCGCCTGGAAACCGCCATCCTGACCGGACCGCATGTCTTCAACCTGCAGGACATCTACCGTCCGCTGATCGCCGCGCAGGGCGCGGAAGTCGTCGAGGACGCCGACGCGCTTGCCCGGGCCCTTGCGCGCCTGCTCTCGGATCCGGACCTGGTCCGCCAGCGCGCCGCGACGGCCGCCAGCGTGGTTGCCGCCGGAAGCGGCGCGCTCGCCGCGTCGCTGAACGCCTTGGCGCCCCTGCTCGATGCAATCCCGGAGGCACGCAAGTGAGCGGCGGCTGGCGGAGCCCGGCCTTCTGGTGGCAGGCCCGCCCGAGCCTTGCAGCCCGCCTGCTCTCTCCCCTTGGCCTTGTCTACGGAGCGGTCACGGCCGCACGGATGGAGCGCAAGTCCCGCGCCTGCCCCCCGGTTCCGGTGATCTGCATCGGCAACCTCACGGCCGGCGGCAGCGGCAAGACCCCCTTCGCGCTGGCGCTTGCCGGCCTGCTGGCCGACGAAGGCGAACAGCCGGTGTTTCTCACGCGCGGTTATGGCGGACGCCTGTCGGGGTCCGAACCCGTCCAGGTAGACCCTCGACACCACACGGCGGCCGAAGTCGGCGACGAGGCGCTGCTGCTGGCCCGCTGCCGGCCGACCGTGATCTGCCCCGACCGGGTGGCGGGCGCGCGCCTTGCCGGAACGCTCGGCTCGCCGATCCTCATGGATGACGGCTTCCAGAACCCGTCCCTGAAGAAAACCGTCTCGCTGGTGCTCGTCGATGCCGCCACCGGCATCGGCAACGGGCAATGCCTTCCCGCCGGCCCGCTGCGCGCGCCGGTCTCCCGCCAGCTCCCGCATGCCGACGCGGTTGTCGTCATCGGCGCGGGCACGCAGGCCGAACCGGTTCGCACCGCCGCGCGGGATCGAGGCCTGCCGGTGTTCGGGGCGCGACTGGAAACCTCCAACGGTGCGATGGTCGAGGGCCTGTCCGTGCTTGCCTTTTCCGGCATCGGCCGGCCGGCGAAATTCGTCGAAAGCCTGATCGGTGCCGGCGCAAAGGTCGCCGAGCAGCGGTTCTTCGGCGACCACCATGCTTTCCGCGAGGCCGAGGCGCAGCAGCTTCTGGACACGGCACAGGCGGGCGGTTTGAGGCTTGTGACCACGTCCAAGGACCACGTCCGCCTCGGCGGCGCACAGGGAAGCGCGCTGAACGAACTGGCGACGAACAGCCTTGTACTGGAGGTGGAGATGCGTATCGCCGAGCCGGCCGGCCTCGTCGCGCTGCTTCTCGACCGGATCGCAGCGTTCAGGGCCTGATCTCAGGCGGTGTCGCCGTTTTCCCTGTAGCGGGCAAGCGCGCTCGTGGCGTCGACATAGGCTTCCTGGCGCGCGACGCTCCAGTATTTCAGCTCATCCAGCGGTATGGACTGGCCGGTCACCGCGCAGCGCACGAAAGTGCCCGGCGACAGGATCTGGAAGTCCGCGTCCAGATAGCGGATGCGCGCCTCGCCCGGCACGCGCGGTGTTTCGTATCGGTTCATGCGTCTGCTGCCTCTGGCTGCCGTTCGACGGCGCCTTTCGGTCCTCAATACAGGGCCGTCATCACCTTGACCACCCCCTGCGACGCCGCCGCCGCCCGCAGCCGGGCTCCGGCTCACTCGTCCCGCTCCCCGGCCGTGTCTTCGCCGTCCGGCGACCGGCGCGGCGTTACCCGATGCAGCGTGTCCGTGCCCGCCATCATCCCCTCGCGCATCTGGATCTCCATCCGCTCGTTGTCCCGGCGGCGCACATCCTCCTCGATTTCCGCGATGCGGTCGGGGGAGATGCCGAGTTCGCCCAGCGCTGCGCGGGCAAAGGAGATGCTGGATTCGAACGTCTCGCGGATGTGGTAGTCGACCCCTCGCCGGGTCAGCTCCAGCGCATGCATCCTGTCGGTGGCCCTGCAGAACAGTTTCGCATCCGGGAAACTCTCCCGGATCAGATCGATCGCCTGGCCCATGACCTTGTCGTTCTCGATGCACAACGCGACGAGCACGGCCTTGTCGGCGCCGGCCGCCTTCAGCACGTCCGGCCGTGTCGCGTCGCCCACATAGACCTTGTAGCCAAGCTTGCGGGCATAGGCGACGCGTTCGGCGCGGTTGTCGAGCGCGATGATCTCGACCTCCTCCGAGGTGAGCATCTGCGCCGCCATCATGCCGAAACGGCCAAAGCCGATGACAAGCACCGCCGGTCGCGCTTCCTCGAAGGTCTCGACCGCGTCGGTTACGACGCCCCGGCGCTGCAGGCGGCGTACCAGCATGTCGTGAAAGGCGCATCCGACCGGTGTGAACAGCATGGTCAGCACCACGACGGCGATCAGCAGGGTGAGCATTTCACGGCTCAGGATGCCGGCCACCGCCGCGGCGGTGAACAGCACGAAGGCGAACTCGCCGCCCTGGGGGAGCGTGAAGGCGATCTTCAGCGCATCCGCATTGCTCGATCCGAATATCCGCGACAGGCCCCAGATCAGCACGCCCTTGACGCCCATCACCGCGATGACGCCGAGCGCCACGACCTCCCAGTTCTCCATGACAAGGCCGAGGTCGAGCAACATTCCGACGGAGATGAAGAACAGGCCCATCAGCAGCGAGCGGAACGGCTCGATATCGGCCTCCAGCGTGTGCCGGAAACTCGATTCGGCCAGCATCACGCCTGCGAGAAAGGCGCCAAGCGCCATCGACAGGCCGGCCGCATGCATGATGCCGCCGCTGCCCAGCGCCACCAGCAGGGCCGCCGCCAGCATCACCTCCCGTGCGCGCGCACGGGACAGCAGCGTGAACAGCGGCGTCAGCAGGTAGCGCCCGGCCACGATCACGCCGCCGACCGCGGCGATGGTGATCGCCACCTGGAGGAGCACGTCGGCGCCGCCACCATCCGCCTCGCGCGGCGACAGGATCGGGATCAGCGCGAGCAGCGGCACGATCGCCATGTCCTGCAGGAGCAGGATGCCGAAGGCGCGCTGGCCGTAGGAGGTCGTCAACTGGCCGCGTTCCTGGAGGATCTGCAGGGCGAAGGCCGTCGAGGACAGCGCCAGTCCGAGGCCGGCGATCACCGCCAGTTCGCCCGGTTGCCCGGCAAGCAGCAGCAGTCCCACGAGAGCCGCGCCGCAGGCCAGCACCTGCGAGGTGCCGAGCCCGAAAATATCACCCTTCATCTTCCACAGGCGCGCGGGTTCCAGTTCCAGCCCGATGACGAAGAGAAGCAGGACCACCCCCAGTTCCGCGACGCCCCGGACCTGCTCGGCCGAGCGAATGAAATCGAACCCGTAGGGGCCAATGGCAAGCCCTGCCCCGAGATAGCCGACGACCGAGCCGAGCCCGACACGCTTGGCGAACGGCACGGCGACCACCGTCGCCGACAGGAACAGGAGGGATTCGACGAAAAAGGGAGGCGCGGCTTCGCTGGCCATGGTGTCTCTTGTTGCCTCGTCCGGGGTCATGCGGACGGCGGAATCGATTGTCCTTTGAGACTAGCGACTTTCGTCCCGCCGCACCATCTTGGGCGACAGACGCGCGCGACACCCCGGGGAGAGGACGACGACGCATGGAGCTCAAGCAATTGCTGGCCCGCCACGCCGGCACCGGCAGGGTCGAGTGGATCGGCATCCGTCCGGCCCGCCTTGCGCCGGTGCATGTGGTCGACAGCGCCGAGATCGGCGAAGGCGGCATTGCCGGCGACCACCATGCAAGCGGCGGCAAGCGTGCGGTGACCCTGATCCAGGCGGAGCATCTGCCGCTGATCGCCGGCTTCGCCGGACAGGCCGGCCTCGATCCCGCGCTGCTGCGGCGCAACGTCGTCGTGTCCGGCATCAATCTCGCCGCACTGCGCCACCGCGATTTCCGGCTCGGAGCAGCGCGCCTGCGCATCACCGGTCCCTGCGCACCCTGCAGCCGCATGGAAACCGCCATCGGTTTCGGCGGCTACAACGCCATGCGGGGGCATGGCGGTTTCTATGCCGAGGTGCTCGCACCCGGCCAGGTCTCGCTCGGCGACACCGCGCAGGCCGTTGGCGATGACTGATCCCGCAAGGCCGTGGCGTGGGTCCGAAGGGATCGGCCACCGCCATATTGCGCCCCCAATCCTGCGGTTCCTGTCGTGCGTTGCGTCGCCGACATGGCGACGCTGAACGACATTGCAGGCGGAGAGCACATGAGCAGACCCCGGATCGGGCTGGCACTGGGCGGCGGCGGTGCACGCGGCATGGCGCATGTTCCGGTGATCGAGGCCTTCGGCGATCTCGGCATCGTTCCCGACGCCATCACCGGAACGTCGATCGGCGCGATCTTCGGCGCGGGTTTTGCCGGGGGCCTCGACGGGGAGTCCCTGCGTGAGGTTTCGGAGGCGATCTTCCGCGACCGCAACGCGGTGCTTGCCCGTTTGTGGAAGCTCAGGCCGCGCAAGCTCGGCGACGTCTTCGGCAGTCCCCGCATCATGCAGTTCGACGCCGGCAAGGTGCTGGAGCAGTTCGTCGGGCCGCATATTCCCGCCACGTTCGAGGAACTGCAGGTCCCGTTGTCGGTGATCGCCACGGATTTCTTCCGCTGCCGCGAAGTGCAGCTTTCCTCCGGTCCGCTGCACGCCGCCGTCGCCGCCTCGATGGCGATCCCCGCCCTGTTCAAGCCGGTGACCCTCGAGGAACGGATCCTGGTCGACGGCGGGCTGGTCAATCCCCTGCCCTTCGACGCGCTGCCGGACGATATCGACATCGTTGTCGCCTCCGACGTCGTCGGTTCGCCGATCCCGCGCAAGGGGCGAATGGTGCCCGGCGCCACGGATGCCGTGTTCGGCGCCACCCAGATCCTGATGCAGTCGATCACCCAGGAAAAGCTCAAGAGCCGGCAACCGGACATCCTGGTCAAGCCGGACATCGCCGGTTTCCGGGTTCTCGACTTCATGAAGACAGACCGCATCCTCGCCGCCGCCGAGCCGATGCGCGAAACGACGAAGCAGCGCATCGCGGCGGCGATCGAGGCCTTCGAGCGACGGTCCGGGGCCGCCTCCTGAGGGATGCAGGCGCCAGAAGGTTCTTGAAGCGCCTGCGGCCGGCGCTATCCTTCCGGAGCGGAGCGACCCGAAGGAGCCCTGCCATGGCCTTGCCGCCCTCATCGCCTGCGTCTGCCCGTGATTTCTCTCCAGCCGATGCGCATGACGCCCGCAAGGACGTGGCATGCCGGCATCGCCGGTCCGAACGCTCGGCCCTGCCGTGCCTGCGCGCCTTCCTCCTGTCGCTTGCCGTCCCGCTAGGCCTGGCGATCGCCTCCGCCGGGAGCGCCCTTGCGTCCTGCCAGTTGCTGGCCGGTGGCGGCTGGATCACCGAGGAAGAGCCCGTCCATCTGGCCGTCCTCGAGCGCGACCAGGTCGGTATTACCTATGTCGGCCATGCGACCTTCGAGATCGAGACCCCGATGGGCGTGCGTATCGCCACCGATTACAACAACATCCACCAGCCGGAGCGGCTGCCGCGCGTCGTCACCATGAACGGCGCCCATTCCACCCATTTCACCCTCGCTCCCGACCCCGGTATCGAGCATGTGCTGTTCGGCTGGAACCCCGATGGCGGGCCGATGGATCACGACCTCACCGTCGGAGACGTGCGCATCCGCAACCTGCAGACCAACATCCGGGGCTGGGACGGGGAAACGCGCAGGCTCGGCAATTCGATCTTCGTCTTCGAGGTCGCGGACCTGTGCATCGCCCATCTCGGCCATCTGCATCACCGCCTGACCCAGGACGACCTTGCCCGCCTCGGCACGATCGACATCGTCTTCGCCCCCGTCGACAATGCCTCGACCCTGCGCCTCGACAGCCTCGTCGAGGTCATCAAGGCGGTGTCGCCGCGCATCGTGATCCCGATGCATGCCTATACCTACGGATCGCGCGAAAGCTTCGTCGCCCGCATGGCGAGCGAGGGCTTCCGGGTCGAGACCTCTCAGACCCCGCTCCATGTGGTCAGCCGGGCGACACTGCCGGCCGGACAGACCGTGCTGGTGCTGCCCGAGAGGTGACGGCGCGGGAACAGCAGCCGTTTCAGCCGTGCAGGGCGACGCTGTCGCGTGGCGCCTCGTCGCGCTCATCCATGCCATAGTCGCGGATGACACCGGCGACCCGCAGACGATAATTGGCGAAATGCTTGCCGCGCCCGGCCGCCTGGGCGATGCGGTGCTCGGCCTCGTGCCGCCAGTTCGCCAGCGCCTCCTCGTCGCGCCAGAAGGACACCGAGAGCAGCTTGCCCGGTTCGCTCAGGCTCTCGAAACGCTCGACCGAGATGAAGCCGTCCTGCTCGGCGAGCAGCGGCTTCAGGCTGGCGGCAATGTCGAGATAGGGCTCCTTGTGGCCGTCCTTCGGCCAGACCTCGAAAATAACGGCGATCATCGTCTCTCCCTCCGGCGCCACCTGGTGACGGGCAAGGGTCCGATATAGCGCCGTCCGGCCGGCAGGATCGAGGACAAAGCCGCGTCTGGCGGGCAAGGGTCAGCGCGGCTGGAAGGTGTTGCTCGCCGTGTAGGTCAGGCGGATCACGGAAACGCCCGCGAAGTCGACATCGTAGGCGCCCTGCACCACCGCCGGTGAGAGAACGTCCCCGGCAAAGGTCTGCGCGGGTCCCGCGATGACGGAATAGGCCGCGGCCGGCGCCAGTGTTTCGACCAGATTGGGCAGATACTGCCGGGCCTGTGTCGCCGCATAGCGTCCCGAGGCATCGACCTCGCCGATTGCCCAGCAGCCGGCATAATAGACAAGTGCCGCGGCCTGCGCTGCCGCCGTCGGCACGCTTGCATCGCTTTTCATCGTGAAACCGGCCGTCCCCGCCTTCGTGATGGAGACGAGCTTCGGCGCACCATGGCCGGCGCTTCCGGTGAAGCCCGCCGCCACGCTGTCGTCGCCGCCGGCATCGAGCGGAGCCGCGACCGTCTCCAGGAACCCGCCGCCGCCGAGTGCGCTGATCTCGCCGAGCGCATAGGCGAAATCCTCGGACCAGTAGAAGTAGCCGGTGGAAACGACACTGCCCACCTTGCCCGGGATGACCCCGACCAGCCAGGCCAGCGGCAAGGCCGCCGGTCCGGTCGGCACGACGCTCGCCGTCCCTGGATCGGCCAGCATCACGAAGGTCTGGTCATTCGGGGTTTCATTCCAGATTTCGACGTTGAAAGGAGAAACGGCCTCTTCCTCCTCAGGAACCCGGCCTCGCCTGAACGGCATGTACACACCCCTTCCCGCAACCGCTGTCACACCCCCGGCAGCCAGCGCGTGGCCGCGCCGGCAAGGTCCTTCCCGCGCGGACACGATGCCGCGCGGGAAGCGTGCCGGTGTCGGTCTCAGGCCGAGACGAACTGGTTTTCCTCGGTGAACCTGAGCGTGCGCGTCGTCACCCCGTCGAACGTCACCTTGTAGGCGGCGGTCGACGTCGCCGTGTCGATCACCTGACCTTCGACGAAGGAGCCGGAGATGATGTAGTAGGTCGGCTTCGGCGTGAACTGGTAGAGCAGGTTCGGCAGCAGCTCGACGACGACGGTCGGCTTGTTGTTCATGCCAATTCCGACATTGACCGTCATGTTCTGCGACTGCGTCTGGACATGGGTCGGAATCAGTCCGTCGGCCTGGACCTGGATCTCGCCCTTCTTGCCGGAGGTCGGATCGGTGGGAAAGGCCGGCGCGCCGTTCGGAAACGAGCCCAGATAGGTGACGTTGAGCATGTTGTCGGTATCCACGGCGACGCCGATATTGCTTGCCGTCGTGAAACGGCGCGGATCCGTGGTGGTGCCGATGTCCTGCACATAACCGGTGTTCGCCGAGTATTCGATCTGCCAGTCGAAACGCGACTGGCTCGGATTGCTCGGGCTGCCGGGCGCCGCCGTGCCGAGCATCCAGGCCAGAGACAGCGGATCGGTCGATGGACCGACAATGTTGGGAATCGTCTGGAACATGGCGAACTGCTGCAGGCGACTGTTCTCGTTGAGAACCGTCAGGCTGTAGGGTTGCGGAGCTTCGAGATCCCGGTTCGCCGCAATGGCTCCCATTCGAAAAGTCATTTTTCTCTCCAATGCCGTTTCAACCAGAAAACGTGACGGCACGCCCTTTCGCCGCCGACAGGACATGCCGGTTGCGGGCGCCGGAACGGTCCGTTTGCCGCCGGTTCCGCCCCCGCTTCCATGTCGGCGGGAGACGGGTTTCAGGCTAGACCACACTCATTAGGAGAGCTGTTCCCCGAGATACAATTAAAAATTGAAACTTCGGTTATCACTCGACAATGATTGCTTTTTCGGGAGGTCGGCGGGGCTCATGTCGCGAAACCAGTCACGAACTCAACGAACGGCCGCTCTTCGGTCGCTCTCCCTTTTCTGCCATTTCGAGGCAGGCATGCTGGAGCGCGAGACCGGTGCCCTTCAGGAGACGGCATTCGAGGCCGGCCAGGCGGTCTTTCAGCAGGGAGAGCGGCTCGAGACGGCCGTATTGCTGATGTCGGGTGCGGTCGCCGTGCGGCTCTCGTCCGAGGACGGGAAAGAGATCATCATACGCGAGCTTGGACCCGGCGACATGATCGGCGAGGTCGAGCTTATCACCGGGGAACCGACGCTGTGCGAGGCCGTCGCGCTGGCTCGGACACGTGTCCTGCGCATCCGCCGGACGCTGTTCCACCACCTTCTGGACGACCCGGAGTTTTCCAGAAAGCTTCTCGTGCGGGTCTGCGGCCAGGTGCGGGAGATCATGGCCTTTGCCGAAACCATGTCGCTTCACACGCTCGAAACGCGGCTCGCCCGGCTCCTCATGAGACTGTCCGACCGGGACGGCCGCGATGTCGGCGACGGCATCCTCATCGACCGGCCGATCTCCCAGAGCGTCATCGGCCAGATGATCAATGCCAGCCGCCCGAAGATCAATCTGCAGATGCGGCGCTGGCATTGTGCGGAATTCATCCGGGTGCAGGGGTGCCACATCACCATTCTCGACCCGGACGCACTGAACGCCCTGTCGCGACCGCTGCGCTGAAAGCGGCCGTGACAGGGCCTGCCTGTCCTACTGGCAGCCGCCGGCGACATAGGCGAACAGGTCTTCCGTCAGATCCTTGAAGACAGGACCGTAGACATTGCCGCCGCCGCCCGAGGAGATCGAGCTCACCGCCGTGAACGGCGCCGCGTCACCCGTGAACCAGGCCCCTCCGCTGGCGCCCTGGGTGAGACCGTTCGGCGCCGCCTGGAAAGCGTCCCCGATCGTCGCGATGCGCTGCGAGGGCTGCTTGTACATGCGCGCGCCATTGTCGAGGGCTGCCGGATAACCGATCAGCGTCACGTCCGTGAACGCGGCATCCTTGCCGAGCGCGAATTTTCCGACCGCACTGTCGGTCCGGGTCTTGAGCACCGCATAGTCGAAGGCACTGCGCTGGGGCGAGGGCGGATCGTCGGCGACATCCGGCCAGGCGGCCAGGACGGCGGCGTTGTCGATCTCGAACCGGGTGCCGTCACCCCCGTCATAGGCACGGTAGAAGGTGATGTTGGTCGCCTGGTTGCCGCCCTTGAACATGCTGTGCGCGGCGGCCAGCACCGTGTTGTCCATGGCGACGAACTGGGCGCTGGCCTGAAAGTCCTGACCGCCGCGGGTGTAGAACAGCTTGCCGCCATAGGAGAAAGGCGCGACGGCCACGTCGGCCCGGCTGGGGGCGACCATCGGGGCGTCGACGGCCGCGTGGTCGGACGGATTGAGGAGACCGAACACCTCCTCGACCGCGGCCGCACGGCGTTCCGGCGTCCAGTACTCGGTGTCCGCCGCCATCAGCGCGGCGTTGGGCTCCCAGCACAGGAACCGGTCATCCGCACCATGGGCGGGCATGGCAAGGGTCAGGGCGCCCGCAATGGCGCCCATCGATGAAAAACGGAAACTGTACGACATCCTGATCTCCAGATTTCCTGTCCTGAAACGACACTCGGCGGAGCGAAAATCTCCGGCAACGACAGGAAACCTAGCAATCGGCCCGGCACGGCTCAGTCCCCGGGGAAACATCAAGGTGAAATTGTCCGCACTTACGCCCGGCGGTTGCGAAAGAACGCCTTCAGAAGCTCCGCCGCATCGCGTGCCGCAAGGCCCGAGTACACCTCCGGCGCATGGTGGCAGGTGGGCTGGGTATAGAAGCGGACACCGTTTTCCACCGCGCCGCCCTTCTCGTCGGAGGCGCCGAAGTAGAGCCGGCGGATGCGGGAGAAGGAAATGGCGGCCGCGCACATCGGACAGGGCTCCAGCGTCACGTAGAGGTCGCAGTCCGGCAGCCGCTGGCTGCCCGCCGCCGCGCAGGCCATGCGGATCGCCAGCACCTCCGCATGGGCCGTCGGATCGGCAAGCTCCAGCGTCCGGTTGCCGGCGGCCGCGATCACCGCCCCGTCGCGCACCAGAACGGCGCCGACGGGCACCTCGCCGCGCGCGGGGGCGGGCCGCGCCCCGGCCCGCGCCCGGGCCATGAAACCGCCG
>NZ_JBLXFR010000046.1:0-31448 GCF_048261845.1 Stappia sp. | reverse complement strand
GGCGCGACCGCGCTTCCCGGCATGGTTGCCGCCAGCCTGGCGGTCGGCATCGGCATCGCCGTCACGGGCGGTCTGCACGAGGACGGGCTTGCCGATGTCGCGGACGGGTTCTTCGGGGCCGGCACGCCGGAACGCCGCCTCGAGATCATGAAGGACAGCCGTATCGGCGCGTTCGGCACGCTGGCCCTGATCCTGACATGCCTTTTGAAAGTGTCACTCGTTGCCGCGCTGGTCGCGCGCTATTCGCCGGCGCTCGCAGGCCTGCTTCTGGTCCTTGCCGAAGCCGGATCGCGGGCCTCGATGGCGAGTGTGTGGAGCACCCTCCCCCCGGCGCGCCCCGGCGGGCTCGCCAGCCTTTGCGGCACACCGTCGCCCCGTGGTGCCGGGATCGCGGCACTGCTTGGCGCCGGCGGCCTTCTCGCAGCCCTCGCTGTCGTCCCGCTGGCCGCAGTCGCAGCGGCGGCCGTGCTTGCGGTCCTGTCCGGCATTGGCCTGCGCCGCCTCGCATTGGCGAAGATCGGCGGACATACCGGCGACGTTCTGGGAACCGCGCAGCAGGTCGCGGTTCTTTCGGTCCTGCTCGGTTTTTGCGTGGCAGCATGAGCGTCATGTCATCGCCTGCCCTCGCGTGATATGAAGTCGGGAGCGACCGTCCCTTCGGCCGGCCATCCGGAGTTCCGACACTTGCAGACAAGCTCACCCCATCCCGCGTCCGGACGCACCGCCACGACGCGTCTGGCGACGGTTCTTGTATTGACGATGCTGCTGGTGGCCTGTGCAGGCCGGCCCGGCCCCGGCAGCCTGACGGTTTCGCGGGATGCTGCACCCGAGGCGACGGAACACACCATCCTTGTCGCCACCACGCGCGCCCGCGACACGCGGCCCGGCAGCCTGTTCAGCGGCGAGCGGGCCGATGAACTGGATCACGCGGTTGCAACCGTTTCGGTTCCCCCCGGCCATGAGCCGGGACAGATCGAATGGCCGAACGCCCCGCCGGGCAATCCCGAAACGGACTTCACGCTTCGCGCCGCCAGCTATCTCGACGACACCGGCTTTCGCGCCGCATTGAACCGGGAACTGGCGAAACGGCCGAAGGGCCAGCGCGAGGTCTTCGTCTTCGTGCATGGCTACAACACGCGCTTTCCCGAGGCGCTCTACCGGATGGTCCAGCTGAAGCACGATTCCGGCCTGCCGCAGGTCGCCGTGCTGTTCACATGGGCGTCGAGCGGCGAGATCACCGGCTATCTCTACGACAACAACAGCGCCACGATCGCCCGTGACGGGCTCGAGCAGACGTTGCGCGCGGTTGCCGCATCGAATGCGGAAAAGGTCAATGTGCTGGCCCACTCGATGGGCAACTGGGTCTTGACGGAAACCGCAAGGCAGATCCGGATTTCCGGCAAGCCACTCCCCCGCGGCAAGATGGGGCTCATGGCCATGGCCGCGCCGGACCTCGATGTCGACGTCTTCAAGTCGCAGCTGCGCCGCGCGGGAAAGCCGGAACGCCCCTATGTCATCCTCGTGTCGCGCGACGACCGGGCGCTACAGGCTTCAAGCCTGCTTGCCGGCGGCAAGCAGCGGCTCGGCGCTTACGACGACGAGGAGGACCTCGCCGAACTCGGCGCCGTGGTCGTCGACCTGACGGAGGTCAAGGGCGCCGACGCCGCCAACCACGGCAAGTTCGCGCAACTGGCCCAGGCTGCCCCGGAACTGCGCCAGGCGCTGCAATCGCTCGACTTGCGCGACCAGGTGCGCACCACGGACGCGACCGTCGAAACGGTCGGCAACACGGCCAAGGCGGCCATCACTTTCCCCTTGCGCATCCTGACCGCCCCCATCACGGCCTTGTCGCGCCAGTGACACCGCACCACATCGTGGTCAACGGACCTGAAACCCACTGGCACTGACACTGGATTGCGGAATGAGCGACATCGAAAGCCCTTGTATCCGCACTTGCCGGATCGATACGAAAAGCGGCCTGTGTGTTGGTTGCCTGCGCACGCTCGACGAGATCGCCGGATGGGCCGGCTTCGCGAACGGACAGCGTCGTGCGATCATCGATGAGTTGCGGAATCGCGCCCGCCTTGTTGAGGAGGCCGGCTGATGTTTCGCGGCAGCTTCGCCGGCACCCTGGTGATCGCCATCCTGCTGGTGATCATGACAGGCGCCGTGATCGCCTTTTTCGCCGGCGCCGAAATGCCCACCGACGGGCCGGTTTTCTCCGACAGGGGCGCCCGCATCGTCGCGTTGCTGGCGCTGCTCGTCGTGATCGGCGGCTCGATGCTCGCCGCTCCGCGCCAGGTGCCGGCCCTGCTCAAATCGCTCGTGATCTGGGCCGTTCTCGGCCTGCTTCTGGTGACGGGATACACTTACCGGAGCGAGCTTCAGGCCGTCGGGCAACGCGTGATCGGTACGCTCTTTCCCGGAACCGCCATGACCGACGCCCGTTCGGGGACGATCACGGTGATCAGGGACCGGTCGCGGCATTACCGGATCAACGCTTCGGTGAACGGCGCGGCGGTCGGGTTCCTTTTCGACACCGGCGCCTCGGCGGTGACCTTGACGGCAAGCGATGCGCGCGCGGCCGGCATCGACACGGCTGCCCTCTCCTACACGGTGCCGGTTTCCACGGCGAACGGCATCAGCGAAGTCGCGGCGATCCGTCTTGAAAGCCTGCAGATCGACACCCTTCGCCTCACGGACCTGCGCGCCTTCGTGGCGCGCGAGGGGGCCCTTGAGACAAGCCTCCTCGGCCTGTCGGCACTCGACCGGCTGAGCAGCTGGCGCGTCGAGGGCGACAGGCTGATCCTGGAGCCCTGACGACCGGTTCCGGAAGCCGGCGGCGTCAGCCCCACAGGCTCCAGGCGAAGCGCGCGGCAACGCTCAGCAGAAACAGGCCGAAGAACACCTCGAGCTGGCGGCGCGGCAGCGCGTGGGCGATCTTCACGCCGAAGGGCGCGGCAAACGTGGTGATCGGGATGATCAGCGCGACGCCGAGAAGATTGACATAGCCGAGAGAGAATGCCGGAAGATCGGCCGCCCCCCAGCCCGCCCAGACCATGCCGATGACGCCGGGAATGGAAATCAGCACGCCGGTGCCCGACGAGGTCGCCACCGCCTGGTGGATGGGCCTGCCGTAAAGGGTCATGAAGGTGTTGTTCATGACGCCGCCGCCAATGCCCATCAGGGTGGAAAAGAAGCCGATCAGCATGCCGCAGGCCGCCCGTATCGGGTTGCCCGGAATATCGGACCCCAGTTTCCAGCTCTCCCGGTTGAACAGCATGCGCAGGCCGACAACGACGGCAATGCCGGCGAAAATGCCCTTCAGGCCATCGCCCGACACATAAGCGGCAACGAGGCTCGCGACGAGGACGCCCGCGGGCACCGGGATCAGCCAGCTCTTGAGCAGTTCCAGATCGGCCGCGCCGCGCGCCTTGTGCGCCATGAAGGAGCGGATGGAGGTCGGCACGATGATGCCGAGCGAGGTGGCAACCGAGACATGCATGCGCACGGATTCATCCACACCCAGCCATGTCAGGAACTGGTACAGCACCGGCACGAGAACGGCGCCGCCACCGATACCGAACACACCGGCAAGCAGGCCGGCCACCGCGCCGGACGCGATGAGAGCGACCACGAGGCCGATGACCTCGCCGTTGATCGACGACAAATCCATGAAAAGCCCCCAGCAAGGTCGTGAGATGGCGTTGGAGCGAGCCGTCGCGGGAACGGGTGGGATCGGGCTCTAGCTTGCGACAGCCCCTGTCATTTCTAACTGACCCAGTGCGGACGATTTGTCCAGTGCGGTGTCCAGTATCTCCTGCAGCGCCTCGTCGAGAACTTCGATCCCCGCGCCCGGTTTGACCGCATCCACCGTCAGGCGGCGGCGCCAGGCGCGCGCACCGGGAACGCCGTGAAACAGGCCCAGGACATGGCGGAGCAACTGGTTCGCCCGCATGCCCGCGGCGATCCGTTCCTGCGCGATGGCGCGAAAGGCGGCAACCGCCGCCGGCCGGTCGCCGGCCGGATCGTCCGCCCCGTGAAACCGGCTGTCGACCCGTGCCAGGATCCAGGGGTCGTGATAGGCGGCGCGCCCGAGCATGACCCCGTCGACATGTTCAAGGTGTTTTTCCGCCGCGTCGAGATCCACGATGCCGCCGTTGATGCCGACATAGAGCCCCGGCAGGCGCGCCTTGAGCCGATAGACCCGGTCATGGTCGAGCGGCGGGATGTCCCTGTTCTCCTTCGGCGACAGCCCCTGCAGCCAGGCCTTGCGGGCATGCACCCACAAGGCGTCGGCACCGGCATCGGCGACGGCATCGGCCATGGCATCGAGCGCCGGCTCGGGGTCCTGCTCGTCGACGCCGATCCGGCACTTGACCGTCACGGGGATGGCGACCGCCGCCTTCATCGCGCGCACGCATTCGGCCACGAGTTCGGGCTCTTTCATCAGGCAGGCGCCGAAGCGCCCCGACTGCACCCGGTCCGAGGGGCAGCCGACATTGATGTTGACCTCGTCATAGCCATAGGCCTCGACGATGCGCGCCGCCTCCGCCATCTCGGCCGGATCCGAACCGCCCAGCTGGCAGGCGACGGGATGTTCCATCGCGTCGAAGCCGATCAGCCTGTCCCGATCGCCGTGGATCACCGCTGCCGAGGCAACCATCTCGGTATAGAGCAAGGCATGGCGCGACAGCACGCGGTGGAACGCCCGGCAGTTCCGGTCGGTCCATTCCATCATCGGTGCGACGGCAATCCTGTGGTCGTGATAGGCGTTCATCGGCTTTGCATTCGGGAATCTGGAACCGGGCACGCATGGTCCGGTTCGGTGGCCGGATACATGTTCGTCGAACATGGTTCGGCTGGTTCGCGACGACGATGCCGTCTGCGGCGACGGCGCGTTCTAGCAGCTTCCGCCGCAAACCGGAACCGGGCAACGTCTGAACCGCTCGAACGGCAAAAAGACGGCAAGAGCTCCCCGCATGCCCTCGCCGGCAGCGATTGGGCGCCGGTCAGACACTTCCGGCCTTCTCGATCACCAGGACCCGGGCCGGGCCGTCGGGATGCGCGACATGCGCGTCGCCATTTCCGGCGTGGAAGATGTCTCCGGCCGACAATCGCCAGACCTCTTCCCTGCCGTTCCTGCGGGTGTGCATGTCGACCGCGCCATCCAGAACGACAAAGACCTCGGGGCCGTCATTGACGTGCCACTTGTAGGGTGCGTCGGTCCAGTGCAGGCGCACGCTTGCCCCCTCGATGTTCTCGATGTCGAGCGCCTCCCAGGCCCTGGTGCCGGTGAATTCCGTGGCGGTGATTTTTCGCATGCTGACCTCCTGTCTCGGGAACTTGTATATTCCCCCGGAAACTGCCATCCGGACAGCTTGCGAACCGACGTAAGCGGCATGCATATCGAGGGAAAATTGGCTCTGGACAGGACGGACAAGAGAATACTGGCCGCGCTTGGGCGCAACGCCCGCATGAGCTTTGCCGCGCTGGGGCGCCAGATCAACCTGTCCCGCACCGCGGTCCAGGATCGTGTGACCCGGCTGGAGGCAGAGGGGGTCATCCGGGGTTACAGGGCGGAAATCTCGGAAGAGGCCGGCGGCCTCATGCAGGCCCTCCTGTTCGTGGAGGTCGCGGCGCGCCCCTGCGAGCCGGCACTGCAATGGCTGGCATCGCTCGAAGGGGTTTGCGAGGTGTTCTCGCTTTCCGGCGAAGTCGACGCGGTTGCCCGGTGCATTGTCGCCTCGCCCGAGGCCCTCGCCGGCCTCAATGACCGGGTCATGTCCAGCGACATGATCGCGTCCTCGAGATCGCACATCATCCTGAACCATCGCTAGGGCGCGGACCCGTTCAACTGGAGGAGATGCTGCGCCGGAACGGTTTCGCCTTCGAGATGACTACGCTTGAAGGGCGGCTCTGCTACCAGCAGGGCCCGATCTACCGCTGCACGCCGGCCTGATGCGCCGCTCCCTGCTCGCACCTACCGGCAATAGGGGTTTCGGCGCGGCTTGCTGTCGAAATGAAAGTGGTCGTCGTGATGGGCGTCCGAGCCCGGACCCAGCACCGTGGTGAAAGGGCCGCAGGCAGCCTGCCTCAGGCTCCGCTGAAGGCGCGCATGGGTGCTGAGGTCGGCGGCCGCGCGCGGCGTAACCGCAAACTCACTGCCGTCCGACAGATGCAGTCCGCGAATATCGACGGCACGGCCGAAGGAATGTTCGCTCAATCGCGCGCCGGGCACGCGGTTCCGCCCGCGACAATCGTAGGACGCGGCGATCAGGATATCCCGCAAGCCGGCACTGGCCAAACGCCGGGTTTCCGGCAGGATCACGCTGCGCGTGAAGCGGGTCAGCCGCAGCGCCGTATCGCATGAGAGCGTCGCGGGCGGCAGCAGGTTGGTGTCGCCGATACGCCGCACGATCACCGCGTCCTCGATGCCGCAGGCGGTGTCGGTCTCGATCGGTGGCACCACCTCGAAATCGGCTCCGGCCGCGCCAAGCGCGACAAGGCAACCGCCGGCCTGCGTGCCGGAGGCAGGCGCATTCTGCATCGGTGGAGACGGCAGGACAGGCGTGCCTGCCATGCCCGCCCCGGCCGGTTGCGGCGGCCTCGGCACGGGCAGCGGTGCGGGGTCGGCATCCGGCGACCCGTTGGCAAACCGTTCTGCCACCCGGTTGGCGCCGGTGTCCTCGCCTCCTCCGGTCGAAACCGCTGCCGGGCGCGGCTGTGGCAGGGGCACCGCGTCCGCGAGCGCCCGGGAAAACACGCCGCCGATCGCCGCCACGGCAACCACCAGAAAAAGAACCCAGGCCCGGACTTCCGGGACCATCATGGAACCCCGCAGCCTGCGGGCGCTGCCATGTCGCAAGATCCGCACCTTCGAAAACAGACCTCGCCCCTCAGGGTCAAATACGGATATGCTGTGATCTCGCGGGCAACCTCTCACGCGGGCCTGCCCTCATCCGCCGGCAACGGGGACGTTCGTGTTCGAGACAATCCTGCTCCTCCGTCTCCGCCGCCTCGTCCGCGGCTTCCTGTTCGTTCCGGCAATGATCGCGAGCACCGGCGTTCTGCTTGCGATCGTCACCACCTGGATCGACCGCTCGGGGGTCTTGGAGCCGCTCTTCGAGGCGGTTCCCTTCCTGGACATCACCGCCGGCGGCGCCCGCGCGGTGCTGGGCACGATTGCCGGCGCGATGATGACGGTGATCAGCCTTGTCTACTCCCTGACACTGGTCGTCTTCACGCTGGCCGCCGGCAATATCGGTCCCCGCTTGCTGGAAACCTTCACCGGCAATCGTGTCAATCAATCGACCATTGGTCTTCTCGGGGCAACTTTTCTCTATTCGCTGCTGCTGCTCTATGCCGTGAGCGACGACGAGGTTCCGCGACTGGCCGTGGCCATTGCCATCGCGCTGGCAACGTTGAGTTTCTTTCAGGTCGTCTATTTCGTGCATGACACGGCGCAGCGGGTAATGGTCGACAATGAAATCGGCCGGACCCAGCGTTCGCTGCGCTCGGCTATCGAACGGTTGCTGGAGGAGGAACCGGCCGAGAAAGCCGACGACAGCGACGCGGTCCCCGATGACGAGGGCCGTGCCGTCATCGCCCGCCGCTCGGGCTACGTCACGGCGGTCGAGGCCCCGCCCATCCTGCACGAGGCCACGGAAAAGGACGGGTTCGTGCGCGTCGTCGCCCGTCCCGGACACTTCATCCTGGCCAACACGCCGATTGCCTATGTTCACGACGAGGGCGAGCGGGACGAAGCGCGGCGCATCGACGAGGGCGTGCTGCATGCCGCGATCCTGCTGGCCGACGCGCGGGCCGCCGATGGCGACATTCTTTTCAACGTCCATCTGAGCGTCGAGATCGCGCTAAGGGCCCTCTCTCCGGGCATCAATGACCCCTATACGGCGATCAGCGCCATCGACCAGCTGTCCGCTTCGCTGGCGATGATCCTGCAGCGCGGCGCGCCCTCCTCGCTTGTCTGCGACGGCGACGAGAAGCCCCGCGTCTGGCTCGAACTGATCGAGGTCGGGGAGATTGTCGGCACCGCCCTGCATCCGCTGCGCCGCGTCGCCAGCGGCAACGTGATGGTGACGCTTCGCCTCATCGAGGCCGTCGGACGCATGGCGCTGGTGACGCGCAGCGAACATGCGCACACGCTCAAGACCCATCTGCGCCTGATCGCGACCGATGCCAACCGCACCCTGCGCAACCGCGATGACCGCCGCGAAATCGCAACCACGCTGCGTGACGCCAGTCGCAACCTTGCCAGAGATCCGGCCCGAGCCTGACGATCGAGGACCGGCATCATACCCCTGCCGCACGGTGCGGGGATTTCCGGGCAGGCTCGACGGGGACAGGGATCCCGCCGGAGCGGGGACAGGCACGTTCGCCGTGGCCGGCGGGATGTCTCCGGGCGGTCTCCCGCCCGGAAAAGAAATCGATCAATCCGGTGCAATTCTGAATCAATTTTTTGCAAAAAACTGTCGCGTTTTGTCTGAATCCGGCCTTTTCGAACAAACGCCCCTTCAGAAAACGATCGGCACCGTGAAGGCCCAGTTCTTGCGCCGGGCCTCCGGCGGGATCGGCGGAAAGGGCTGCGCCCGCTGCACCGTCTTCACCGCCTCGCGGTCGATCACCTCGCTGCCGGAGCTGCGCGCCAGCCGGACACCGGCAAGCCCGCCGCTGCTGCTGACGACAAACGTCACCAGAGCCTCGCCGCGCTGGCGACCGCCGACGCGGCCGCGCTTTTTCGCCCGGTCGATCCTGCGATAGACCTTGCCGGTATATTTCGAGGCATCGGCATTGCCGAACTCCTTCGACTTGCCGACATTTTGCGATCCGCCCGCCTTGACGGTGGCGTTCGACCGGCCGCCGGCGCCTCTGGCGGTCTTCTTCGCCCGGACGCTCGCCGCCTTTTCCTTCTGCCGCTTGACGGTCTTGGCCTTCTTCGCCGGCGCCTCGCGGCGAACCTCGGAAATCTTCAGGTCCTTCGGCCGCGCCTGCGGCATCGGCGTTGCGACCACCGCCTCAAGCTGTTCGGTCGAGGGAACCGACCGGGCCTCGAGCGGCGACACGCTCGCCTGAACGGGCGCCGCCTCCTCCGGTGTCTCGGTCGGCTGCTCGACCGCGGTGGCAATGACGGTCGCGGCCGTCGCCGGGGCCAGCGCCGCCATTTCCATCGGCCGGGCCTGAACGGTTTCCCCGGACGGCGCCGTCTCGCTAACCTGCGACAGGGCTTCCGCCGTCACGGCCTCGGTCGGCGTTGCCTCGGCCGGCGGCTTGATCGCCTCGACAACCTCTTCCGGCGGCACGGCCTTGCTTTGCGGAACATCCGGCGCGCTCGCTTCCTCGCTGACCGTTTCCTTCAGCGCCGTGGCGTGCTCGACCGGTTTTTCCCCTTCCGGGGCCTCAATCGGCGTCACCGTCTCGGAGGTCTCGCTGGTGACCTCGTTGTGCTCGCCATCAGCGCCTGCCTGCAGTGCGTCGGCGAAGGCATTGCCGAGTTCCGCCGAAAGGATCGCGCCGCCGCCTTCCATCTGCACGCCGTCGCTCTCGTACATGATGGCGGCAACCGTCGAGGCATGGACCGCCGTCGAGATCGCCAGGGCCACCAGGACATGATGCGGTCTCAACTTCATCACTCAGCTCCCCTGGTTACGAGCGACACCTTGCCCGCTCCGGACCGGTACAGCTCGTCGGCAATTGCAAGGACGCGCGCCGCCGCGAGATCGCGGTCGACGGCAAGCATCACGGACGGCCCGTCGGCCGGCTCACCCTCCCCTTCGGCAGGTGCCTCGCGGGGCGTGACGCTCGCGCCCCTCTGGGCGAGATAGGCGGCAATATCGGTCGGGCGGCCGCGATAGGTGAGGCCGCCACTGCTGTCGGCGAAGAGCGCATCGGGCGGTGCCAGCGGCGGTGCGTCCGTCGTCTCGACCAGCGTCACGTCGGGATCGGCCGGCGGCGACAGCTGGCCCGCGATCAGGAAGAAGATCAGCATCAGGAAGACGATGTTGATCAGGGAGATGGTGCTTTCCGCCTGTCGCTTCGGCGGGTTCTGGCGGACCTTGATCATCTGGGCCTCGCAACGATCACCTGCAGCGCGGCACCGCCGCCCCGCAGCAACTCCAGGGCGCTCACCAGATCCTGGGCGCGCGCGCTCTCGCGCGGCACGAGCAACGCCGTCTTGGCCCCGGCCTCGACAAGCCCGGAGACGACCGTTCCCGGTGCCTGCGGGTCGACAGGCGTGCCGTTGACGGTCAGCCCGCCCTCATCGACCGTCGCGAAGATGTCCGGGCGCGAGACACCCGCGCTCCCGCCGCCGCCCGGTGCCGCCAGCTCGACCTGCGCGAAACGCGTGAAGGTCGACGACAGCATGAAGAACAGCAGCAACAGGAAGATCACGTCGATCAGCGACGTCAGCGACAGGCGGCGCCTGCGCGGAGGGGCGAACTCAATGCGCATTGGCGACCCGTTCGTAGCCCCCCGCCTCCGTGACCTCGGCCTCCGCGACGCCGGCCCGGCCGCCGCGCGCCTGCTCCAGCAGCACGACCGAGGCGAGTGTCTCGATGGCGACCTTCTCGCTCTCGATCTGCCCTTCCAGATAGGTGACGACGAGCGAAACGGGCATGGCGACCGCGAGGCCGACGGCCGTCGTCAGCAGCGCCACCCAGATGCCGCCGGCAAGCAGCGAGGGGTCGACGGCATTGCCGGCCGACTGCAGTTCGCGGAAGGCCTCGATCATGCCGAGCACGGTGCCGAACAGGCCGAGCAGCGGCGCAATCTGCGCGATCGCGTCGAGCCCCTTCATGCCGCTGTTGAAGCGATGCAGGCGGCGGGTCGCCGCCCGGGCAATGTCCTCCTCGACCAGGGCCTTGTCGGCATTGCCGGCCTCGGCCGACTGCATGGCGATGGCGACGGCTTCCTCGGACGCGCTGCGGATGTCGCCGAGGGCCTGCCAGGCCTCGCGCCGCCGACCATGGGCCCACAGGCGCACGGCGGCCTCCGCGCGGCCCGGCCGGCCCACGCGCTGCAGCCAGAACTGCACGAGCTTGAGAATCACGACCGTCAGCGCGATCACGGAAAGTCCCGCCAGAACGGCGACAACCGGGCCGCCAAGCTCAAGGAAATCCGTGACGGAGCTGAGGATGTCAGCAATGGACATGACGGTTTCCTATCGGTTCAGGGGAATGTCGGTGCGGCTTGCAAGCGAGAGTTCCGCCTTGCAATGCGGCGCGGAACCGTCGCCGCAGCGGGCCGGCCCGTTCACCAGAATGCGGCCGAGCCTGTCGCAGGACGCACCCGGGAGGTCGAACTGGCGCACCGAGGTCTTGTCGGTCACAAGCGCCCCGAAATCGAACGTCGTCAGCCGGTCGACAAGGCCGTCCTTGTCGAACAGCACGAACTCGAAACGCGGTTCGGGAAGATCCGCTCCGGTGGCGTTGCGCACGACGAAGGTCAGCCGGCACCCGTCCGCGTCGCCAGAGGCGACGCGGTTCAGTTCGATATAAAGGGCGGGAGCGGTACCGGCCTGTTGCGAGGGCTGGTCTTCCGCCCTCGCCTGCCCTGCCCAAAGGGCGACGGCAGTCAATGCCGCCGCCGCCACCAGTTCAATCCCGCGTCCCATCATGCACTCCTTGCCTTGCTTACCAGCCGAGGGTCTTTGCCAGGGTCAGCTTGAACGTGCGCCCCTTGCCGTCGTCGCCGGAAAGGTTCGCGCGATACTGCTTGTCGAAGAGATTTTCCACGGAGCCACGAACCTCGAAGCCCGCGAAGGTTCCCTCGTCCGGCTTCCAGTCGGCGAACAGGTCATGCACCGCGTAGCCGCCAAAGCCCCGGCCCGGGCGGGCGGTCGCGCCTGTCGCGATGGATCCGGCGAAAAGGCCACGCCAGCCGAACGAGACGTCGTAGTCGGGCAGCCGCCCGCCAAGCGTCACGGCCAGCGTGTCGGCCGGGATCGTGTTCAGCGTCGCGCCGGTCGACTTGTCCTCGCCATGGATGTGGCTGAACGCCAGGTTGGCGACCACGAACTCCGAATCGTAGGCCGCCTCGACCTCGACGCCGAAGATCTTCGCCCGGTTGATGTTCACATAGTAGGGAACCGGCGTTCCCAGTCCGGTCGCCGGGTTCGGCGCGATCAGGTTCTTCAGGTCGTTGTAGAAGCCGGTCGTCTTGACCTGCAGGTTGTCATTGCCGGTGAAGACGTCATAGCCGGAGACGGTGAAGCCGATCTCGGCCGCGTTGGAGGTTTCCTTGTTGAGGCCCGGGCTGATGACACGTCCGCCGGGATAGGTGACGTCGGGCGGATTGGTCGAGAACAGTTCATCGAGGGTCGGCACGCGCTCGGTATGGGCGACGGAGCCGAACAGGGAGAACGTGTCGTTGACCTTGTACATCACGGCAAGCTTCGGCGAGAACGCCGTTTCCTGCCGGCTCGCTGCGCCTAGGACGGCCGAGGACGGCTCCAGATTGACGAAATCGATGCGCGCACCGGGGATGATCGTCAGCCGCCCGTCCCAGATGAACTCGTTCTGGAAGAAGACGCCGTATTTCGTGTCGGTGCCTTCCGGATGGAACGAAACCGGGCCGACCATCGTGGTGGCAATGCGCTCCTGATAGCTGAGCTGGCCGCCGAAGGTGAAATAGTTCTCGAAGCGATCGCCTTGATGCTCGATCGTGTTCTCGAGCTTCGCCGCCCATGTGCGGTAGGCGTACTCGCCATCGAAGAAGAGCGGATGCGGAAACGGTGAGACCGCATTGCTCTGGTTCACCTGCGTGTCCGAGAAGGACAGGTTCAGCTTCAGGTCGAGCCAGGGATTGTCGCTTGCCGGGTTCTCGTAGGCGAAGACGACGGTCTGGTCGGTGATCTCGCGGTCGATCGTGCCAAACCCGAGCGTGCCGGTCTGCGAGTACTCCGTGTCGTCCTCGTCGCTCTGCCAGCGCTGGTAGGACAGGCGGATCTGCTGCTCGTTGTTGTCGCCAAAGCGGTGCGTGACCTTGGCAAGGCCCGAGAAGGACGAGAATTCCGAGCCGGGAATCGGTTGGCCGAGACCGTTCTCATACTCGTCCGAGCGGCGGAAGCTGCCGTTCAGAAGCATCTCGGTCTGCTCGGAGAAGCGATAGGCCGCAACGATCGAGGCCAGCGCACCGTCCTTGTTGGAATCGTACATCGTCTTCAGGCGAACAGCGCCGGTCTCGCCGGGCTTGAGGAAGTCCGATGCATCCTTGGTGGTGAAGTTGATGACGCCGCCGATCGCGCCCGAACCGTAAAGGGTGGAGGATGCCGGTCCGCGCAGGATCTCGACCCGCTTGTACAGCTCCGGATCGGAGAAGAACGAGCCCATACGGTACTGCTCGTAGAACTTCACCGCGCCGTCGACCGACACGATGATCTTCGATTCGTCGGAGGAGCCGAGATCGCCGATACCGCGGATGTTGAAGGACTGACCGCCGATGCGGTCGCTGCCGATGACGCTCACGCCCGGAACCTGGCGGAAGAGATCGCCAACGGTCATCGCCTGCTCGGCGTCGATATCCTCCTGATTGAGGACGGTGACCGCCTGCGGCGTGTCGATGGCGATCTTCTCCTGACCGGCACCAACGACGATGCGCTGCAGTGCTGTCGGCCAGGATGCGGACGCCCCGTCGCCGCCGTCCTGTGCGTTCGCGTGCGCAAGACCGGCCAGCGTGCAAAGCGCCACGCCGCCCATCAGATGCGCGATGCGACGCGCCGATGCTTCATTCCAGTTCGAGCCTGCCAGCCCCATGTCCAAACTCCACGCATTCCTCGACCGCTCGCTGGCACGCGCTTGCTTGCTTCTCGATTGTTGATAGAAGTTGAGTCTCATACTCAGGTATTGATGTCGATACAAAACATGAGTAATTGAGTCAAGTATGAGATCGGGCTTCCGATCGTCCAGCAATCGTTCGGCACCTTAGCCAGCACACTCCCGCCGCCACGCGACACCGAGAGGGAACCCCCTTTTCGCGCAACAGGTTGGACGACGGGATGCAAGCGCGGGCGCGAACTGGCGCAACTGCAAGTGGCCTGGCAGCGCCAGCTTGACCACTCTGCGCTCCATTTCCAGAGGTGACCCATGACGCGTGAAACAACCGATTTCGCCCACATCCGGCGGATGCGCGAGACCAACCCCAAAATGCGCGAGCGCGATCTCGCCGCCATGCTCGAACTGAGCGAGGCGGAATTCGTCGCTGCATTCTGTGGCGACACGGTGCGGCGGATCGACATCCGCTTCGATGAGATCTTCAAGGGGCTGGAAGCCGTCGGCGAAGTTCTCGCGCTCACCCGCAACGAGAGTGCCGTGCACGAAAAGGCCGGCGTCTACGACAAGTTCATCCCCGGCAAGCACGCCGCGATGATGCTGGGCGCCGATATCGACACCCGCATGTTCCCTGCCCTTTGGGTCCACGGATTCGCCGTCGCCAAGCCGCAGGAAGACGGGACCGTCCGCCACAGCCTGCAGTTCTTCGATGCGCATGGCGATGCGGTGCACAAGATCCATACGCGCGACAAGACCGATCTGGACGCCTGGGAAGCACTGGTGAGGGGCCTCCTCGCCGAGGACCAGGCGCCCGGCCTGTTGCAGGACGTGGTTCCCGCCAAACCCGCCTCGCGGCCGCAGCCGGACACCGAGAAGCAGGACGCATTGCGCGAGCGTTGGGAGAACCTGACGGACCCGCACCAGTTTCACGGCATGCTGCGCGACCTCGACCTGCACCGGTTGAACGCCCTGACGCTTGCCGGAGAGCACAACGCGTGGGTGCTCGACCCCTCCGCCGTCACCGACCTGCTGCAGCGCGCGGCCGAGACTGAATTGCCGATCATGTGCTTCGTCGGCAGTCGTGGCTGCATCCAGATCCATTCCGGCCCGGTCGCCAGGATCGCCAGCATGGGCCCGTGGATCAATGTCATGGACCCCGGCTTCCATCTGCACCTGCGCACCGATCACATCGCCGAGGCCTGGGCCGTGCGCAAGCCGACCAAGGACGGTCATGTCACGTCCGTCGAGGCCTTCGATGCGAACGGGACCCTGATCATCCAGTTCTTCGGGCTGCGCAAGGAAGGCAATGTCGAGCGCTCCGACTGGCGCGAGCTGGTCCAGGACCTGCCGCGCCCCGAAGCCGTCGCCGCGGAGTGAACGAGGACATGGCAGTCATGAACACACCCACTTTGCCGCGCAGCGTCGCCCGTTTCCTCGGCGGTGCCGGGTTTGCCCTGGCGGCGGCCCTTGCCGGACCGGGTCTCGCCGAGGGCGAGAGCCTTGCCGACGCGCAGCGGATCGTCGCGATCGGGGGCTCCGTCACCGAAATCGTCTACGCACTGGGAGAAGAAGGCCGGCTTGTCGCGCGCGACACCACCAGCGGCTATCCCGAGGCGGCGACAAAGCTTCCCGATGTCGGCTACATGCGCGCACTGGCGCCCGAGGGCGTGCTGTCGGTCAAGCCGGACGCGATCCTGACGCTGGAGGGAAGCGGCCCGCCGGAAACCCTGACCGTGCTCAAGGCGGCCGGCGTTCCCTATGTCACCGTCCCGGAGCGCTATGACGACAAGGGGATCCTCGACAAGATCGACATTATCGGCAAGTCGCTTGGCGTCGAGGCCAAGGCCGGGGAACTCGCCGAGAAGGTCAAGACCGACCTCGACACCGCCATGGCGGAGGCGTCCGCGCGCGGACGCGATGCGCGCATTCTCTTCATCCTGTCGATGAATGGCGGGCGCATCCTCGCGTCGGGCTCCGGCACGGCCGCCGACGGCATTCTCTCCATGGCGGGCGCGCAGAACGCCTTCCCCGATTTCGCCGGCTACAAGCAGCTCAACGACGAGGCCGTCATATCGGCCGCGCCGGATGCGATCCTGATGATCAGCCGCGGCGAGGGCCATGCAGCCCCCGTCGACGACGTGCTGTCCCACCCGGCGATCGCGCAGACACCGGCCGGCGTCAACAAGCGGTTGATCCGCATGGACGGCCTCTATCTGCTCGGCTTCGGTCCTCGCACCGGCGCCGCCGTGCGGGACCTTTCGGCGGCCCTTGCCGAACACGGCCTCTAAGGAAGGAATGCCGGCATGAGCTTGCGGGAAATTTCCGTGCCCGCCCGCCTGCTGCCCCTGCAGGTCCTGGAACAGGCAAGGCAGGGCGACAGGGAGCCGCTCGCACGGCTGACGATCGCCGTGCTGGCATTCGCCCTCCTGTGCACGATGGCGGTCTCGCTCTCCAGCGGCGCGCTCAGCATCAGTCTCACTGCCGTCTTCCAGGGCTTTGCGGACGGCACCGACGCCGACCCTTCGGCATTGCGCGACCGGATCGTCATGATGGAGGTGCGTCTGCCGCGCGTGGTGCTGGGGGCGCTGGTCGGCGCATCGCTTGCGGTGTCCGGGGCGGTGATGCAGGGACTTTTCCGCAATCCGCTCGCCGATCCCGGCATTGTCGGCGTTTCGGCCGGCGCAGGGCTCGGAGCCGCCGCGATGATCGTGCTCGGCGGCACCTTCCTTGCCCCGGTCGTGCAACTGGCGGGCATCTACGCACTGCCGCTGGCAGCCTTTCTCGGCGGGCTCGCCACGACATTCGCGCTCTACAGGATCGGCACGCGCGACGGCATGACCTCGGTCGCAACGATGCTGCTTGCCGGCATCGCGCTCGGCGCGCTCGCCGGCGCCATCACCGGCCTTCTGGTCTATGTCGCCGACGACCAGCAGTTGCGGGATCTCACATTCTGGGGACTGGGGTCGCTGGCCGGCGCCACCTGGGAGAAGGTGCTGACGGCCGGCCCGATCATCGCCGTGGTTCTCCTTGGCGTGCCGTTTCTCGCCAACGGCCTCAACGCCCTGTTTCTGGGCGAGGCGGCGGCCGGCCATCTCGGCATCCGGGTGCAGCGGCTGAAGTCGATCGCCATCGTCGCGGTTGCCGCCGCGACCGGCGCATCGGTCGCGGTCAGCGGCGGCATCGGCTTCGTCGGCATCGTGGTGCCGCATCTTTTGCGCCTGACGATCGGTCCGGACCATCGCTACCTGCTGCCGGCCTGCGCACTTCTGGGCGCCAGCATGCTGATCCTGGCGGACACGGTCAGCCGTATCATCGTGGCGCCGGCCGAACTGCCGATCGGCATTCTCACCGCGCTTGCCGGCGCGCCCTTCTTCCTCTGGATCCTGCTGCGGCGGAAAGGACTGGTCCAGGCATGAACGCCCTGTCGTCAGACACCCTGGAAATCGGCAACCTCGCCGTTTCGATCTCGGGCACGCCGATTGTCCATGGCGTCTCCTTCGAGGCGCAGGCCGGCAGCCTCAGCGTCATCGTCGGGCCGAACGGCTCGGGCAAGAGCACGCTGCTCAAGGCAATCACCGGCGAACTGCGCTATTCGGGTTCGGTCACCCTCAACGGAACCCGCGTGGAGGGCGTTTCGCCGGAGGCGCTGGCGCCCTTGCGCGCGGTGCTTGCCCAGCACACCAGCCTCGCCTTCCCGCTCACGGTCGCAGAGGTCGTGCGCCTCGGCATCAGGCGCGGGATCTCGATGGCCGACAACGCCCAAAGGCGCGTTTCCGAAGCGCTCGAACGGGTCGACCTCTCGGGCTTCGCGCCACGTGCCTACCAGTCGCTTTCCGGCGGCGAGCAGCAGCGGGTGCAGCTGGCTCGCGTGCTCTGCCAGGTCTGGGAGCCCTGCCCGGACGGTATCCCGCGCTGGCTGTTCCTGGACGAGCCGATCTCCAGTCTCGACATCAAGCACCAGTTGCTGATCATGGACGTGGCCGCCGGCTACGCCCGTCAGGGCGGCGGCGTCGTGGCCGTCCTGCACGATCTCAATTTGACGGCGCTCTATGCCGACCAGGTGCTGGTGATGAAATCCGGGCGCCTGCTGGCACGCGGCACCCCGCGCGAGGTGATCACCGACAGCCTCATCTCCGAGGCCTTCGACCATCCGCTGAAAGTCTCGGCGCTTCCGCCGGGCAATGTGCCCTTCCTGTTGCCGCAGGCCTAGATCGGTCCTCAATCCACCGGATGAGGGTGCGGCCTGCTCTCAGGCCGCTTGGCAACTCGCACAAGTACCACGCAGTTCCACCGTCGATTTCCTCAGGACAAATCCCGTTTTCCTGGCCAGATCCTTGAGATGATGGGCAAGCTCGTCATCGCTCAGTTCGGCGACCATCCCGCACGTGTCGCAGATGGCGAAGGCGACGGTCTCGTGCCCGTCGCAATCGGGATGGCGACAGGCAACGAAGGCGTTGAGGCTTTCCAGCCTGTGCACGGCCCCCATTTCCACTAGCTTGTCGAGCGCGCGGTAGACCTGGGGAGGCGCCCGAAAGCCCTCCTCGCGCAGCTGGTCGAGGATCGTGTAGGCGCTGAGCGGCGCGTTGGCCCGTGACAGGGCCGACAGGACGAGGCTCTGGTTGCGCGTCAGGCCCGCAGGCATCTGATGGCTCACGTTCATGGTCTCTCGCCTTCCGTTTTCGCGGCCGCTCCGCCGCGCCTCATTCCCGCAATCATCCCGGCCAGCGGACTGAGGCTCAGGAGAAACAGGGCCAGCGCCGCAACCACGATCGAGGGGCCCGACGGCGTATCCCATTCAAGCGACCCGAAAAGACCGCCTATCACGGCGACAACACCGACCAGGGCCGCAAGCACCGCCATCTGTTCGGGGCCGGTCGACAGCCGGCGCGCCGTGGCGGCCGGAATGATCAGCATCGCGGTGATCAGCAGCACACCGACGATCTTCATCGAAATCGCGATGACTGTCGCCAGCAGGATCATGAAGACCAGATTTGCCCGGTCGGGACGCAGTCCCTCCGCCTCCGCCAGTTCGCGGTTGATGGTGGCGGCGAAGAGCGGCGTCCAGATCGCTGCCAGCACGACAAGGACGAACACGCCACCGGCGTAGATGGCGAGAATGTCCAGGGTCGACACCGCGAGAATGTCGCCAAAGAGAAAGCCCATCAGATCGATCCGTACCCAGCTCATGAACGCCAGCGCCATCAACCCGAGTGCCAGCGATGAATGCGCCAGCAAGCCGAGAAGCGCGTCGGAGGACAGCGAGGCCCGGCGCTGCAGCAGCAGGAGGGCCAGCGAGACGAGCACCGACACGGCAAACACCGCCAGGGTGATGTTCACCTCGAACAGGAAGGCGAGCGCCACGCCCAGAAGCGCCGCATGCGACAGCGTATCGCCGAAATAGGCAAGGCGGCGCCAGACGATGAAACAGCCGAGAGGGCCAGCGACCAGCGCAACGCCGATGCCCGCGACAAGCGCGCGAACGAAGAAGTCATCGAGCATGCCCGGCCTCCCCGACCTTGTGCCGTGCCGCCTCGTTCCCGCCGGCCGGGACAGGCGCGCTCCCGGCCTTGCCCTGGCCATCCTGGCCGTGGTCATGATGATGACCATCATCGGGGTGGCAATGTTCGGTGATGGTGCCGTCTGCGTGAAGCACGCGGCCATCCTCCAGATGGGTATGGTCGTGATGGTGTTCGTAGACCGCCAGCGTCGCATCGGCACGGGCGCCGAAAAGCTGGCGATAGGCGGGGCTCGAGGCGACGGCCGTCGGCGCGCCCTGGCAGCAGACATGGCCGTTGAGGCAGACCACGTGATCCGTCGCCGCCATCACCACATGCAGGTCATGCGAGATCAGCAGCACCCCGCAACCCAGATCGTCGCGAATCCGGCCGATCAGGTCGTAAAGGGCGATCTCGCCGGAAAAGTCCACGCCCTGCACCGGTTCGTCGAGAACCAGCAAGTCCGGCTTGCGGCAGATGGCACGCGCCAGCAGGGCACGCTGGAACTCGCCGCCTGACAGGTTGCGCATTTCCGCCCCGGCCAGATGCGGGATGCCCGTCGCCTCCAACGCAGACGTGGTCGCCGTTCGCCCGACCTTGCCGGTAAGGGCGAGAAAGCGCTCAACGGTCAGGGGCAGCGTCCAGTCGATGCTGAGCTTCTGGGGCACGTAGCCAACCCTGAGGCCGGCGCGGCGTTCGGCCCGCCCCTCGTCTGGCGAGAGGATGCCAAGCGCGGTTTTCGCCGTGGTCGACTTGCCGGATCCGTTCGGCCCGATCAGCGTGACGATCTCGCCCGGATGCACGGCAAGGTCGACCCCGCGCACAAGCCAGCGACCGTCGCGAAACACGCCGGCACCCGCCAGGCTCACCAGCGCTTCAGGCGTCATGTTCAGATTTGATTTCGACATGCCAGGCCAAGTTTGGAATCGGATGGACCAGTGTCCTGCCGCCGCTCCCGGCGGGCAAGACCGGCGATCCACATCACGAGGACAAAAAGCACGAAAGGCTCTTGCGGACCTATATGGCACACGTTATAGCGTAACGCAATCTTGTGATCTTATAACATGTCAACGTCCACGAACCTGCCCTGCCCGAAACGAGGATTGCCATGACCCCGCTCCGCACCCTGCTCCTGTCCGCCACTGTCCTGGGCGCCTCCGTCGCCGCCAGCCAGGCCGCGCCGGACGTCGTCGCCTCGGTCAAGCCGGTTCATTCGCTGGTCGCGGCGGTGATGAAGGGTGTCGGTGAGCCGGCGCTGATCGTGGAAGGCGCCGGTTCGCCGCACACATACAGCCTGAAGCCCTCGCAGGCGCGCCGCTTGCAGAATGCCGACATTGTCTTCTGGGTCGGCCCCGAGATGGAAGCCTTCCTCGAAAAGCCGATCGAGACGATCGGCGACAAGGCGACGGCCGTCGAACTCATCGACGCGCACGGCCTCGTGAAACTCCCCTTCCGCGAGGGTGGCGCCTTCGAGGCGCATGAGCATCACGATGACGATCATGCCGGGGGGGAGCATGCCGGGCATGACCACGCGGGACATGACCACGAGCACGGGCACGGTGCGTTCGACGCGCATGTCTGGCTGGATCCGGAAAACGCAAAGGCCATGATCCACGAGATCGAGGAGACCCTGAGCGCCGCCGATCCGGACAATGCGAAAGCCTATGCGGACAACGCGGCGGCGGCATCCGCCGGGATCGACGCCCTCATCGAGGAAGTCGGCACCATTCTCGCCCCGGTTCGCGGCAAGGGGTACGTCGTCTTTCACGACGCCTACCAGTATTTCGAAAAGCGCTTCGACATTCCCGCCGCCGGCTCGATCACCGTCAGCCCGGAGGTCATGCCGGGCGCCGAGCGCGTCAGCGAGATTCGTGCGCGGATCGGCGAGCTGGGCGCTGCCTGCGTTTTCGCCGAACCGCAGTTCGAGCCGAAGCTGATCTCGGTCGTGATCGAGGGAACCGCCGCGAAGTCCGGCATTCTCGATCCGCTCGGCAGCTCGCTCAAGGACGGTCCCGATCTCTATGCGGAGTTGATCCGCGGCATGGCGACCTCCCTGCGCGACTGCCTGGCCGACGCCAGCTAGCCCCCCCTTCCTTCCCGCGGGTCAGGGCCGGTCGGTCCTGACCGCTCCCCACCGGAAAGGCGGAGACATCCGCCTTTCTCTTTCCCCTGAAATGTAATGTCATAACATACGGAGTTGTTTCATGCGAGGTATCGTGTTTTCCGCCATGGCCGCCGCCCTTCTTCTGGGCAGTGCCCTGGATGCCATGGCCCATGGCATCTGGATCGCCCAGCGCCACGGCGATCTTGCCATTGTCTACGGCCATGGCGCCTCCGACGAGGCCTATGATCCGAACAAGGTCACGCAGGCGACCGGCCATCTCGAGGACGGCACCACGGCGCCGGCCACGACCGAGGACCGCGGCAACCATGTGCTCGTCGTGCCGCCGAAGGACGCCGCCGTTCTCACCGCGACGATGGACAACGGCTATTGGAGCGAAGGGCCCGACGGGAAATGGGTCAACAAGCCGAAGTCGGAAGTGGACGGCGCCAAACAGGGCGGCCGCTATCTCAAGCACACGGTCGCGATCCTCGACCATTCCCCGCTCGCCAGCCAGGCAAAAGGCATGGCGCTGGAAATCGTGCCGGAGCGCGATCCCACCGAACTTTCGCCCGGCGACGAGCTTGTCGTGACCGTGCTGCTCAACGGCAAGCCGCTGGCCGATACGCTGGTCATCCAGGAATACACCACGGACAGCGAGAACAAGGCCCTGCGCACCGATGCTGAAGGGCGCGCCAGCGTCACGGTTCGCAACAACGGCCTCAACGTTATCGCCGTGTCGGCGGACGAAGCCTCTGCGGAGCCGGAGAAGGCCGACCGCGTCGGTCACTTCGCCACCCTGTCCTTCAGCCTCGACTATCACACCCACTGAACCTGCGAGCGGGCCGGCCTGTTGCCGGCCCGCCCCTGCCCTCCCCTGTTCCGGAGCCTCCCCATGCAAGAACGCCTCCCCGTGACGGTCCTGTCCGGCTTCCTCGGCGCCGGCAAGACGACGCTTCTCAACCACGTCCTCAACAATCGCGAGGGCCTCAGGGTCGCGGTCATCGTCAACGACATGAGCGAGGTGAACATTGACGCGAGCCTCGTGCGCGACGGCGGCGGCAACCTCTCGCGAACGCAGGAACGGCTTGTGGAGATGACCAATGGCTGCATCTGCTGCACCTTGCGAGAGGATCTCCTTAAGGAAGTGCGCGCGCTTTGCGAGGATGGCCGTTTCGACCACCTGCTGATCGAATCGACCGGAATTTCCGAGCCCCTTCCCGTCGCCTCCACCTTCGAGTTCCGCGACGAGGCGGGCGAGAGCCTTTCCGATGTCGCCCGTCTCGATTCGATGGTCACGGTGGTCGATGCGGCCAATCTCCTGCGCGACTACGGTTCGACGGATTTCCTCAGGGACAGGGGCGAGACCCTGGGCGAGGAGGACGAGCGCACCCTTGTCGACCTTCTGGTCGACCAGATCGAGTTTGCCGACACGATCGTTCTCAACAAGGTCGCCGGCGCCGCACCGGAAACGCTCGACGCCGCGCGCAAGATCGTCAAGGCGCTCAACCCCGATGCCCGCGTGCTGGAAGCGGACCACGCGCGCGTCCCCCTTTCCGAAATTCTGGGAACCGGCCGCTTCGACTTCGAAAAGGCGCATGAGCATCCCCTCTGGTTCAAGGAACTCAACGGCTTCAGGGATCACATCCCCGAGACGGAGGAATACGGCATTCGTTCCTTCGTCTATCGCGCCCGCCGACCCTTCCGGCCCGATGCGTTCCAGCGCTTCGTCGACCGCGGCTGGCCGGGGGTGATCCGGGCCAAGGGCTTTTTCTGGTTGGCGACGCGCCCGCGCTTCGTCGGCGAACTGGCCCAGGCGGGCGCCTTCGTGAAGACCGAAAAGCGGGGGCTCTGGTGGTCCGCCGTTCCCAAGACGCATTGGCCGGACGCGCCCGACTGGCATGCGGCCATGGCACCCTATCTCGATCCGGTCTGGGGAGATCGCCGGCAGGAGCTTGTGTTCATCGGCACCGCCGCGATGGACGAGGCAGAGATCCGCGCCGAACTCGATGCCGCACTGGTGATCGATGGCGCCTTCGTCCCGGAAACCTGGGCGCAGCTTCCCGATCCCTTCCCCGGCTGGACCGCGTCCGGATCCTGAAACCCGGCAATGGGGCTTGCGGCAGGTCGGCGCTTCTGCGAAGTTTCCCCCGATGGTTGCCGACGGCGGAAACGCCAGAGGCATGAAAAGGGAACACGGTGAGGCGTACCCATCAGGGACCGAGACCGTGGCTGCCCCCGCAACTGTAAGCGGTTAGCCGATCCGCACTCGCCACTGTCCGCATAGCGGGCGGGAAGGCGCGAACCGGCGACGATCCGCGAGCCAGGAGACCTGCCATCTCCCTTTCAACGTCAACCGGACGGGGTGTTCCGGGAGGTCCCATGATCGACTGTTCTGCTGAATTCCGGTTTTCCCCCTGTCGCATCTCGCGCGACCGGGCTGTCCGCTCTCCCGTTCCGGCAGGGGGAGGCAGTCATGGCGCATGACATGGCGGCAGTCATTCCACTCTACGGGGACGCGAACGGGCAACGGCGTCACCGCGTCGTCGTCTGCACCACCTGTCGCAACCGCGAGACGCGCGAGCAACCCGGCACCAAGCTTGCCACCCTTCTCGAAACCGAGCTTTCCGGCCCGGAGTTCGAAGGCTTCGAGGTGTCCGTCGTCTCCTGCATGGCGGGATGCGACCGCCCCTGCGCCGTCGCGTTTCAGGGCGACGGCAAGGCATCCTATCTCTTCGGCGACATCGAGCCCGGCCGCGACAGCGATGCCCTTGTCGCCTTCGCCCGGCAATATGCGGAACTCGATGATGGCTGGTGCTCGTCCATCCAGCGCCCCGAAGGCCTGAAGGGCAAGACGCTTTCTCGCATTCCCGCATTGCTGCCGCCCGGGAGGGAGCGGCCATGAGCCATGACACAGGACGCGGCGTGGCCCTTGAACTGCGGGACGTGACCTATCGCGTGCCCCGCGCCGGCACGCTGGTCGAGAAACTGTCCCTGCATGTGCATGACGGCGAGATCCTCGTTATCGCCGGCCCCAACGGAGCTGGAAAATCGACGCTGATCCGCATGATCGCCGGCATCAGCACACCGTCCGGAGGAGACATTCTCCTGGGCGGGCAGTCCTATTCGCGCATAGGCATCACCGAGCGCGCCCGCTCGATCGCCTATGTCGGCCAGAACGATGATACCGACAGCCGCCTGACGGTCGGGCAATATGTCGCCCTCGGGAATCTGCCGCATCGCCGGACGATCGGCACGCGCGCGGCGCTCCACGCAACCGGTTCGGCATTGGCCCTTGCCGGCCTTGATGCCCTTCGCGAGCGCAGGATGGGCGACATCTCGGGCGGTGAACGCCAACGCGCGAAGATCGCGAGGGCCGTGTGCCAGAAGCCGACTGTCCTGGTGCTGGACGAACCCACCAATCATCTCGACCCCTCGGCACGCGGCGAATTGCTGAGCCTTGTATCGGGGCTCGGCATCACCGTGGTTGCCGCCCTGCACGACCTGACGCTGATCGAAGCCTTCGCAAGCCATGTCGCGCTCATCCGGTCCGGTGCCCTGGTCGCCTACGGGCATCCGGTGGACGTCCTCACCTCGGCGCAGGTGCGCGATGTGTTCAGCGTCGACATGCACCGTTTGCCGCATCCGACCCAGGCCCGGCACATGAGCGTGCTCGACATCCCGGTCGACGGCCGCTTTCCGGTCGCGTCGGTGCAGGTCGCGCCGGTGCAGGTCGAAGGTCCGGTGATCGAGCTTCCGCGCCGGAATGCGGCCGGCACCTGAGCCGCCGCCGGCTGCCCGTTCCAACCGCTCGCCATTTCCCTGTTCCATGAGGACAAGATGACCCGCCTTTTCACGCTGCTCGCCGCTTCGCTTCTTGCCAGTCCCGCCCTCGCCTTTCCGGTGACAGTCGACAATTGCGGGGAACCGCTGACATTCGACGCAGCCCCCACGCGCCTGGTTACCCAGGACATCAACATGACCGAGATGGCCTTCGCGCTTGGCCTGCAGGAATACATGGTCGGTGTCAGCGGGATCAGCGGTTGGTACAAGACCAGCCCCCTGTTCGAGGAGCGCCGGGGCGACATTCCGGAAATAGCCCCCAAATATCCGTCCCTCGAAAACCTGATCGCGGTCTCTCCCGACATCTTCTTCGCCGGCTGGTACTACGGCATGAAGCCGGGCGGTGACGTCACGCCCGACATCCTCGCGCCGCACGGCATCAAGACGCTGCTCCTCACGGAAAGCTGCATTCATGTCGACAAGGCACGGCCCAAGGCGACGCTGGACCTGCTTTATGCCGACATGCTGCGGCTGGGAACCGTCTTCGGCAAGCGACCCGAGGCCGAGGCAATGGTTGCCGGCTGGAAAGCGCGCGTGACGGAGGTCTCCCGGCATCTCACGACAGCCGACCGGCCGCGCGTCTTCCTGTATGATTCCGGAGAGGACAAGCCGTTCACCGCCGGAAAGTTCGCCATGCCGACGGCAATGATCGAGGCCGCCGGCGGACAGAATGTCAGCGCCGGCATGGAAACCAGCTGGGGCACGACCTCCTGGGAAGCCGTTGCCGCATCCGATCCGGAATTCATCATCCTGCTCGACTACCAGGGCGGCGGCGGTGCCGACAAGCTGCGCGCCTTCCTTGAGGCGCATCCAGTAATGCAGCATGTCGAGGCCGTGAAATCCGCTCGCTATCTCGCCCTGCGTTATGAGCAGATCACCCCGGGACCGGCCAATATCGACGGTATCGAAGCGCTCGGCCGCGCCATGCATCCGGACGCATTCTAAGCCATGCGTCTCGCCCTGATGCTGTGCGCCGGTTTCCTCGGCGTCCTCGCCCTGCTGCTGGCCGCGATCGCGATCGGCGCAACGCCCCTGCCGCTTGCCGCCGTGATCGACGCGCTGCGCGGCGAGGATGGGCCGATTGCCCGGATCGTCGTCGACCTGCGCCTCCCCCGCGCCCTGCTGGCACTGCTGGTGGGGGCGGGTCTCGGCACGGTCGGATGCCTGTTGCAGACCGCGACCCGCAACGACCTTGCCGATCCCTTCCTCTTCGGGCTGTCGTCCGGAGCTGCAGCGGGTGCGGTGTTCGTGATCACCGTCACCGGCGACCTTCTCGGCGTCTGGACGCTTCCCGCCGCCGCATTCGCCGGTGGCATGGCCGCTTCCGCCATTGTCCTGATGCTGATCTCGCGGCTCGGCGACCGGGGGCCGGCGCGGCTGGTGCTGGCCGGCCTTGCCGTCTCCTTCCTGTTCATGGCCCTGACGAACTATCTGGTCTTTGCCGGCGACCAGAGAGCCGCCCATTCGGTCCTGTTCTGGACACTGGGCGGACTGGGACTGGCACGCTGGGACCTGCTGCCCGTCGCCGCTGCCGGTCTTGCCGCGATCCTGCTCTTCGCCGTCATCTTCCACCGCAGCTTCGATGCCTTGCTGGCGGGCGAGGACACTGCGCAGACACTCGGGGTCGACGTCGTCGCCCTGCGCCGGAACACGTTCCTGGTCTGCGCCTTCGCCACCGCCGCGTTCGTTTCCATCAGCGGTGTCATCGGCTTTGTCGGCTTGATGGTGCCTCACATGGCGCGGGCGTTTGCCGGCCCCTTGCACGGACGTTTCGTGCCACTCGCCGCGCTCATCGGCGCCGGCCTGCTGCTTGTCAGCGACATCGCTTCACGCACCGCGCTCGCCCCGCAGGAATTGCCCATCGGTATCGTCACGACGTCCGTGGGAGCGCTCTTCGTGCTCACGCTCCTGCGTCGCGACGGGTAGCGCGTTCGCGCCGTGTGTTTCAGGCGCGGCCCGAGCGCCCGGTCATCCCTTCGCCGGCACGCAGGACACCACCTTCTTCAGGCAGCGCAGCGAGAAGCTCGACTTCGAGTGGCGCAGGCCCGACACCCGGAACAGCCGCTCGCGCAGGAACTCCTCGACCCCCTTCGTTCCGCTTGCCGCCACCTTGACGAAATAGTCGTAGTCGCCGGCCATCAGGTAGACCTCGAGCACCTCCGGGATCTCCGACATCGCCTTGCCGAAGCCCTCCAGGGCTTCGGCGTCGTGCCGGTCGAGGGACACCTCGATCATCACCGTCTCGCCGACGCCGAGCTGTTCGTGGTCCAGAACCGCCGTGTAACCGGCAATGATCCCCTCCTCCTCCAGCCGTCGCACGCGCTGCCAGCACGGGCTTGGCGAAAGCCCCACCTCCCGGGCGAGTTCCGTATTGGACAGACGCCCGTTGGCGACAAGCGCCTTCAGGATTCTGCGGTCGGTATCGTCGATCTGTCGGGACACAGCAGGATCATCCTTGTTTTTTCATAATGACAGGAGAATATTCCACATCACGACGAAATCGAAGCAATTTCGGTATGAAATTTTGAGCGCGCCGGGTAATGATCGATGCAATATTTCGACCATAGGTTGTTGGTGGCCTGGGCGGCGTTCGCACCGGGCCCTCTTGGCGGGGAGGCGCCGATCATGGATTTCGCACTATCGGAAGAGCAGACGCTGATCTTCGACATGGCCCACGATTTCGGGCAGCAGGCAATCGCGCCGCATGCCTATGCCTGGGAGAAGGCTGGCACCATTCCGCGCGACATCCTGAAGCAAGCCGGCGAACTGGGTTTCGGCGCGATCTACGTGCCGGAGGAGTTCGGCGGAACCGGCCTGTCCCGGCTTGACGCGACGCTTGTCTTCGAGGCCCTGTCCGCCGCCTGCCCCTCCGTTGCCGCCTTCCTGTCGATCCACAACATGTGCGCCGGCATGATCGCCCGCTACGGCGACGAGGCCCTGCGCGAGCGCTACCTGCCGCAGCTGGCGAGCATGGAGAAGATCGCCTCCTACTGCCTGACCGAACCGGGCTCGGGCTCCGATGCCGCCGCGCTGCGCACCAGGGCCGGCCGGACCAACGAGGGCTATGTCCTCAACGGCTCAAAGGCCTTCATCTCCGGCGGCGGCTTCTCCGATCTTTATGTCGTCATGTGCCGCACCGGCGAGGACGGGCCGAAAGGCATCTCGACGCTGGTGGTGGAAGACGGCAGCCAGGGGCTGTCCTTCGGCGCCAACGAGCACAAGATGGGATGGAAGGCGCAGCCGACGGCCCAGGTGCAGTTCCACGACTGCACCGTGCCGGCGGAAAACCTCCTCGGCGAGGAAGGCAAGGGCTTTTCCTACGCCATGGCCGGACTGGACGGCGGGCGGCTGAACATCGCGGCCTGCGCGCTTGGCGGTGCGCAGGCAGCGCTTGTCGCGGCAACCCGCTACATGGGCGAGCGCAAGGCCTTCGGGAAGACGATCGACCAGTTCCAGGGCCTGCAATTCCGGCTCGCCGACATGGAAACGGAGTTGCAGGCAGGCCGTATCTTCCTGCGCCAGGCCGCCTGGAAACTGGACACGGGCGCGGCGGACGCGACCAAATACTGCGCGATGGCGAAGCGCTTTGTCACCGACACCGCGTTCAAGGTCGCCAATGACGCGCTGCAGCTGCTTGGCGGCTACGGCTATCTCGAGGACTACGGGATCGAGAAGATCGTGCGCGACCTGCGCGTCCACCAGATCCTCGAGGGAACCAACGAGATCATGCGCGTCATTGTCGCGCGTGCCATGCTGGCGGAACGTGACCGATCCTGAGGTCGCCCGCCGTCCGTTCGCGGCAAGGGCCGCAAGACCCGTGAATACCGATGTCGACAAGGGAGTTTCCATGACCGCTCCACGACCGCTGTCCCTGCATGTACCCGAACCCGGCTGCCGCCCCGGCGACACGCCGGATTTCTCCGATTTCGAGATCCCGCGCGCCGGTGCCGTCCGGCGTCCCGACGTCAGCGAGGCGCCCGAGGACATGCGCGACATGGCCTTTTCGGTCGTCAGGGTGCTCAACAAGGCCGGCGAGGCCGTGGGCCCCTGGGCAGGCCTGCTTGATGCCGACGCGCTGCGCACGGGCCTGCGCCACATGCTGACCCTGCGCCAGTTCGACGAGCGCATGCTGAAGGCGCAGCGGCAGGGCAAGACCAGCTTCTACATGCAGCATCTGGGTGAGGAGGCCGTCTCCTGCGCCTTCCGCATGGCACTGGAGGACGGGGACATGAACTTCCCCACCTACCGCCAGGCGGGCCTGCTGATCGCGGGCGGTTATCCGATGACCGACATGATGAACCAGATCTATTCCAACGCCGCCGACCCGCTGCACGGACGGCAGATGCCGGTGATGTACTCCGCCCGAGATCACGGCTTCTTCACGATCTCCGGCAATCTGGGCACCCAGTTCATCCAGGCGGTCGGCTGGGCGATGGCCTCCGCCATCTCCAACGACACCAGGATCGCCGCCGCGTGGATCGGCGACGGGTCGACCTCGGAGAACGACTTTCACGCCGCCATGGTCTTCGCCTCCACGTACAAGGCACCGGTGATCCTCAACATCGTCAACAACCAGTGGGCGATCTCGACCTTCCAGGGCATGGCGCGCGGCGGTGCGGTGACCTTCGCCGCCCGCGGCCACGGTTTCGGCATTCCCGCGATCCGGGTCGACGGCAACGACTATCTGGCCGTTCACGCGGTCGCGAGCTGGGCGGCGGAGCGCGCCCGCTCGGGCCTCGGACCGACCTTGATCGAGCATGTGACCTACCGGGCCGGCGGCCACTCGACCTCGGACGACCCGTCCGCCTACCGCTCCAAGGACGAATTCAGCGCCTGGCCCTTGGGCGAGCCGATCGCCCGGCTGAAGGCGCATCTGATCACCATCGGGGAATGGTCGGAGGAGCGCCATACCCAGGCGATGGCCGAGATCAACGACGAGGTGCGCGCATGCCAGAAGAAGGCCGAGGTCAACGGCACGCTGATCACCGGTCCGCATCCCTCGCCGCGCTCCATGTTCGACGACGTCTATGCCGAGATGCCGCCGCATCTCCAGCGGCAGCGTCAGGAAGCGGGGTTCTGAGATGGCACGCATGACAATGATCGAGGCGATCCGCAACGCCCATGACCTTGCCATGGACCGGGACAAGCGGGTCGTCGTTTTCGGCGAGGATGTCGGCTATTTCGGCGGTGTCTTCCGCTGCACCGCCGGTTTGCAGAAGAAATACGGATCGAACCGCTGCTTCGACGCGCCGATCAACGAGGGCGGCATCGTGGGCGCGGGCATCGGCATGGCGGCCTATGGCCTCAAGCCGGTCGTCGAGATCCAGTTCGCCGACTACATGTACCCCGCCTATGACCAGATCGTCAGCGAGGCGGCCCGCCTTCGGCACCGCTCGGCCGGGCAGTTCACCTGCTCGATGGTCATCCGCATGCCGACCGGCGGCGGCATCTTCGGCGGCCAGACGCACAGCCAGAGCCCCGAGGCGCTGTTCACCCATGTGTCGGGCCTCAAGGTGGTGGTGCCGTCCAACCCGCGCGACGCCAAGGGTCTGCTGCTTGCCGCGATCGAGGATCCGGACCCGGTGATCTTCCTGGAACCGAAGCGGCTCTACAACGGCCCCTTCGACGGTCACCACGACCGGCCGGTGGTTCCCTGGAAGAAGCACGACCTCGGCGACGTCAGCGAGGACTATTACACCGTCCCGCTCGGCAAGGCGAAGATCCGCCGCGAGGGAGCAGCGCTCACCGTGCTTGCCTACGGCACCATGGTCTATGTCGCGCAAGCGGCGGCGGAAGAGGCAGGCATCGATGCCGAGATCATCGATCTGAGGACACTCATCCCGCTGGACCTCGAGACGATCGAGGCCTCGGTGAAGAAGACCGGGCGCTGCGTCATCATCCACGAAGCGACCAAGACATCCGGTTTCGGCGCGGAGCTGAGCGCGCTGGTGCAGGAGACCTGCTTCTACCACCTGGAAGCTCCCATCGTGCGGGTGACGGGCTGGGACACGCCCTATCCGCATGCACAGGAATGGACCTATTTCCCCGGTCCGGAGCGGATCAAGCGCGCCTTTGCGCAGGTTCTGGAGGGCTGAGACCATGGGCATCTACACCATCAACCTGCCCGATGTCGGCGAAGGCATCGCAGAAGCCGAACTGACCGAATGGAACGTCTCGGTCGGCGACGATGTCGCCGAGGACGACGTGCTCGGCGTCGTGATG